>NZ_NIRT01000002.1 GCF_003207795.1 Komagataeibacter nataicola | reverse complement strand
CGACGGCGGGAGCCGGCGGCGGCGGCGGCGGCGCGTTGTTGAACGCGTAGCGGACGCCTACGATGAACTGGTGGTTGAAGCGGTGATCGAAGCGTACGCTCTCGCCGTTATCAGCCTTGATGGTGCCCATGCCGAAGGACTCGACCTGGCCAACCATGCGGTATTCGGTGGTCATCTGCAGGCCGGGCACGCCCGGAATGTCATAGGCCGCACCGACGATACCCTGATAGGCGAAGCTGCCATTGGTGCCGTGCAGGCGGGCGTTCGGGCTGCTCGCGCCATTCATGGCGACCATGGTGCTGCTGTTCACGTTCTGCCACAGGTAACCGGCACCGACACCGACGAACGGCGTGACAGGCACATCGATGTTGAACAGACGCTTCAGGTCGATGTCATACAGGACGTTGATGAAGCCGCCATAGGAGCGGTCGCTGCCCTTGTCGCTACCGCTCTTGCGATAGATTTCCGACCAGTTATACGCGCCTTCAACTTCAGCGCGCAGGCCGTTGCCAAAGCCCCAGCCAACCGAGCCGAAGCCGGTCCAGCCATGACGGTGGCCAACGCGACCTTCACCATGGCCATCATCCGTGCCGCCGGGGCGCATGTGCTGGGTCTGGGTCAGGTTGTAGCCGCCGCCGATATCGACATACGGGCCGGTGATGGTCGTGGCCTTGGCTGCGAACGGTGTCGCTGCCAGCAGGCTGGTTGCCAGTAACGCTGCGCGAAGACGCATGTTTCAGTCCTTAATCTGTTGTTGCAGGGCAGAGCCCCGTCTTGTGATCGGGCAATGGGATTTGCCCCGAGACAGGGCAGCCTGAGATTACCCGCAAGCTATGAAGCGGGGATTAGCCTGTCTGGCCCGGCTTGAGAATGGGCAAAATGCGCCATGCGGAATAGGTGTGGCAAAAAAAACACATATCTTTCAGTCCTCTTTGCGACAGTCTATAAAAAACCCTGATTTTATAAGGATTTTTTTGAACAGCTTTCTTAGTCCCCCGTATTTTGCATAGGACAATGGTGTAAACGGAAGGTCTTTTTCAACCCGTTTCGAGACCGGAAACGGATTCTCCGGCACGCGGCGTGTGCGGATGCGCCCCGTGTCGGATTCTCCATTTTTTTCAATATATTGCAGGCAGGTCTAGTGCAGGATGATTTCCACCCGGCGGTTCTGCGGTTCGCGCGTATCCGGGCCGGTCTGCACGAGGGGGTGGGCCTCCCCGTAGCCATGGATGTCGATGGCGTTGGCGGGCACGCCATCACGGATCAGTTCCGCCTTCACGCTGTCCGCCCGGTGCAGGGACAGGCCAAGATTGTATTTCTCGCCACGCGGGCCGGGATGGGCGGCGGAGTTATCGGTATAACCGTTTACTTCAAGCCGGGTGGTCTGCACATGGGTGGAGGCCGTCGCCGCCTGCGCCACGATTGCGCGCGCACGCGGGGTCAGGGCCGCGCCATCCCAGTCGAAGAACACCAGGTAGGTGCGGGCGGCGACCGGCGCGGGTGGCACGATTGCGGGTGCGGGCGGCGGGGGTGGTGGCGCGTTGTTGAACGCATAGCGCACGCCCACGATGAACTGGTGGTTGAAGCGCTGGTCGTAACGGATGGAATTGTGGTCACTCGCCGGTGTGTTGGCGGGATTGTACACGGTCTGGTCCAGATTGCCCGTGTTGAAGGATTCCACCTGACCGATCATACGGTATTCGGTGGTCATCTGCAGCCCCGGCACACCGGGAATGTCATAGGCGGCACCAACAATGCCCTGATAGGCAAAGCTGCCATTGGTGCCGCTGTGGCGCACGTTTATCATGCTGTTGTTGATGGGCGTTGCATCATTGACGGTCTGCCACAGATAGCCCGCGCCCACACCGATGAAGGGCGTTACAGGTACGTCGATGCCGAAGAGGCGCTGGAGATCAATGTCATACAGTACGTTGACAAAGCCGCCATAGGAGCGGTCGGCGCCATCGGTCTTGCCGTGGCCGCCATTGTAGGATGTGGTGGTGTAGCGGGTCGTTTCCGACCAGTTATAGGCGCCTTCCACTTCCACACGCAGGCCGTTGCCGATGCCCCAGCCGAAGGAGGCGAACCCGGTCCAGCCATTGCCATGATGCATGCGCTCGCGTGCATTGCTGCCCGCGTCGAGCTGCTTGTCCACGAACGCATTGGCACTGGCGGGCAGCCCGGCTCCTGCAAGCCTGTTCAGGGCCGAATTGTTTTCCTGCACGCCCTGCCCGTCATAGGCGTGCATGTGCTGGGTCTGGGTCAGGTCATAGCCACCGCCGATATCGACGTAAGGCCCGGTGATTGTCGTGGCCATGGCGGCCATGACAGGGGTGGTTGTCAATGCAGTCGCCAGCAATGCCGTGCGAAGACGCATGTTCCCGTCCTTGATGCTTGATCAGACGCCTTCTTTATTTGGTGGAGATGGGGGCATGTTCCACACTGGCCTGATACGGGTTGATCCGGGCGGCGTGTGTGCCGCCATTCCAGTGCCAGCGGGATGTCAGGGGAGGGTGCGCAGTCACGTTCATCCGCATCAATCCATGGCAGGATCGTTTTGCGGGGCAAGGGTTGAAATAAGGTAAATGTGTCGGCGCGCCGTGTCGTGCGAGCGGGCCTGTGACCGGAATATCACAGGCCTGGGCCGCGCATCAGGCGGGGTGCGTCAGGGCGTGCAGCCATCCGCGCGCAGCACCTCGAGCACGCTCTCATCGGGCACGTCGCGGCAGGTAAAGGCCCGGCCAATGCCGCGCACCAGCACGAAGGACAGGCGGCCATCGCGCATTTTCTTGTCGCGCTGCATGTTGTGCACCAACTGGGCTGCGGAGAAATTGCGCCCCGTATCGCCTATGCGCGCGGGCATGGACAGGCGCTCGAGGTGGGCCGTAACACGATCCAGATCCTCGGCCGGGCAGTAGCCCAGCCGGACCGACAGCATGAAGGCGAGCCGCAGCCCGATCGAGACCGCCTCGCCATGCAGCAGGCTGCCGTCATAGCCCATCTCGGCTTCCAGCGCGTGGCCGAAGGTATGGCCAAGGTTGAGCAGGGCGCGGCCATCGGTCCTGCGCTCCTCGCGCTCATCGGCCACCACCACGCGAGCCTTGAAGGCGCATGCCAGGCGGATGGCCTCGGCCTGCATGGCCGGATCACCCGCCAGCACGGCCGCACCGTGGCGCTCGCACCAGTCAAACAGCCCCGCATCACCCAGCAGGCCGGATTTTACGATCTCGGCGTAACCGGCCTTCAGTTCCCGCACGGGCAGGGTGGCCAGCGTGGAGGTATCGGCCAGCACCGCGATGGGCTGGTGGAACGCGCCGAGCAGGTTCTTGCCGAAGGGCGTGTTGATGCCGGTCTTGCCACCGACTGACGAATCCACCTGCGAAAGCAGCGTGGTCGGAATCTGCACAAACGGCAGGCCGCGCAGCGTGGTGGCCGCGCAGAACCCCGAAAGGTCGCCCACCACGCCCCCGCCCAGCGCCACGACCGTGGTGCCGCGCTCGACATGGGCCTCGAGCAGGGCGTTGGTCACGTGCTCGTACTGGCTGATGTTCTTTGAGCCCTCGCCGGGCGGGATGGTGATGGTCTCGGCGCGGATGCCGGTCTCCGCCAGGGCTTCAAGCAGGCGGGGCAGGTGCAGGGGCGATACGGTTTTGTCGGTAATCACCATCACGCGCTTCTGGGGCAGCACCGGGGCCAGCAGCGCGCCCGCGCGGCGGATCACGTCGGGGCCGATCAGCACCTCGTAGCTGGCGCGGTCGAGCCGTACGGGCACGCGCAGGGGCTGCTGGTTGTGCTGCAGGGCGTGCAGCACATGGTCGGCGCTGTGTTCCACGTTGTCATCTCCACAATCAACGATAATGTCCGCTTCCGCATAGACCGGATGGCGCAGGCGCATAAGGTCGGCCAGCACCGCATGTGGTGTTGCGTTGTTGAGCAGCGGGCGGTGCGTGCGGTCGGCCACGCGCTGCACCAGCACGTCAAGCGGGCAGCGCAGCCAGATCGAGACGGCATGCTCGCGCACGCTCGCGCGCGTGCGCCCATCCATGAAGGCCCCGCCGCCCGTAGCCAGCACCACCGGCGGACCGGACAGCAGGCGGCGGATGACCAGGCGCTCGCCCCGGCGGAACTCGGCCTCGCCATAGCGCTGGAACAGGTCGGCTATGGTGCAGCCGGCGGCACGTTCGATTTCCTCATCCGAATCGACAAAGGGCACGCCCAGCCGCGCGGCCAGCAGGCGGCCGATCGTGGTCTTGCCCGCGCCCATAAGCCCGACCAGCACGACGGTGCGCCCGCTGCCCGGCTGCCGGGGGCTGGCGGGGCCAACGGCGTTCAGGTCAAGGGGGATGGCAAGGGATGCGGGCTCCGGCTGGGGCCGGGTGGGGGGAATCTGGCGTGACATGCCGCGCAACCTAACATACAGCAGGACAGGACCGGTAGAGTCCGTGGTCAGGGCCAGCCCCGCGTGGGTGAGGCAGCACGCTTGCGCGCGCCTGGTCCGGGGGCACCGGGGGTTTGCAGCATAGGAAAGCGGTTGAATGATCCGTATTGTTATTGCCCTGGCCAGTGTTCTGACCCTGTGCGTGATAGGGGGCTTTTTCGCGCTCGGGGCTTTTCCGCCCGCGCTGGTGCAGGAGGATGTGCACAAGGACGTGCCATTCGCCGCCCCGCCGCCGCCAGCCGCCCTGCCGCCACTGGGCGCGCCCGCCCCGCTGCCGGTAGCGCCGCTGGCTCCGCGCTGAGCAGGCGGGGGGCAGGGTGAGCGCAGGCGGCGTTGATGCCTTTATCGAGATGCAGGCGGCCGAGCGTGGGGCGGCGCTGAACACCATCCGCGCCTATACCCGCGACCTTGCGGATATGAATGCTGCCTTGCGCGCCCGGGGCATGACGCCGCTCACGGCGGGCGAGAGTGATCTGCGCGACTATCTTTCGGGGCTTGCGCGGCAGGGACTGGCGGCACGCACGCAGGCGCGCAGGCTGTCATGCCTCAAGCAGTATTTCCTGTTTCTGGCCCGCGAGGGCATGCGGCCCGACAACCCCGCCGCCCTGCTTGAAGCGCCCCGGCTTGATACGCCGCTGCCGCGTTTCCTGTCAGAGCCCGAGGTTACGGAACTGCTGGCCGCCTGCGTGCCTGAGCCGGATGCCACACCCGCGCGCAGGCGCAGGCTGATGGTGGCGCGCGCGGCGCTTGAAATGCTCTATGCCTCGGGCCTGCGTATATCGGAACTGCTGTCGCTGCCCCGCCGCGCGCTTGATGCGGCGCCAGGCATGATGCTGGTGCGCGGCAAGGGCGGGCGCGAGCGGATGGTGCCCATGTCGGCCCGCGCGCGTGAGGCGGCACGCGCGCTGATGGCGCTTGATGCCGGGCGCGGGAGCCCGTACCTGTTTCCCGGCCGGAGCGCGCGCCAGCCCATGACCCGGCAGGGATTCGACCGCATCCTGCATGATGTCGCGCTGCGCGCGGGGCTGGACCCGCAACGCCTGTCGCCGCATGTGCTGCGGCATTCCTTCGCCACCCATCTCCTGGCCCATGGGGCGGATCTGCGGGCGTTGCAGGTGTTGCTGGGCCATGCGGATATCGCCACCACCCAGATCTATACCCATGTCATGCTCGACCGCCTGCGTGATGCCGTGGCCCAGCACCACCCGCTGGCGCAGGTACAGGACAGCGCGGGTTAAGGCGCTGCCAGACATCAGGGCAGTTGAAAACCGGCCAGGCCATTATGGCGCGATGCGGTTTGCAAGGCGTGTCGCCCGCCCCCGGCAGGCGGGGCGGAATGGACAAAAATGCATGGCAGGCCGAATTCCATGCGCGAAAATGTTTGGCTGGCACGCAGGCTGTGCTATCGGCAGCGCATGCGCCAGTTTCTAGATTTCGAAAAGTCGGTCGCCGAGCTTGAGAACAAGATCGACGAACTTCGCAGGATGTCCGGTCCGGACGGGATCAACATCGCGGAAGAGATCACCCGGTTGAGCGAAAAAGCCGACCGGCAGCTGCGTACGGCCTACGCCAAGCTGACTCCGTGGCAGAAGGTGCAGGTGGCCCGCCATGCCCAGCGCCCGCACACGGTCGATTACATCGATGCGCTGATTACCGAATTCTCGCCGCTTGCGGGTGACCGGCTGTTTGGCGATGACAAGGCCATCATTGGCGGCGTGGGCCGGTTCAATGACCAGCCCGTGGTGGTGATCGGCACCGAGCGCGGCGCCGAGATCGAGACCCGCCTCAAGCATAATTTCGGCATGGCCCGGCCCGAGGGCTACCGCAAGGCCCAGCGCCTGATGAAGCTGGCGGGGCGATTCGGCCTGCCGGTCCTGACCTTTATCGACACATCGGGCGCGTGGCCCGGCATCGATGCCGAAGCCCGTGGCCAGGCGGAAGCCATTGCCCGCTCCATCGAGACCTGTCTGAACGTGCCGGTGCCTGTCATCGCCACCGTGATTGGTGAGGGTGGCTCTGGCGGCGCCGTGGCCCTTGGCGCGGGTGACCGGGTGATGATGCTCGAGCACGCCATCTATTCCGTCATCTCGCCCGAGGCCTGCGCCTCCATCCTGTGGCGCGATCCCAAGCAGGCCTCCACCGCAGCCGATGCGCTCAAGATCACCGCGCAGGATCTGCTCCAGCTGCGGCTGATCGACCGGATCATCCCCGAGCCGCTCGGTGGCGCGCAGCGTGATCCCAAGGCGGCCATCCGCGCGGTGGGTGACGCCATTGCGGCTGAACTGCCCGACCTGCTGGCAAAGGATCCGGTACTGCTCAAGGCACAGCGCCGCGAGAAATTCCTCGCCATGGGGCGTGAAGCCGTCGCATGACGGCTTTGGCCTTAGGTTATTAGGGTTTTTGGTGAAGCTTTTTTCAAAAAGCTTCGAAGAATGCCGCCTTTTTGAAAAAAAGGCGGCATCCAAAGACTTTTTATTCTTTCAATAGGTTCAGCTTTTGGCAGGCTCGCCCGGTAGTGGCGCGAAGCCAAGCCCGGTAATCAGGTCGCGCACGGCGCTGGCGGCATCGCTTACGGCCTGCGTGTCCGTGCCCTTGCACAGCAGGCACACGCCGCGCTGGCTCTCATCAAGCCGGTAGGGGTAGGAACCAATATCAATGGCGGGGTAGCGCTCCTGTATCGCCTCGAGCGGGGCGGCGAGCGTGCCTTCATACAGGCCATTGGCATGCCAGGCCTGTGAGGTAACGGGCGTGCCGTGGGGCAGGGTGGGCAGCACTTCCTCGAACATCGCGCGCATGATGCGCGGCACGCCCGCCATGACGTGCACGTTGCCCATGGTGAAGCCGGGCGCCACCGAAACCGCATTGCGAATGGGCGTTGCCCCCTGTGGCATGGTGGCCATGCGCTGGCGGGCGGCATTGAACTCACCGGGCGCGAAATGGGCTTCGAGCAGGCTGAAGGTTTCGGAGTGGTGCACCCACGGCACGCCAAACGATTCCGCAACGCAGGCGGAGGTGATGTCATCATGCGTCGGCCCGATGCCGCCGGTGGTGAACACATTGTCATATGCCGCCCGCGCCTCGGTCACGTTACGGACAATGACGGCGCGGATATCGGGAATGATCCGCACCTCGCTGAGCGTGATGCCCGTTTCCGACAGGCGGCGGGCAATATACTGCACGTTTACATCCTGTGTCCGGCCGGACAGGATTTCGTTGCCAATGACCAGCAGGCAGGCGGTGGGGTTCATGATCGGCATTCCACTAGGTTGCGGGCAGGGGCATTCTGGCCCCACCCTGTAACGACCGCCAGCTTACCCCAAAGGAGAACGCATGAACACGCCAGCGATGCCGCACCCCAGCTGCGTATGGGATATCAAAGCGCAACTTGGCGAGGGGCCAGTGTGGTCCACGCGCGAGCAGGTGCTTTATTTTGTCGATATCGTGGGTCAGACCATCCACCGTCTTGATCCGGCCAGCGGGGCAAGGACTTCGTGGCAGGCACCGGCACGACCCGGCTTTGTCGTGCCGGCCAGCGATGGCACGCTCGTCTGCGGGCTGAAGGATGGCCTGTACCGGCTTGATCCGCGCACCGGCGCGTTTGATCGCATGCTGGCAGTCGAGCCCGAGCATCCGGGCAACCGCATCAATGACGGCTGTGTCGATTCAAAAGGCCGGTTGTGGTTCGGCACCATGGATGATGGTGAAGGCACGCCCTCCGGTGCACTGTATTCCGTAACCCGGCAGGCGCACGGGTTCAACATCCTGCGGCATGACGAAGGATACGTCGTGACCAATGGCCCCGGCATTTCGCCTGATGGCACACGGCTCTACCACAACCATTCGCCCGCGGGCCTGATTTACGTGTTTGACCTTGCTGCTGATGGCAGCCTGTCGAACCGGCGGATCTTTGCCCGCGTGAAAGATGGCTACCCCGATGGCGTGGTGGTGGACAGCATGGGCACGCTGTGGGTAGGCGTGTGGAATGGCGGCCGCATCGAGCGCTTCCACCCTGACGGCACGCGGCTTGAGCCCATAGCCATGCCCGCGCTCAACGTGACCAAGGTGGCTTTTGGCGGGGCGGACCTGCGCACGCTGTACGTGACCACGGCGCGCAAGAACACGCCTGATGACATGCTGGCCCGCTATCCGCAGGCAGGCAGCCTGTTCAGCCTGCGCGTGGATGTGCCGGGGCAGGAACCACACGCCTTCCCCGCTTCCTGATCCCCTGCGCGCTTTATTTTTCGTCGAAAACGGGCACGAAGTCCGGGTCGGACCAGACGAACTTCACCTGTCCGGGTTTCAGCGTTACCGCGATGGTGTCGCGGGGCAGCAGCATGGGCAGGAAAGCGTTCAGGGACGGGGCTACGGGCGTCAGGGCTTCCATGCCCATCATCTCATGGTCGTAAAACCATACGCCCGGCGTGCCGTCCTTGCGCATCATGAAACAGTTTGAACTCTCGCCCTCGGCAAACGGGAAAAAAAGAGCCGATACCACATCATCGTCAAGGCTATCCATCCGTCCGGCTATGTTGGCGATGTCAAGAAACTGGTCTATGCCGCAGGAATTATCGGGTGCGACCGTGCAGACATTATAGTCCGGCCGGGCACCGTTATGGCGGGCGATAAATTCCCTGTAGGCAGGATCAAAGGAGGTGCCGATCCGTTTCTCCACCGCTGCGATGTCCTCCTGCGTTGGTATGCGGGAGGGCGGCCGAGATCGATCATGTTCTTACAGCAGATCCTGCAGCAGCGGGATCAGCGGGCGATCGGCATCGGGCATGGGGTAGTCGCGCAGTTTCTCGGCGGGCACCCATTCCAGCTTTTGTCCCTCGCGCGGGGTCGGCGTGTTTTTCCACCGGTGGCAGACATACACGGGCATGAGCAGATGGAAATGCCCGTAATCGTGTGAGATGAAGGTAAAGGGCGCCAGACACGAGCGCGCCACGTCCAGCCCCAGTTCCTCATCAAGCTCGCGGATCAGGGCGGCCTCGGGGGTTTCGCCCGCTTCCACCTTGCCACCGGGGAACTCCCATAGCCCGGCCATGGACTTGCCCTCGGGCCTGCGGGCCAGCAGCACGCGGGCATCCGAATCCACCAGCGCCACGGCGGCCACCAGCACGATCCGGCGCGTATCGCCCGCTTCGGTCTCTTCCATCATCTCCTCGCCCGACAGGTCGGCATGCCGCGCCTCGAACAGGCGCACCGGGTATTCCCCCCCGCGTGAGACGAATTCCTGCGTGCCCGTGCCGTTTTCCCGAAAGCCGATGCGTTTCAGCACCGCGATCGAGGCGTGGTTGTCGTGTGCGGCCGATGCGGTGAGCCGGTCCACCGGCAGGTTGGCCAGCGCCCAGCGCGCGAGCCGGCCCGCCGTGGTGCTGGCCACCTTGCGGTTCCAGTGCGCGCGGCCCACCCAGTAGCCCAGCGAGCATGAGCGGTCGGCTGCGTTGATGCGCAGCCCGATGCAGCCGATCAGCGCATCGGGCTGTTCGGACTGCGGGCAGGTGATGGCGAAGTGATAGGCCTCGCCATGCTGCGACTGTTCGATGGTGGAGGCGATCCAGTCCTCGGTCATGGCCAGCGAATAGGGGAAGGGAACGCGGCTGAGCATCCGCACCACGCTCCAGTCATTAATCAGCCTGTGCATCGTGCCCGCATCAGATGTGCGGACTTCACGCAGGCGATATTCGCCGGCCTCAAGTAAGGTGGCCGAACCATGTCCCCCCTGATCCATCATGCCGATGCCGCACCCCGTGCAACCGGTGCGGGTGTATCATCCTGCGCGGGCAGGCCGCATTCAACGAGCAGCGAGCGCAGGTTGTTGATGACCGGGAAGATTTCCTGGTTGCGGTCGCCCCCCTGCTCGTACCAGGCATTCTGCTCGAGTTCCACGATCTCGCGGTCCTCGCGGAAGATCCGCTCGGTGAACGCGGTCAGGAACGGCCAGGCCAGGTCCAGCACGCCGGGAATGCCGGGCCGCTTGATGGAGAGCAGGCCAAACACGCGGTTGGTCAGCTCCGCTTCATCCTGCGGCACGTAGGCAATCCACAGATCCATGACCGGCGGGCTGTCGCCTGTCTGGATATGGAGGGTCTGGTAGGGGTACGTGGTGCGGATGGTCATGACATCGCGATGGGCGAATTTCTCGCTGTTGTCGCGCTTCTGGCCAAAGATCAGCGCCTCGCCAATCGGCTGCTTGCCGCTTGTGCGCGCAAAGCTGTAGCGCGCCTCCACCAGGCCGGGGCCACGTTCCTGGCCGAGGAAGCGCGGCTTCATCTGGCCCATCTGCTTCATGTGCATGAACTGATGGTTCATATCCATCAGGTTCTCGTGCATGAAGCTGTAGTGGCAATGCACCAGCTGGCCAAAGCGGCGGGTCTTGTAGGCCGGGTTCGCCACCTCCGCCAGGCGCGGGAAGGGCGTTATCTCCGCCTTGGCCGGATCACCGGGAAAAACGAAGATCAGCCCATCAACCTCGCGCACGGGGTAGGTGCGCACGCCGTTGGGCAGCTTGCCCTTGCCCAGATAGGGCACGTCGATGCACCGGCCCGAGCGGCCATAGGCCCAGCCGTGATAGCAGCACTGCACGGAGTCGCCCTTGACCGTGCCCTTGCTCAGGGGCACCTGCCGGTGGGCGCAGCGGTCTTCCAGCGCGAAGATGCTGCCGCCCTCACGCGGGCGGACGAGGGCAATGGGCTGGCCCGCATAGCGGGTGCCAATGGTTTTGCCGGGTTTCAGTTCCCGCGACCATGCAACGGGATACCAGAAATCGGGATTGGCACGGATTCGGCGCAGATCCCGCCCGCTGGCCGGGGCGGAGGACTGCATGCTGTCAGGCGGTAACGACTGATCCATTGTCTCTCTTGACTGTTAACAGGGCATGGCAGCCGGATGTGCCATGGCAGGACGTCGGGTACAACATATATTGCGACGCATTCCGAACGTTATCCTGCCGCCATGGCGATATTAAGGATGTTTTTTACGGACAGGGCAAATGGTTCAGTGCCGTCATATTTTGTAACGCAGTCGGCGCATCCTTTTTGCATCGGGCTTCATGCTGGCCTGTGGTGGCCCATCGGGTGGGATGGAACACGCCCAGCATGCCAGCAGCCGCACGGATCAATCCTTGTGATGGATCATGGCCGGGCAGAAAGTTCCGCGCTCAGATCCTCGATGAACTGGAAGGCCACGCGCCCCGAGCGCCCGCCACGCGACAGCGACCACGCATTGGCGCGGCGCACGAGGTCCGCATCGCCAATCGGCAGGCTGCGCTCTTTGGCATAGGCACGGACCATGTCCATGAAGGTATCCTGCGCGCAGTTGTGAAAGCCGATCCATAGCCCGAAACGGTCGGAAAGCGAGACCTTTTCCTCCGTTGCCTCGGATGTGTTGATGGCGGTGGAGCTTTCGTTCTCGATCATCTCGCGCGGCATGAGGTGGCGGCGGTTCGACGTGGCATAGAACAGCACGTTGTGCGGTCGCCCCGCAATGCCGCCATCGAGCACGGATTTCAGGGCCTTGTAGTCCGCATCCTCGCGCTCGAATGACAGGTCATCGCAGAACACGATGAACCGGCGCGGGCTTTCACGCAGCAGGGCGAGCAGGTCGGGCAGGGTGGAAAGGTCCTCGCGCTGGATCTCGACAAGCACCAGCCGCCCCTTGCCGGGTGCGGCGGGCCTGTCACCTTCAAGGTTGGCCTGGGCATGGGCGGCCTTGACGAGCGAGGACTTGCCCATGCCACGCGCGCCCCACAGCATGGCGTTGTTGGCGGGCAGGCCGTGCGCGAAATGCAGCGTGTTGTCGAGCAGCATCTGGCGCTGGCGGTCGATGCCCTGCAAAAGCCCCATCTCCACATGCGCCACGTGGGCCACGGGGGTGAGGCGGCCAAGGCCCGGGTGCCAGATGAAGGCATCCGCCTGCTCCAGCCCGGCAAGCGACGGGGCGGGGGGCGAGAGGCGCTCGAGGGCCGCGGCAATGCGTTCGAGAACGGGGAGGGTGGTCTGGTCCATCGTCGATCCTGATTCGGGCATGACAGGGCGGTGGCGCATGCCACCGGGCGATCCGGAGCGCGTTGGCTGACACGGGCCAGGCGAACGCCTTGACGGGAAACAGGCGAAAACTATGGTCCGCATGTCAAACCTGCAACCCGTTCAACCCTTCATTCTGCCGGAAAGATTGCAATGGCCTCTATTTTCAATGACTTACTGACCACGCCCGCCCATGCACAGGCTGCTGGCGGCGGCCTGCTGAGTGGAGATGGCATCATGGCGGTTCTGCCCTATGTAGCCATGTTCGGCATTTTCTATTTCCTGCTCATCCGCCCCCAGCAGGTCAAGCAGAAGCAGCTGCGCAGCCAGCTTTCCGCGCTGCGCCGGGGTGACCGCGTGCTGACGGCGGGCGGCATCATCGGCGTGGTGCAGAAGGTCTCGGCGGAGTCGAACGAGGTCGAGGTCGAGATCGCGCAGGGCGTGCGCGTGAGCGTGCTGCGCGATACCATCAGCTCGGTCATTACCAGTGCCGCGACCCCCGCCAATGACAGCACGCCCGAAAAGGCAGCCAAAAAGGGCTGATCGCGCGCCACGCGTGCATGTTCGCCCCGCATTGGGGCGAACTTCCTCCCGGCTGCATCGTTGCTGCTGTCAACAGCAGGAGCAGGCAGGATGCAAAGGCAGCCCGGTATCGCGCAGACAGGCCAACCTGCAGTTCCCCATCATCCTCCGGCCATACGGGGCCGTGCCGGGCTGATCGGGGGGCTGGCAGCACTTTCGGGCATACTGTTCGGGCTGGATACGGGGGTCATGTCCGGCGCGCTCGACCTGATCGCGCAGGAATTCATCCTGTCCGACCTGCAGCGCGAATCGATCGTGGCCATCATGCTGCTCGGCGCGGCCCTTGGCGTGCTCGCCGCCGCATGGCTTTCACACACATGGGGGCGCAAGCGCACGCTGGTGCTCACGGCGGGGCTGTTCGTGATCGGCCCGCTGATGTGCGCCGAGGCCTCATCGTTCGGCATGCTGCTGTTCGCCCGCCTGCTGCTGGGCGTGGCCACGGGCGCCACCACGTTCACCACCCCGCTCTATATTGCCGAAATTGCCGATTCCGGCCGCCGGGGCGCGATGATCCTGGGCTATCAGCTCATGATCTCGTGCGGGTTGCTGGCGGCGTTCGTGTCTGACGGACTGTTCTCCTATTTTGGCGTGTGGCGGTGGATGCTGGGCATCGTGGGGTTTCCGGGCCTTGTGTTCATGATGGGGGTCATGTTCCTGCCGCCCAGCCCGCGCTGGCTGCTTGCCCAGGGGCGCGAGCGTGACGCGCGGCGCGTGCTGATCGAACTGCGTGGCCTGCCCCGGCTGGTCATGGCCGAGCGCAACGCCATCATGGCCCGGCTGGCGGCGCGCAAGGACGGGATCGGCAATTTCATGAACGACCCCAACTGCCGCCGCGCCATGTGGCTGGCGGTGGGCCTGCAGGTGGCGCAGCAGTTCTCGGGCATCAATGCGGTGCTGTACTACGCGCCCTACATCATCGGGCTGGTCGGCTACAGCCATTACATGCAGGTATGGGGGCCGGTGGGGGTGGGGGTCATCAACCTGCTTTCCACCTGTGTCGCCACGTTCTGGGTGGACCGGATCGGGCGCAGGCCCATGCTGATTGGCGGATTCGCGGTCATGGCGCTGGCCATGGCGGGGCAGGCCATGATCCTGGCGGGGGGTGTGCCGCCCATGCCGGGGCTGCGGCTGCTCATGGGGGTGTGCATGCTGGTGTTTGTCGCGGCTTTCGCATTTTCGGCCGGGCCGCTGGCGTGGCTGCTCTGCGCCGAGATCCTGCCGCTGCGCGGGCGCGAGTTCGGCATGGCATGCTCCACCTGCGCCAACTGGATCGCCAACATGGTGGTCAGCGCCACGTTCCTGACCGGGCTTGAAGTGCTGGGCGCAGGAAGGGTGCTGTGGGTCTATGCGGCGCTTAACGCGACGTTCATGCTCATGGTGGCGCTGCGCGTGCCCGAGACGCGGGGCATGACGCTGGAGCAGATCGAGGCGGAACTCATGCGCGGCACGAAGCTGCGCGCCCTGGGCTGCAACGCCTCGCCTGAAAAGCGACAGACGTAAAAAAAACCCGGCGTGAAGCCGGGTTTTCCGTAGCCATAACCGCAGGATGCGCGATCAGGCGGACTGGAGCTGCGCCTCGGCAAACTCGTAGTTGGCGAGCTGGTCGAGGTAGTTGACGATGTAGTCGGGGCGACGGTTGCGGAAGTCGAGGTAGTAGGAGTGCTCCCACACATCGAGGCCGAGCAGCACCTTGCCCTGGCCTTCTGCCAGCGGGTTGGAGCCGTTGGCGGTCTTGGTCACCTTCAGCTTGCCGTCGGAACCCAGAACCAGCCATGCCCAGCCCGAGCCGAACTGCGAGGCGGCGGCAGCCTTGAAGTCGGCCTTGAATTTTTCGACGCTACCCAGATCCTCAACAATCTTCTTGCTCAGGGAATCGGGGATCACGCCGCCCTTGGGCGCCAGGTTCTGCCAGAACAGGATGTGGTTCCAGTGCTGTCCCGCATTGTTGAACACGGGGGCGAGGTCGGGCTTGCCCTTGACCATGAGGATGATTTCCTCAAGCGACTTGCCCTGCAGTTCCGGCTTGGATTCGACAAACCCGTTCAGCGCCGTCACATAGGCCTGATGGTGCTTGTCGTGATGGAGTTCCAGCGTTTCCTGGCACATGCCACGGTTGGCAAGGGCATTGTAGGCGAAGGGAAGGGACGGCAATTCGAAAGCCATGAACATTCTCCTGGGAATTGCAAGGGGCGGCACGCGACCGCCATACCAAGATTGCTATGGGGGCGCGCCCGGTGCGTCAAGTGACGGACATATGAACACGCGCCTCCCATGCCTTCGGAACCAAACGCCATGACCGGCCCGATGGATGCATCCCGCACCGCGCACGATGGCGTGTCCATGCTGCACGCCGCCCGCGCGGCTGATCCGGACCGCTTCTTCTGCGCGCTGTTCCTGCCTGCCGCGGCAAGGGCCAATGCCATGGTGCTGATCGCCTTCAACCATGAATGCGTGCGCGCCGTGGCCACCCCGGCCTCGTGGTCGGTGGCGGGGCCGATGGCGGGGCTGATCCGCCTGCAATGGTGGCGCGACGTGGTGGAAAGCGGCAACGCCCAGCGCCACGAGACCGCCCGCGCCCTGCTTGGCCTGCTGGCCGCAGGGCGGGTGCGGCGCGACACGATCGAGGCCATCATCACGGCCCGCGAAAATGAACTCGATGGCCTGCCTGACCGCGAACGCTGGCGGGCGGAAATGCTGGCGGGCGCGGGTGGCGTGCAGGTGGCCATGGCCATGGCGGCAGGGGTTGAGGCTGGCCCGGTGCTGGAGCGGGTGCGCCTGTATGGCGGGGTGTACGGGGTGGGCGCACTGGTGCGCTACCTGCCTGCCGTGCTGGCCACAGGCCGCTGCCCGCTGCCTGATGACATGCTGGCTGACGTGGGTCTTACGCGCGACGGGCTGCGTACCGGGCAGGCCAGTCCCGGCCAGATCGAGGCCCTGCGCATGGAACTGCGCCAGCAGGGACGGGACTGGCTGGCGCAGGCGCGTGCGGGCGCACGCCTGCCGCGCCCGGCCCTTGCGGCAAGCCTGCCCGCAGCACTCGGCCTGCGCGATATGAAGGCCCGCGCAACACCCGCCGCCAGCCCCCCGCCGCGTGGCGTGGGTGACAGGCTGGCGGTCATGGCCGCGATGGTGCGCGGGCGGATCTAGGCGGGGTTCAGGGCGTGTTGGCCACCATGGCTTCCATCACGGCGAACAGGGCGGAATAATCCTCGTTGGGGTGGCGCCGCCGGGTGAGCGACAGGCTCTGGGTGGCGGCGGCCATGGCGGGCAGCGGGGCCATCTGCCGGGCGCCATCGGTCAGCAGCAGGCGCATGTCCTTCTGCATGAGGCGGGTAGGGAACTGCGGGCTGAAATCCCCCGCCTTCGCGGCCTTGAGCTTGCGCTTGTGGTGCGGTGAGATGACGGGCACCGCATCGAGCGCGTCATACAGCATATCGCGCTCCAGCCCCGCCGCCAGCCCATAGGTCACGCCTTCGGCCACCACGGCCAGCGTGGCCCCCATGATGCCGTTGATGACGAGTTTCAGCTTCGAGCCGCTGCCTGCGGGGCCTGCGTGGATGGTCAGGCGGCCAATGGCGTCAAACACCGGCTGGGCGCGGCTGATCTCTTCTGCCGTGCCGCCCGCGAGCACGACCAGATTGCCGGATTCCGCCTCTGGCGTGCTGCCGGCCACGGGCGCGTCGATCACGGTCAGCCCCAGCGCCTTGCCCTGCGCGGCAAGGGCCACGGAGGTCTCCGGGGCGACAGTGCTGGTATTGATGAGCAGGCCGCCGGGCTTCATGCCTGCCAGCACGCCATCCGCGCCCTGCAGCGAGGCTTCGAGCGCCTCGTCATCGGGCACGCACACGATCACGATATCCGCCTCCTGCGCCAGCGCGCGCGGTGTGGGCACGAAGCGCGTGCTGCCATCGCCCCCTTTGCCCGAAGGGGTATAGGCCACGAGCCGGTAGCCCGCCCTGGCCAGGTTGGCCCCCATGCGCGACGCCATGGCGCCAAAGCCTACAAAACCGATAAGGGAAGCGGTGGACATGGATACTCTCCTTGGTCATGGCGGACGCCGTTCAGGCCCGCGTCCGTATTGCGCCCAGCATGCATGAGGGGTGCATGGCCTGTCACGGGGGGGCATTGGCCGTGCTGTTGCGCGGGTGAAGCAGGCCATCGGGCGGCTCACTGGCGGCTCACTGGCCTGAACGGCGGTGGCCGTGGCGGCGTGCCCGCAAACCGGGATGGCCAGTGGTCACATCTGTGTCATGCGGCGCGGGGGCTGGTTGCGCCCTCGCATAAAGATGATGGCAGGCGGATACGGGGGGCTGTGGCATCAGGGGAGCAGGCCCTGCCCGCAACCCGAAAGAAGGCATGATGCGTAGCCTGCGTTTTTTTGATGATCTGGCCCTTACCCTGTCCGGCCATGCCCCCATGCGGCTGGGCGTGGTCTATCCATGCAGCCTGCCAGCCCTCGAGGCCGTGGCCGAGGTGGCGCGTAACAAGCTGGCCCAGCCGGTGCTGATCGGCCCCGAGGCGCAGATCCGTCAGCTGGCCACCACGTCGGGCGTGTCGCTTGCGGGCTGCGCCTTCATCGACCTGCCCACGGCGGAGGAAGCCGCCCGGCAGGGCGTGCGCATGGCGCGTGATGGCGCGGTGGCGGCCTTGATGAAGGGCTCGCTGCATTCGCGCATTTTCCTGCATGAACTTGGCCACCATGAGGGCGGGCTGCGCACGGCCCGGCGCATGAGCCATGTCTATGTGCTCGATGCCCCGCAGGCTCCGCGCGTGCTGCTGGTGAGCGATGGCGCGGTCAATATCGCGCCCGATCTCGAATCCCGGCGCGATATCGTGCAGAACAGCATCGACCTCGCCCATATGCTGGGCCTGCCACAGCCAAAGGTGGCGCTGCTCTCGGCGGTGGAGATGGTCAACCCCGCGCTCCCCTCCACGCTTGATGCGGCGGTGCTGTGCAAGATGGCCGAACGTGGGCAGATCACGGGGGCCGTGGTGGATGGGCCACTCGCCCTCGATAACGCCGTCAGCCCCGAAGCCGCGCGCTGCAAGGGCGTTGTCTCGCCCGTGGCGGGGCTGGCGGATATTCTGGTGGTGCCCGATCTTGAGGCGGGCAACATCCTGGCCAAGCAGATGACCTTCATCGGGCAGGCGCGCGCGGCGGGCATTGTCATGGGCATGCGCGTGCCGGTCATCCTGACCAGCCGGGCCGACCCGGTGGCGGTGCGCGTGCTGTCATGCATGGTGGCGGCGGTGATGATCCGCCGCGGCTATGGCGGGACTCCGGCCACATGCATGGATCAGTGCGGATGACGGCGCGCCGCGATGCGTGTAGGGAAGGCTGGCGCCTGCGCGCGGGCCGGTTTTTTCACCCGCGCGGGGGCGAACGGGCGGGGGCCATTGGGGCGGGAATATGGCGTCCTCGCGTAGAGATGATGCAGCGCCCCGGCGCACATGGTGGCAAGGAAAGGGCTGACAGTCCGGTTGCCCATTGTGCATGGGGCCGGCGCGCCGGGTGCCACCGGCGCCAACATGAATGTAATCAGGCCGGGTGTCCCGCGCCGCCGGGCGGGCTGCCCGGTCCAGCCGATGAACAGTCACGCAGCGGGTTTCCGATGCCGATCCGGAGAATGCCATGACCTCGAATCCCTCATCCGCCTCCACTTACGATGTGGTCCTGATTGGTGGTGGAATCATGAGTGCAACGCTCGGCGCCCTGCTGCGCCAGCTTGAGCCCGGCCTGTCCATCGCCCTGTTCGGGCGGCTTGATGATGTGGCGCTGGAAAGCTCGAATGGCTGGAACAACGCGGGCACCGGCCATTCCGCCCTGTGCGAGCTGAATTACACCCCCCTGCGCCCCGATGGCACGGTGGATATCTCCAAGGCCGTGAACGTGAACGAAGCCTTTCAGGTTTCACGCCAGTTCTGGTCCTACCTTGTCGAGACCGGGCAGATCGCCTCCCCGCGTGACTTCCTCAACCCCATTCCGCACATGAGCTTTGTGTGGGGGGCGGAGAATGTCGATTTCCTGCGCCGCCGTTACGCCGCCCTGCAGCAGCACCCGCTGTTCGAGGGCATGTCGTTCAGCACCGATGAAGGCCAGATGCGCCAGTGGATGCCGCTGGTCATGCAGGACCGTGCCCCCGGCCAGCCCCTGGCCGCGACATGGCACCCGGCGGGCACGGACGTGAATTTCGGCGCGCTGACCCACCGCCTGATCGACCTGCTGGCCAGCAAGCCCGGCTTTGACCTCAACCTCGCCCATGAGGTCGAGGACCTGACGCCCACGGCCGACGGGCAGTGGGACATCGCGGTCCGCGCCATGCATGGCGGGGGCGAGCGCAAGGTGCGCGCCAAATTCGTGTTTGTTGGCGCAGGCGGCGGCGCGCTGCACCTGCTCCAGAAAAGTGGCATCCCCGAAGCCCGTGGCATTGGCGGCTTTCCCGTCAGCGGGCAGTTCCTGCGCTGCACCAACCCCGATGTGGTGCGCCAGCATCACGCCAAGGTGTATGGCAAGGCCTCGGTCGGCGCGCCGCCCATGTCGGTGCCGCATCTCGACACCCGCGTGATCGATGGCAGGCAGGGGCTGCTGTTTGGCCCCTATGCCGGGTTCTCGACCAAGTTCCTCAAACAGGGGTCCTGGCTGGACCTGCCGCGCTCCATCCGCATGGACAATATCGGGGCGATGATGGCGGTCGCGCGCGACAACATGCCGCTGACCAAATACCTGATCCAGCAGGTCATGCAGTCCAACGAGGACCGGCTCAAGGCGCTGCGCGACTTCGTGCCCACCGCCCGCAAGGAGGACTGGGAACTGATTACCGCAGGCCAGCGCGTGCAGGTGATCAAGAAAGACGCGAAAAAAGGCGGCGTATTGCAGTTCGGCACGGAGGTCGTGACCGGCGGCGGCGGGTCCATCGCGGGGCTGCTCGGCGCGTCGCCCGGTGCCTCCACCGCGGCTCCCATCATGCTTACGGTGCTACAGCGCTGTTTTGCCGACCGCCTGCCGCAGTGGGAGGCGCGCCTGCGTGAGATGGTGCCCTCTTACGGCACGAAGCTCGGGCAGGATGCGGCCTTGTGCGCGCAGGTGCGCGAGCGCACCCGTAATGCCCTGCAGCTTGAGGGCTGAGAGCGTATCGCGCCTTTCAAAACCCATTTGTGTAAAAACCCGCCCGGACCAAGGTCCGGGCGGGTTTTTTGTATCAGTCGCCGTCCTGCTCGCTCATCTGGTCCGCCGGGTGGCGCACCGGCGGGGGCGCGTTGTGGCGGGGCGGGCGGTTTTCAAGGTGGCGGCGCATGAAGTGGGTGGCGATGTCGGCCAGCTCGACGAACTGGTCGGCCTGGCGGCGCAGTTCATCGCCAATCAGCGGCGGCGTGGTCTTGATCGAGCCGACCACGGTGGTGCGCACGCCCTGGCGCTGCACGGATTCGAGCAGGCGGCGGAAATCGGAATCACCGCTGAAGAGCACGGCATGGTCGATGCGCGGCGCCATTTCCATCATGTCCACTGCGAGTTCCACATCCATGTTGCCCCGCACGCGGCGGCGGCCGTTATGGTCGATGAACTCGCGCGCGTTCTTGGTCACGAGGGAATAGCCGTTATAGACGAGCCAGTCTGTCAATGGCTTGAGGGGAGAGTATTCCTCGGTATCAAGCACGGCGGAATAATAATAGGCCCGCAATACGTTGGACTTCGAGCGGAAGAATTGCAGCAGCTTGCGGTAATCAACCTCGAAACCAAGGTTACGTGATGCGGAATACAGGCTGGTGCCATCAATAAAAAGGCAGAGCCGTTCCTCGGGTTGAAAAAACATTTGTGTTCAGTCCCTGAAACAAGAAAGTGAATATGTTGCGATCGTGTTAAATTTCGACTGGCATGTATTTTATTATGATGGGGAAGTTGTGTTACAACAATCTGTCCAGTTATATAGAAGTGGATATCCTTACATAAGTTCCCTGACGACCGGATTACTAACCGAGCGCAGGCTACCGGACCATAGTTTCCAGATGAAAATGCCGCAATCCATCTCCTGCATCCCAGACACCTTTATTGCGGTCGGCGCCAATCTGCCACGGGAAAGTGGTGAAACTGCGGCCATGACCTGCCTGTGGGCGGTGGGTGAACTGGCCCGTATCCCCGGCCTTTCGGTGGTCGGTGTCTCGGCATGGTACGAGAGCGCGCCGGTGCCCCCTTCGGGCCAGCCCCCTTATGTGAACGGAGTCGTGCGCATGGCGGGCGATGTGGACCCGGCCTGGCTGCTGGAGCGGCTGCACGCCATCGAGGCTGCTGCCGGGCGCAGGCGCACGGTGGTCAACGCTCCCCGCCCGCTTGATCTCGACATCATCTCCATGGGTGCGCTGGTGCGTAAGGCGCCCGATCCCATCCTGCCCCACCCGCGCGCAACGCAGCGCGCTTTCGTGCTGCTGCCGCTGCGCGATGTCATGCCTGACTGGCGCGACCCGGTGACAGGGCAGGGGATCGACGCCTTCCTGCCCGGTGTCGCGGGGCAGGCCATCGCGCGCATGGCGGAGCCGGAAGGGGTGGGAGGCCCCGCATAAGGCTTGCATCACGACAGGCAGGGGCGTAATAAGGTAAATTCTTATCAACACACCTATTTAACAACCGGAGTTCAGGCCTGATGGCACGCGTCACTGTCGAGGACTGCGTTGAGCGGGTTCCCAATCGTTTTGAACTGGTGCTGCTGGCAGCCCAGCGCGCCCGCGCCCTGTCGCGCGGTGAGGAAATGACGATTGACCGCGATAACGACAAGAACCCCGTTGTCGCCCTGCGCGAGATCGCGGACCAGACCATTAACCTCGAGCAGATCCGCAGCGATCTCGTGCGCTCGCTTGCCCGTGCGCCCGAGCCGGAGCCTGCCGATGAGGAAGTGGTCGACCTGATCCCGACCGAGCAGAACATCTTCGGCCTGCAGGATGTCTCGGCCGAGGAAGAGGCCCGCCATTCCACGGGCGGCATGTCGGCTGAAGAACTCGAGGCATCGGTTGAGTCGGCCCTGAGCGGACGGGGCCGTTAATCTCTGACGAAAGGGTGGAAGGTGACTGACCCGACCGGATCGGAAACCACATCTTCCTCCCTCCCCGTGCCTGTCACGGGTGGCGTGGCCGCGCCTGCGGCCACCCTTCCCGCCCGGCATGAGGGCGGGGAGCGCGCCCTCTCGTGCGAGGGGCTGATCCGGCGCATCCAGGCATATGATCCCACTGCCGATGCGGATTTGATCCGCCGGGCCTTTGCCGTGGCCCAGGTCGCCCATGAGGGCCAGGCCCGCGATAACGGCGACCCCTACATTACCCACCCGCTGGCCGTGGCCAATATTCTGGCTGGCTTCCACCTCGATACCGCCTCGATCGTGACAGCTCTCCTGCATGATACGGTGGAAGATACCGGGGTGACGCAGCAGCAGCTGCGTGCGCAGTTTGGCGATACGGTTGCCGAACTTGTTGATGGCGTAACCAAGCTCACCCGGCTCGAACTCCAGTCCGATCGCACCAAGCAGGCGGAGAATTTCCGCAAGCTCGTGCTGGCCATGTCGCGCGACATCCGCGTGCTGCTCGTCAAGCTGGCCGACCGGCTGCACAACATGCGTACGCTGCATTACGTGCAGCGCATTGACCGCAGGCAGCGCATCGCGCGCGAGACGATGGAGATCTATGCCCCCCTTGCCGGCCGTATCGGCATGGACAAGGTCAAGGTCGAGCTTCAGAACCTGTCATTCGCCGCCCTCGAGCCCGAGGCGATGGCCACCATCCGCGCCCGGCTGAACTACCTGCGCGGGCAGGGGGCCGATGTCATCGAGGAGATCCGCCGCGAACTTCAGGCTTTGTGCATTGATGCCGGGCTGGAGGGCGTGGAGGTGACGGGGCGCGAAAAGACGCCCTATTCCATCTGGGAAAAGATGCAGCGGCGCAATGTCGCCTTCGAGCAGCTTTCCGACATCATGGCCTTCCGCATCATCGTGCCCTCGCGTGAGGCCTGCTATATCGCGCTTGGTGCGGTGCATGCCGCCTATCCGGTCATTGCCGGGCGGTTCAAGGACTATATTTCCACCCCCAAGGCCAACGGCTACCAGAGCCTGCACACCGGGGTGACGCTTCGCCACCCGCGCAACCAGAAGATCGAGGTGCAGATCCGCACGGCGGAAATGCATGACGTGGCCGAGAACGGCGTGGCCTCGCACTGGCTGTACAAGCAGTTGCCCGATGCGGCGGCGCAGGGCAAGACCAAGGGCGTGGTCTCGGGCCTGCGCTGGGTGCAGGACCTGCTCGACATCCTTGAGGATTCTTCTGCCCCGGACGAGTTCCTCGAGAACACCAAGCTCGAACTCTATCAGGACCAGGTCTTCTGCTTCACGCCCAAGGGACAGCTGATCTCGCTGCCGCGCGGGGCAACGCCGGTTGATTTCGCCTATGCCGTGCACAGCCAGGTGGGCGATACCTGCGTGGGGGCGCGCATCAATGGCCGCCTGATGCCGTTGCGCCACGAGTTGCAGAATGGCGATCAGGTCGAGATCATGACCGCGCGCGGCGGCACGCCCTCGCCCTCGTGGGAGCGGTTTGTCGCCACCGGCAAGGCGCGCGCGCGCATCCGCCGCCATGTCGCGCTCCAGCAGCGCGAGCCCCATCTGGAAAGCGGCCGTGTGGCGCTGGCCAAGGCCTTCCGGCAGGAAGGGGTGGATGGCTCGGAAAAGGTGCTCGACAGCCTGCTCAAGGACCTGCGACTGCAAAGCGTGGCCGATCTGTACGTGGCCGTGGGTAATGGCAACCAGTCCGCGCGCGAGGTGGTGCAGCTTGCCTACCCCGAACTGCGCCGCGCGCCCCGCGCGCCGCGCATGGTGCCCGGCCTGTCCATGCGGGCCCCCGCGGGGGGCGCGCTGGGTGGCGGTCTTCCCGGGCGGCGCAGGCCGGCGGCTGGCGGCATGGCGCTTGCGGGCGTGGGTGCGGGCATGGCGGTGCATTTTGCCGGGTGCTGCCACCCGCTGCCGGGTGACCGGATCGTGGGCATCGTCTCCACCGGCAAGGGCATTACGGTGCATACGCTGGGCTGCCAGACGCTGGAAACCTTCGCCGCCACCCCCGAGCGGTTCATGGACCTCGACTGGGATTACGACCTGATCGCGCGCAACGCCACCGGCCACCATACCGGGCGGCTGAGCGTGGTCACGGCCAACGAGCCCGCCATGCTGGCCACGCTGACCAATATCGCCGCCAAGCATGAAGGTGTGATGATGAACCTGCGCATCGTCAACCGTCAGCTTGAATTCATGGAGATCCTTGCCGATATCGAGGTGCGTGACCTGCGGCACCTGACCGCCATCATGGTGGCGCTGCGTGCCGCCAAGGGCGTGGTGCAGGTTGAACGGGCAAGGGGTTAGTCAGGCAATGCTGATCGGCATCGGCTCGGATCTGTGCGATGCGCGGCGGATCGAGACGGTTCTCGCCCGGCACGGTGCGCGCTTCATCACCCGGGTGTTTACGGAGCGCGAGCAGCAGGCGGCCGCGCGCAGGCAGGGCAATGCGCGCCTGGGCACCTACGCCAAGCGCTGGGCGGCGAAGGAGGCCTGCGCCAAGGCGCTGGGCACCGGCTTTGCCCGTGGTGTGTTCCATAGCGATCTTGGCGTGGAGAACCTGCCCGGTGGTCAGCCGGTCATGCGGCTTTCGGGCGGGGCGCGCGCACGGCTTGAGGCCCTGCTGCCCGCAGGCCACGAAGCGCGGATATTCCTGACCATGACCGATGAGCACCCCTATGCCTTTGCCCAGGTCATGATCGTGGCGGAGAAGGCGGCCACGGCCTGATGCCCGCACGCTGCCCTTGGGCAATGCTTGACAGGCAGGGCGTGCGTGGGCTTGATCCGCACGTTATTCGTCCGGCGCAGCCTGTCCGGTCGATGCCAGAGCCGGATTGAAGATACAGACATGCCAATGGACGATAACAAGACAATTCTCTCGCAGGCCGAGACCGAACGCCGCCCCGGCGGGCTGATGGAACTCGTGCGCACCGTGGTCATAGCGGGCGTGCTGGCGCTGACCGTGCGCACGGTGCTGTTCGAGCCGTTCAACATTCCGTCCGGCTCCATGATCCCGACGCTGCAGGTGGGTGATTACGTGTGGGTGGCCAAATACAGCTATGGTTACTCGCATTTCGCGCTGCCGGGCGCGCCCAACCTGTTCGAGGGGCGCATCTTTGGCAGCATGCCCCATCGGGGTGACGTGGCGGTGTTCCGCTTCACCAAGGATACCTCGATCGACTACATCAAGCGCATCGTTGGCCTGCCGGGTGATACGGTGCAGATGCGCGAGGGCAGGCTCTACCTCAATGGCACCGAGGTGCCCCGCGAGGCTGAAGGCGATTATGCCGCCATCGACGAGCACCGCACCCGCATGGAAGGCGACCGCTACCGCGAGATCCTGCCCGGCAGCGGCGGCCGTGGCCCCGTGGCGCATGATATCCTGAAGCTGACCGATGAGGGCGGCAAGAACGACACGCCGGAATATGTCGTGCCGCCGGGCTACTTCTTCGCCATGGGCGACAACCGCGATGACAGCGCCGACAGCCGCTTCATGGGCGATGAACCGCAGGATCTCGGTTTCGTGCCGATGGAAAACCTGGTGGGGCAGGCGAAGTGGATCTTCATGTCCGTCGATAACGCGCATCCGTTCTGGCAGGTGTGGTACTGGCCCACCGAGATCCGCTGGGGCCGCCTGTTCATGGGGGTGCACTGATCATGGAGGCCGAGCGCGTTCCCGCGGCCGAGATCAGGCGGCTGGAGGCGTGCCTGGACTATCACTTCACCCGCCCCGAGCTGCTGCTGCGCGCGCTGACGCACCGCTCGGCGGCGCATGAGCGCAGCGGCAACCGCCGCACGCGCCTCAGCGTGGCCAGGCGCGGGGCGGGATCGAACGAGCGCCTTGAGTTCATAGGCGACCGGGTGCTCGGGCTGGTCATGGCCGAATGGCTGCTCGAGCGCTTTCCCGATGAACAGGAAGGCGCGCTTGGCCCGCGGCATGCCCATCTGGTCTCGCGCACGGTGCTGGCGCAGGTGGCTCATGAAATGAAGCTGCAGTCGGCGCTGGACGTGGCCGAGCATGAAGCGCGCGCGGGCGTGCGGCAGATGGCCACCGTGCTGGCCGACGCGGTCGAGGCGCTGCTCGGCGCGCTCTATCTTGATGGCGGGCTCGACCCGGCCCGCGCTTTCGTGCGGCGCATGTGGCGCGACGCCATCGTAGCCCAGGCCCGCCCGCCCAAGGACCCCAAGACGGCGCTGCAGGAATGGGTGCTCGGACGCGGGCTGCCACTGCCGCAATACCGTGTCGTTTCATCGGACGGCCCATCGCACGCGCCGCGCTTTGTCATTGCGGTTGATGCGCAGGGCAAGACCGGCCAGGGCATTGCAGGCAGCAAGCGCGCGGCTGAAAGCGATGCCGCATCGGACCTGCTGCGCCAGCTGGGCGTGGACAGCCAGGCCGCCATCACCACGAACCGTAAAGGGCAGGGACAATGACCGGCCAGAATACTGATCATACGACACGCTGCGGTTTCGTGGCCATTGTGGGCGCGCCCAATGCGGGCAAGTCCACGCTGCTCAACCGCATGGCGGGCACCAAGCTGTCCATCGTCAGCCCCAAGGCGCAGACCACGCGCTTTCGGGTGCTGGGCATTCTCATGCGCGGCACGACCCAGATGCTGCTCGTCGATACGCCGGGCATCTTCCAGCCCAGGCGCAAGCTCGACCGCGCCATGGTCGCCGCCGCCTGGACCGGCTCGGAAGATGCCGACATCACGCTGCTCATCGTCGATGCCCGCGCGGGCATGACCGATGCGCTGCGTGCGATCGCCACCCGCCTGGCCGAACAGAAGCGCAGGCTGTGGCTGGTGCTCAACAAGACCGACCTCGTGAAGCGCGATGCGCTTTTGCCGCTCACGGCGGAGCTTTCGTCCATCCTGCCGGTCGAGCATGTGTTCATGGTCAGCGCGCGCTCGGGCGAGGGGGTGGACGACCTGCTCGACCGCCTGGCCGCCGAACTGCCCAAAGGCCCCTATCTCTACCCCGAAGATGACCTGACCGACCTGCCCGACCGCCTGCTGGCCGCCGAGATGGTGCGTGAGCAGGTCTTTTTGCAGACCCACCAGGAAGTGCCCTATGCCGCTACGGCGGAGACGGAAAGCTTCCAGGAGCGCCCTGATGGCTCGGTGCGCATCGAGGTGACGATCTATGTCACGCGCGCCTCGCACAAGGCGATCCTGATCGGTGAGCACGGCAGCCGGATTCGCGCCATTGGCGAGAAGGCGCGGCGCGAACTTGGCCGCCTTCTGGGGCGTACGTGCCACCTTTTCCTCAATGTGAAGGAACGCGCGGGATGGGACGAGGAGCGCGCCCGCCTGCGGGCCATCGGCCTGGATGACATTTCCTGAATCCTTAAAAGAGCGGCATCATCGGCTTGTGGGGGGGGGCATCCGTCTATATGACAGGGCATGGCCGGGCGGCCTGCCCGTCCCTAGTCCTGTTTGCCTGACCTGTTCCGAGGCCCAATGACCCAGCCCGTCAAAACCCCCGCTCCGTCATACAAGCGTGTTCTGCTCAAGGTGTCAGGCGAGGCCCTGATGGGGAGCGGATCTTACGGCGTTGATCCGGCAACGGTTGACGCCATTGCGGTGGACGTGGCGGCCGTGGCGCGGACCGGGGTCGAGGTGTGCCTTGTCATCGGAGGTGGCAACATCTTCCGTGGGGTGGCGGCAGCAGCACGCGGCATGGACCGCGCGCAGGGCGATTACGCAGGCATGCTGGCCACCGTGATCAACGCGCTGCTCATGCAGAACTCGCTCGAGCGGCATGGCGTGCCCACGCGGGTCATGACGGCCATTCACATGTCCTCCATCGCCGAGCCCTATATCCGCCGCCGCGCCGTGCGGCACATGGAAAAGGGGCGTGTGGTGATCTTCGCCGCAGGCACGGGCAACCCGTTCTTCACCACCGATACGGGGGCCGCGCTGCGGGCGGCCGAGATGGAATGCGACGCCCTGTTCAAGGGCACGCAGGTCGATGGCGTATATTCCGCCGACCCGCGCAAGCATCCCGATGCCACGCGTTACGACACCCTGACCTATCGCGATGTGCTGGCCAATGACCTCAATGTCATGGATGCAGCCGCCATCAGCCTGGCGCGCGAGAACCGCCTGCCCATCGTGGTCTTCAACATTCACGGGCAGGAACCCTTCTCGCGCGTGATGCGGGGCGAGGGGCGTTTTACCACCATCGTGGCGGCGGACTGAAGCACGCCGTGCCCGGGGCGCAGGCCTGACGGGCGATGGATTGATTATTAGGAGGAGGGCCACAGTGTCTGTCGATCAGAAAAGTTTGCTGGCGGATCTGACCCGCCGCATGGACGGCGCCATCGAAAGCCTGCGCCGTGATTTCGCGGGCCTGCGGTCGGGCCGCGCCAGCCCGGCCCTGCTGGAGCCGGTGCGGGTTGAAGCCTATGGCGGCGAAGTGCCGCTGACCCAGGTCGGCTCCATTGCCGTGCCCGAGGCGCGCATGCTGACCGTGCAGGTCTGGGACCGTACGCTGGTGGGCGCTGTCGAGCGCGCGATCCGCGATGCGGGGCTGGGGCTGAACCCGGCGGCCGATGGCCAGACCGTGCGCGTGCCCATTCCGCAGCTGACGGAAGAACGCCGCAACGAACTGGCCCGCGCCGCTGGCAAATATGCCGAGAACGGCAAGATTGCCGTGCGTGGCGTGCGCCGCGATGGCATGGACCAGACCAAGAAGCTGGAGAAGGCAGGCGACATCAGCGAGGATGACGTAAAGACATGGTCTGACGCGATCCAGAAGCTGACGGACCAGTACGTCAGGCGCGTGGACGACCTGCTGGCTGAAAAAGAACGCGAGATCAAGCAGGTCTGACCCGTCCGTGCATCCTGCCCCCGCTCTCCCCACCCCCTATCGCGCATGACTAAGGAGGACGATCAGGTCTTGTCCGGGTCAGATCATCCGGTTGCAGGCGCTGCGTGCCTGCCCGAGCATGTTGCCATCATCATGGATGGCAACGGGCGCTGGGCCAACACGCGGGGGCTGCCGCTGCTTGCGGGCCATCGTGCCGGGGCGGAGGCGGTGCAGCGTACTGTTACGGTGGCCATCAAGCGGGGCGTGAAGTGGCTTACGCTTTATGCCTTTTCATCCGAAAACTGGCGGCGCACGCCCGGGGAGGTCGCTGACCTGACAGGGCTGCTGCGCTACTACCTGCGCCACAAGGTGGCCGAGCTGTCGCGCGAAGGCGTGCGGCTGCGCATCATCGGCGACCTGACGCGCTTCCCCCCTGACATTCAGGAAGAAGCGCGGCGCGCCGAGCAGGTGACCATGGGCAATGACCGGCTGGTGCTGGTTCTTGCACTCTCTTACGGCGGGCGGGCGGATATCGTGCAGGCGGCGGCCCGCATGGCGCAGGCCGTGGCGCGGGGCGATATCGCGGCTGACGAGATTGATGAATCCGTCTTTGCCAGCGCCCTGCTGACCGCGGGCATGCCGGACCCCGACCTGGTGGTGCGCACCAGTGGCGAGAGTCGGCTTTCGAACTTCCTGCTGTGGCAGTCGGCCTATGCTGAACTGGTTTTTCTCGACACGCCCTGGCCGGATTTTGACGAAGCGCATTTTGATACCGTGCTCGAGATCTATTCGCGGCGTGAAAGGCGATTCGGTGCAAGACCGGCGTGAAGGCGCTGTGGCCTCCGCCACGCCTGTAAAATCCGGTAACTGGAAAGACCTGCGCGCGCGCGTGCTGTCGGCTGCGGTGCTGATACCGTGCGCCGGGCTGTGCGTGTGGTATGGCGGCCTGCTTTATGGTGCGATGATCGTGCTGGCCATGGCGGGCATGGCGGCCGAATGGGCGCGGATGTTCGGCTTCGGGCGCGAGACGCGGCGCGGCCAGCTCTGCGTGGCATGGGCCGCCTGCATCGGTATTGCCGCTGTAGCCGGGCAGTGGTGGGGCGCGCTGCTGGTCATGGCGGCGGGTCTCGTTCTTGGCCCCGCACTCGGGGCGGGGCAGGTGGCCATTGGCTGTGCCGGGCTGTCGCTTCTGTGGCTGCGCACCATGAGCGACCCGGGGGCGGGCGTGGTCCTGTTTGTCGTATCCTGCGTGGCGCTGAGCGATACCGGGGCCTATATGACGGGCCGCCTGTTTGGCGGGCCCAGGCTGGCGCCGCGCATTTCACCCGCCAAGACCTGGTCCGGCTCCATCGGCGGCCTTGTGTGCGCGGTGCTGGGCGGCATGCTGATCGCAGGCCTCATGCCCGCGGCCCAGCCGGGCGTGCTGTGGCGCGGGGCGGTATTTGGCGGGGTGATCGCCCTTTCGGCCCAGGTGGGCGACCTGGCGGAAAGCGCGCTCAAGCGGGCGCGCGGCGTAAAGGATTCGGGCACCATCCTGCCCGGCCATGGCGGCCTGCTCGACCGTTTTGACGGGCTGCTGGTCGCGGCTCCCATGGCGGCCCTGCTGTCTTTGGGGGCGGCAGGGCGCGCGGCTTTCTGGTATGTGGGCCAGCACTGAAGTCATGGCCCCGGCCATGGGACGTTTTGGGGAATAAGGTTGCAATGAAGACAGTTTCCGTTCTGGGCAGTACGGGCAGCATTGGCTGCTCCACGGTAGACCTGCTGCTGCAGGCGCCCGGGCAGTTCAGCACAGGCGCGCTTGTGGGCGGCCGCAATGTGGCCAAGCTGGCCGAGCAGGCCCGTGCTCTGGGCGCGCGCCGCGCGGTCATTGCCGATGAAAGCCTGCTGCCGGAACTGGAAACCCTGCTGGCAGGCACGGATATCGAGACGGCTGGTGGCCGCAGCGCCGTGATCGAGGCGGCAAGCCTGCCGGTTGACTGGACCATGGCGGCCATTACAGGGGCAACCGGCCTTGAGCCCACGCTGGCGGCGGTGAAGAACGGCAATGCCGTGGCCCTTGCCAACAAGGAAGCACTGGTCTGCGCGGGCGATGTCATGCTCAAGGCCGTGGCCGATGCGGGAGCGACGCTGCTGCCGGTCGATTCCGAGCATAACGCCGTATTCCAGTCCATGGCCGACAAGCAGGCCGATGAGGTCGAGCAGATCATCCTCACCGCGTCGGGCGGCCCGTTCCGCCGCGCCACGCTGGAGGAAATGGAAAAAGCCCCGCTTGAAGCCGCGCTCAAGCACCCGACCTGGACCATGGGGGCCAAGATCACCATCGATTCCGCCACCATGTTCAACAAGGGGCTGGAACTGATCGAGGCTGCCCGCCTGTTCAACGTGACCGAGGACAGGCTCGGCGTGGTCGTGCATCCGCAATCGGTGGTGCATGGCATGGTGCAGTATACCGATGGCTCCATCGTGGCCCAGCTTGGCTCGGCCGACATGCGCATCCCCATTGCCCATACGCTGGCCTGGCCTAAGCGCATGCCCACCAACTCGCCCCGGCTCGACCTTGCGGCCCTGGCGCGGCTTGATTTTGAAGCGCCTGACGAGGTCCGCTTCCCCGCGCTGCGCCTTGCGCGCGAATCCCTGCGCGCGGGCGGCGCCATGCCCGCCATCCTGTCAGGGGCGAATGAAATTGCGGTCGAGGCCTTCCTCAAGCGTGAGATCGGCTTTCTCGATATTGCCCGCATCGTCGAGGACGTGATGCAGTCCATCGGGCCGCAGCGCGCGGATACGCTGGAAGAAGTCCTGCACTGGGATGGCGAGGCCCGTCGCGTCGCCCGCCTGCGTACTGCTGCTCGCGCGGCATGATGTGATTGTGGATGGTCACGGCGGCCATCGGGGGATAGCTTAGCATTCATGCATGATCTGATCCGGACCCTTCTGGCGTTCTCCCTTGTGTTGGGAGTGCTGGTCTTCATCCACGAACTTGGTCACTATCTTGCCGCCCGCTGGCGTGGCGTGCATGTCGAGGTGTTTTCGATCGGCTTCGGCCGCCCGCTGCTGCGCTGGCATGACAGCGTGGGTACGGAATGGCGGCTGTGTCCGGTGCCGCTTGGCGGCTACGTGCGCCCGCATGGATTCGAAGGCCCGGAAGACGCGACCGAGGAACAGAAGGCCGCATGGCAGCCCGGGCGCACCTTTCATGACAAGCCGGTCGGCTCGCGGGCCATCGTGATCCTGGCGGGGCCGGTCTTTAATTTCCTGCTTGCCATCGTGCTGTTTACCGGGCTGTTCGCCACGTCTGGCCAGCCCCATGTGCTCAATCAGGTTGATATGGTGGCGCCGGGAAGTTCGGCTGCGGCAGCCGGAGTGGAAAAGGGCGACGTGATTACGCGCGTGGGCGACCATGCGGTGCGTGACGCGACCGACCTGCGCAGCTTTGTAAGCGGCCTGCCGGACGTGGACACCACGCTGGGCATTCACCGCAATGGCGGTGACAGCACACTGCCCATCCATATCGGTAGCGTGACGGAAAAGGGCGGTACGCCGCACGGTCAGCTTGGCGTCGTCTTCGCGGTTGATATGGGCAGGCCGCAATCCCTGCCGGGCGCCTTTATCTCGGCGGTGAAGGAAACGTGGAACGTCTCGGTCCAGACGCTCGACGGGCTGTGGCAGATGATTACCGGCAAGCACAGCGCCAAGGATCTTGGCGGCCCGCTGCGCATTGCCCAGATGTCGGGGCAGGTAGCGCAGTACGGGGTGGCGAGCCTCGTTTCCTTCATGGCGCTGCTGTCAATCAACCTTGGGCTGATCAACCTGTTTCCGGTGCCGATTCTTGATGGCGGGCGGCTGGTATTTTATATTTTTGAGGCTATTCTGGGGCGACCGGTTTCGCGCCGGGTGCAGGAGGTCAGCTTTCAGGTTGGCTTTGCCCTTATTGCCGGACTGTTCCTGTTTTCAACATTTAACGATCTGTCACATTTTGGGCTGTTTCAGTGGCTCGCCTCGCGCGCTGGACACGGGTAAGGTGCACTGAGTGATACAAGTGCTTGCACATTGTGGTGTATATCGGATAGGTGCGCCACCAAGACTGATACATGACAGGAAGGGAGCCGGCCCTCCATCCGGTCTTAATGCATGGCTGATCCGCATGCCGAGTGGTGAGGAATAGCGATATTGTCGAGTAAACGTTCAGCGCTGCTTGCGTCTGTCTGCGTTGTGCCGCTGTTCTGGACCGCTGGCGCCTACGCACAGGATGAAGCGGCACAGAACACGCCATTCGGTGGAGAGGAAGCGCCAGGCGGCGGGGAAGACGCGCAGGCCCCGCAGGTCGAGGCGATCAAGCCTCCCCCGCTGGAGGACCCGATCGAGGCGGTTGACATCAAGGGCAACAGCCGGATCGAGACCAGCACCATCCTGTCCTACATGGTCGTGCAGCCCGGTGACCGGTTCAATCAGGATCTGCTCGACCGTTCTCTCAAGACTCTCTACGCCACCGGCCTGTTCCATGATGTAACGCTCAAGCGCGTGGGCAACGTGCTTGAAGTGCATGTGGTCGAGAATCCGATCGTCAATCGCATCGTGTTCGAGGGCAATCACGCCGCCAAGGATGAGGACCTGACCAAGGTCATCTCGCTGCGCCCGCGCGCGGTGTACTCACCGCAGGGCATCTCGGCCGACCGCCAGAAAATCCTGGCCGTCTATGCCGAGAAGGCGCGTTACGCCGCCACCGTCACCCCCCAGATCATCCGGCTCGCGCATAACCGGGTGGATGTGATCTTCCATATCAACGAAGCGCAGAAGACCCTGATCAAGAAGGTCACGTTCGTTGGCAACAAGTCGTTCAGCAGCGCGCAGCTCGCGGGCATCGTCTCGTCAAAGGAGACGGCGTGGTACCGCTTCTTTGCCTCAAGCGACCAGTACAACCCCGACCGCATCAAATATGATGCCGAGCTGCTGCATCGTTTCTACCTGAAGAACGGCTTTGTCGATTTCCAGGTCAAGAACGCCACGGGTGAACTCTCGCCGGATCGCAAGAGCTTCTACATCACCTATACGATGGAAGAAGGCCCGCGCTACCGCCTGAACAAGATGAGCGTGCAGTCTTCGCTGCGGCATGTCTCGGCGGATTCGATGAAGAAATACATCTCGCTCTTTCACGGGCAGTGGTACGACGGCAGCGCGATCCAGCATAACGCCACCAACATGCAGGAACTGCTGCAGGGCAAGGGTTACCCCTTCGCCATGGTGCATCCCGAAATTGCCCGCAACCCTGAAAAGCGCACCGTCAACCTGCTGTTCGACATCAGCGAAGGGCCGCGGATGTATGTCGAGCGCATCGACATCAACGGCAACACCATTACCGAGGACAAGGTGATCCGCCGCCAGTTGCCCATGGCCGAAGGCGACCCGTACACCCCGCTCGACCGCAAGTATTCCAAGATGATTCTTGAAGACCTCGGCTTCTTCAAGACCGTGTCGATCGACCAGACCCCGGGTTCCGCGCCGGACAAGGTCAACATCTCGGCAGACGTGGTGGAAAAGCCCACCGGCGAGTTCTCGCTCGGCGGCGGTTATTCAACCGATGCTGGCGTGCTCGGCAACCTTGGCCTCAAACAGCATAACCTGCTCGGCACCGGCATCGACGCCGGCTTTACCGGCACCGCCGCCTATTATGAAGACCAGGCCGACATCTCGCTGACCGACCCGTATTTCCTCAACCGCAACCTCGTGGCCGGTATCGACATCTTCGGCATGCAGAACCATTACATGACCTATCAGAGCTATTCTGAAGGCCGGTATGGCATCACGTTGCGCATGGGTTATTCCTACAACAACCACCTTTCGCAGTCGTGGAACTATACGCTGACCGACCGGCAGGTGGACGATACATGGTCGGATTCGTCGTATTACGTGCAGGATCAGTCCGGCTGGTCGCTGCTGTCGCAGCTGAGTACCACCCTGACATACGATACACGCGACCGGCGACAGCAGCCGCATAAAGGTTTCGTGGTACGTGTGGGCGGTGACTTCGCGGGTATTGGCGGCAACGAGCGCTATGTGCGTGGCAAGATCGATGCCGCCTACTATATTCCGCTCGACAGCCTGATGGGCAACCATGAATGGACCGTCAGCTTCCGTGGCGGCGCAGGCGAAATCGTGAACTGGGGTGGTGGTCGCAGCGACATCATCGATAACTTCTATCTTGGTGGTAACTCCCTGCGCGGCTTCATGGATGGTGGCGTCGGGCCGCGAAGCTACGCGATTCCCGCGCGTGACGGCAACCCGATGCATTCGCAGCAGGACTTCCTTGGTGGCCGGTTCATGTACACGGCCTCGGCGCAGGTGGACTTCCCCATTCCATTCGCTTCGGCCATGGGCATCAAGGGGCGTTACTTCGTGGATATGGGTGGCCTCGATGGCCTGCGCGTGCGCCGTCGCTACACCTCCATGAAGGACTGGCCGAAATATACGCCGGTCTATGACGATACGCTGACGCCTGTTGTCTCGACAGGCGTGGGCATTGCGTGGAAGAGTCCGTTCGGTCTCGTGAATATCGATCTGGGTGTTCCCCTGCACAAGGGAACCAATGACAGGACCCAGCTGCTCCGCTTCGGCTTCGGCCAACAATTCTGAGGTGATAATGTTGCGTAAATCCGGCATCCGTCTGCTTGCCGCAACCGCTCTGCTCGGGTGGGGATATCAGGCCGTATCGAGCGCCCATGCGCAGGGAACTGGCGGCAATGCCGGGTGGTTCGTGCCCAAGGCCTCGCAGCCAGCGGCCCGCGCCCCCCAGCATGAGGCGCCCCCCCCCATGCCGCTCGCCGCTGCCCCGGCTGATACCGAGGAGGCGCAGTCCCAGAATCCACCGATCCTGCCGTTGCCGCCCGTGCCCAAGGCGCCTGATGTGCCCAAGAGCGCGCCCCCGCCGGCACCGGTTATCGGCGTAATTAGCGTGCCGGAAGTGATGCGCCTGTCGAGTGCGGCCCAGCAGGCCGAGCGCGTGCTGGGCGCCCGGCGTGATGATCTCGCCCGCGAGGCGCAGAAGGAACAGGCTGGCTGGCGCGATGAGCAGCAGAAGCTCCAGGGCCAGGCGAAGACCATGGCGTCCGACCAGATCCAGGCCCAGGAGCGCAAGCTGCAGGAGCGGGTCATGGCGGCGCAGAAGGATTTCCGCAACCGCAACCGCGTGATCCAGGAGGCGGCCCAGGTGGCGCTTGGCCAGATCGAGCGCGAACTGGTCCAGATCATTCGCCAGGTGGCGGCCAGCCGCAGCATGAACCTTGTGCTGCACCGTGAGCAGGTGGCCCTGAGCCAGGAGCCTCTTGACGTTACGCAGCAGGTGGCAACCCAGCTTAACGCGGTGCTGCCCACCGTCTTCATTCCCGCAGCGGATGCCGACCCTGAAGTGCTGGCCAAATCAGGCACCATGCCCACCACGGCCGATGCCGACAGGCCCGCCCCGGCCGCCGCCGCGCCCGCCAAGCATTAAGGTTCGTTTCATGACAGTGACGCCGGACAACATACCGGGCGATCCACGTTTCTTTGTCACGCAGGGGCCGTTCGAGCTGGCTGATCTGGCCCGGTGCGGCGGGGTCGAACTGCGTGCGGCGAAGGATGGTGGCGAGGTGCGCCGGTTTACCGGCATAGCCCCGCTGCAATCCGCCACGCGCACGCAGGTCAGCTTTCTTGATAACCGGCGTTACCTGCCCCTGCTGGAAGGCACGGGCGCAGGTGCCGTGATCGTGGCTCCCGCCTTTGCGGACAAGGTGCCCGCGCATGCGGCGGTGCTGGTGTCGCGTGCGCCGTATCAGGCCTGGGCGCGCATTGCTACCCTGTTCTATCCCGCGCCGCCGGTTGTGCCGGGCATCCACCCTACCGCCGTGATCGGCGCGGGCTGCGAGATCGATCCCACCGCCGCGATTGGCGCGTTTGCCGTGCTCGGTGAGCGGGTGCGCGTGGGGGCGGGGGTGGATATCGGCACCCATGCCAGTATTGGCGCGGGTGTCGAGATCGGTGCGCGCTGCCGCATCGGCGCGCATGTCGCCATCTCGCATGCGCTGCTGGGTGAGCGGGTGACCCTGCTGCCTGGCGCGCGCATCGGGCAGGACGGGTTCGGCTTTGCCGTAACGCCCGAGGGTTTCGAGAACGTGCCGCAGCTTGGTCGTGTCATCCTGGAAGATGGCGTGGAGATCGGCGCCAATTCCACGGTGGATCGCGGGTCGATCCGTGATACCGTGATCGGCGCGGGCTCGCGCCTCGACAATCTGGTGCAGATTGGCCATAATGCGCGGCTGGGGCGCTGTTGTATCGTAGTGTCCCAGGCGGGAATTTCCGGTTCCACCGAACTGGGTGATTTCGTGACCGTCGCGGCGCAGGCCGGGCTGATCGGACATATCAAGATCGGTACCAAGGCCCGGATCGGGGCGCAGTGTGGTGTCATGTCCGATGTGGATGCCGGGGCCGATGTGATCGGCAGTCCGGCGATGCCTTTCCGGGAATTCTTCCGGAACGTGGCCTTTCTGCGTCGAATGGCCAGGAAAACGACGCAGGATGGCGGCGGGGAAAAGGCTGACAAGGCCTGATCGCCAGACGTCATCAGATATTCAACCGGTAGGAGGCGCCTGGCCCGTCTGGTGGCAGGTTTTCCCTCCTTACCGAACAAGTGGTTGGACGACGTGGATAAAGAAGTAGAGGCACTGCCAGCGGACGCAAAGCCCGCGACCCTGGAATCGATTGACATCATGCGGATCATGGAAGCGATTCCCCATCGCTATCCGTTCCTGCTGATTGACCGCATGGTCGATATCGTGCTGGGGCAGTCGGCGGTTGGCATCAAGAATGTCACGGTCAACGAGCCGCATTTCCAGGGGCATTTTCCTGCCCGCCCCGTCATGCCGGGTGTGCTCATCATCGAGGCGATGGCCCAGACCGCAGCAACCCTTGTGGTGCTGACGCTCGGGCAGGCCTTTGAGGGCAAGCTGGTCTATTTCATGACCATTGATGGTGCAAAGTTCCGCCGCCCCGTAGGCCCGGGCGACCAGCTGCACATTCATGTGGAGAAGGAACGCAGCCGCGCCAATGTCTGGAAGTTCAAGGGCGTTGCGCGCGTTGATGGCGTGTCCGTTGCCGAGGCAACGTTCAGCGCCATGATCATGGGGTAATCCCGCAGGGAACGGGCCGCTGCGCGCCTGCGCGGCTCCGGTTTCCAAGGCCATAGTTACTTGCGGGGATGGAGGCTATTCTGGCAGGAAGTTCATCTAACGGTACCCAACTGGATGAACGGCGTGACAAAGCGCCTGAAATCCATCCGTCATCCATTGTTTCCAGCCGGGCGCGCATTGGCAGCGGGGTCCGGATCGGGCCGTGGTGCACGGTCGGGCCTGATGTCGAGATTGGCGATAATGCCCAACTGATCTCGCATGTGGTGATTGACGGCCATACCACGCTGGGTGAAGGAGTGGTGTGCTACCCGTTCACCACCGTGGGCATGGCGCCCCAGGACCTGAAATACAGGGGCGAGCCGACCGCATGCGTGGTGGGGCCGCGCACCATCATCCGTGAAAACGTAACCATTCATCGCGGCACGGCCACCGGCACGGGCGTCACCCGTATCGGGGCGGACTGTCTTATCATGGCCAACTCCCATGTGGCGCATGACTGCACGCTCGGGCGCGGCGTCATCATCGTCAACAACGTGGTCATGGGTGGTCATGTTACGATTGGCGATGATGCCCGCATCATGGGGGCGGCAGCGCTGCACCAGTTCGTGCGCATCGGCCATGCGGCCCTTGTGGGCGGCGTGTGTGGCGTGGAAGCCGACGTGATCCCGTATGGCAGCGTGCTGGGCAACCGGGCGCGGCTGGTGGGGCTGCACTGGATCTGGCTGCGGCGCAACGGCGTGCAGCCTGATGAGATCCGGCGCATGCGCCAGGCCTTCCGCGGTCTGTACCCCAAGGCGGCTCATGCCACCGGCACCGTGTTCCAGACGCGGCTCGAGCATGTGCGCCAGGCTTATGCCGATGATGCGCGCGTGGTTGAAATTCTCGATTTTATCGCAGCCCCCAGCCATCGCGGGCTTGTACGCGTGCAGGGCGGCGACATGATCGAGAGCGATGGCGCCTGAGCAAGAAGCCGGTCGGCTTGCGGGGCAGTGTGTCGGCATCCTTGCCGGTGGCGGCCCGTTGCCCGGCCAGGTGGCCCGTGCGGTAACGCAGGCCGGGGGACAGGTATTTATCGTGGGTTTTCAGGGGTTTGCCGAGCCGGATGTGATCGGCTCCTGGCCCCACCGCATGATCCGCCTTGCCGCGGCGGGTGAAATCCTGTCCGCCCTGCATGAACACGGCTGCCGCGACCTGGTGCTGATCGGCCCGGTGCGGCGGCCCTCCCTTGTCAATCTACGGCCTGACGCCACGGGTGCCCGCATTCTCGCGCGCATCGGCAAGGCCCTGTTCGCGGGGGATGACGGCCTGCTCGGCGCGATCGTGCGGGTGCTGGGCGAGGAAGGCTTCACCATTCGCGGCGCGCATGAATATCTTGCCGGTTCCATAGCCCGTCAGGGCGCGATGGGGCGGCATATGCCCGACAAGGTCGCCCTGGCTGACATGGAACTCGGCCGCCGGGTGGTGCGCCAGTTGGGCGTGCTCGATATCGGGCAGGGCTGCGTGGTGCAGGGGGGGCTGGTGCTGGCGGTCGAGGCGCTCGAAGGCACCGACCGCATGCTCGGGCGCGTGGGCGCGTTGCGGCAACCCGACCGACCCGGTGGCGTTCTGGTCAAAATGGCCAAGCCCGGCCAGGAGCGCCGCGCCGACCTGCCCACCATCGGGCCGCGCACGGTGTCTGGCGCGGTCGCGGCAGGGCTGCGTGGCATTGCCATCGAGGCCGGGGCCACGCTCATGACCGATCCCGCCGCCTGCATCGCCATGGCGGACGAGGCCGGACTGTTCCTGACCGGCTTTGCGGGCGGGGACGTAAAAACAACCTGAAGGGACAAACGCCAGTGGGAACCTACCTCCATACCATGGTGCGCGTGCGCGACCTCGAGGCAAGCCTTGCCTTCTATCAGTTGCTGGGCATGCAGGAACTGCGGCGCAAGGTCGTGCCGGAAGGCAAATACACCCTCGTGTTCATTGGCTATGGCGACAATGCCTCGGGCCAGGCTGAAATCGAGCTGACCTATAACTGGGGTCAGGATGACGGCTATGACGTGGGCACCGGTTTCGGCCATTTTGCGCTGGGCGTGCCGGATGTGAAGGCGCTGGTGGAGAAAGTGCGCGCGGGCGGCGGCAAGGTCACGCGCGAGCCGGGGCCGGTCAAATTCGGCACCACCTTCATCGCCTTTGTGGAAGACCCGGACGGCTACAAGATCGAACTGATCGAAAAGCACGCCGCCTGATTTCCCTCAGGGCTGGCGCGCGGGCAGCAGGCGGCGCATGGCGCTGAGTTCCTTTGTGGTGGCCTCGAGCGCCGCGATGATGTCATGCGCGGCGGCCCGGATGCGCTCATCCTTGCTCAGGGCCAGCGAATCCGCCCGCAGCATGGCGGGAGAGAGGTGACCACGAATGTCGTGGATGTGCCGCCTGAGCGCTTCGGTCATGGCGGCGGCGGAGTCGGGGGTTGGGCTGGGCATGGAAATCATCCGGTTCGGGCTCAAAGGGCGGGCAGCATTGACGTTGCCCGAAAGCGGCAGTATAAGGCGCCGCTCGGGTCTTGTGCATGGTGCGGGGCCTGGTGGAATTTATTCCGTAACCTGTCTGTCATTGTCAATCTGGGAGTGCCGTTGTGAAGCGCACGTATCAACCCTCGAAGCTGGTCCGCAAGCGTCGCCACGGCTTCCGTTCGCGTATGGAAACCGTTGGTGGCCGCAAGATTGTTGCAAACCGTCGCAGCAAGGGCCGCAAGCGTCTTTCTGCCTGAGGCAGGTGACGTCTTTAACGTTACGGGCTTCCAGGAGTCCGCAACGATGAATGTCTCTACAAAGGGGCGGCTTGAAGTGGCCGATCAGTCCACGCGTCTTAAAAAACGCGCCGAGTTCCTGCGGGTCGCGGCCAAAGGCCGCAAGGCCCCCATGCCGGGGCTGGTGCTGCAGGCGCTTGAACGCGGTGATGCGGATGCCGCCCGTTTTGGTTTTACCGTTACCAAAAAAGTAGGTAATTCCGTTGTGCGCAACCGCGTGCGGCGGCGCCTGCGCGAGGTGGTGCGGATTCTGGGCCGCGAGCAGGCGCTTGAGGGCGTCGATATCGTGGTCATAGGCCGTTCCGGCACGCGGGGGCGGCGGTTCGAGTCGCTTCTGGCCGATTACCGCAAGGCCCTGAGCAAGGCCGGGGTGAAGGAAGGATCGTGAGCACGTCTTCCATCAGCCTGCCTGCCCATGTGCTGCGCGCGATGATTCGCGCATATCAACTGGTGATCCGCCCCATCTGGGGCGCGCATTGCCGTTTCTCTCCTTCATGCAGTCATTATGCGCGTGACGCGATTGCCCTTCATGGGGCAGGGCGTGGCAGCGTGCTGGCCGGGTGGCGCATCCTGCGCTGCAACCCGTGGAATGCGGGCGGTCACGACCCTGTTCCCGGCACGGCCTGCGGCTGTGGCATGCAAAACAGTAAAAGTCTGGCGGGTCGCTGATGGATATCAAGCGTTTTATGGTGGCAACGGCACTGTCTGCCGTGGTGCTGGTCGGTTTCGAATATTTCCTGCCACAGCAGAACCATAAGACGGTCGAGCAGCAGGCTCCCGCGCCCGCGCCGGTAACGGCTGCCGCCGATGGCGCGGCCAGCCCGGCTGCCGAACCGGCGGCGAAGCCTGACGCGCCTGACCCGCGGGTTACGATTGATGCCGGCCGGGTGGGCGGTTCGCTTGACCTGCGTGGCGCGCGGCTCGATGACCTCGTGCTCAAGAATTACCATGAAACCGTCAAGGACGGCAGCCCGCTGGTGCGCGTGCTCGAGCCGCGTGGCGAAGAGCAGCCCAACCTTGTCGAGGTTGGCTGGACCAATGTCAGCGGTGGCCAGGTGCGCGTGCCCGACGCCAATACGATATGGACTGCCGACCATGAAAAGCTGACCGAGGCGCAGCCCGTAACCCTGAGCTGGGATAACGGCCAGGGGCAGGTGTTCCAGATCGCCATCGCCATTGACCAGAACTACATGTTCTCGGTGACGCAGAAGGTGGTCAACCATGGTGGAGAGGGGGTTTCCCTCTATCCGTTCTCACGCGTGGAGCGCGGCTACACGCCGGTCGAGACCGGTGGCTACCTGGTGCATGAGGGGCCGATTTCCGTCATTGACCACAGGCTTGATGAAAGCTCCTACAAGTCGCTGCGCAAGGGGGCGGTGCCGCCGGGCAACATCGCGTGGTCCAAGTCCGGCCAGGGTGGCTGGGCTGGCATTACCGACAAATACTGGCTGGCTGCCGTCATTCCGCAGCAGGATAGCGATGTGGCGGCCAACTACGCCTTCCTCTCGCAGGGCGGGGACAAGGGCATCTATGATGTCGGCTTTACCGCGCGTGCGCCGCTTGTTGTGGCGGCAGGCGGCGAGGCCAGCACCGAGAGCCATGTCTTTGCCGGTGCGAAGGAAGTGCCGCTGCTGGAGAAATACGAGGCCAGCCTGCATATCCCCGATTTCTGGAAAGCGGTTGATTTTGGCTGGTTTGCGTTCCTGACGCGCCCCATCTTCACGGTGCTGGACTGGCTGAACACCATGCTGGGCAATTTTGGCCTGGCCCTGATGGCGTTCACCCTGCTGGTCAAGGCGCTGTTCTTCCCGCTGGCCACCAAGCAGTTCCATTCCATGGGCAAGATGCGCCAGCTCCAGCCCAAGATCAAAGCCCTGCGCGAGCGCTATAAGGACGACCAGATGGCGCTCAACCAGCAGATGATCGGGCTGTACAAGCAGGAAGGCGTGAACCCCGCCAGCGGCTGCCTGCCCATGCTGTTGCAGATCCCCGTGTTCTGGTGCCTGTACAAGGATCTGTACGTGACCATCGAGATGCGTCATGCCCCGTTCTTTGGCTGGATCCATGACCTGTCGGCGTTTGACCCGACAAACATCTTCACCCTGTTCGGGCTGATCCCGTGGGATCCTGCGGTCATCTCGCCCATGCTCCAGCTTGGCCTGTGGCCGATGGCGTTCGGCCTGACCATGTTCATCCAGCAGAAGCTGAACCCCGCGCCTTCCGTTGATCCGGCGCAGCAGAAGATGTTCCAGTTCATGCCGATCATCTTCACCTTCTTCATGGCGCGCCAGCCCGCGGGCCTCGTGATCTACTATTGCTGGAACAACCTGCTGACCATGCTGCAGCAGACCGTGATCCAGCGCCGCATGAACACGAAGGCCGCCGCGACCAGCCAGCCCAAGCTTCCCGCCGGGAAGAAGTGAGCGCAGGGACCAACATGGTGGATTTTTCGACCCCAGCCCCCACGCCAGAGGAAATGGAACGCGACCGTGAGATCGGTCGCGTGCTGTTTGCCGGTGAATTCAACTTCGTGTTCGGCGCGCAGAAGCTCGGGCAACTGCCCGACCCGATCCTGCCCGAGATCGCGTTTGCCGGCCGCTCCAACGTGGGCAAGTCCAGCCTCATCAACGCGCTGACCGGGCGGCGGGCGCTGGCGCGCGCCTCGTCCGAGCCGGGGCGGACCAAGCAGCTCAACTTCTTTGAACTTGCCGACCGCCTCACGCTCGTTGACATGCCGGGCTACGGCTTCGCCAAGGCGGCGAAGGCGGTGAAGGAAGACTGGCAGGGCATGATGTTCTCCTACCTGCGCGGCAGGCCCACGCTGCGCCGCGTGGTGCTGCTGCTTGACAGCCGGGTGGAACTCAAGGCCAGCGACGAAGAAATCATGAAGATGCTGGACCGTGCGGCCGTGACCTTTCAGGTCGTGCTGACCAAGTGCGACGTGCCCAAGCCGCCCGCGCTGGAAGCCAAGCTGCGCGCTGTGGGCGAGATCGTGCGCGCGCATGCAGCCGCCTTCCCCGATGTGCTGGCCACGAGCAGCACGACCGGGGCCGGGATTGAGGAACTGCGGGCCGAACTCGCCCGCCTGGCCAACCCGGTCTAGGCCGCATGCGGGCCTGCTTCCGCGCTGACAGGGCGGGGGTAATGGATATGAAGCAGTCAGGAGCGAAGGAACCGTTCGGATGACAGGAACAGGATCGGCTGATCGGGACGCACAGGCACGCGCCGGGGTTCTGGCCAGGGCGCTGCCTTATCTGCGGCGCTATGCGGGTGATACGGTCGTGGTGAAATATGGCGGCAGTGCCATGGTCGACACCACGCTCTCCACTGCGTTCGGCCATGACATCGCCCTGCTCAAGCAGGTGGGGGTCAATCCGGTCGTGGTGCATGGCGGTGGCCCGCAGATCAGCGCCATGCTCAGGCGCCTGCAGATCGAATCCACCTTCATCGATGGCCTGCGCGTGACCGATGCCGCCATGATCGACGTGATCGAGATGGTGCTTGGTGGCAAGGTGAACAAGCAGGTGGCGGGCCTCATCAACCGCGCCGGTGCGCTGGCCGTGGGCATTTCGGGGCTGGATGGCGGGCTGATTACCGCGCGCAGGCTTCAGCGCCGCGCGCGTGAAAATGGTGTGGAAACCGACCGCCTGCTCGACCTTGGCTTTGTGGGCGAGCCCGAGCGCATCGACCCGCGCGTGATCTATGCGCTGTCGGGCTCGGGGCTGATTCCGGTCATTGCCCCCATTGGCAGCAGTGCGAATGGCGAGACCTACAACATCAATGCCGATACGGCTGCCGGCGCCATCGCGGGCGCGGTCAATGCCAGCCGCCTGCTGATGCTGACCGACGTGCCGGGCGTGCTCGATGGCGATGGCAAACTGATCCCCGAACTCACCGCCGAGGACGCCCGCAGGGGCATTGCCAGCGGCATGATCTCGGGCGGCATGATCCCCAAGGTGGAAACCTGCCTCGAGGCCGTGCGGGCCGGCGCCAAGGCCGCGGTCATTCTCGATGGCCGGGTGCAGCATGCCTGCCTGCTCGAGCTCTTTACCGAGGCCGGGCCCGGAACCCTTATTCGCAGCACATGATGTGCGATGCCACGCGGGCTGGAGGGCTGGGGGGGTGCGTTGACATTCCCCCTGATCCTCCGCATGGTCCGCTGGCAAATTAATACAGGTTTGCGGCCATCACAGGCCGGAAAAACCAGCCCAGACAGGATTTTGCAGATATGACCGATACATCCCTCCAGAGCCAGATCGAGGCCCTGTGGGAGCGTCGCGAGACGCTGTCCACCACCACGACAGGCGCCGACCGTGATGCCGTTGAAGCCGCCCTCCTGGCGCTGGATTCGGGCAAGCTGCGCGTGGCCACGCCGGGCGCTGGCGGCTGGGTGGTGAATGAATGGCTCAAGAAGGCGGTTCTGCTGTCCTTCCGCCTCAATGACAACCGCCTGGTTGAAGGCGGTGGCGCGGGCGCGCCAAGCTATGACAAGGTGCCGCTGAAGTTCGCCGGCTGGGATCAGGCCGCCTTTGCCGCCGCCGGTTTCCGCGCGGTGCCCGGCTCCGTCGTGCGCCGTTCGGCTTATATCGCGCCGGGTGTTGTGCTGATGCCGAGCTTCGTCAATGCCGGTGCGTATGTCGATAGCGGCACGATGGTCGATACGTGGGTCACGATCGGCAGCTGCGCGCAGATTGGCAAGAACTGCCACATCAGCGGTGGCGTGGGCATTGGCGGCGTGCTCGAGCCGCTGCAGGCTGCTCCCGTCATCATCGAGGATGGCTGCTTCATTGGCGCGCGGTCGGAAGTGGCCGAGGGCGTTGTGGTCGAGCGCGGCAGCGTGCTGTCCATGGGCGTGTTCCTTGGCGCGTCGACCAAGATCGTGGACCGCGCTACGGGCGAGGTCTTCATGGGCCGGGTTCCGGCTTACTCGGTGGTGGTGCCCGGCACCCTGCCGCCGCGCCAGGCCACCTCGACCGATGGCAAGCCGCTGCCGTCGCTGGACTGCGCCGTGATCGTCAAGCGCGTGGACGAGCGTACCCGCTCCAAGACCTCGATCAACGAACTGCTGCGCGGCTGATCGGCAACGGAGACACAACCTGATGGCGGATGATGGAATGGCTGGTTTGGAACACGACCCCGGTGGCGTTGTCGCCCTGGCGCGCGAACTGATCCGCTGCCCTTCCATCACGCCTGATGACGGGTGTGGCATCAATGCGCTCGCCGCCGTGCTCGAGGGCATCGGTTTCAGCGTGACCCTGCTGCCCTTTGGCGAGGGGGCGGCCCGCACCCCCAACCTGTTCGCCCGCCTTGGCGCGGGGCAGCCGCATCTGTGCTTCGCGGGCCATACGGATGTGGTGCCGGTGGGGGATGCCACCTGGGCGCATGACCCCTTCGGCGGGGAAATACACGACGGCATCCTGTTCGGTCGCGGCGCGTGTGACATGAAGGGTGGCATTGCCGCCTTTGTCGCCGCCGTGCGCCTGTACCTGCAAAAGACGCCCGAGCCACAGGGCACGATCAGCCTGCTGATTACGGGCGATGAGGAAGGTCCGGCCACCAACGGCACCGTGCGCGTGCTGGAGTGGATGCAGGCCAACGGGCAGATCCCCGATTTCTGCCTTGTGGGCGAGCCCACCAATCCGGGCGAGATGGGCGAGGTCATCAAGATCGGGCGGCGCGGCAGCCTCAACGCCTGCATTACCGTTCACGGCACGCAGGGGCATGTGGCCTACCCGCACCGGGCGGATAACCCCATCCACCGGCTGCTTCCGCTGCTTGGTGAACTGACGGCGGCCCCGCTTGATGCGGGCAGCGAATGGTTCGAGCCCTCAAGCCTGCAGGTCACCAGCCTTGACGTGGGCAATACGGCCACCAATGTCATACCGGCACGGGCGCAGGCGCGGCTCAACATCCGTTTCAACGACCTGCATACCGGCGCCGACCTGGCAGGCTGGATCCGCACGGTGGCGGCGCGGCATGCGCCCGGGGCCGACGTGGCCATTGCCATCAGCGGGGAATCCTTCCTCACCAGTCCCGATGCTCAGGTCGAGGCCCTGCGCCGGGCCGTGCGCGCGGTGACGGGCCATGTGCCCAGACTTGATACGGGGGGCGGCACGTCTGACGCCCGCTTCATCAGCCGCTACTGCCCGGTGGCCGAGTTCGGTCTTGTCGGGGCCAGCATGCACAAGGTGGATGAGCATGTGGCGCTCGCCGACCTGAAGCAGTTGGCGGCGATCTATTCTGGTTTTCTTGAAAAGGTAATGGGCTAATGTCCGATCGCGGCCCCTCTCCAACCCCGAACGCATCAGGGTTTGGCGGTATTCTCAAAGGCATGATGCTGCTGGGACGGGGGCGCGCGGAAGGGATCGCCTATTTTGGTAATACGCGCGATTCCGTACTGGCTGCCCTCGCACCCCGGTTGGCGATGTGGCTGGTGCTCGGCGGCCTGACGCTGGGCGCGGCGCCGCAGGCCATCAGCGGCGTCAAGGTGCTGTTCGCGCTGTGCCTGATCCTGCTGCCTGCGGTTGTGACCAATGCACTGGCCCGCCACTGGAAGCGTGAAGGCCTGTGGATGCGCTATATCACCGCAACATGGTGGACGGACTGGCTCACCCTGTTCGTCGGCCTTATGGTGGCGCTGCTCATGGCGATCGCCTCGCCTAGGCTGCTGCAGTCGGCCACGGGGGCGGGCATTCTCAACGGTGTGGAGTTTGGCTACAGCCTGTGGCTGACGTGGTACGTCGCCCGTGTGGGGCTGCTGCTGCGGCGTGGGCAGGCCATGGTGCTGGTCATCGCCATTCTGGGCAGCCTCGGGCTGCTGGTGGCTGCGACGGGGCTGCTGTCTCCCCATCAGCGGGCATGGCATGAATTTCTCTACCCGCTTATGGTCCAGCAGACACAGCCGCAGCCGCATTAAGGGCTGCCTGTTTTAAAGAGGCAGTGCCCGGAGGCCATTATCGTTTTCATCAATAATTTGTTTTCAAACAGTTTGTCGGTCAATAAAGCGCAGATTTCAATCGATCCGTAGCGTATGCTCGCCCCCTTGCGTCCATGTGTTTCAAGCCAGGTTCAGGATTGCCAAAATGGGCACGAAAAAAGCTTCTGACGGTTATGGATCATTAAATTATTTCATCATAATTGCTGTTTTTTGCGTTTTCTGCCGATTTTCGTCCTTCGGTAATCCGCTGATTAATGTGGATGAAGGGTTTTACTTATTTGTTGGCGGCGACATGCTGCATGGGGCCATCCCCTTTGTGGATGTATGGGACAGGAAGCCCCTGGGCCTGTTCATCATCTACGCCTTTTTTCATCTGTTCGCCCCCTACCAGCTCTGGGCCTATCAGCTTGGCGCGCTGCTCAGCGTATGCCTGACCGCCATCGTGGTCATGAAGATGGCGCGGTGCGTTGCATCGGCAACGGGGGCGCTGTTTGCGGCCCTGCTCTATGTGGCCTGGCTGGACCTTGCAGGCGGGCAGGGGGGGCAGTCACCTGTATTCTATAACCTGCTGGTGGGGTGCGCGATGCTGAACATCGTCAGGCTCATCCGCGCGGAAACGCTCACGCAGGCCGAGATCATCAAAAGAGGCAGCATGGCCATGCTGCTGTTTGGCCTGTCCCTGCAGATCAAGTACACAACGGTTTTTGAAGGCTGCTTCGCGGGCCTTTTTTTGGGATATATCCTGAAGCGGCACCGGATTTCGTGGCCTGACACGGGTCGAGACCTGACACTTTTCGCCACCATTGCCCTGCTGCCCACCGTGGTGGTGGGGGGCACATACTGGCTGTGCGGTTATGGCAGCCAGTGGTGGTTTGCCAATATCATATCCATATTTTACCGCACCAAGGAACCGCCAGCCATTCTGGCGCATAATTTCAGGAATATTGCGCTTCTGATCGGCCCGCTATTGCTGAATATTGTGCTACAGATGTTCCTGTGCCGGAACCGGACTGCCGTGCAGCGTAAATGTGCCTTCTTTTTCAATGCCTGGTCGGTCTGCGCGGTGATCGGGGTGTTTCTGATCGGGGAATGGTTCAACCATTATGCCATCCCTGCCTTTCTGCCGCTTTCCATTGCTTCTGCTACCCTGTTCACCAGTTCTGTCGGCCGGGTCTGGCTCATGGTGCTTCTGGCGGCAGGCACGGTGGCAGGGCAGGTCATGGTTCTTGAAAACCAGAAGCGCTATGGCAATGCCCGGACGTTTCATAATATTATGGATGTCATTTCAAAAGAAAAAGGCTGTCTGTTCATTTATAACGGATCAGCAATATTTTACGATTTCCTGCCGCCATGCAGGCTGACGGATCATCCTTTTCCCGGTCATTTCCATTCTGTTGTTGAAAACAGGGCAACCGGCATGGACCCGGCTACGGAAATCAGGAAAGTGCTGCGCCAGAACCCCACCTACATCATGGCCTATGCGCCCCCGGCAGCTGATGAGAACGAGGCGGTCCGGGCCATTCTATATGACCGGATCAGGCAGGCCTATACCGAGGCGTATCGTGAGCGGCAGGGCAAAGGCTTTCTGGTCCTGTACAGGCTTGACGCCCCGGCCGGGCGCGAGCAGCCCTGAAAGCATAAAGACGTCATTTATTAAAAAAAGACAGCACCCGGAAACGCGGATTGTCTTGCAGCAGCCACCTATCGGCTGAAGGGATTATCCTCATACCCCACCGCCGTCAGGCACAGCCCGTCTGGCGGGGCGGTGGGGCCTGCGGCGCGGCGGTCGCGGGCGGCAAGGGCCTCGGCAACCCGCTCTGGCTCCCAGCGGCCTTCGCCCACCATTTTCAGCGTGCCGACCATGTTGCGCACCTGATGGTGCAGGAAGGAACGGGCCGCGGTTTCCACCACCACGTATTCGCCCTCGCGGCGTACATCAAGCCGTTCGAGCGAGCGCACGGGGCTGCGCGCCTGGCAGGCGGAAGCGCGGAAGGACGTGAAGTCATGCCGCCCGAGCAGGCAGCGCCCCGCGCGCTGCATGATGTCCACATCGAGCGGGGCCTTGATGTGCCACACCCGCCCCTCATCAAGGGCCGGGCGCGCCGAACGGTTGAGGATACGGTAGCGATAGGCACGTGCGCAGGCGGAAAAACGGGCATTCCAGTTTGGCAGCACCGGGCGCGCCATGAGCACCACCACCGGGTGGGGTTTCATGTAGAAATTAAGCCCGTCGCGCACCGTCGCACTCGACAGTGTGACATCGGCGGGAAAATCCAGATGCGCGACCTGTCCGGCCGCATGCACGCCCGCATCGGTGCGGCCTGCGGTAATGCTGCGCACCGTGCGGCCACCGGTCAGGTTCCGCGCGGCCCCTTCCAGCAGACCCTGTACGGATACGAGTTCCTCCGATGACTGGCGCTGCCAGCCGACAAGGCCCTGCCCGTCATATTCGAGCAGCACGGCCCAGCGGCAGACGGAAGGCGGGGCGATGTCATCAGGGCGGATCGTGGGGATGGCGGGGAGCGGGGGCGTGGTTTCGGTCATTGGAGGGTTACGCCACGCCCAGTCGCGTGCCAGCTTCCACGGTCTGCCCGCGCAGGAAGTCGGCCGCCTCCATCATGCCCCGGCCGGGGCGCTGCAGGCGCGTAACAAGCAGGGTCGTGCCCCCGCCGCAGGCCACGCGCAGCCCGTCATCCACCACCGTGCCGGGCGTGGCCTGCGCGTTGCCCTGCGTCAGGCTCACGGCCCCGATCTTGATGACCTGCCCGTCCAGCGTGGTGAATGTGCCGGGCCAGGGGGTCAGTGCGCGGACCTGCCGGTCGATTTCAGCGGCGGGACGGGTCCAGTCGATGCGACCGTCCTCACGGCTCAGGCGCTGCACATAGGTCACGCCGCTCTCGGGCTGGGGCGTGCCGGGGTGGGGCGGCTGCGCCAGCACGTCCACGATCAGGCGGCCGCCCATCGCGGCAAGGTCATCATGCAGGGTGGTGGCCGTGGTGTGGTCGGTCAGCGCCACATGGTCGCGTAGCAGCATGGCCCCGGTGTCCAGCCCGGCATCCATCTGCATGATGGTCACGCCGCTTTCACTGTCACCGGCTAAAATGGCGGCCTGGATGGGAGCGGCCCCGCGCCAGCGCGGCAGCAGGCTGGCATGGATGTTCAGGCAGCCGCGGGCAGGGGCGTCGAGCATCTCCACGGGCAGGATCAGCCCGTAGGCGGCCACCACTGCCGCATCGAGCTTGAGGTCACGGAAAACCGCGTGTTCTTCTGCATTGCGCCGCAGCGACAGGGGCGTGCGCACGGGAATGCCGAGTGCATCAGCCGCAAGGTGCACCGGCGAGGGGCGCAGCTTCCTGCCACGGCCTGCGGGCCGGGGGGGCTGGCTGTAGACGGTAACAATGTCATGCCCGGCCTGATGCAGGGCGCGCAGGGCGGGCACTGCAAAATCGGGCGTGCCCATGAAGGCCAGTCGCATATCGGGTGGGTCCGTTCTGTCTGGGCTGGAACCCTTGGCGGGACAGGTCGGGTTCCGGCGGCGGTGATCCGCGCTGCGCACTCAGTGCTTGAGGCGCTGTTCCTTGGCCAGGCGGCGCATGATCATGTTGCGCTTGAGGGTGGAAAGATGATCGACGAACAGGATGCCCTCAAGGTGGTCGATCTCATGCTGCAGGCAGGTGGCCAGCAGACCATTGGCCTCCAGCTCGTGCTTTTTGCCTTCCATGTCCTGATAGCGCACGCGCACGGCCTCGGGCCGGATGACCTCGGCATACTGGTTGGGCAGCGACAGGCAGCCTTCCTCGCGCACGGCCATGTCCTCGGTCTCGGCGATCACCTCGGGGTTGATCAGCACGAGCGGGTTACGGGCCTCGTCCTTGTCGGACACGTCCACAATGGCGAAGCGCATACCAAGCCCCACCTGGGGCGCGGCCAGCCCGATGCCGGGGGCTGCGTACATGGCGGCGAACATGCGGGGGATGGTGGTGCGCAGGTCGTCCATGTCCTCGGGGCGGACAAGGCGGGTTTTCTGGCGCAGGACCGCCTGGGGCGCGACCAGGATCGGCATGGGGGTCGCCTGAGCGATGACATCATGATCAATCATAGATCGCCATTTAGCGTTTCCGCCCGCGTGATACCAGTGGTGATGCAGGCAAAATGCGCATGCACGGTGCAGGCTGCTCCCTTGTGCATTTCTATTATTCTCCCATATCGTAGGGGAACGGAGGGCGGATGCTGTTTCGGGTCCGCTTTTTTTCGTTTCCTGTCTCGCTCACAGCAGAGGAGGCCGATTTGTCGGGAAGAGTTTTCGGGTCGCCCATGTTTCTTGGGTTCGACCATCTGGAGCAGATGCTTGAACGGGCATCAAAGAATGCCTCGGACGGGTATCCGCCCTACAACATAGAGCAGGTCAGCCCCACCACGCTGCGCATTACGCTCGCGGTGGCGGGGTTCGTGATGGAAGACCTGCACATAACGCAGGAAGACAACCAGCTTGTCATCCGCGGCCGCCAGAGCGACGATGGACAGGGGCGTATTTTCCTGCATCGTGGTATTGCGGCGCGGCAGTTCCAGAAGGCGTTCGTCCTGGCCGAGGGAATCGAGGTTGGCGGCGCGTGGATGGATAACGGGCTGCTGCATATCGAACTCGCCCGCCCGCAGCCAGAAGTGCGCGTGCGCAAGATCGAGATTGCCCGCGCCCCCTCGGTCACGTCCCCATCCTCGCATGATCGTGTTGCGCCGGTGGTTGATGTGCCTGCCGGGCGCAAGCAACGTGTTGTCAGGGTGATTGACGAGGACTGATCCCCGCATGGCCAGGCCCCCTGTTCGCCATGCGGAGACGAAGGGAAACGGACCCTTCATGATGCAGGAGATGACGCCATGAGAGTCACGACACGCAATGGCCGGGTGCTGCTGCACAGCGAACCGGCAGAGCCCACAACAGGCCCCCACATGATCAGCACGGGCGAACTGCGCGGGCTGGGCATGGAAGCGGTTGCCTATATCCGCGCGGTGCAGGTCGAGGGCGAGGACGCCTTCGCCATCCATGCCGCTGATGGCACGCCGCTTGCTGTAGCCGAGGACCGCGATGATGCGGTCAATGCAATCGTCCAGCACGACATGATGCTGGTGCCGCTGCACTAGCATCATGTGCTCAAAATAACACAGGACCCTGTCCCCATATCCGGGGGCAGGGCCTTTTTTGTTGGGAGCAGGCCCTTGTGGGGCGCTGCCGCTCAGGGGTCAGTTGGGGCGCAGCGAGGGGTCGAGCCAGCCGATATTGCCGTCAGGGCGGCGATAGAGCACGTTGATCGTCTCGGTCTTGCTGTTGCGGAAGAGCTGGATCTGGCAGTCGGCAAGGTCAAGCCGCATGACCGCTTCGCTCACGCTCAGGGTCGGGATCTCGGTCGGGTGCTCGGCAATGATGGTGGCGTAGGGGCCGGTGGCGGGCAGCGCGCTGTCCTCATCCTCAACCGTGGCATCGTCTTCCGTAGCGGAAAAGGCGGGCATGCCGGGCCGCAGGACATAGCCGCGACCGATTTCGGGCACCTGCTGGCGGGCTTTCTGGTGGCCATGCTTGGTGGCCTTGCGGTGGTAGCGGCGCAGGCGGCTTGCAATGTGCTCGGCGGCATCATCAAAGGCCGAATGGGCATCGGCGGCCTCGCCTTCGCCGCGCAGGGTCAGCCCGCGCGTGGCGTGGAGGTTGATGTCGCATGTAAAGAATGACCGCGCGCGGCTGAAGGTAACGCGGGCTTCCATGGCCTGTCCGAAATATTTTTCCGATATGCGGTCCAGATGGGCGCTTACCCTGTGTTTCAGGGCATCGGACAGGGCGATCTGCTTTCCGGCGACACTGATGTGCATAAGGGGCAACTCCTTACATGGTCGTAACGCGGTGGCTTACGGGCAGAAGGAAGACGTGCTTTGAGCGAATGGCTATGAATTAAGGGGACGATCCTTCCCGCAAGGTCTGCGTGACAGTGGTTGTTGCGTCGTGCCCTTGGGGGCACATGACAGCGAACGGATGTATTTGGGCATGGTTGCCCCCTTGCTGTCCATGCTTTCCTTGCATGTGAGAGCGGTGCTTTTTTCTGCCTCCAGCCCTTGCGTAAAGCGTAACGGATACAGGGCTGGCGTTGCTGGTAGAGGGAAGAAGTTTCTGGTGAAGCTTTTTTCAAAAAAGCATTCAGAAGAATGCCGCCTTTAAAAAAAGCGGCACTCAGAAACTTCTGTCATTTTGTTTTAAAGGGTGAATTTTTCACCCAGATAGACGCGGCGCACATCCTCGTTTGCCACGATTTCCTCTGGCCGCCCCTCGGTCAGCACCTGCCCGCTATGCATGATGTAGGCGCGGTCGATCACTTCCAGCGTCTCGCGCACGTTATGGTCGGTAATCAGCACGCCAATGCCCCGGTCCTTCAGGTGGGCCACGAGGTCGCGGATTTCGCCCACTGCAATGGGGTCAATGCCTGCCAGCGGCTCATCAAGCAGGATGTAATGCGGCTGGCTGGCCAGCGCGCGGGCAATTTCCAGCCGCCGCCGCTCACCGCCCGAAAGGGCCAGCGAGGAGGAATGCCGCAGTCGCGTGATGCCGAACTCGCCAAGCAGCCCGTCAAGCATGGTCTGGCGGCGGTCGGGGTCGGGTTCCACGATCTCGAGGGCGGCCATGATGTTCTGCTCGACATTGAGCCCGCGAAAGATGCTCGACTCCTGCGGCAGGTAGCCAATGCCCATGCGCGCGCGGCGGTACATGGGCAGTTGCGTGATGTCCGCGCCATCAAGCGTGATGGTGCCCATGTCGGGCCGCACCAGCCCCACGATCATGTAGAAGCTGGTGGTCTTGCCCGCGCCGTTGGGGCCAAGCAGGGCCACCGCCTCGCCACGCTGCACCTGTAGCGACACGTCACGCACCACCTGCCGCTTCTTGTAGCTCTTGCCGATTCCGCTGGCGATCAGCCCGGCCGAGGGCGCGGGAATGGGCTGTTCCGTGGGGTCGGGGCTGTCGGTCGGGGGGGTCATGTTCATTTGCCTTGTGCCTTGCCACCTTTGCCAGCCTGGTTGGGAATGACCAGGCCACTCACGCGCGAGCCGGGGTTGTCGGTCAGGGTCGAGATATCGGTATGCAGGTTCACGATGGCCGACGTGCCGCTGACCTGATTTTCCCCACGGGTGATATGCACGTTGCCCACGAGGCGGGCAATGCCCGTATCGGGCACGTACACGCCACGATCTCCGGTTATGGTCTCGGTGCGGGTGCGGATGATGATGTGGCCGAAGGCATCGACATGGTCCATCGTGCCCGCGCCGGGGGAGGGTTTGTCATCCGCCGCCGCTTCCTCCGGCGTGGTGGCGTCGTCGGGCAGGGGAGTCCTGCCGTTGGGGTGGGTCTCCCGCCATTCCTTGCGTTTGTTGGTGCGCTGCGTCTTGGGCTTGTCATAGCCGACCAGCACGTCGGCGCGGATCTGGCGGCCGTCATTGGTGGTCATGGTGGCATTGCCGCGCGCGACCGACATGTGCTCGCGCGAGTGATATTCCAGCACGTCGCGTGCGGTCAGGATATCCTGCGGCGCGGTCATCTTCAGGTGTTCGCCGGTCATGACCAGAATGGCCTGATCGACGTCATACACGGCATGGTCGCCCCAGGCCTGGTCAGTGAGGTTGAAGGCGTGCACATGCCCGATGGCCTCAAGGCGGTAGACCTCGCTCGACCCGCCACCATCGCCCGCAGCGCCGCCACCTGCCGCATCACCGCCCTGCGCCGCCCCCTGGGCTGTGCCCGCAGCCCCGGTGGCGGGACCGTTGCCGGGCGCGCCGATGGGGTCGGGCCGGTCGGGAATGGGCAGGTCCTGCGGCAGCACGTCGGATGGGGTGGCGAGGTTCGTATCCACGTCCGGGTCGGTGGCGGGGGCCGTGGTGGCCGGCGTGCTGGCCGGTGCGGGCGTGCCGGGGGCGCCAGCGGGCGTGTCATCAACGATATGGGGCCTGCGTGTCTCGGGCGGGGGGGCAACACCGAGATGGGCGGCCAGTGGCGCGTCGGGGCCGGGTGGCCTGTTGGCGGCCGAGGCGCCCGGGGTGGCGGGCGCATTCGCGCCGGGCGCGGCCTGCCCCGGCGCGGGCGTGGTCGCGGCTTTCTTGCGGTAGAAGGCCACCAGCTTGTCACCGCGCACGGTCACGTCGCCACGGATGGCCTGCGCACGGTCATAGGCGGTGACGGTCTGCGCGTTCTGGTCCCAGTCGAAGCCACCGGCTGCGGTGACATTGATCTGCTGGCCATGCGACATGTCGAGCCCCTGCGCCATGGCGGGGCCTGCCGCCACCAGCCCGAGCAGGACGCCGCCAAGCGGCAGATGAGGGAAGAGGCGCGCCATCAGTTCGATCTTTCCGCTGCATTGAGGATCATGCGGCCCGGACCGCGAAACAGCATGATGCCGCCGCGTGTATCCACCATGCCGCCACGCGCGTCGAGCACGCCAACCGGGCCTTCGGCATGAACCCAGCTATCGGTTACGATGATGTTGTGGCGCATGTCGACATCGGCGGTGGGGCTGAGCATGAGGGTTCCGTCATTGCGGTAGAGGGTGACGTCACGCGTGAGGTCCAGCAGTTGGGTGTGCTGCATATACACGCCATCGCGCGCGGTAACATACAGCCAGTTGCCGTTATCGGTCAGGGTATCGGCGGCGGGGTTGGTCAGGTCAATGCGCTCGGGGTCGACCTGGCGGGCCTCGTCGGCGGTGATCATGTAGGGGCGGCCATGATCGTCGAGCCCGCGATAGGTGGGGTTGAGCATGCTGCCGCTTTTCACGCGCACGCGACTCATCTGCGCCATGGTGCCGGTATGCATGATTACGGCGCGCTCGACGGCGGGCCATGCGGCAATCGAGCCGAGCAGCACGAGGGCGAGCAGCGGCAGCATCCACTTGGCCGAGCGCATGATGGCCTGCCTGCGCGCCTGGTCGGCGGCATTGGGCAGCAGGCGGGTGCGCGCGCCCTGGTCGAATATGCTGCGCTGGCGCTCGATATCGGCGGCGCTGCGGGCATAATCCTCGCGCTGGATCTGGTTGGGATCGGTGTCGTCCCTGTCTTCGGGGCGGTCGGTCATGCAATGCCCGCGCGCAGCAGGTCGTGAAGGTGAAGGATGCCCACCACATGCCCTCCTTCATCAAGGGCGAAAATGCTCGAGATCGGGCGCGGGCGGTCATTCATGACCCGCAGCGCCTCGGCGGCCAGCAGGTCGGGGCTGATGGTCTGGGGCGTGGAGTTCATGATGTCGGCGGCAAGGGTGTGGTCAAGGTCGCGCCCGAGGGCAAGGCGCAGGTCGTGGTCCGTAATCAGGCCGAGCAGCCGGCCCTGCGCGTCCACCACGCCCATGCAGCCGAATGCCTTGCGGGTCATTTCCACGATCACACGCCGCAGCTTCATGTCGGGCGGCCCAAGGGGCATGCTCGTGCCGGTATGCATCAGTTCGCGCACCCGGCGCAGTCGCGTGCCCAGCCGGCCGCCGGGGTGGAAGATGCCAAAGTCACTGGCGCTGAAGCCCCGGCGCTGCAACAGCACGATGGCCAGCGCATCGCCGAGCGCAAGCTGCATGGTGGAACTGGTGGTGGGAGCGAGGCCAATGGGGCAGGCCTCGGGGGCATGGGGCAGCAGCAGCACGATATCGGCCGCCTGCGCCAGCGTGGAGCCCGCGCGCGCGGTCATGGCGATGAGCAGCAGCCCGAAACGGCGGGCGTGCGAGATGATATCGGCCATCTCCGCCGTCTCGCCGGAGTTGGATATGGCCAGCACCGCGTCACCCTTCTGCAGCATGCCCAGATCCCCGTGCGAGGCCTCGGCCGGGTGCACGAAAATGGCGGGCGTGCCGGTCGAGGCAAGGGTGGCCTGGATCTTGCGCCCGATATGGCCCGACTTGCCCATGCCGGTCACCACCACGCGCCGGTTGCCCGACCAGATGCCCTCAACCGCCGCGATGAAGGCCGCCCCCAGCCCGCCACCGTCCGCATTGCCATCTTCCATCGCGGCAATCATGGCCTGCAGCCCGGCGGATTCGGCGCGCAGCACGGCACGCGCCTCACGCAGCATGCGCGCGGGCTGGCCAGTGTCATCGCCCGTGGCGGAGGGAGGGGAAAGGGGGCTGCTATTCATGCACGATCTGTATCGGTCTGAATGGGTTCCCGGTCAAACCGGGCACGGACCATCAGGCGGCCCGATGCGCGAAAATGTCCGGATCCTCGTAGCCCAGTATATCAAGCCGCGCGCGCGTGGGCAGAAAATCGTAGCAGGCCTGTGCCAGTTCACGCCGCCCTTCGCGGTGCAGCAGGGCTTCGAGCCTTGCCCATAGCGCATGCAGGTACAGCACGTCAGAGGCGGCATAGGCCAGCTGTTCGGGTCTGAGCACGTCCGCCCCCCAGTCCGATGACTGCTGCTGCTTGCTCAGTTCCACGCCGAGCAGTTCGCGGCACAGATGGGCGAGGCCGTGGCGGTCGGTATAGGTGCGCACCAGCTTTGAGGCGATCTTGGTGCAGATGGCGGGGGCCACCGTAATGCCCAGCGTGTATTGCAGGATGGCCACGTCAAAGCGGGCGAAATGCATGAGCTTGGGCAGGGCGGGGTCGGCCAGCACGCGCACGAGGTTGGGGCAGTCAGCGGCGCTGGCACCTTTTGGCATCTGCACAAGGTGGGCGTGGCCATCGCCGCCGGAAAGCTGCACGAGGCACAGCCGGTCGCGGTGCGGGTTGAGGCCCATCGTTTCCGTATCCACCGCAACACTGCCGCTGAAGGTGACATGCGCGGGCAGGTCGCCACGATAGAAGTGAATGGCGTCGGGTGATGGGCTTGTAGCCATATGTAAAATGCTCCGTCACGCAATTGAATTCACGGTGGCAGGTCTGCAACGCAACCGCAAGCAGCGCAATCCGTTGTGTCGTAGCGCCTGCCTGTGCCTTGGGCGGCGGAGGCCGTGAATGATGTGTTCGGGGCGGTTTACACCAATTCCGCCCGTGGAACAGGCAAAAAGATAACGGGACAGTCCCGTGACGGGCTGTCCTGATCGCCCCCGGAGGGGAATGATATTTAGTTTTAAGAGATGGTGCCCAGAAGAAGACTCGAACTTCCACGACCTTGCGGCCACAGGTACCTGAAACCTGCGCGTCTACCAATTCCGCCATCTGGGCTCAGAGGCTCCCCAGCGGAGGCCGCCGGGGTGGTGTGAGCGCTGTTTAGTCCGGCAGGCGGGAGCGGTCAACAGGGGAAATGCATTTTTTTGAAATCAGGCGCGTTTTTTCTCCACCCGGCCAGAAGCCGGCCGTCCGGCATGACCGCGCGAACAAAATGGCTGGGAAGCCGCCGGGCAAAGATGCGAGAACAGGGGCAGGAAAACATTCATGAATCACGGGCAGGAGCAGGCCATGGCACGCAAGGTGGCAACGGTATTTGGCGGGAGCGGATTCGTGGGCCGTTCCGTGGTGGGGCGGCTGGCGCGGGCAGGCTACGTGGTGCGCGTGGCCGGCCGCACGGCGGCGCATGCCGCAACCCTGCGCATGCTGGGCGATGTGGGGCAGGTGGTGCCCGTCGTTGCCTCCGTAACCGATGAGGCCGCCTGCGTCGCCGCCATCGAGGGCAGCACGCTGGTCATCAACCTTGTGGGCATCCTCGCTCCCCACGGGGCGGCAACCTTCGAGGCGATCCATGTGGCTGGCGCCGCGCGCGTGGCGCGGATCAGTGCCGCCGCGGGCGTTACGCGGCTGATCCATGTCTCGGCCATCGGGGCGGATGCAGCCAGCCCTTCGGCCTATGCCCGCAGCAAGGGCGAGGGGGAGGCCGTGGTCAGCCGACACATGCCGCAGGCGATCATCATCCGGCCCTCGCTCATTTTTGGTGTGGAGGGGGCCATTCCCGCCATGTTCGCCCGCATGGCGCGCTTCATGCCGGTGGTGCCGGTCTTTGGCCCGGCCACGCGCTTCCAGCCGGTGTGGGTGGGGGATGTGGCCGAGGGCATGCTGCGCATTGCCGCCAGCGAGGGCATGGAGGGCGCCATATTCGAGTTCGGCGGCCCCGTGGTCATGACCATGCGCCAGCTCGTGGCCTGGGCCGCGCGGTGGGGCGGGCATCCGCGCCCGCTCATCGAGGTGCCGCGCTGGCTTGCCAATGTTCAGGCCAGCGTGCTCGAGCGCCTGCCGGGCAGGGTGCTGACCCGTGACCAGGTGAAGCTGCTTTACATTGATAACGTCGTGGCCCCCGGCGCCCGCACGCTCGAGATGCTGGGCATCACGCCTTCGCCCATGGATCTGGTTATGGAATGATTTCTGCGCGGAGGGGGAGAATTTCGCGTATTTCTGGTCTTTTCCTGCATTAAGGTCAGTACTGCTGTCTTTTCTTTGGGCAGGGGGTTGCGTAGGTCAGTGGTCAAGCACAGGGCGCGTATGCCGTGCCTGACGCCTTCCTTCCATTATGCAGACCAGGGGCAGACCGATGGCCGAGCGCATGCTGAAATTCGTCTCCGTGGCGCAGGAGCAGCCCGACAAACGGCCTGCCGAGGCGCGCCGCCAGGACTTTAACGAAATTTACGACGAGTTCGTGCCCGCGAAGGCCGAGACGCAGGCCTCGCGCTGCTCGCAGTGTGGCGTGCCGTTCTGCTCGGTGCACTGCCCGCTGGGCAACAACATCCCCGACTGGCTGATGATGACGGCGGCAGGCCGGATGGAGGAGGCATATGAACTGTCTTCCGCCACCAACACCTTCCCCGAAATCTGTGGCCGCATCTGCCCGCAGGACCGCCTGTGCGAAGGCAACTGCGTGATCGAGGAAGGATTCGAGAGCGTCACCATCGGCGCGGTCGAGCGCTACATTACCGATAACGCCTTCGATAACGGCTGGGTCAGGCCGGTAAAGCCCGTGGCCGAGCGCGACGAGAGCGTGGCCATCATCGGCGCGGGCCCCGGCGGGCTGGCTGCCGCGGTGCAGCTGCGCGAGCAGGGCTATCAGGTGCATGTCTATGACCGCTACGACCGCATCGGCGGTCTGCTGATGTATGGCATCCCCGGCTTCAAGCTGGAGAAGGACATCGTGCTGCGCCGCCATAAGCTGCTGGTGGAATCGGGCATCCATTTCCATCTTGGCAAGGGCATTGGCGATACGGATGGCGCGGACAACATTGCGTTTTCCACCCTGCGCGCGCGTCATGATGGCGTGCTGATCGCCACCGGCGTGTACAAATCGCGTGACATTGGCGGCCCCGGCGCGGGCCTTGGCGGCATCGTGCGCGCGCTCGATTACCTGACCGCCTCCAACCGCGTCTCGCTGGGCGATCAGGTTGCCGAATATGACAATGGCGCGCTGAACGCGGCTGGCAAGTCGGTCGTGGTCATTGGCGGTGGCGATACGGCCATGGACTGCGTGCGCACCGCCATCCGGCAGGGGGCGAAGTCGGTCAGGTGCCTCTACCGCCGCGACCGTGCCAACATGCCCGGCTCGGTGCGTGAGGTGAAGAACGCCGAGGAAGAAGGTGTTGAGTTCGTCTGGCTCGCGGCCCCGCAGGCATTTGAGGGCGAGGGCAGCGTGAGCGGCGTGCGCGCCATCCGCATGAAGCTCGGCCTGCCCGATGCCTCGGGCCGCCAGTCGGTCGAGCCGGTAGAGGACAGCGCATTCACGCTCGAGGCCGACCTCGTGGTCAAGGCGCTCGGCTTCGACCCCGAGCCGCTGCCCACGCTGTGGGGTCAGCCGGAGCTTGAGGTCTCGCGCTGGGGCACGCTCATGGTTGATCGCAAAAGCTTCATGACCAGCCTGCCCGGCGTGTTTGCCGCAGGCGATATCGTGCGCGGGGCCAGCCTTGTGGTGTGGGCCATCCGCGATGGGCGCGATGCGGCAGCGCAGATGCACGCATGGCTAGAGGAAATGACGGCGGCACAGGCCGAGGTGGCGGAGTAAGCATGATGGATCAGTTCAAAAACCAGTCCGCCGATTTCGTTCAGGAATGGCGCGATAACGCGCAGGCCATCTCGGGCCTGTACACTCCTGCCGATGAGCATGATGCCTGCGGCGTGGGCATGGTGGCCGCTCTTGATGGCAAGCCGCGTCGCGACGTGGTGGAAGCTGGCATCGCAGCCCTGAAGGCCGTGTGGCACCGTGGCGCTGTCGATGCCGATGGCAAGACCGGCGATGGCGCGGGCATCCATGTCGAGATTCCGCAGGATTTCTTTGCCGACGCGATTCATGCCGGTGGCGCGGAAAGCGGCGTGGACAGCCAGATCGCGGTGGGCATGATCTTCCTGCCCAAGACCGATATCGCGGCCCAGGAGCGCTGCCGCCAGATCATCGAGAGCGAGATTCTGGCGTTTGGCTATAGCATCTATGGCTGGCGTCAGGTGCCCATCAACACCGACTGCATCGGCGAGAAGGCCAATGCCACCCGCCCCGAGATCGAGCAGATCCTGATCCGCAACCTGCCCGGCAGCGGGGAGGAGGAGTTCGAGCGCGACCTGTACGTGATCCGCCGCAAGATCGAGAAGAGTGCGATCGCCAATCAGGTTGACCTGTATGTGTGCTCGCTGTCATGCCGCTCGCTCATTTACAAGGGCATGTTTCTGGCCGAGCACCTGACCGAGTTCTACCCCGACCTGCTCGACCCGCGCTTTGTCAGCCGCTTTGCCATCTATCACCAGCGCTACTCGACCAACACCTTCCCCACATGGAAGCTGGCCCAGCCGTTCCGCCGCCTTGCCCATAATGGTGAGATCAACACCATCTCGGGCAACGTGAACTGGATGAAGAGCCACGAGACGCGCCTCGCCGACCCCATCCTTGACCCCTACATGGATGACCTCAAGCCCGTGGTGCAGGCGCAGGGGTCGGACACCGCATGCTTCGACAACGTGTTCGAACTGCTGACCTTCGCAGGCCGTGACGCGCCCATGGCGCGCTGCCTGATGATTCCGGCAAGTGTTGGTGGCAACTCCGCCATGCCGCAGCGCCACAAGGATATGTATTCCTACTGCAATGCGGTGATGGAACCATGGGATGGCCCCGCCGCCCTGTGCGCCACCGATGGCCGCTGGATGGTGGCTGGCCTCGACCGCAGCGGCCTGCGTCCGCTGCGCTACACCCTGACCCAGGGCGGCCTGCTGATCGTGGGTTCCGAGACAGGCATGGTGAAGGTGCCCGAGGCCGAGATCGTCAGCCGTGGCCGCCTCGGGCCGGGGCAGTCGCTTGCACTCGACCTGAAAACCGCGAAGCTCTACAGCAATGAAGAGCTGCTCAATGAGCTTTCGCAGCGGCAGGACTTTTCGAGCTGGGTCAAGCGCACGCAGGAAATCTCGAGCATTGTCCGCCCCGATGGCAGCGAGCCGGTGCTGTATGAGGCCGAGATGCTGCGTCGCCGCCAGCTTGCCGTGGGCCTGACGCTCGAGGATCTCGAGACAATCCTGCAGCCCATGGTGGAAAACGCCGCCGAGGCCATTGGCTCGATGGGTGATGACACGCCGCTTGCCGTGCTCTCCTCCCGTTACCGGGGGCTGGCGCATTACTTCCGTCAGGCCTTCAGCCAGGTCACCAATCCGCCCATCGACAGCCTTCGTGAAACGCGGGTGATGAGCCTCGTGACCCGCCTTGGCAACCTTGGCAACATCCTTGAGGAAAGCGAGAGCCAGTGCGACCTGCTCCAGCTTCCCTCTCCGGTGCTGACCACGGGCGAGTTCCAGGCGCTGGTCGAATTCTGTGGCAAGAATGCCTGCATCATTGACTGCACTTTCCCCGCCGCCGAGGGCGAGGCCGGGCTGCGCGCCGCCATCGCGCGCATCCGCGCCGAGGCCGAGGACCGCGTGCGCCAGGGCTGCACCCATGTGTTCCTGACCGATGAGCACCAGTCCAGCGAGCGGGCCTATATCCCCATGATCCTCGCCACGGCGGCGGTGCACACGCATCTTGTGCGCCAGTCGCTGCGCACGTTCACCTCGCTCAACGTGCGCTCGGCCGGTGCGCTCGACGTGCATGCCATTGCGGTGACCATTGGCGTGGGTGCGACCACGGTCAACCCGTACCTGGCGCAGGAAAGCATTGCCGACCGCCACCGTCGCGGCCTGTTCGGCCAGCTTACGCTGAGCGAGGCGGTGGAGCGCTACCGCAAGGCGGTCAACAAGGGTCTGCTCAAGATCATGTCCAAGATGGGTATCTCCATCGTGGCGTCGTATCGTGGCGGCTACAATTTCGAGGCCATCGGGCTTTCCCGTGCGCTGACGGCGGAGTTCTTCCCCGGCATGCCCTCGCGCATCTCGGGCATCGGCCTGACCGGCATCGCGCGCAATGTGCTCAGCTTCCACCACAAGGCGTGGAACAGACAGGTGGAGACGCTGTCCGTCGGCGGGCGCTACAAGCTGCGCCGCAGCGGGGAAGTGCATGCCTTTGATGGCAACCTGATCCACATGCTCCAGACCGCCGTGGGCACCGGCAGCTTTTCCATCTACCAGCGTTATGCCGATGCGGTGCGCCGCCAGCCGCCGGTGGCCCTGCGCGACCTGCTCGACTTCCGTGGCGGGCGCACGCCCATACCCGTGGAATCGGTCGAGAGCATCACCGAACTGCGCAAGCGCCTGATTGCTCCGGGCATCTCGCTCGGCGCCCTCAGCCCCGAGGCGCACGAGACGCTGTCGATCGCCATGAACCGCATCGGCGCCAAGTCCGATTCGGGCGAGGGTGGTGAAGATCCCGCCCGCGCGAAGCCGCGCCCCAATGGCGATAATGCATCTTCCGCCATCAAGCAGATCGCCTCGGGCCGCTTTGGCGTGACCGCGCAGTATCTGAACGACTGCCGCGAGATCGAGATCAAGATGGCGCAAGGTGCGAAGCCCGGTGAGGGCGGGCAGTTGCCCGGCTTCAAGGTGACCGGCCTGATCGCGAAGCTGCGCCATGCGACGGAGGGCGTGACCCTGATCTCGCCGCCGCCGCACCACGACATCTACTCGATCGAGGATCTGGCCCAGCTGATCTACGACCTCAAGCAGATCAACCCCGAGGCCACCGTGACCGTGAAGCTCGTCGCGCGCTCGGGCATCGGCACGATCGCGGCAGGCGTTGCCAAGGCCAAGGCGGATGCGATCCTGATCTCGGGCCATTCGGGCGGCACGGGTGCCAGCCCGCAGTCCTCGGTCAAATACGCGGGCATGCCGTGGGAGCTGGGGCTGGCGGAGGCGCATCAGGTGCTGATGCTCAACCGCCTGCGCCACCGCGTAAAGCTGCGCACCGATGGCGGCCTGAAAACCGGGCGTGACGTGGTGATCGCCGCCATGCTGGGCGCGGAAGAGTTCGGTATCGGTACGGCCAGTCTCGTGGCCATGGGCTGCATCATGGTGCGGCAGTGCCACTCCAACACCTGCCCCGTGGGCGTGTGCGTGCAGGATGAGGAACTGCGCAAGAAGTTCGAGGGCACGCCGGAGAAGGTCATCAACCTGTTCTCCTTCATTGCCGAGGACGTGCGCAACATTCTTGCCTCCCTGGGCTTCACCACGCTGAACGAGATCATTGGCCGCACCGACCTGCTGCATCAGGTGCTGCGCGGGGCGGACTATCTCGATGACCTCGACCTCAACTCGCTGCTGGCCCAGGCCGATCCCGGCCCCTATGGCCGCTACTGCACGCGTGAGGGCCGTAACGAGGTGCCCGAGACGCTGGATGCGCAGATGATCGCCGATGCGCGCCCGCTGTTCGACCATGGCGAGAAGATGCAGCTGCAGTACAACGTGCAGAACACGCACCGCGCCATTGGCACGCGCATTTCCTCGCTCATCGTGCGGCAGTTCGGCATGGCCAAGCTCGCGCCGGGTCACCTGACGGCGCGGCTGCGCGGCTCGGCGGGGCAGTCGCTTGGCGCGTTCGCGGTACAGGGCCTCAAGCTCGAGGTGCTGGGCGATGCGAACGACTACGTGGGCAAGGGACTCTCGGGGGCGACCATCGTGGTGCGGCCTTCGCCTTCCTCAAGCCTCGTATCGAACGAGAACGCAATCGTGGGCAACACGGTGCTGTATGGCGCAACCGCAGGTGCGCTGTATGCCGCAGGGCAGGCGGGCGAGCGCTTTGCCGTGCGCAATTCGGGCGCCATTGGCGTGGTCGAGGGCTGCGGGTCGAACGGGTGTGAATACATGACCGGCGGCACGGTGGTGATCCTTGGCGAGATTGGCGACAATTTCGGCGCGGGCTTCACCGGCGGCATGGCCTTTGTGTATGACGCCAGCGGCACGTTTGCCGAGCGGGTAAACCCCGATACGGTCATGTGGTGCCGCGTGCATGACCCCAAGTGGGAGGCCGTGCTGCGTGAACACGTCGAGACCCATGCCCGCGAGACCGGCAGCCGCTATGCCGAACTGCTGCTGCATAACTGGGACAAGACGCTGCCGCGCTTCTGGCATGTCGTGCCCAAGGAATATGCCAGGGTCATCGGCTTCGAGGCTCCGGCCCTTGCCATAGGCGCGTAAGCCGGGCGGTTTTTATCGGGTTACACAACGGCGGGGCCGGGCAGCAATGTCCGGCCCCGCCTGCGTTCGGGGCATAATATCGGGCAGTGGGGTCGCATAGCGGGGCGTGACGCACTAGATTCACATCATGGAATCGCGGGGCTGGTGCCGGTGCACAGGCTTCGCCCGATCTGATGGTTGGTGCCCGATCTATGTTCAAAGCGAATTTTCCCGCCTCCCCGTCTGCCCCGCGCAGCGCTGATGCCCAGGCCCCCGCAACCACGACTGGCCTTGCCGGCCTGCCGCGGTGGGATCTGTCGGACCTGTATGCCGGGCCGGATGCCCCCGAACTGGCTACCGACCTCGATCAGGCCGAGGCCGATGCGCAGGCCTTCAGCAATGCATGGCAGGGCAGGCTGGCCGGTCTGCCGGGGGCGGAACTTGCACAGGCCATTGCCGAATATCAGCGCATTGACGAGGTGCTGGGCCGGGCGGGGTCATATGCCCAGCTTCTGTTCGCGGCCAATACGTCTGATTCAGGCGTGGCGCGGTTCGCGCAGTCGGTCAATGAGCGGCTGACCACAATTTCCACCCACCTGCTGTTCTTCACGCTCGAGATCAACCGCATTGACGATGGAGTGCTGGCAGCCCAGATGAGCGACCCGGCGCTGGCGCACTGGGCGCCTTTCCTGCGCGACCTGCGGGTGTTCCGCCCCTATCAGCTTTCCGATGAGGTCGAGGCGGTCCTGCACGAGAAATCGGTCACCGGGGCCGCGGCGTGGAACCGCCTGTTTGACGAGACGATGGCCGGTCTGCGCGTGCGCCTTGGCGGCGAGCAGGTCACGCTGGGCAATGCGCTCGACACCATGTCCAGTCCAGACCGCAAGCAGCGCGCCACGGCGGCGGGCGCCATTGGCGAGACGCTGGGCCAGAACGTGAAGCTGTTCTCGCTCGTTACCAACACGCTGGCCAAGGACAAGGCCATCATGGACGGGCTGCGCCATTACCCGCGCCCCACATCGGCGCGCAACTGCGCCAACATGGTGGAAGACGAGGTGGTGGACGCGCTGGTGCAGGCCGTGACCGAAGCCTATCCCCGCCTGTCGCACCGCTATTATGCGCTCAAGGCCAAATGGCTCGGCCTTGAAAAGCTGGAATACTGGGACCGCAACGCGCCCCTGACCACGCAGGATGAACCGCTGATTCCCTGGGCGGAGGCGACGAAACAGGTACTCGGCGCCTATGAAGGCTTTGACCCGCGCATGGGCGAAGTGGCCAGTCAGTTCTTCGATCATGCGTGGATCGACGCGCCGCCCGTGCCGGGCAAGGCGTCAGGCGCGTTTGCCCACCCCACCGTGCCGTCCGTCCACCCCTATCTGCTGCTCAACTACCGTGGCCGCACGCGCGATGTGATGACGCTGGCGCATGAACTCGGTCACGGCGTGCATCAGGTGCTGGCGGGCAGGCAGGGCTACCTCATGTCCAGCACGCCGCTCACCCTGGCCGAGACCGCCAGCGTGTTTGGCGAGATGCTGACCTTCCGCGCCCTGCTCGATGCCCAGACCGACCCGGCCCGGCGCAGGCTGATGCTGGCCGCCAAGGTGGAGGACATGCTCAACACCGTGGTGCGTCAGATCGCGTTCTACCGCTTCGAGATGCTGGTGCATGAGGAGCGCCGCAAGGGTGAACTGCTCCCCGCGCGCATTGGCGAGATCTGGCGCCAGACCCAGGCCGAGAGCCTTGGCCCCGCCTTCAACTTCACGCCAGATTATGATGTGTACTGGACATATGTTCCGCATTTCATCCATTCACCATTTTATGTGTATGCCTATGCCTTTGGCGATTGCCTGGTAAACGCGCTATACGGGGTGTTCCGGTCCGGGCACCCTGGTTTTCAGGACAAGTATCTCGACATGCTCAAGGCTGGTGGAACCCTGCGGCACCGCGAACTGCTGGCCCCCTTCGGGCTGGATGCGGCCGATCCGGGTTTCTGGCAGAAGGGGCTGGATGTGATCGCCGGATTTATAGATGAACTGGAGCGTGTCTGACGTGGCGGATGAACGGAATCTCGATAATACCGGCCTGTTTGGTGAATTCCGCCGCATGGTGCGCACCTCGGGCACGGTGGGCGGCATTGCCGCGCGCATTGCCGGGCACAAGATGGGCTTCCGCTCCAATCAGAATGTGCATGCCGAGGACCTGAAAAGCGTGCTCGGCGGGCTTAAAGGCCCGCTGATGAAGGGCGCGCAGCTTCTTTCCACCATTCCCGGCGCCCTGCCCGAGGAATATGCCAAGGAACTGGCCCAGCTTCAGGCCAACGCGCCACCCATGGGCTGGACCTTCGTGCGCCGCCGCATGGCCGCCGAACTCGGCCCGAACTGGGAGCGTAACTTCCGCTCGTTCGACCGCACGGCCTCGGCTGCGGCAAGCCTTGGGCAGGTGCATCGCGCGGTGCTGCCCGACGGGCGGCAGGTGGCGTGCAAGCTGCAATACCCGGACATGAAATCAACCGTCGAGTCCGATCTGCGCCAGTTCCGCATGGCCGTGGGTCTGTTCTATCGCCTCGACAGCACCATCTGCCAGGATGACGTGCTCGAGGAACTGCAGGACCGCCTGTACGAGGAACTCGACTACCAGCGCGAGGCCGCCAACATGCGGCTGTATCGCATCATGATGGCGGACTGGCCCGATGTGACCATTCCCGAACCCATCGACAGCCTGTGCACGACCCGCCTGCTGACCATGGAATGGGTCAACGGTCAGGGCCTGCAGAAGGTGCTCGACGCCAACCCCACGCAGGAGCAGCGCAACAGCATGGCGCGCGCCCTGTTCCGCGCGTGGTATGCGCCGCTGTACCGCTATGGCGTGATCCATGGCGACCCGCATATGGGCAATTTCACCATACGCGATGATTACGGCATCAACCTGCTCGACTTTGGCGCCATCCGCATTTTCCGCCCGCGTTTCGTGCAGGGCATCATCGATCTGCACAAGGCAATCGAGACGGATGACGAGGATCTGGCCATGCAGGCTTACGAGGCATGGGGCTTTGTCAACCTGTCGCGTGATACGGTGCGGGTGCTCAATGAGTGGGCGCGCTTCATCTACGGCCCGCTGCTCGATGACCGCGAGCGCTTCATTCAGGAAGATAACGACCCGCAATACGGCCGCGCCGTGGCCGAGCGGGTCTATAACGGCCTCAAGCGCACCGGCGGCGTGCAGCCTCCGCGTGAATTCGTGCTGGTTGACCGCTCCGCCGTGGGGCTGGGCAGCGTGTTCCTGCGGCTCAAGGCCAAGGTGAACTGGCATGCGCTGTTCCAGGAACTTGCAGGCGACTTCAGCGAGGCGGCCCTTGCCACGCGTCAGGCCGAAGCCCTGCGCGCGGCCCGCGTGCCGCCGCCGCTTGGCGCGCAGCATTAAAGGGGAGGGCGGAAAGCCACCGGCCATGGCCCTTGCGCCATGGCCGGTGGCGCCCCACTTGGTGTAGCCATGGCAACAGCATCACGCAAAAAGAAGAAAACCACCGATATCGATCCCGCCGACATGCCGGTGACCTTCCAGCCCGAGCGGCAGGCGGCCAAGCCCAAGGTCAACAAATTCAGGGTTCATTCGCCTTATGAGCCCGCAGGCGACCAGCCCACGGCCATTGCCGAGCTGGTGGCCGGCGTGGAAGCGGGCGAGCGCGATCAGGTGCTGCTGGGCGTTACGGGGTCGGGCAAGACCTTCACCATGGCCAAGATCATCGAGGCCACGCAGAAGCCGACCCTCGTGCTCGCGCCCAACAAGACACTCGCCGCCCAGCTTTATGCCGAGATGAAGCAGTTCTTCCCGGATAACGCGGTCGAGTATTTTGTCAGCTACTATGATTACTACCAGCCCGAGGCCTATGTGCCCCGGTCGGACACGTATATTGAAAAAGACAGCCAGATAAACGAGCAGATCGACCGCATGCGGCATGCCGCAACGCAGGCGCTGCTCGAGCGCAACGATGTCATCATCGTGGCCTCGGTATCGTGCATCTACGGTATCGGCTCGGTCGAGACGTATTCGCGCATGGTGGTCAAGCTCGAGGTGGGCGGCGAGATCGCGCGTGACAAACTGATCAAGGCGCTGGTCGAGCTACAGTACCGCCGCAACGATGCCGCCTTCCAGCGCGGCACCTTCCGCGTGCGGGGCGAGACGATCGACGTCTTTCCCGTGCAGAACGAGGACCGCGCCTGGCGCATCAGTCTGTTTGGCGACGAGATTGACGAGATCAGCGAATTCGACCCGCTGACCGGCGAAAAGACCAGCGACCTCGAATCCATCAGCATCTACGCCAACAGCCATTACGTCACCCCGCGCCCCACGCTTACGCAGGCCATGACCGGCATAAAGCAGGAGCTGCGCGACACGCTGGCCACCTTCACGGCCGAGGGCAAGCTGCTCGAGGCCGAGCGCCTGCAGCAGCGCACTACGTTCGACCTCGAGATGATCGAGACCACCGGCGTGTGCAAGGGCATCGAGAACTATTCACGCTACCTGTCGGGCCGCGCGCCGGGCGAGCCACCGCCTACCCTGTTCGAATACCTGCCCGAGGATGCGCTGCTGATCGTGGATGAAAGCCACGTGACCGTGCCGCAGATTGGCGGCATGGAGCGAGGCGACCATGCGCGCAAATCCGTGCTGGCCGAATTCGGCTTCCGCCTGCCCTCATGCCTCGACAACCGCCCGCTCACCTTTGCGGAATGGGACAAATTCCGTCCGCAGAGCCTGTTTGTCAGCGCCACCCCCGGCCCGTGGGAGATCCGCCGCACCGAGGGCGTGTTTGCCGAGCAGGTCATCCGCCCCACCGGGCTGATCGACCCGATCACCATCGTCCGCCCGGTCGAGCATCAGGTAGACGACCTGCTGGCTGAATGCCGCCAGACCATTGCCGATGGCGGGCGCGTGCTGGTCACTACCCTGACCAAGCGCATGGCCGAGGATCTGACCGAATACATGAACGAGGCGGGCATCCGCGTGCGCTACCTGCATTCGGATGTGGATACGCTCGAGCGTATCGAGATCATCCGCGATCTGCGCCTTGGCGCTTTCGATGTGCTGATCGGCATCAATCTGCTGCGTGAGGGGCTGGATATTCCCGAATGCTCGCTTGTCGCCATTCTTGATGCCGACAAGGAAGGCTTCCTGCGTTCGCGCACATCGCTCATCCAGACCATTGGCCGCGCCGCGCGTAACGTCGATGGCCGGGTGTTGCTGTACGCTGACAAGATGACCGACAGCCTGGCCTACGCCATCGAGGAGACCGCCCGCAGGCGCGAAAAGCAGAGCCTGTGGAACGAGGAGCACGGCATTACCCCGCAATCGGTGCGCAAGCATATTGGCGAGGCCATCTCCTCGGTGTTCGAGCAGGATTATGTCACGGTCGCACCCACGGCCGATGGCAGCGTGCAGGAGATGGTGGGCAAGGACTACAAGGCCGCCATCGCTGACCTGGAAAAGAAGATGCGCGATGCCTCGGCGGAGCTGGAATTCGAGACCGCAGCCCGCCTGCGTGATGAAATCCGCAGGCTTGAGGCGCTTGAACTCGGCATGGAGCCGCCGCCGTTGCCGCAATCGAGCGCAGGCATGCCAGGCACCAGCCCCAAGGCCATTGCCCGGCGCAACCGTGGCCCCGTGCCACTCGGCCCGGGCGGGGGTGGTTATGACCCCGAGCAGGCCAGGGGAAGGGGAAAGCGCCGTGGGCGATAGGGCCATGCCGCCATGCGCGGGGCAGCATGAACGCGAGATGTCCGCAACGCTGGAACTTACCGCCGGAGCCGCCCGCCTCGGCCTGCTGCCCGACATGGGCGGCAGCATCGCCTTCTGGCGCAGCGGCACGATGGATTTCCTGCGCCCGGTGGCCGATCCTCACCTTGTGGCGCAGCACGGGCGCGCCGTGGCGGGGTATCCGCTCGTGCCGTTTTCCAACCGGGTAGCGGGCGACCAGTTCCGTTTCGAGGGGGTGGATTATCACCTCACCCCCAATTTTGCGGGCGAGAACTGCGCCATTCATGGCAATGGCTGGCAGCACCGGTGGCGAATCGCCATGCTGTCCGACAGTAGCGCAACACTCTCGCTCGACTACGCTCCCCTTGGCCCGCGCGGGGGAGAATGGCCGTTCAGCTACCGCGCCCAGCTGCGCTATGACCTGCGTGAGGCCGGGCTTTCGATTGGCATCCTGATCGAGAACACCGATACCCGCAGCCAGCCGGTGGGCATGGGGTTTCATCCGTATTTTCCCCGTCATGCCGGGCTCAGGGTCGGGTTCGCGGCCAGCAGTGTATGGACCAGCGCGCCCGATCACCTGCCGCTTCTGCGCATCCCGGCGGAGGGGCAGTGGTCATTCGCCCATATGCGTGACGTGGGGGAGGCAGCCATCGACAACTGCTACGCTGGCTGGTCGGGCAGCGCCTTCCTGCGCTGGCCGCGCGAGGGCTATGCCCTGACGCTCGAGGGCAGCCCCGAACTGCGCCATCTGGTGCTGTTTACGCCGCCCGGCCAGCCCTATATCGGGCTGGAGCCGGTCAGCAACATGAATGATGGCTTCAACCGCATGGCCATTGCCGATAGCGGCGTGCGCGTGCTGGCACCTGGCCAGAAGATGGAAGGGCATATCCGCATGACGGTGGCGCGATGCTGAAAACCCGTGCCGCAACCAGAGATGGCAAGCCCGCAACCGGTGGTCTGTCATGCTACATCACGCCCACCGGCATCGAGGCCATGCGGCGTGAACTCAATGCCCTGCTGCGCGATGAGCGGCCGAAGATTGTTGAAATCGTATCGTGGGCGGCAGGCAATGGCGACCGCTCGGAAAATGGCGACTACCAGTACGGCAAGCGCCGCCTGCGCGAGATCGACCGTCGCATCCGCTTCCTCACCAAGCGCATCGACAACGCCATCATTGTCGACCCCGCAGCCCAGCCGCAGCGCGACCGGGTCTTTTTTGGCGCGACCGTCACTTACGTGAGCGAACGCGATGAGGAACGGACCGTTACCATTCTTGGCGTGGACGAGGCGGACATGGCGGCAGGCCAGGTCAGCCTCGTCTCGCCCGTGGCGCGGGCCCTCATGCGCGCGGGCGTGGGCGATGAGGTGAAGCTGGTCACTCCGCGCGGGGAGGAAATGATCGAGGTGCTCGCCATCGCTTATCCGCCTTTACGCTGAAAGGGGGGCTGGCCGTGGGGCGGAAGGCATATTATGACATTTGGCTGCTGATGGTTGCCCTTTGTTACCGTCGGCTCGAACCGGACCTGTTCCGCGCGGAGAAACTGATCCTATGTCACGCCCCCTGAAGGTTGCCGTCCAGATGGACCCGCTTGGTGCCATCGACATCAACGGTGATTCGACATTCGCCATGATGCTCGAGGCGCAGGCCAGAGGCCATGAGCTGTTTGTCTATCAGGTCGAGGCGCTGAGCCTGAGCGAGGGGCGCGCCAGCCCGCAGGGCCACCGCACGGACCGCGTAAGCGCCCGCGCGCGCCCGGTTACGGTGCAGCGCAGGGCGGGCGACCATGCCACCTTCGGCCCCGAGCAGGTGATCGACCTTGCAGGCATGGACGTGATCCTGATGCGCCAGGACCCGCCATTCGACATGGCCTACATCACCGCCACCCATATTCTCGAGCATATCCACGGCATTGGCCCGGACCGCGCGCTGGTGGTGAACAACCCCGCTGCCGTGCGCAACGCGCCCGAGAAGATCCTGGTCACGCATTATCCCGACCTCATGCCCCCCACGCTGGTGACATGGGATGTGAAGGCGATTCTGGAATTCCGCGCGAAATGGCGCGACATCATCGTCAAGCCGCTGTTTGGCAACGGGGGTGCCGGTGTGTTCCGCATCCGCGAGGATGACCCCAACCTCAACGCCCTGCTGGAAATGCACTTCGCCCGCTCGCGCGAGCCACTGATGATCCAGCGCTACGAACCCGCCGTGCGCAAGGGTGACAAGCGCATCATCCTCGTTGATGGCCAGCCCGTAGGCGCGATCGACCGCATCCCCGCCGAGGGCGAGACACGCTCGAACATGCATGTGGGTGGCAAACCCGTGCGGGCGGAACTGACCGCGCGCGACCGTGAGATCTGCGACACGATCGGCCCGATGCTGCGCGAGCAGGGGCTGATCTTTGTTGGAATTGACGTGATCGGGGAATGGTTGACCGAGATCAATGTCACATCGCCTACCGGCCTGCAGGAAATTGACCGTTTTGACGGCATCAATACCGCTGGCCTGATATGGGATGCCATCACATCCCGTCTGGTCGCGGGCGGCGTGAACGCGTAGAGAATTGAACCGGTGTTCATGACAGGCACGGTGGTCGTGGCTGTAGCGCCCTGTGGCGTGACACCGGATAGGGATTACAGGCAGTTGCGCGGGCCGTGTGGCGCGTGGGCAGGTCAGGTGGAATTGTAATGCAGCACGATGGGACGGATTTGATCATGGCAGATGCAGCACGGAAGGGGGCTGGCCATGCCCTTTTCCATGGCCACGACATGGGAGCAGCCCGATGAGCGATGTCCTGCCCAATGAAGCCGCCGAGAGGGTTGTGGATATCCCGTCCCCCCGTTCCGCGATGGATGCAAACGCGGTCAAGGCGGCCTATCGCCGCTGGGCCAGTGTGTATGATGCGCTGTTTGGCAGCATTTCCGCCTTTGGCCGCAAGCGCGCGGTCGAGGCGGTGAACCGTCTGCCTGGCGGCAGGGTGCTGGAAGTGGGCGTGGGCACCGGCCTTGCCCTGCCGTATTACCGGGCCGACAAGCATATTACCGGCATCGACCTGTCGGGTGACATGCTCGAGCGCGCCCGCCAGCGCGTGGCCCGCATGAAGCTGTCCAATGTCGACGCCCTGCTTGAAATGGATGCCGAGGCCACCGGCTTCGAGGATGGCGCGTTCGATATTGCGGTGGCCATGTTCGTGGCCTCGGTGGTGCCGCACCCGCGCGCGCTGCTAGCCGAGCTCAAGCGCGTGGTCAAGCCGGGCGGGCATATCCTGTTCGTCAACCATTTCCTTGCTGAAGGCGGGGTCAGGCTTGCGGTCGAGCGCGGCATGGCGCGGGCTTCGCACTCGCTGGGCTGGCATCCTGATTTCGCCATTGAATCCCTGCTGCCCCCTGCTGACCTGCGCCGCGCCACCCTGCAGTCGGTTCCCCCCGCGGGCCTGTTCACCCTCGTCACGCTCGAGCGTGAGGCGGATGACTGCGCCAGCCCGATGGTGGCCTGAACCACGCAGGCACAGCCCTGCCCCAGCGGCAGGGCTGAAATGACAATTGCGCGACCACACAGGCGGCCCACAGGGTCGTTTTTGTGTATAAGTCGCGGTATATGATGAAATCATGGTAACGATTGGCCATGCCATAACCGGCGCATGGCAGCAGGGAGTACATCGTATGCCCACAGGCACACAGTTCGGGGCAGATGCGGTGCAGGGCACGGTGGCCTGTCGCTACAGGACCATCGGCATGCTGTACCTCGTCATGGCCATTGTGGCGGGTCTTGTGGGCGGATTGCTGGCGGTGGGGCTGCAGGCAGGTCTGCTGCCCCATGCCCTGATCGAGGCCTGGGCCGGCGGCGACACCCCGGGCGCCATGGAGCGCATTGCGCGGCGCCATGGCATGATGATGGTCTTTTTCTGTGCGCTGCCAGCCCTTACGGGCGGATTTGGCAACTGGTTCGTGCCGCTGCTGCTGCGCGCCCGCGCGCTTGCGCTGCCGCGTCTGGCGCTGGCGGGGTGGGGGCTGGTCGCGGCCAGTTTCGTGGCCGTGCTGGCCGGGCTTTCGCCCGCACTCCCCGCACAGGTTTCCCTGCTGGCGCTGCTGGGCTGGTGCCTGGGCATGCTGATGCAGGGCATCTGCATGGTGGCCACCGTGCTCAACATGGGCCCGATGGGCCAGCGCCTGCGCGACCTGCCCCTGTTTGTATGGGCGCAGGGGCTTGCGGGCATGATGGCGGTCATGGTCATGCCGGTCATGGCGGGGGGGCTGACGCGCATCTGGCTGGGGGGCGGCGATATCTCCACCCATATCGATGTGCTGCTGCATGCCTTTTCCGGCCCCGAGATCGCGCTGCTGCTGCTGCCTTCCATCGGCATCGTATCGCAGGTTGTCGAGACCTTCTGTGACCGCCCGCTGCAGATGCCGCGCCTTGTGCTGGGGGCGCTGGTGGTCATGTCGGTGGGTGGCGGTTCCGTATGGGTGCATGACCTGCTGCATGGCGGGCTTGCGCATCTGGCTGCTCCTTCGCCTGCGGTGCAGCTCGGGCTGATCGTGGTGCCGGTGCTGGTCGTGCTGGTGGCATGGGCGCAGACGGTGCGGCTGGGGCACATGCGCGCCTCCGTGCCGATGGAATGGGCGGTGGGCTTTGTTGCCCTGCTGCTGGCTGGCTCCGTCATGTCACTGCGGCCCGGCGGCATGGCCGATGTGCATGCCGCAACGCTGTATGCTGCCGTTTTCGCGCTGTTCGCAGGTTTCTATTACTGGATTGGCAAGATGGTGGGCCATGTGGCCCCGGTGGGCGCAAGCCGCCTGCATTTCGGGCTGACGGTCGGCGGAACCGTGCTGTCGCTGCTGGCGTTCCATGGAGCGCCGGGCGTATTGGGTGCGGTGCTGATGGGCCTGTCGGTGCTGGTGTTCGCAGGCATCGTGGTGCAGGCAGGCCTGCGTCCGGGCCGTCCCCTGCCGGATAATTACTGGGGGCCAGGCGCCCGCACGGCTGAATGGCAGGTATCCTCCCCCGCGCGCGAAAAGGCATGACCATGAGCGGCACCGTAACCAACCCGGCCAGCGAGGCCGCCCTTGCCTATGATTCCAGCCGGGTCGGCACGCTGGCGCGTGACTGGCTGCTGCTGCTCAAGCCGCGCGTCATCTCGCTGGTGGTGTTTACCGGTGCGGCCGGCCTGGCCATGGCGCCAGGGCCGATCAATCCGCTGGTTGCCGCTGTCAGCATCCTGTGCGTCTGCATGGCCTCGGGTGCGGCGGGCGCCATCAACATGTGGTATGACCGCGACATCGACGCGGTGATGAAGCGCACCGTCACCCGCCCCATCCCCGATGGGCGGATCGCGCCGGATGCGGCACTGGGCTACGGCATTGGCCTTTCGGTGGCCTCGGTCATCCTGCTGTGGCTGGCCACCAATGCGCTGGCGGCGGGCATCCTTGCGTTTTCCATCTTCTTCTATGCCGTGATCTACACGATGTGGCTCAAGCGCTCGACACCGCAGAACATCGTGATCGGGGGGGCTGCGGGCGCCTTTCCGCCCATGATCGGCTGGGCGGCGGCCACGGGGTCGATAGCCATCATGCCGGTCGTCATGTTCGGCATCATCTTTTTGTGGACGCCGCCGCATTTCTGGTCGCTGTCGCTTTATGCGTGCAAGGATTACGGGCGGGCAGGCATTCCCATGCTGCCCGTGGTCAGGGGCGCTCGACACACGCGCTGGCAGATCCTGTGGTACACCATCATTCTGACCGCCATCTCGCTGGTGCCATCTTTCATGCATCTTGCAGGCTGGCTGTACACGGTCGTGGCCAGCGTGCTCGGCGCGGGGTTCATCCTGTGCGCCATAGGCGTGCTGCGCGACAAACAGGATGCCAACGGGGTCAGCCTGACGGGCGATGGCCCGGCACGCCGCTCTTTCCGCTATTCGCTGGCCTATCTGTTTTTCCTGTTCCTTGGCCTGCTGGCTGACCACGCCTTCATTGCCCACTAAGCGGGCCGTTTTCATCCATACGGGAGGATCAGGCTCATGGAGCCAGCAGTAACCGCACAGGCGACCCCGCAGCAGGAAGCGCAGGAGGCGCTGCGTCGGCACAAGGGGCGTATCAAGGCCGTGGCCGTTACGCTTTCGGCGCTGGCGGCCATTCTCTACGCGCTCAGCCTCGCCCCCTTATAAAGAAAACAGTGCAAAAGCTTCAGGGGAATGCTGCCTGCTTGAGAAAAGAGGATGCCAGAGGCTCTTGCCTTAAAGCCCGATTGCCTGCGCAACCGATGGCGCAGCACGGAACATAAAAAAAGGCCTGCATCATAGGATGCAGGCCTTTTCCAGTTGGGCTGGCGTCAGCGGCGCGGTGTCTGCTGAATGGCCGAGAGCAGCCATGTGCCAAGTCCGGCCGCGCGCACGAAGGTCCACAGCTCAGTCACGGTCGTGCGGTTTGAAGGATCGCCCTCGATCACGCGGCCGGTCATGTCGGTGGTGATGTCGATCATGGAATACTGCATGGCCACGGTGGCGTAGTCGGCCCCGTTTTCACGCCAGCTTTCCACCAGGTCGCCCCGCTCGAAGCGCAGGTCGGACACCACGTTGCGTGCCCCCCGGCTGGCAAGCTCGGTGAGCTGGTTGTTGAAGTAGGACACCATCTCCGGCGTGGCCATGTGGCGCATGGCGTCCACGTTCTGCTGGCTCCAGGCGGTCTGGATGTTGATCAGCGCCTGCTGGAAGGCCTGGTAGTCCGCAGACGTGATGGCTACGCCGGTATTCTGCGGGCCACCCTGTTGCGGACCGGCGGACCCGGCTGCGCCAAAGGGGCTTGCGACGGGCCCGCCAGCAGTGCCACCACCCCTGTTGCTAAAACGGCGGATTGCCCACCGCACCAGAAAGAAGACCAGCGCCAGCTGGATCAGCAGGCCAAGGAAGCCGCCGCCGCCCATGCCCGAGTTGAACATGCCATGGCCAAACATCATGCCAAACAGCCCGGCACCGATCAGCCCCCCCATGAACCCGCTCATGAACGGGTGGCGGGGCCGCGCCATGGCCATGCCCGCACCAGCGCCAAACGGTGCCCGCGCGCCATAGGCGGGCGCCTGCTGGCGTGGTGTCATGGTGCGCTGGAAAGGCGTTGCGCCAAACGGGGCGGTCTGTGAGGGGGCAGGGGCGCTGTAGGTGCGCGAGCCACGACTCCCCATCGACATGCCGCCACCCGCGCGGGCATCGGCCACGTCGGGATGCGCCACGAGGGAGAGCATGCTCAGGGCTGCGCCAGCGGCGAGGATGATGCTTTTACGCGGCATCAGGCGCGAGAAATTCTGTTTCATCTGGGTCAGGGTATCTGCAATCCTGTATGGGAACCATCATTATCCATGCAGCCTGCATGAGATCGGGCCGCCTTTACCCAGATATAAGTAAGCCCGCGCCCCCATAACAGGGGCAACGGGCTTACAGAAACATGAAATCACGGAAAGGCAACGATTACGCCCCGGCGATCACCATGTCATCAATGCGGATGGTCGGCGCGTTGGTGGACTGGCGGAAGATCAGGTCGTTTGCGGGCACAAGGCGGGCGAACATGTCATTGAGGTTGCCCGCCACGGTCAGCTCGGCCACCGGCTCGGCCAGCACGCCGTCGCGGATCATGAAGCCTGCCGCACCGCGGCTGTAGTCGCCGGTAATGCCGTTGATGGCCGAGCCCATCATCTCGGTGATGTAGATGCCCTCCGTAATATCGGCCATCAGTTCGGTGGGCGTGAGCGTGCCGGGCTGCATGTACATGTTGCCCAGCGAGGGCGCGGGCGGGCCGGATGTGCCCCGGCTGGCGCAGCCATTGGGGGTAAGGCCAAGCTGGCGGGCGGAGCGTGAATCAAGCGCCCAGGTTTTCAGCACGCCATTTTCCACCAGCGTGCGGGTGGCGGTCAGCATGCCCTCGCCATCAAACGGGCGCGCGCCGGGGCCACGCACCCGCCTCGGGTCATCAATGATGGTGATGCCCGCAGGCATGATCTGCTGGCCCATCTTCTCCTTGAGGAAGGAGGTGCCGCGCGCGATCGAAATGCCATTGATCGCGCCTGACAGGTGCCCGAGCAGCGAGGTGGAAACCCGCGGGTCGAGCACGATGGGCAGCCGCCCCGTGCGCGGGCGCACCGGATTGAGGCGGGCGACCGTGCGCTCGCCCGCGCGGCGGCCGATCAGGCCAGCATCCTCAAGGTCGGACAGGTACACGGTGGCGTGGTAGTCGTAATCACGCTGCATCTGCGTGCCTGAACCCGCCACCACGCTGGCCGAGACCGAATGGCTGGTGCGGGCGTAGCGGCCCGAGAAACCGGCCGATGTCATGAGGATGATGTCAGACAGGCCAAAACTGGCCGAGGCCCCGTTGCTGTTCGATACGCCGCCCACCGCAAGGGCTGCTTCCTCCGCCGTGCGGGCACGGGCCATGAGGTCGGTGGTGGTGGGGGTGGCGGGGTCGAACAGGTCAAGGCCCGCCGCATCGACAAAACCGTGCTGCGCCTGTTCGCACAGCCCGGCAAAACGGTCCTCGGGCACCACGCGGGCCATGGCCACCGCGCGGGCGGCCAGCGTGTCGAAGCGTTCGGGATCGAGTGCTGTGGCCGAGACGATGGCCGCGCGCTGGCCCACGAACACCCGCAGCCCGAGGTCACAGGTCTCCGAGCGTTCAAGGTCTTCCGTGCAGCCATTGCGCACCTGCACGCCGTGGGCCACGCGGTTGACGTATATGGCATCCGCCGCATCGGCCCCTGCCGCGCGGGCGCGGGCGATGAGGGCTGCGATCAGGTCAAGGGGATTGGCACTCATGCCGCGAGCGCTCCCGTAATGCTGTCGAGCGAAGGCAGGTGACTGACCGGCCCGAGCGAGGCCAGGGTGGGCCTGCCGCTGAAGATGCGGGTGGCGACACGTTGCACGTCTTCAATGGTGACCGCGTCGATCTTGCCCACGGTCTCGCTCGTCGGGATCAGGCGGCCGAACACCTGCAACTGGCGGGCCAGCTGCTCGCAGCGGCTGCCCGTGCTTTCGAGCGACATGAGCAGCGAGGATTTGAGCTGCGCGCGTGCCCGCGCAAGCTCGCCAGCGTTGACCGTGTGGCGCACCTTGCGCAGTTCCTCCAGCGTGACCGGAACCAGATCGGCCACCTGCGCCTCGCCCGTGCCGGCATAGATGCCGAACAGGCCGCCCTGGCGGAACGGCGCGTTGAAGGAATAGACCGAATAGACCAGACCGCGCTTTTCACGGATTTCCTGGAACAGGCGCGAGGACATGCCACCGCCGAGCAGCGTGGAGAGCAGCAGGGCGGGGTAATAATCAGGGTCGCCATACGGCATGGAGGGAAAGCCAAGCACGATATGCGCCTGGTCGAGTTCACGCTCCTGCACGAACGCGCCGCCCACATAATTCACGCCCGGCTGCGGCGGCACGGTGCCGGTGGGCAGGTCGGCAAAGTGCTTTTGCACCAGATCCACCACGCGGCCATGCTCGAGGTTGCCCGCCGCCGCCACGATGGTGTTGCCCGCCCGGTAGTGGGTGCCCATGTAGTTGACCAGCGTTTCGCGCGCCATGGACTGGATGCCCGCTTCCTTGCCCAGCGTGGGGCGGCCCATCGGCTGGTCGGGGAAGGCGGTTTCCTGAAAATGGTCGAACACGATGTCATCCGGCGTGTCGTTGGCCTGGCCGATCTCCTGCAGGATCACGCCGCGCTCACGCTCGAGTTCATCGGGTGCGAGGCTGCTATGGGTCAGGATATCGCCGATGATGTCGGCACCCAGATCAAGGTTTTCCTTGAGCAGCTTGACGTAATAGGCCGTATGCTCGCGCGCGGTGTAGGCGTTGATGTGGCCGCCCACGTTCTCGATTTCCTCCGCAATGCCCACGGCGGTCCGGGTGCCCGTGCCCTTGAAGGCCATGTGCTCGAGAAAATGGGAAACCCCGTTTTCTGCCGCACTCTCGTTACAGGTGCCCGCGGCGACATACGCCCCGAGCGAAATGGTTTCCACCCTGTCCATCCGTTCGGTCACGATGGTCAGGCCGGAGTCCAGTCGGGTCACATTGATCAGGTCGGTCATGCTGGTCCTGCGGGCGGCATGGCGCCTGAGCGCCAGCAACCCCTTGTTTACGTAAGATGGATGGGGGAAAGGCTCAGGGCGCGTTGGTCAGCACGGCGGCGCGCACCTTGTCCTCGATCACGCCCAGATCAGCAGGCACCACGGTGTAGCGCTCGGGCCGGTCATACAGGTCGGCAAGCGTGTCCGGCAGGGCCGGGCGGATGCCGGTCGCCCGCGCCATCGCATCGGGGAACTTGGCCGGGTGCGCCGTGGACATGGCCACCATGGGAATGCCGGGCTCGCGGAAGGCGCGGCCCGCTGCAATGCCGATGGCGGTGTGCGGATCGGCCAGGTAGTGGCTGCGGGTGTTGAGCGTGCGGATTTCGGCGGCCGTCGCGTCATCATCAAGCGCCATGCCGTGGAACAGGGCATTGGCGCGGTCCCACACGGAGTTGGAAACCTTCATTACGCCGGTCTTGCGGAAATCGGTCATGATGCGCGCGCAGGCTTCCGCATCGCGGTCAAGCAGTTCGAACAGCAGGCGCTCGAAGTTGGACGAGACCTGGATATCCATCGAGGGCGACAGGCTGGGCACCACGCCGTGGATGCTCATGTCGTTCTCGTTGAGGAAGCGGCTCAGGATGTCGTTGCGGTTGGAGCCAACGCACAGCGCGCGGATGGGCAGCCCCATGCGGCGGGCCACCCAGGCGGCGAGCACGTTGCCGAAATTGCCGGTGGGCACGGCGAATGACACCTCGCGGTCGGGTGCGCCAAGGGCCAGGGCGGAATAGACGTAATAGGGCACCTGGGCTGCAATGCGCGCCCAGTTGATGGAGTTGACGGCGGAGAGGTTCATGTCCGTGCGGAAGGGCAGGTCGGCGAACATCGCCTTGACCAGGTCCTGACAGTCATCAAACGTGCCTTTGACCGCAAGGTTGGTCACGTTGGGTTCCAGCACGGTGGTCATCTGCCGGCGCTGCACTTCCGATGTGCGGCCCTCGGGGTGCAGGATCACCACGCGCAGGCGCTCGCGGCCCCGGCATGCCTCGATGGCCGCCGAGCCGGTATCACCCGATGTTGCGCCCACAATGGTTACCTTCTGGTCGCGCTCGGTCAGCACGTGGTCGAACAGGCGGCCAAGCAGCTGCATGGCCATGTCCTTGAAGGCCAGCGTAGGCCCGTGGAACAGTTCCTGCACGAACAGCCCGTCTTCCACCTGAGTCAGCGGCACGATGGCGGGGTGATCGAATCGGCTGTAGGCCTCGCGGCACAGCCTGAGCAGCACATCGTGCGTAATCGAGCCTTCGGCGAAGGGGGCTATGATCCGGGCCGCAAGCTCCGGATAGGGCAGGCCACGCAGGGCGCGCCAGTCATCCACCGAAAGCTCGGGCCAGCTTTCCGGCAGGTACAGGCCACCGTCCTCTGCCAGCCCCGCCAGCAGAACGGACGAAAAATCGCGGACGGGGGCTTGCCCCCGGGTAGAAATATAGCGCATTGCGCCATCATAATCCCAACCGCCCCCCGCGCGAAGGGGGCGCGGACCCCGCGCGGGCGATTCCGGGTGGGGTGTGTCAGAATTTCGGCGGGGGCAGGGTGCCGATATTGATGCGGTAGATATGGACCGGCCACTGTATGGCGTTGGCGCCCCCATTGAGCGGAGCCGTGCGGTCAAGCTGGGCGGCGGGCACGTAAAGCTGGCCGTCCTTTGTGGCAAACGAGCCCGCGGGCCAGTGCAGGCGCGGGTCGGTCACGATTTTCTGGTACACGCGATCAGGCATCAGGCGGAAGATGCTGCCGGTGGATACGTCATTGAAATACAGCGTGCCATCCGGCCCCACGGTAATGCCGCCGAGCGGGGGCGTTTTGTACCACAGCGTCGGCCCTTCCTCGAGTTCGATAGGGGTGACGTCGGGGTCCACGAGCAGGTCGGTGTCGAGCTTGTAGACCGGACCACAGAGCGGCTCGAAATACAGCCACTGCCCATCGGCGCTGACATCCATCTGGCTGATATTGACAATGGCGGTGTGGCCTGCGGGGTTGGTCGCCACCTTGCCCTCCACCGTTATGGGCTGGTGGGCGGTGAGTGCTGGCGTGTGCTCCATCAGGCGGCGCTGGATGTTGGTGTCGAGCCTGACCACGATCATGGCCGGAATGCCGGCATCGCCCACAAAGGCATGGCCACGCGCCACGCGCATGGTGGCGGCGTAGCTGCCCGTGCGCAGCATGTCGGGGTTGAGCGGCCAGGTCTGGAGCACGCGCTGGCTTTTTGTGTCGAGTTTCACGATCTTGGGCCCGCCCTCGAGCGGTTTGCCCGCAGGGTCGGGCTGGCCGCTATCGAGCACCCATAGCGTGCCATCGGGCTGGAGCTGCATGTCGGCTGGCGCCACGAGGCGCGACGAGGCCGGGGCAGCGGGGTCGTTCCATGTGGCGTCAGGATAGGGTTGCGGGTTGCCGCTGGCATCGAGCACGGCAAGCCCCGGCCCGCTATTGCCCGCCCAGCGCGGCAGTTCGACGAGCAGCCTGCCATCGGGCAGCACTACCACGCGGTCCCATGCGCTGGTGGAGGATGAGGCGACATCCTCAAGCACTGCGGGCGGGTTGAGCGGCGGCGCGGGCTTGGCGGCATGGGCAGCGGGCGGCATGGCCAGCAGGCTGGTGCCGCAGGCAAGGAGAAAGCCCGCATGGCGCAGGCGGCGGAAGGCTGTAGGGATCATGGCGTGCATCGCGCCTTATCTCGTCACGAACGGGGGCGAATGGCAAGGGTATGATGCGGCATGCCCGCCCCGACCGATAACCGTGCCCTTGAGGCTGGCCGATAAAAACCACAAAAGTTTTTTGGTGAAGCTTTTTTCAAAAAGCTTCGGAAGACACCGCCTTTTTGAGAAAAGGCGGCCCCCGAAAATTTTCATGAATGCGCAGGTTTCAGACCTGCGCGCAGTAACGCTGCCGCAGGTGGCGCAGGTAAGGCCCGGTATTGGGCACGGCCCCGGTTGCGTCGCGCACGATCTCCTTTGTGCTCGCCCCGCTGGCACGGGCATGGATGCGCGGGCGCAGCCAGTCGAGCAGGGGCGTGAAATCGCCATTTGCAATGGCAGGCATGATGGCGGGGGTGTCGCGCTCGGCGGCCTCGCGCAACTGCGCAGCAATGATCGCGCCCAGCGTATAGGTCGGGAAATACCCCCACGAGCCCGATGGCCAGTGAATATCCTGCAGGCAGCCCAGACGGTCCTCGGGCACTTTCAGGCCCAGCAGGTCATGGATGCGGGCATTGAAGGCTTCGGGCAGGTCGGCCAGTTTCATTTTGCCCGCGATCAGCGCGGTTTCCATCTCGTAACGCACGAGGATGTGGGCGGGATAGGTGACCTCATCGGCATCTACGCGGATGAAGCCTGGCCGCACGCGGGTGACCAGGCGGTGCAGGTTATCCGTGCTCCATGCCGCATCACCCGGGCTGCCAGCAAAGGCTGCGCGCAGGCGCGGGGCCATCCACTCCATGAAGGGGCGGCCGCGCGCCACCTGCATTTCCATCAGCAGGGACTGGCTTTCATGCAGGCTCATGCCCCGGGCCTCGCCCACGGGCTGGGCGCGCCATGCTTTCGGCAGGCCCTGCTCATACAGCGCATGGCCGGTTTCATGCACGATGCCCATCAGCGCGTTGATGCAGTCATCGTGCTCGTAACGGGTGGTGATGCGCACGTCATCCTCCGCCCCGCCGCAAAACGGATGCACGCTGACATCAAGCCGCCCGCGCTGCATGTCAAAGCCCAGGGCGGCCATGGTTTCGCGGCCCAGTTTTTCCTGCGCGGGCACGGCAAAGGGGCCGGTGAGGGCGATGGGGGCAGGCAGGTTTTTCTGGTGGTCCAGCGCGGTTGCGATCAGGTCGGGCAGTTCACTGGCCAGTTCGGCAAACACGGGGTCGATATCCGCCTGCCGCGTGCCGGGGTCATACTGGTCAAGCAGTGCGTCATAGGGGGAAAGGTTGAGGGCTTCGGCCTTGGCGACCGCCACCGCGCGCGTGCAGTCGAGCACCGTTTGCAGGTGCGGCAGCAGTCCGGCGAAATCGCTATCCTGCCGTGCGGTGCGCCATGCCATCTCGCAGCGCGAGGCCGCGCGGGATGTGGCTTCCACCAGTTCACCGGGCACGGCGGCGGCATGGGCGTGCTGGCGGCGCATCTCGGTCAGGTTGGCGGTGGCCATGGCCTCATCGGGGGCATGGGCGCGGGCGAGCAGGTCGGGCATGTCGGGCGCGGTCATGAGTTCGTGCGAGAGCACGGCAAGGGCGGCGATGCTCTCGGCGCGGCTGTCGGCAGCGCCTGCGGGCATCATGGTGTCCTTGTCCCACCCCAGAATGCCGAGCGCGTTGCGGATCTGTCCCATGCGGGCAAAACGCTGGCGCAGGATGTCATAGGCCTGCTGGCCGGTCGGGCGGGACGGGATGTTCATGCGCGCTCCTGCGTAAAAATCATGCACATTGTCTGTAAATCATAAGAAAGTTTTTGGTGAAGCTTTTTTCAAAACGCATCGAAGAACGCCATTTTATTCAAAAAAGACGCTGCCCGGACACTGGGCATTGCCTGCAAACCATTCCTTAACCACCCACGCTGTATGCAGCCCAGTTGTGCCATGCATAAGGAGAGGTGCGTGCCATGAACGCGATTACGGGTCGGGCAGGCCTGCTCGCACGGGGGCAGGCGGCGCTGCGGGCGGGCGACATGGCGGGCGCGCGCACCTGTTTTGCCACCATGCGGGGGTTCTGGCCCGATGATCCTGACGCCCTGCATGGCCTGGCCTGTATTGCGCTGGCCCTTGGCCAGGCGGATCGCGCCATAAGCCTTGCCGGGCGCGCGCGGTGTCTGGCCGCGCCGGGGCATCCGCATCTGGGGCAGTATCATGAGGTGCTGGCGCGTGCGCTGCTGGCCTGTGGGCACGGTGATGCCGCGCGTGCTGCGATCCGGGCCGCCTGCCTGCACAGCCCCGATGATGGCGCGATCGTGCTGGCGCTGGCCGAGATCATGGAGCGCACAGGAGATATCGCGGCGGCCGAGGCCGCCCATGCGCGCGGCGTGGCGTTGGGCGGGGTGCCCGCGCGGGTGGCGCAGGCGCGCTTCTGGTGGCGGCGCGGGCGGGGTGAGGTAGCGCTGGCACAGATGCGCCATGTGGCGGCCAGCGCCCCTCATGATGGCATCGCTGCGCATGAACTGGTGGGCATGCTGCTGGCCCGCGACCACAGGGCCGAGGCTGAAACCATTCTGCGCCAACGACTGGCCCGTGACGGGCGCGACGGGCAGGCGCGTTCCACGCTTGGCGCGCTCCTGTTCGCCACGGGCCGCCTGCGCCCGGCTGCCACCATGCTCCGCGCGGCCCTGCGCCATGACCCCGCACCCGGAACCGCAAACAATCTCGGCCTGACCCTGATGGCGCTTGGAGAAATGGCGCAGGCGCAGGCCGTGCTGGCCGATGCCTGCCGCGCACAGCCGGGTGATGCCCGCATTGCCCTCAACCATGCCACCACCCTGTTCGAGTCCGGCCAGCATGCGCAGGCCCGCGCGGCCTATGAGGCTTTGCTTGCCCGCAGTCCCGCGCCCGATCCGGCCACGCTGGCGCGGGCGCGGTTCAATATGGGCGTGGCAACGCTGGCGCAGGGGCATCTGGCGCAGGGCTGGGCGTTGTGGGAATCCCGCCTCGGTTTCATGCCACAGCACCCTGCCGCGCACCGCCTGCCGCGCTGGCAGGGTCAGGTGCTGCCTTATGGGCGCAGGCTGCTGGTCACGATGGGGCAGGGGCTGGGCGATGCGGTGCATTTCCTGCGCTATGTGCTGCTTGCGGCCATGCGCGTGCCGGTGGTGCTGGAGGTGCTGCCCGCCCTGCGCCGCCTGGCGGCAACGCTGGGGCAGGCGGCGGATGAAAGTGAACTCTGCCGCATTGAAATTATCACCCCCGATAAAAATGAATATCGGGGTGTAGCCTGCCAGTGCGACCTGTTCAGCCTGCCTGGCCTGCTTGGCGTGCGTGCAGTGGCCCCGTTCCGGCCCTATCTGGGACAGGCGGCGTGGCAGCCCCGGCGAAAGCGTGCGGGTCCGTTGCGCGTTGGGCTGTGCCATGCGGGCAATGCCGCCTATCGTTTTGATGCGCGGCGCTCGGTTGCGGCTGAAGCGCTGGCCCCGCTGGCGCAGGTGGAGGGAGTGACATTCATTTCGCTGCGTCCCGGTCGCAATCCCGGTACGGACCCGGCGTTCATGCGGCATGAACTGGCGGCTGATGCGGACCTGCTTGAAACATCCCGCCTTGTCGCCACGCTGGATCTGGTCATCAGCGTGGATACGCTGGCAGCCCATCTGGCAGGGGCCATGGGCTGCCCGGTCTGGCTGCTCAGCCGTTTTGGGGGGGACTGGCGGTGGTCAGCGGCATTTGACGCGGCTGAAGCCGGCCAGGCGGAGGGCATCTGCCCGCCCGTGTCCGTTTCTGGTGCAGCCGCGGGGGCTCCGCTCAGCCAGTGGTATGACTGCGTGCGCGTGCTGCGCCAGCCAGTCCTGCAATCGCCCGGCCCCGCATGGCAGCCTGTTATTGCTGGTCTTGTGCCCGCCCTGCGCGCGTGGGTCGCGCAGGGCGGGGGCTCAGATAGTGATGGATTCGAGTTCGGATGAACGGCGCTGGGCCGCGGCTTCCGCTTCCTGCAGGCCCGACAGCAGGGCCGCGCGCAGGCGGTCGAGGCGCCCCTTGTCGGTAATTTTCAGCCCGAACAGGTCCTTGACGTAAAACACGTCCACCGCCCGCACGCCATAGGTGGTGATGTGGGCGGAGGCGATCTGGAGTTTCTGCTCGCTCAGCGCCGCAGTCACGTCATGCAGCAGGCCGGGGCGGTCGCGTCCGTTGATCTCGACGACCGTGCAGGTGTTCGACGCGCGATTGTCGATCACCACGCGCGGCGGCACGTGGATCGCCCGCATGCGCCGCCCCGCCACCCTGCGGCCACACTGCGCAATCTCGCGGTTGATGTTGATCTGCCCGGTCAGCGCCTGCTCGATCAGCAGCGACAGGCGGGCGAGCTGCTGCGGTTCCTCAAAGGCCGCACCGCCTGCATCCTGAATCCACAGCGTGTCGAGCGCCATGCCGTTGGTCATGGTGTGAATGCGCGCATCCACGATCGAGGCCCCGGCAATGGCCACCGCCCCCGCAATGCGCGAGAACAGGCCGGGATGGTCGGCAGCGTAGATGGTCACCTCGGTCACGCCGCGCGCGGGCAGGGGCTGGGTCTCGACCGTAAGAGGGGAGTGGAGTCGCTCGGATTCGCCAATCAGCAGGGCATGGCGGGCGTGGGTGTCGTGGTCGAAGGACAGCCAGTAACTGCCATAGCCCAGCCCCATGAAGTGCTGCACGTCGGCCTCGTTCATGCCGTCTTCCACCAGCCACGCGGCGGTGGCGGCCTTGGCGCGTTCTACGCGCACGTCGCGCTCGGTGGTGGCGAGGCTGCCCTCGAGCACTTCGGCCACGCGCATATACAGTTCGTTGAGCAGCGTCGCCTTCCAGGCGTTCCACACACGCGGGCCGACCGCGCGCATGTCCACGATGGTCAGCAGCAGCAGCAGCCGCAGCCGCTCGGGGGACTGGATGATGTCGGCCAGGTCAAGGATGGTCTTGGGGTCGTCGATATCGCGCTGGAAGGCGGTGTGGCTGAGCAGCAGGTGGTGCAGCACCAGCCACGACACGGTTTCCGTCTCCTCGCTGTCCATGCCCAGTTCGGGGCAGACATACAGCGCGATCTGCGAGCCGATTTCCGAATGGTCACCTCCGCGCCCCTTGGCGATGTCATGCAGCATCACCGCCACGTACAGCGCCCGGCGTGAATGCAGGTTGCGCGCAAGGTCGTAGGCTATGGGAATCTCGTCGGCCATGTGGCCATGCTCGACCCGGCCAAGGATGCGCAGCGCGTCGATGATGTGCTCGTCCACCGTGAACACATGGTAGGTGTCGAACTGCATCTGCCCCACCACGCGCGACCAGTCGGGCAGCAGGCGGCCCATCAGCCCGGTCTCGTTGAGGATGTGCAGCCAGTAGGCGTTGCCCTTGCGCCGCCCCTCATCCATCAGGTGGAAGCTTGGTATGGCATCGGGCTTTTCTTCTTCCGCACGCGGGGCGCGCTGCGGGCGCTCGGGTGGCGCGCCACACATCAGGTCGAGGAAGATGCGCGCGGTCTCGGGGTCGCCACGCAGGCTGGCGGCCTTGCGCTCCCAGCGGATGAGCTGGTGCATGGCCATGGGGTGAATCGGCAGCTTGCGCTTGTTGGCCCAGTCCAGCAGGCGCATCATCTGGATGGGTTCATTCTCGAACGACGTGCCGCGCTGGGGCAGGATGCGGCCATCGATTACGGTAAAGCCCGCATCACGCATCTGGCTGTCGGCCTCGGGCGCGTTGGCCACGGGGCCGAGCGCCTGGCGCAGCACGGCGGGCTCGAGCACCAGTGTGAGGCGCATGACCTCGCGCACGGTCAGGAAGTAGTGGCGCATGAAGCGCTCCACCCCCACCTGCCGCCCGTGGCGGGTGTAGCCCATGCGCCCGCCCACCACGGGCTGCACGTCAAATGTCAGGCGCTCTTCCGCCCGGCCGGACACGTAATGCAGGTGAAAGCGTACCCGCCACAGAAAGTCCCACGCGCGGCGGGCGCGCTTGGCTTCGGGCTCGGTCAGCAGGCCAAGCTCGCTGAAGCCGGGCGCCAGCAGGTCTGACACATGGCGTGTGCCGAAGGTGTAGCGGCACATCCAGTACAGCGTCTGCAGGTCGCGCAGGCCGCCGCGGCCTTCCTTCACGTTGGGTTCGACAAGGTAGGGGCTGTCGCCAAAGCGCTGGTGGCGGGCGGCGCGCTCGCGGCGCTTGTCGGTAATGAAGCGGTCGGCGCCGGATTTGACGCAGGCCACGATGTAACGGGCCTGGAACATGGAGAACAGCGATTCGCTGCCGGTCAGGATCCGCGCATCAAGCAGGGTGGTGCGCACCGTGGTGTCGGCTTCCGCCTCGGCAATGCACTCGTTGATGGTGCGCGTGGCGTGGCCCACCTTCAGCCCGAGATCCCACAGGAAGTACAGGATGTATTCCACGCAGGCGCGCATGTCCTCGCCCTGCGCATCGGGGGTGAGGAACAGCAGGTCGATATCGCTGAACGGGGCGAGCAGCCCGCGCCCGTAGCCGCCGGTGGCCGCGATGGCGAACGGGGCCTCATGCTGCGAATCGATGCCGGTCTGCGCCATGGCATAGGCGCCGAGCACGCGGATCATGCCATCGGTATAGGCCGCGAGCAGCTTGCCCGCTTCGGCGCCGCCAAGGCGGTGATGCTCGAATTCCTCGCGCACATGCGCCTGGTAGCGCGACAGGTGGCGGCGGAACAGCCTGATCGCCTCCTCACGCGGTGGCAGGGCGCGCGTGCCGTCCTGCTCCCCTGTGGGGAACAGGGCGGCATGGAGGGCATCGGTCATCGCCTCGACGGAGGAGGCGGGAAGGGGGGCAGCGTTCGACATCGTGGGCGGATGGCGTCCTGTAAGTGGCGAAAGTGATCCAGTCCGGGAGTGTGCCGCCCTTGGTGGGGTCAGGTCCAGAGCCGTATCAGGGTTTCAGCAGTTTTTTGAGTTTATATAACATTTCCAGCGCCGTGCGCGGGCTAAGCGCATCGGGGTCAAGTGCTTCGAGCATATCAAGGGCTGCGGGTGGCACGGCGGGCGGCACGGGCTCGATTTCCACCACTCCGGCCTGCTGCTCGAACAGGGGCAGCGGCGGAGCCTGTCGGCCGCGTTCCTTTTCCAGCATGCCCAGAAGGCGGCCCGCGCGGCGCACCACGGGCTCGGGCACGCCCGCAAGGCGCGCCACATGCACGCCCCAGCTGCGCCGCGCCGAGCCGGGCACGACTTCATGCTGGAAGATGACCTGCCCCTTCCATTCCCGCACGCTCATGGTGTGGGGGGTGAGGCGGGGCATGGTGTTGGCGAGTTCCGCCAGTTCATGGAAATGGGTTGCGAATATCGCGCGGCAGCGCAGCGTGGAATGCAGCGTTTCCAGTACCGCCCAGGCAATGGCCAGCCCGTCGAGCGTGGAGGTGCCGCGCCCGATCTCGTCTACCACCACCAGGGAGCGCGGGCCGGCCTGGTTGAGGATGGCCGCCGTCTCGGTCATCTCCACCATGAAGGTCGAGCGCCCGCGCGCGAGGTCATCGGCCGCACCCACGCGTGAGAACAGCCGGTCAACCACGCCAAGGCGCATGCTGGCCGCCGCCACCGGCAGTCCTGCCTGCGCCAGGATGACCGCAAGGGCCGCCTGCCGCAGGAAGGTGGACTTGCCCGCCATGTTCGGGCCTGTCAGCAGCATGATGCGGTGGTCGGGCTCGAGGTCGCAGTCATTGGGGGTGAAGCGGGTGTTGCGCGGCAGGGCGGCCTCGACCACCGGGTGGCGGCCCGCGCGGATGATGAAGGATGTATCATCGCCCACCACCGGGCAGCACCATGCGCCCCCGCCCGCCAGCACCGCGCAGGACTGCACGATATCGATCACCGCGAGGGCTGCGGCCATGTCCGGCAGGGCGGTTTCATCAAGGATATGGCCCACGACCTGCGTAAACAGGTGGCGCTCGCGCAGGGCGGCGTTCTCGGCGGCCTGCGCGATCTGCTGGTCGAGGCTGGCGAGCCGCTCGGTGGCGAACCGGCTGGAACTTGCCGTGCCCTGCCGCATGATCAGGTCTTCACGCCCGCGCAGGCGGGGGGCTTGTGCGGCTGGTACCTCGATCACGTAGCCAAGCTGGGCGTGGTGGCGGATCTTGAGGTTGGAGATGCCAAATTCCTCGGCATATTCCTTCTGGAGTGCTGCGATGATGCGCCTGCTGCCATCGCGCAGTTCGCGCTGGGCGTCGAGTTCCTCATCATAACCTGTGGCAATGGTGCCGCCTTCATCCATGCGTGCGGGCGGGTTTTCGCTCAGCGCGCGCTCAAGCAGGGCCTGAAGCTCGTGCGCACGATCAAGGTGGCCGCCAGCCAGCGCCAGCAATGGCGGCAGTTCCGCCTGCTGGTTCAGGATCTGCCTGATCTCGCGCGCAACGCGCAGCGCCAGCCGGATGGCCCCGGCATCACGCGGCTGCCCGCGCCCGAGCGACAGGCGGCCGAGCGCGCGGGCCATGTCGGGGGCGGTGCGCAGGTGGGTGCGCAGGTCATCGCGCACGCCCGGCCTGTCGAGCAGCCAGACCCACCCGGCCTGCCTGCGGGCAATGCGCGCGGGGTCGGTCAGGGGGGCTGCGATCCAGTCGGCCAGCATGCGGCTGCCAGCTGCGGTAACGGTGTTTGATACGGCGGCAAACAGGGTGTGCTCGGTCGTGCCATCACGCGTGCGCAGCAGGTCGAGGCTGGCGCGGGTGGCGGGGTCAAGACCAAGCACGTCCTGGCTGTCGCTGGGGCGGGGGTGCGACAGGCGCGGCAGCTGGCCTGCCTGGCTGCGGCGGATATAGTCCAGCGCTGCGGCGGCGGCCTGCGCCTCCGTATCGCTGAAGGTGCCGAACGCATCGGGGCTGGCCACGCCAAAGGCCTCGGCCATGCGGGTGCGGGCCGCCTCGGCTCCCGGCGGGGGCACGATGGGGGTGCGACGGGGGGCGAAGTCGCCTAACTCCACGTTGTCCGCGCACAGGATCTCGGCGGGGTCGAGGCGGCCGAGCAGGTCGTGCAGGTCGCGCGCGGGCACGCTTGCGGTCTCGAACAGGCCGGTGGAAATATCGATCCATGCAAGGCCGGGGTTGCCCGCTTCGCGCCCGGTGGGGCAGATGATGCAGGCCAGCAGGTTCTGCCGCCCGGCTTCAAGCAGTTCATCTTCCGTCAGCGTGCCCGGCGTGATCAGGCGTACGACCTCGCGCCGCAGTGGCCCCTTTGAGGCCGGTCGCCCCTTGCGGGGCTGCTCGGTCTGCTCGGCGACCGAAACGCGGAAGCCCCGGCGGATCAGCCGCGCCAGATAGGCCTGCGCCGCATGCACCGGCACCCCGCACATGGCAATGGGCTGGCCCCCATGCGTGCCGCGCGCGGTGAGCGAAATATCAAGGGCGGAGGCTGCTGCTTCGGCATCGTTGAAGAAGAGTTCGTAGAAATCTCCCATCCGGAAGAACAGCAGGGCGTCAGGGTGTTCGGCTTTGAGCGCAAACCACTGCGCCATGGCGGGTGTGGCGCCTTCGGGAGATGGAAATGTCATGTCTGCTGTCTAGCGGCGGGGTAGGGGATTCGCCAGCATGGATTTGAAAAGAGAGCCGCCGGAACGTCAGGCAATCAGAAGGAAGTTTTTTGATGAAGCGTTTTTCAAAAAGGCGGCGCCCAAAAACTTTTAGTCACTGTTTTGAAAATGCTTCTAGCCCTGCCGCCTGCGTCCAAGCCGTCTTTTTACCGCGCCAAGCGCCAACCGCAGGTCGGTCACCCCCAGCACGTGCAGGGCTGCGAGGTAAAGGCTTACGCCAAGCCCGATCAGCACGCCCACATCCACAATCCGCATGACCGGGCCTGCCGTCATGGCGTTGCCCAGCGGCGTGTAGCCCAGCAGGGCGACACTGCCCGCCATCAGCGCGGCGCAGCCCACCATGCCCGCAAGCTGGCGCAGCAGGCCGGGGTCAGGCACCAGTGCGCCGCGCCGCAGCAGGAGCACGGCCAGCACCCCCGCATTGACCATGGCGGCCAGGCTGCTGGCCAGTGGCGGGCCGACATGGGCCAGCCAGTGCATGAAGCTGATGTTGAGAATGAAGTTGAGCGCCAGCGTGCCCATGCCCACCAGCACCGGGGTGCGTGTATCCCCGCGCGCGAAGAAGCCGGGCGAGAGCACCTTGACCAGCACGAAGGCGGGCAGCCCCAGCGCATAGGCGCGCAGCGACTGCGCGGCCAGTACCGCGTCATGCGCGGTGAAATGCCCGTGGCCGAACAGCGCCATCATAACCGGGGCCGCCAGCACCAGCAGGCCGGCGGCGGCGGGCAGGGTCAGGATCAGGGCATAGGAGATGGCGCGGTTCTGCACGCCATGGGCCCCCGCCACGTCATCGGCGGCGAGGTGGCGGGTGAGCACGGGCAGCAGCGTGGTGCCTGCCGCAGCCCCCAGCACGCCCAGGGGCAGCTGGTTCACCCGGTCGGCAAAATACATGAGCGACACGCTGCCCGCGGGCAGCAGGGTGGCGATGATGGTATCAACCAGAAAGTTGATCTGGGTAATGCCGCTGCCCACCAGCCCCACGCCCATGCGGGCGAGCAGCGTGCGGATGCGCGGCGTAAGGCACGGCATGACCAGCCGCAGGCGCATGCCCGCCCGGGCGGCCGCATAGAGCAGGATGCCGAACTGAACCACGCCCGAGGCGCTCACTCCCCAGGCTGCGGCATGGGCTACGTCGCCAGTAAAGGGGGGCAGCAGCACTATGGCGGCAATGCCCACCACGTTGAAGCTGACATAGGCGGCCGCCGCCACGCCAAATCTGTGCATGCCGTTGAGCACGCCCGAAACGAGTGCCGCCCCGCAGATCATGAGCAGGTAAGGGAATGTGATGCGGCTGAGCGAGATGGCCAGCGAATCGCGCACATCCCCATGCGCGAAGCCGGGCGCGATGACGCGCAGCACGCCGGGCATGAAGATCTCGCCCAGCACGGTCAGCAGCAAAAGCCATGACAGCAGCACGCTCATGGTCTCGCTGGCGAACTGGCGGGCGGTCTCCTTGCCCTCGCGCTCGAGCAGCGAGGCAAACAGCGGCACGAAGGCGGCGTTCAGCGCGCCCTCGCCAAACAGGCGGCGGAACATGTTGGGCAGGCGGAACGCGATCTGATACGCATCCTGCGCCGCCCCCGTGCCCAGGAGGGCGGCCAGCAACTGGTCGCGCACCAGCCCGAGCACGCGGCTGATCATGGTCCAGCCGCTTACGGTCAGGAAGCCCTTCAGCATGCTTTGGGGCGCGGCATGGTATCCATCAGTGATCCATCACGGCGCGTTCGACCGCCATGCGCACGCGGCGCGATTCGGGTGAGGTGACGCAGGTGAACCAGTTGGCCAGGCTGCCGTCGCGCCCGATCAGGTATTTGTAGAAATTCCAGCGCGGCAGCGACAGGAATCCTCCCTCGCGCGCCAGCCAGCGGAACAGCGGAATCGCCTGCTGCCCCTTCACGTGGCTTTTGACCGTGAGCGGAAAGGTCACATTGTAGTTGCGCTGGCAGAAAGTGCCGATCTCGGTGGGGGTGGCGAGTTCCTGGTTGCCAAAATCCCCCGAGGGCACGCCAATGACCATCAGGTCATGGCTGCGCCATGTGGTCCACAGGCTCTGCAGCCCTTCATATTGCGGGGTGAACCCGCATTTCGAGGCGGTATTGGCAATCAGGATCGGCTTGCCCCGCAGGGTGCCAAGGTCGATCTCGGAACCGTCCAGGGTAGGGAGTTTAAAATCGTAGATCGTGGTCATGGAATGCTCGGTCTCGTATGCGCGCCGGAATGATCCGATTGCAGGCTAGCACGGCGGGGGTCAAGTTACCTGTTTGCAAATGTGCAATGTAGCCAGCACGCCGGTCAGGCGAATTCATGCCCCACGGGCCGGGCCAGAAGCGCGCCTGCGGCCTGCGCCATGTCAATCTCGCCCGCCAGCAGGCTGGCTACCGTGGCGATGACGGGCGTGCTGACCCCGTGCGCCTGCGCCAGACGGTGCAGGGCGGGTGCGGTGGCCATGCCTTCGGCCACGCCCTCAAGTGCCGCCGCCGCCGCCTGCGCGGGCGTGCCCTGGCCCAGGGCCAGCCCCAGCCGGTAATTGCGTGAGGCTGCCCCCGTGCAGGTGAGCAGCAGGTCGCCAATCCCCGCAAGGCCGGACAGCGTTTCCACCTTTCCGCCCAGCGCGTGCGACAGGCGGGCGAGTTCGGCAATGGCGCGGGTAATCAGGCCCGCGCGCGCGTTCTCGCCCAGTTTCGCGCCCATGGTGGCCCCTGCCGCAATGGCCACCACGTTCTTGGCGGCACCGCCAAGCTGCACGCCGGTCGGGTCATCGCTGGCATAGAGGCGGAAGGCGGGCGTGGTCAGCAGGTCGGCCAGCCTGCGGGCCTGCGCGCGTTCACTGCTGGCCAGCACGGCGGCGGCGGGCAGGCCAGCCGCCACCTCATGCGCGAAATTGGGGCCGGACAGCACGCCCAGCACGCTATGGGGAAATACTTCGCCCAGCACCTGCAACGGCATGAGGCCACTGGCCTGCTCGATGCCCTTGCAGCACGCGATCATGGGCGCGCAGGGGGGCAGCGTGCTGGCGACCGCGCGCAGGTGCTGCATGGGGCAGGCCAGCAGCATCAGCTCGGCCTGACGGGGGAGGGTATCGGTTACGGTAATGGTTTCGGGCAGGGCAAAACCGGGCAGGCGCGGCATGACCCGGCCTGCCGAGAGGGCGGCAGGATTACGCGCCCATAGCGTGACATGCGCGCCCGCGCGGGCCGCCTGCAGGGCCAGCGCCGTGCCCCAGGCGCCCGCGCCGATTACGGCGATGCGTTTGGTGTGGGTCATTTATGTGCGTTCTCCGCAGGTGTGTGCCGTGAGCCGGCATTCTGTCATTGACCTAACCGCAATGTGCTGTGTGGGGTTGCTGGGCAAGGGGAAGAGGAGCGCATGTGATAAAAGTTTTTGGGTGCCGCCTTTTTTCAAAAAGGCGGCGTCTTTCGAAGCTTTTTGAGAAAAAGCTTCACCAAAAACTTTTATCTTTCAGGGCGTTGTTTCAAGTGGTGGTGCCGTCATGCGCTGCGCCATCTCCGCAAGCGGCCAGCGCGGGCGGGGGCGCAGGGCGATGTCGTTGGGGATGGGCAGCCCCGCCTCACGGCGCGCACGCATGGTCTCGATCGCGGCCCACGCCACCATTACCGCGTTATCGGTGCACAGCCGCAGCGGCGGGGCGGCGAAGGGCAGGTCATGGCGGGCCGCAAAGTCGCGCAGGCTGGCCCGCAGCACGCCATTGGCCGCAACTCCGCCCGCCACCACCAGGGTTGTGGGGCGCTCCATCATGTCCAGCGCATGACCAAGGCGGTCGATCACGATATCACTCACCGCCTGCTGGAAGCTTGCGGCAATATCGGCGGCTTCCTGCCGGGGCAGGGCGGTGCGCACTTCCGCAGGCAGCTTCTGCGCCACGGCGGTTTTCAGGCCCGAGAAGGAAAAATCGCAGCCCGGCCGACCCATCAGCGGGCGGGGCAGGGACACCGCGCGCGGGTCGCCCTCACGCGCCAGTGCCTCTACCGCAGGGCCGCCCGGCCAGCCAAGGCCAAGCATCTTGGCCACCTTGTCAAACGCCTCGCCCGCCGCGTCATCAATCGTGCCGCCGAGCCTGCGGTAGTGACCCACGCCTTCCACCGCGATGCACTGGCAGTGCCCGCCCGACACCAGAAGGAGCAGATAGGGGAACGGCGCGCCATTTTCGGCAACACCGGGCAGGCGGGCGGTCAGCGCGTGGGCCTCGATGTGGTTGACGGCGATGAAGGGCTTATCAAGCGCAATGGCCATGCCCTTGCCCATGTCGGCGCCCACGATCAGGCCGCCAATCAGCCCCGGCCCGCAGCTTGCGGCTATGGCGCCGAGTTCGTGGGGCTGCATGTTCGCTTTGGTCAGCGTGTCGCGCACCAGCGCGGGCAGGGCGGCAAGGTGGGCGCGGGCGGCAATTTCGGGCACGACCCCGCCAAATGGCACATGGCCGGATTGCGTTAATGTCGTTTCTGCCACGATCCGGCCGTCTGTCGCCACGATGGCGCAGGCGGTGTCATCGCACGAAGATTCAATGGCCATAACGGGAGTTGGCAGATCGGGTGGTGTCTGGTCGCTTGCGTGCATGGCGTAATTTACAATCCGGATGTGTCGATTGTCATCTTTCCTTTATCGCGATGCGGTAATAGACACGCGATATGGAGTCCGCAAAGCCATCCGCCCCGTTTCCATCGTCCGCGCTACAGAAAGTCGCGGCCGAGGCTGCTGCACGCCAGCGAAAGGAAGCTACCCATACCGAACCCCACCGGCGGCAGCTACCGCTGAAGGTCGGAACGCGGGCCTCCCCGCTGGCACTGGTGCAGACGCGCGCCTTCCTCACGGTGCTGACTCGCTTCTGCCCCGTGCTGCGCGACATGGGCGCGTTTCAGGAGCACCAGATCAGCACCACGGGCGACCAGGTGCTCAACCGCAAGCTGGCGGAAATTGGTGGCAAGGGCCTGTTCGCCAAGGAAATCCATGAAGCGCTGCTCGACGGGCGGATCGATTTTGCCGTTCACAGCCTCAAGGATCTTGAAACCACGCTGCCGCCCGGGCTGGTGCTGGCCTGCACGCTCAAGCGCGAGGATGCGCGTGATGTGCTGATCCTCGGCCCCGGCTGTGGCGAGCCCGACCCGGCGGACCCCTATGCCGTGCTGCCGCAGGGTGCGCTGGTGGGCTGTGCCTCGGTGCGGCGGCAGGCGCAGATGCTGCATGTGCGCCCCGACCTGAAATTCGGGCTGCTGCGCGGCAATGTGCAGACCCGGCTCGACAAGCTGGCCGCGCGCCAGTGCGATGCCACGCTGCTGGCCTATGCGGGCCTGCGTCGCCTTGGCATGGAAGACCGCGCCGACGTGATCCTTGACCCCACCATCATGGTGCCGGCGGCGGGGCAGGGCATTGTGGGTGTTACCGTGCGCGAAAGCGATGTGGAACTGCGCGAACTGCTTTCCGCCATTGAGGATTACGAGGCCCGAGCCGTGGCCACCGCCGAGCGCGCGCTGCTCGCCGAGCTTGATGGCTCGTGCCGCACCCCCATCGGCGGTTATGCCCGCCTGATCCCGGTCGTGGCCGGTGGCGCGCCGGAACTGCACCTGACCGGGCTTGTTGCGCGGGAGGATGGCTCCTTCCTGCTCAAGCGCTCGATCAGTGGTGCGCCGTCCGATGCAGCCCGTCTGGGCCGTGACCTTGGCCGCAGCCTGCGTGCCGACAGCCCGGCCGATATTTTTGCCGAAAACGCATAACAAGCCACACCGCCCCGTTATGTGTAACGGGGTCATCATTACCCGCCCCCCGCCAGGCCTCGCCCCCACCATGGCGGCGGTGGCCGGGCTGGGGTGGCAGCCCATCGCAGCCCCCATGCTGCATGTCGAGCCGCTTTCCCTCGCCCCCGATGCACCCCGGCCAGACGCTATCGTAATGACCAGCGGGCAGGCCATTGCCAGCATCAATCGCCCCGAATGGCACGATGTACCCTGTTACGTGGTGGGGCACGCCACGGGTGCGCGCACGCGGGCGGCCGGTTTTACGCATGTCTTTACGGCGGCTGGCACGGCGGATGATCTGGGCGCGTTGCTGCGTGCGGCCCTGCCCGCGCGGGGGCTGCTGCTGCTGGCCGTGGGGCGGGGCTACGGGCGCGACATGGCGCAGGCGCTGCGGGCGGAGGGGTTTCGTGTAATCAGGCGCTGTGTCTATGCGGTCAGCTCCGCGCGACATCTGCCCCCGCAGGCGGCGCAGGCGCTTGTGGCAGGGCAGGTGGCGGCGATTCTGTTCTATTCCACCCGCACGGCGCGGGCCTTTCTGGCTAGCCTGAGCGCTCCGCAGGCCGCGATGCTGGGGCAGGTGGTGGCGGTGGCCATGTCAGATGGCGTGGCGGCCGCCCTGGCCACCGGGCCTGCATGGCGGGCCATGCGCGTGGCGCCCCGGCCGGATCAGCCTGCCATGCTGGCTTGCCTTGGCGACGCCAGAAAACCCTAAAAGCTTCAGGGAGCAGCTCCGCAAGGGGATTGCACAGGACAAAATAAAGGCCGGAAGCACAAGCTCCCGGCCTTTATTGCCCGTAACCGCAAATAAGGGATCAGGCGTGGCCCGGCGTCTGGTCAAACGAGTTACGCTTGGCCTGCCACAGCGCCACGAAGTCGATCGGCTGCAGCACCACGGGCGGGAAGCCGCCATCACGCGTGACTTCGCTGAGGATGTTGCGCACATAGGGGAAGATCAGGCGCGGCACTTCAACGAGCAGGATCGGCTCGACCAGCTCGGCGGGCGGGTTGGTCAGGGTCACGATGCAGGCATAGGCCAGCTCGGCAATGAACACCGGACGCCCCTGCGGGCCACCTTCCTGCTGCGGCGGTTCGCTGGCCTCGGTCTTCACGGCCAGGATCACCTCAAACACCATCTGGTCGGGTTCCAGACGGTTGGCCTGCACGTCAATGTTGACCGAAATCTGCGGGTTGGTGCGCAGTGTCGCGAAGATTTCCGCCCCGGCGGGCACTTCGAACGAAAGGTCCTTGATGTATTGCAGGTTGATCGCCAGCGGCTGTGCCGGGGGGGCGTTCTGGTCGTTTTCAGGGGTGGGCGGCTGAGTCGTATCGGACATGCTTGTCTGTATTCCCCACAGATATACGCGAAAAGAAAGGTACCGTATTCTCTGGCCGTAGCATGGGTATGCAGGTGATGCCATACCAGCTGCCGGAATTTTAACGCCCGTCGCGCATTGTGCTGGCTCCGGGCGTTGCCTATGTTGTGGCGCAGGGTAATCTTTGGCAGGCTGGCCCGCCTGCGGTGATGGACGCGCGGCATGAATTTTTCTTTTGGTCATTTTCCGCTGGATCTGATTGTTCTGGGGCTGGTGGCTGTCTTTCTCGTGCTGCGGCTGCGTAGCATCCTTGGCCGCCGTGTCGGCGCCGAACCGGCGGCCCGCCCCATGGCTCCGCCGCCCATGGCCCCCACGGTGGTGGAAACGGCGCCCGAGCCGCCACCCCCCACCGTGACCTATGACATCCCCACGCCTGATACGCGCGTGGGCGGCGTGCTGGCCCGCATTGCCACGCTGGAGCCTGATTTTACGCCCGATGGCTTTGCCAAGGGCACGGAAGCGGCCTTTCGCCAGATCGTGACCGCCTATGCGGCAGGCGACCTGAACACGCTGCGCACGCTGCTGACCGCAGCCACCTTCACTGCGTTCGAGGCCGCGATCCAGTCGCGCCAGCAGGCGGGCGAAACCCTGCGCAGCGAAATCCGCGATATTACCGATATCGCCATCATCGGCGCGGATATTGATGAGACGGCGGGACCCAGTCCTGTCGCCCATATCGAAGTGCGCATCGTGTCCGACCAGATCAGCGTTACGATGGATGGCAACGGCCAGCCCGTGGCGGGCGTGGATGCCGTGACCGAGTTCTCCGACCTGTGGGTGTTCGAGCGTATTCTTGGTGTAAGTGGTGATGGCTGGCGGCTGGGGGCAAGCCGCAGCGCTTAGGCAAAATGAACTGCCTTACTTTCATCAATAAAGTCATGATAAATACATCTTTATGAAAGTGTTCAAGCGTATTGCGCCGCTGTGCGCCGTTGCCGCCCTGTGCGGGTGCCATATGGAGTCCCCCACGCTGGGGGCGCAGGCGCCATCCCACCATGCCCGCGCAGTCTCGTTCAGCAAGCTGCCCGGCTGGCAGGATGATGCACACGAAGAGGCGCTGCCCGTCTTCCTCGCTGAATGCCATAAGATCGAAAGCCTGCCGCCCGAAAGCGGGCTGGGGGGTGATTCTTCGGCGCATGCGGGTCATCAGGTTGGCGACTGGCAGCCTGCCTGCACGGCAGCCCGCGCGGTGCCGACCGGTGACCGGGCGGCGGCGCGTGCGTTTTTCGAGCAATGGTTCGTGCCGACCCGCATGCCCGCAGGCACGCGCACGGGCGGCATGCTGTTCACCGGCTATTACGAGCCCGAGATTCGTGGCGCCCTGCGTCGTGGTGGCATTTACCAGACCCCCGTCTATCGCCATCCCCCCGATCTGGTGCGCCAGCGTGATGCGCAGGGCAATGTCGTGACCGGGCGCCTGCATGACGGGCAGATCGTGCCCTACTGGACCCGCGCGCAGATCGACGCGGGTGCGCTGGCGCATGAAAAGCTTGAACTGCTGTGGCTGGCCGACCCGGTGGATCTGTTCTTTTTGCAGATTCAGGGTTCAGGTCGTGTCCGCCTGCCCAATGACGAGGTGGTCCGCCTGGGCTTCGATGGCCTCAATGGCCAGCCTTACGTGCCGCTGGGCCGGGCCATGGTGGCGCAGGGCCTGATTGGCAGCGATGATGTCAACATGGCTTCCATCCGGGGCTGGCTGGAAGCGAATCCGGACAAAGCGCGGGCGGTGATGGAGCAGAACCCCAATTACGTCTTCTTCCGCGAACTGCCATCCGACAGCCCGCTGGCCGGTGCGCCGGGCGCGCTGGGCGTGCCGCTTACGCCGGGGCGCTCCATGGCGGTGGACCGCACTTACATTCCGCTGGGAAGCCCGGTATGGGTGCAGGCGCAGGTTCCGGTTGCAGGCCATCTTGCCGCATGGAACCGGCTCGATTTTGCGCAGGATCTGGGCACCGACATAAAGGGACCGGACCGGGCCGATCTGTATATGGGCTGGGGGCCGGAGGCGGCGCAGGCAGCGGGAAACCTGCATTCACCCGGCCAGATGATCCTGCTGGTGCCCCGCAGCGAACCGGGGCGCGAAGAGAAGCACGGGCGCAAGCATAAACACAAACACTAGATCCGCTCCGGGCGGAGTTAAGAGCGTAGCAGCATCATGACAGGGCGACCCCGCGCGGGGCAGGTTTCCGCATCCACACCGCGCCTGCCGCGGACTGTCCGTTACACCGAGGGGCCGCACCTGCTGGTGCGGGGCGACTGCCTGCGCGCGCTGCGCCGCATGGAGGCCGATAGCGTGGATGTGGTCGTCACCTCCCCGCCCTACAATATCGGCCTGAAATACCGCACCTACCGCGACCGGCTGGAAGAGGACGGCTATCTGGACTGGATGCTCGAGATCGCGCGCGAGGTGCGGCGCGTGATGCGGCCTGATGGCTCGTTCTTCCTCAACGTGGCGGGGTCATCGGCCCAGCCCTGGCTGCCGTTCGAGCTGATGGTGCGGCTGCGCGAGGTGTTCGTGCTGCAAAACCACATCGCGTGGGTCAAGTCGATCTCGGTCGGCACCGACACGCATGGCCACTTCAAGCCGGTCAACAGCCACCGTTACCTCAACCGCAACCATGAGCACCTGTTCCACCTCACGCGCGGGGGGGATGTCGGGCTGAACCGGCTCGATATTGGCGTGCCCTACAAGGACAAGTCCAACATCGTGCGCCGCGGCCACCGGCAGGACCGGCGCTGCCGGGGCGATACGTGGTTCGTCCCGTATGAGACGGTGCAGGGCAAGGCGCAGAAATTCCATCATCCCGGCACGTTCCCCGTGCTGCTGCCGCAGATGTGCATCCGCCTGCATGGCAAGAATGCGCCGGTGGTGCTCGACCCCTTCATGGGCACGGGCACCACGCTCGTTGCCGCCGTGCGCGAAGGGGGGCGGGGCATCGGAATTGATCTGGATACCATCTATGTCAATGTTGCCCGGCAGCGCGTAAGGCAGGCTATGGCGGCGGCTGATGCTGGCGCGGATGGGGTAGACGATCGAAATTATTGATCGTTTTTATCGAAACGATTGTTTTGACAAATAATCCTCAAATCGACCAGAACGTCCGCAGGCCAAGCGAAAGGGTTTTGCATGTCGATGAGGAAGATGGTTGCGGCGGCAGTGGTGGCAGGTGGTGTGGTGTATGGCGGCACGGTCGCCTATCTCACCCATTTTGACCACGCAACCGCGCCCGCCCCTGCGGGTGCGGGGGTGGATGCGGTATCAGGCGCCGCGCTGGATGTGGTGCGTGAGGCGCGGTGTGATTACTGCCACGCGGCCAAGGTTGAGCTGCCGTTCTACTTCCACCTTCCCGTGGCGCAGCCGCTCATGAGCCGTGACCGTGCCGAGGGGCTGCGCCACTTCCGCGTGGAGCCGGTGATCGACGCGCTGCAAAATGGCGGCGTGCCCGATGAGGAAAAGCTGGCCCGCATCGAGGAAGTCATCAACCAGAACCGCATGCCCCCCACGCTGTACCTGCTCATGCACTGGCATGCCCATCTTTCCGCCAGCCAGCGCGAGAGCATGCTGAACTGGATCGCGCAGGTGCGCCGCCAGCATTACGCCACCCCGGGCGTTGCCGACCGCTTTGCCGCCGACCCCGTGCAGCCCATTCCCGAATCCGTAACGGTGGATGCCAACAAGGTCATGCTGGGCCAGCGCCTGTTCTTTGACCGCAGGCTGTCGGGTGATGGCCAGTCGAACTGCGCGAGCTGCCACAGCCTGCAGCATGGCGGCGTGGATGGTCTGGTTACGGCCACCGGCATTGGCGGCCAGAAGGGGCCGATCAATGTGCCGACGGTGTTCAATGCAGGCTTCAGCAGATGGCAGTTCTGGAATGCGCGCGCCGATACGCTGGCGCAGCAGGCGGCAGGCCCGGTCATGAACCCCGTCGAGATGGGATCGCATGACTGGAGCGCCGTGACGGACCGCCTGCGCGCTGATCCCACCTATGCGCCTGCGTTCGAGGCCGCCTTTGGCAGCGATACGATTGATGAGACCACCATCACCAACGCCATTGCCGAATATGAAAAGACGCTGATTACCCCCGACAGCCGCTTTGACCAGTATCTGAAGGGCGATGACGCAGCCCTGAACACGCAGGAAAAGCATGGCTACGCGCTGTTCAAGCAGGTGGGTTGCGCGGGGTGTCATACCGGCCCGTCCATGGGGGGGCAGGCGCTTGAGCCGATGGGGCTGGAAGGCGATTACTTCGCGGCCCGTGGCGGCACGCTGACCGATGCCGACAAGGGGCGCTTTGAAGTCACCCACGACCCGGCCGACATGGAGCGCTTCAAGGTGCCCAACCTGCGCAACATTGCGCTGACCGCGCCCTACTTCCATGATGGCAGCGTCAAGACGCTTGATGACGCCGTGCGCAAGATGGCGCGTTACCAGACGCCGGACCATGACATGTCCAGCCAGGATGTGGCGGATATCGTGGCCTTCCTCAACACGCTGACCGGGCGCTACCAGGGCGAGACCCTGCGCAACACGGCGCCCTGAGAGAACAGGAGGATGTGGACGCCGCCTTTTTAAAAAAGGCGGCGTTCTTTCTTTCAGGGGCCCTGCCCACGGGCTTTTCAGGCGCTTTGCGCGAAGGTCGTGCCTGAAAACATGGACCTTGCGGGCACGGTATGATTCTATGCGCGCAGGCCACCGGCCCGCAGAAAGGAATCATACCGTGAGGCAGCGCAGACTGAACGAGGAGGAACAGGCCCTGTGGGCGGCCTTCGCGCAGGGTATCGCGCCGCTACGGACCGCGCCACGCCACACGGGCCAGACGCCGTCACCTGTTCCGCCGCCCTCCGTGCCGCCCGAGGCTGACCGGCCGGGCATGAGCCGTGCCGCCATCATGCAGCGCCTTGCGGCAGGTGGCGTGCACGCGGTGCACCAGACCGCCAGCCACAGCCTGACAGTGCAGAAGGGCAAGGGCGGTGCGTTCGAGATCGGTGTGCGCCGGCCGGGGCTTGATGACACGAGCTGGCGCGGGCTGGTGAGCGGCAAGCTGCGCCCAGAGCGCAGGCTCGACCTGCATGGGCAGGTGGCGCAGACGGCCTTTCACCGCCTGCATGGTTTTCTTGTTCAGGCCCATGCCGACAACGTGCGCTGTGTTGAAATCATTACCGGACTGGGGAGCGGCCATAATGGCGGCATCCTGCGGCGTGAACTGCCGTTCTGGCTGGGGCGTGGCGATCTTGGCCGCCTGATCCTGGCCGTGGTGCACCCGCATGCGGCCAATCAGGGCGCGGTGCGCGTGCTGCTGCGCAGGCCGGGGCGCGGCGTCTACCGCTAGCGCCGCTCAGCCCAGCCGCCAGGTGGGCAGGTTGGCGGCCAGCCAGCGGCGCAGGGTCATGATGCTTGAGGTATCGCCCGAGATCTGCCGCAGCGCCTCGGTTGCATCCGTTCCGGTGAGCAGCGTGCGGCCCGCATCATGCATCGTAGCCTGTAGCGTGCCGTCATGGAGCGCCTGCGTGGTGGCCGCCCGCCACCGCGCCAGCGTGGCTGATGAGGTGAGCATGGGCAGCACCAGCGCCAGATCCACCCCTGCCGCCCCTGCCAGTGGCCTGAGCGCCGCATGCAGCAGGCTGTTCAGCGCCGAGCGCGCATCCTGGCGCAGCCGGTCCTCCATGTTCATGATCGTCTGGCCGGGCAGGCTGACGGTGCCGGGCCGGTCGGTCAGGGCAAACAGGGCGGGGCAGCCCGCCTGCGCCAGCGTGCTGGTCAGCGCCGCCGTCTCGGGCGTGCCCAGCGGATCGGTAATCTGGATGACATCGACCTGGTTGTCGCGCAGGGCGGCGGCGGCGGCCTGCGGCGTGGCAAGGCCCGTAACCGGTATGGGCCGCAGCCCGAACAGCGTCATGGCCAGCACGGTAGGCAGTTCGATGCCGGTCAGGGTCGAGACGGCAATGCGCACGGGCCGGTCGCGCATGAAGCTGCCAAGGCTGCGGTGCAGTTGCGTGCGCCCGATCACGATGGGCACCGTCAGGCTGAGCAGCAGCGGCAGCCAGCGGCTGTAGTCGAAATGGATGCGCGGGTCGCCGCATAGCGAGGAGACCAGCGCCTGGCCGGGTGCGGCCAGCGCCATCATGCCATCAGATGCGAACTGGGAATCGAACAGGTTGGCCCCCGTCACCCCGTCCTGCCCCACGGTGTCGCGCACGCTTAGCGGGTTGGGCAGGCCCAGCCCCTGGCCGAGGGCCGTGGGCAGGATGGGGCTCCACCGTTCCGCCATGGCGCTGTGGCTGCCCGCCATGAGCAGCCCCGGCGTGCCGGTGGGAAGCTGGGGCAGGCGCTCACGCGGGAGTTCCGAGGCCCGCGCACGCCACGGCAGGGCGGAACCTGCGGCCACAAGGCCCATGAAAGCCCGGCGGTTGATCATGGCTGGCGCCGCCGGTGGGGCCAGTGCGCCGCCTGCGTGCTGTCGGGCCACGCCGCATGGGGGCGGAGGGGCTGGTCAGGGCGGAGCAGGGAGCGTGGAACGGGCATGGCGCTATTCTTATGGCCAGTGGACTTCCGGGGGAAGGCTCATGAGGATGGCTTCTGTATTTCCGCCGGTTTTGAGGCCAAAAATCGTGCCGCGGTCATGCAGCAGGTTGAACTCGACATACCGCCCGCGCCGGACAAGCTGCGCCTTGCGCTGCTCTTGCGTCCACGGTTCCATCATGCGGCTGCGCACGATGTCGGGATAGGTTTCCAGAAAGCTAAGCCCCACATCGCGGGTAAACGCGAAATCGGCATCGAGGTTGCCGGTATTGAGCCGGTCATAGAAAATGCCGCCCAGCCCACGCGCTTCATCGCGGTGGGGGAGGTAGAAGTACCTGTCGCACCATTCCCTGAAGCGGGGATAATATTGCGGGTCATGCTTCTCGCATGCCTTGCGGAACCCGTCATGAAAGCGCTCGCCATCGCTGATGGCCTCGGCACTTTCGGGAAACATGGGAGTAATGTCGCCGCCGCCGCCAAACCAGCCCTGCGTGGTGATGATCATGCGGGTGTTGAAGTGGGCGGCGGGGACCAGCGGGCTGCACATATGGGCGACGAGGCTGATGCCGGTGGCGAAGAAGCGCGGGTCTTCCGACGCGCCGGGAATCGAGTCGCGAAAGCCAGGGCTGAATACCCCGCTCACGGTGGAAACATTGACGCCCACTTTTTCAAACACGCGCCCGCGCATGAGGCTGATTACGCCGCCACCGCCGGGTGTGCCATCCTCATTGGTGCGCGACCACGGCTTGCGCTCGAAGCGGCCAGCCTCTTCCTTGCCGGGCAGGGTGGGCGTGCCAGCGGCCACGGCCTCATCCTCGATCTGCTCAAAGGCGGTGCAGATCCGGTCGCGCAGGGTTTCAAACCAGGTTCGGGCCGTGTCCTTCAGTGCGTCGTGGGCGACGGGGGTGCGGGAAATTGTCATGCTCTTCTCATTCTGCCCGTTCTGGTCGTTCGCGATGGATATTACGGGTGCCCGTTTGTTCCACTTATTGCAAGACGGGTGATTGCAAGACCGGTCGCGCTGCCGCTAGGAAGGAGGCCAGCCCTGCGCGTAACGCGGGGGATACGGAAATTGTGGCGGGAACGTAGCAGACATGCATGAACCGGGTCATCGGCAGCGCGGGGCGCAATCCCGGCGCATCGTGTTACGGCATGGCCTGCTGCTCGGCGGGTTGCTCGCAGTGCTGCCCGTGGGCAACGGGGCCAGGGCGCATGACTACCGCGAGCCTCCCCGCCAGCACTGGAGCTTTCAGGGCCCGCTGGGGCATTTTGACATGGCGGCCGTGCAGCGTGGCTACACGGTGTATGCCCAGGTCTGTTCCGCCTGCCACGGCATGAAGGCCGTGACCTATGGCGACCTGGCCGGGCTGGGGCTGAAGGAGGCGGATGTCAACGCGCTGGCGGCCAGCCACCGCATTCCCGCAGGCGTTGATGCGGGTGGCCACCCGGTTACCCGGCCTGCCAATATGGATGACCATCTGCTCTCGCCCTATCCCGATGCGCATGTGGCGGCGGCGGCCAACCATGGCGTGGTGCCGCCCGACCAGTCGCGGCTGGCCGTGGTGCATCCTGGTGGGGTGGACCGCATCTATGCCTTCCTGACCGGCTACGGGCAGACCCCGCCCGCGGGCACGGTGGTGCCGCCGGGCACGTTCTACAACCCGTATGCCGCCAACGGGCAGATCGCCATGCCGCCACCCCTGTATGAGGGGGGCATTACATACCCCGATGGCACGCCCGCCACGGTTGAGCAGCAGGCGCGTGATGTCACGACCTACCTGGCCTGGGTGGCAAGCCCGCACCTGACGGCGCGCCATCGCGCAGGGGTGGGGGCGATCGTGTTCCTGCTGATCCTGCTTGTATTTTCCATCTGTCTGAAACGGAGAACGTGGTCCAATGTCCACTAACGCTGCCACTGGCGAGCAGATTGAGCCGGTTATTGGCCTGATCGGCGGGTCCGGCCTGTATGATATCGAAGGCCTTGAGGACAAGGAATGGCGTACGGTCGAGACCCCGTGGGGCAAGCCGTCCGACCAGCTTCTGTTCGGCCGGCTCGATGGCGTGCGCTGCGTGTTCCTGCCGCGTCATGGCCGGGGCCACCCGCTGCCGCCCTCGCGCCTGAACTACCGCGCCAATATCGATGCGCTCAAGCGCTCGGGTGTGACCGATATCGTCTCGCTCTCGGCAGTCGGCTCGCTCAAGGAAGAACTGCCGCCGGGCCACTTCGTGGTGATCGACCAGTTTATCGACCGCTCCTTCGCGCGTGAGAAGAGCTTTTTCGATACCGGCTGCGTGGCCCATGTCGGCATGGCCGATCCGCTGTGCCCGCGCATTGGCGATGTGCTTGAGGGCCAGTGCCGCGAACTCGGGCTGGATGTGACCCGTGGGGGCACCTATCTGGTTATGGAAGGCCCGCAGTTCTCCACCCGCGCGGAGAGCAACCTCTACCGCTCGTGGGGCTGCTCGGTGGTGGGCATGACCAACATGCCCGAGGCCAAGCTCGCCCGTGAGGCCGAGATCTGCTACGCCACCGTCGCCATGGTCACCGATTATGACTGCTGGCACGATGACCATGACAGCGTCACGGTTGATGCGGTGGTCAAGGTCATGCAGCAGAACGCCAGCCGTGCGCGTGCGCTCGTGCGCTCGGTCATCCCCAAACTCGGTGCGAAGCGTGGGCCGTGCTACGCAGGCTGCGACCGTGCGCTCGAGCATGCCATCATCACGGCACCTGAAAAGCGCGACCCGGCGTTGCTGGCCAGGCTTGAGGCCGTTGCTGGCCGCGTGCTGAACCGGGGCTAGAAAACCGCTTTAAAAACAGATGTTTTTGGGTGCCGCCTTTTTCGCAAAAGGCGGCATTTTTTTTGAATCCTGCCCGGCAGCGCGTTACAGCCAGTGCTCGAAAAAGCTCAGCGTGCGCTGCATGGCCAGGGTGGCGGCAGGCTCGTTATATGACGGGCGATCCGTGCAGCCAAAGCCGTGATCGGCGCCCTCATAGGTAAAGATCTCGATCTCCTCATGCGCTGCCCGGATGGCGTCCACGTCTTCGGCCGGGATATGGGCGTCTTCCCCGCCAAAATGCAGTTGTACGGGGCAGTTGGGCACCTGGCTGCGGGTTTCGGCAATGCCGCCGCCATACCATGCCACTGCTGCGGCAAAAGCCTTGGTATGGCATGCAGCCTCCCACGCCAGCTTGCCGCCCCAGCAGAACCCCACGATGCCCTTTTTCTCGGTTGTCAGCATGTCGGCTGCGGCCACGAGGTCGCGCAGCGCGTGCTCCTGCCCCACTTCGGCGCGCAGCTTCAGCCCTTCCTGCAGGCCCGCGCTGTCATAGGGCAGGATGGCATCGCGCCGCGCGCGGTCGAACAGGGCAGGGGCGATGGCCTGATAGCCCTGGGCGGCAAAGGCGTCGCATACCGCGCGGATATAGGGGGTGATGCCAAATATTTCCTGCACCACCACCACGGCGCGCGCCGCATCGGGCCGACCGGCCCGATAGGCGGAAAATTCATGCCCGTCCGCCGCTGTAACGGTTACGACTGCGCCCATGGTTTTCACTCCATTATTTCCTTCATTGTCTGGCAAAGAATGATGCGGCCCGCCCCGACGTCAATATGAAACCCGCGTGAAGGACGACTTTATGAGAATTCTTTCTCATGAAGGCCCACGGCACCGGCATGCGGCGGAATCGGCGGGGCGGGGTGTCATGCATTGTAGGGAGGGCTGTTCCGCCGCTTTTGATGGGAGACGGAATGCTTCGTCAATCCATTGATATTAAATGTAAAAATATAGCTCTTTCCCCAAGATCCCTTTTGCGCGCGAATTCTGCGCCGTCTCGCTCCGCAGCATTCTTGACACCTGTCGGGGGGCTACCTATCTGGTGTTTAGCACTCTCACGAGGGGAGTGCTAACGCGATGCGGCCTGGCGCGCGCGCCAACCGGTGGCGTTGCTTGATTCAAGGGCGTTACCTTTAGAAGATTTGGAGCGATCCATGACGAAATTTCGTCCCCTGCATGACCGTGTGGTCGTCCGTCGCCTTAAGAGCGAGGAAAAGACAGCAGGTGGTATCATCATCCCTGAGACCGCCAAGGAAAAGCCGATGGAAGGCGAGGTGATCTCGGTGGGCGCAGGTGCCCGTAACGAGCAGGGCCAGATTGTTGCCCTCGACGTGAAGGCGGGCGACCGCGTCCTGTTCGGCAAGTGGTCGGGCACGGAAGTGACGATCAACGGTGAAGAACTGCTGATCATGAAGGAAAGCGACATCATGGGCGTGGTCGCCTGATCCACCCCCGCTTTTCGCACCGGGTAACCTTTTAAAAAACCTTTCCATACGGAGAAGAGAACAATGGCAGCCAAGGACGTAAAGTTCGGCGGTGAAGCCCGCCAGCGCATGCTGCGTGGCGTGGACATTCTGGCCGATGCAGTAAAAGTGACGCTGGGCCCCAAGGGCCGTAACGTCGTGCTCGACAAGAGCTTCGGCGCACCGCGCATCACGAAGGACGGTGTCTCCGTCGCCAAGGAAATCGAACTGGCCGACAAGTTCGAGAACATGGGCGCGCAGATGGTCCGTGAGGTCGCCTCCAAGACCAACGACATCGCGGGTGACGGCACCACCACGGCAACCGTGCTGGCGCAGGCCATCGTGCGCGAAGGCGCCAAGGCCGTTGCCGCCGGCATGAACCCGATGGACCTCAAGCGCGGCATCGACAAGGCGGTTGGCGTTGTCGTTGAAGAGCTGAAGAAGAACGCCAAGAAGATCACCACCCCGGCCGAGACCGCACAGGTCGGCACGATTTCCGCCAATGGCGAGCATGAAATCGGCGAGATGATCTCCAAGGCGATGCAGAAGGTCGGCTCCGAGGGCGTGATCACGGTGGAAGAGGCCAAGGGCCTGCACACCGAGCTCGACGTGGTCGAGGGCATGCAGTTCGACCGTGGTTACATCTCCCCGTATTTCGTGACGAATGCGGAGAAGATGACCGTCGATCTGGACAGCCCCTACATCCTGATCCACGAGAAGAAGCTCTCCTCGCTCCAGCCCATCCTGCCGCTGCTTGAAGCTGTTGTGCAGTCCGGCCGTCCGCTGCTGATCATCGCTGAAGATGTCGATGGCGAAGCGCTGGCGACCCTGGTGGTCAACAAGCTGCGTGGTGGCCTGAAGATCGCCGCCGTCAAGGCGCCGGGCTTTGGCGACCGTCGCAAGGCCATGCTGGAAGACATCGCGATCCTGACCGGTGGTCAGGTCATCAGCGAAGACCTCGGCATCAAGCTCGAGAGCGTGACGCTGGACATGCTGGGCACCGCGAAGAAGGTGCACATCGACAAGGAAAACACCACCATTGTCGAAGGTGCCGGTGCGGGCGAGGCCATCAAGGGCCGTTGCAGCCAGATCCGCGCGCAGATCGAGGAAACCACCTCTGACTACGACCGCGAGAAGCTGCAGGAACGCCTGGCCAAGCTGGCAGGCGGCGTTGCCGTGATCCGCGTGGGTGGTTCCACCGAGATCGAGGTGAAGGAGCGCAAGGACCGCGTGGACGACGCCCTGCACGCAACCCGTGCGGCTGTTGAAGAAGGCATCGTTCCTGGTGGTGGCACGGCGCTGGCACGTGCATCCACCAAGCTGGGTGGCCTGCACTTCCATAACGACGACCAGCGCGTCGGTGCGGACATCATCCGCAAGGCCCTGCAGGCTCCGCTGCGCCAGATCGCCCACAACGCGGGTGAAGACGGTGCGGTCATTGCTGGCAAGGTTCTGGAAAACGACACCTACACCTTTGGTTTCGATGCCCAGATCGGCGACTACAAGGACCTGGTGGAAGCCGGCATCATCGACCCGATGAAGGTCGTGCGCACGGCGCTGCAGGATGCGGCATCGGTCGCGGGCCTGCTGATCACCACCGAGGCGATGGTGGCCGAGCGCCCCGAGAAGAAGCCCGCTGCACCGGAAGGTGGCATGGGCGGCATGGGTGGCATGGGCGGCATGGATTTCTGATCCGGCCAACCCTGCGCACCCCGGCCCCAAGCTGCAGCACGGGGCCGGATGCCAGAATAAAAAAGGGGGGAAGGGCCATTGGCCTTTCCCCTTTTTTCATGGTCGGTGCGTGCCATCATGTCGGGATCATTTGACATGGGTGCCCATTTCATGCTGCCCCTATGGGTGCACGAACGACGTGGAAGTGGCAGGGTGTTTTCCGGATGCCCCGTTTTTTCATGGCGGTAAAGGCACACGCGCCCGGATTGCCGGTATTAGGACCGGCAAGGATGGCGCTGGAGAAGAGACTGGCTATGGCTACCGGAAAAGTAAAATGGTTCAACGCAACCAAGGGTTTTGGCTTCATCATGCCTGATGATGGCGGCAAGGACGTGTTTGTGCACATCACGGCGGTGCAGGCTGCTGGCCTGCGTGGCCTGAACGAGGACCAGGCGGTCAGCTACGATATCGCCATGGAGCGTGGCAAGGCTGCCGCGACCAACCTCAAGGCGCTCTGAGGCGTCTGCCCCGCACCACGCGGGGAAGGGCAGGGAGACACGATCAGGAAAGCTGGTCCGCGGATATATCCTGCGCCTGCAGGAAGGCCGTGATCTCCCGCGCCGCCGCACTCAGGCCGAGGCGGCGCACCGCCACCCCTTCGGGGAAGGCGGAAAGCAGGCGTGACGGGGTGCGCCGGTCCAGAAGGACGAACACACCCCTGTCCTGCCTGCTGCGGATCAGGCGGCCAAAGGCCTGGCGCAGGCGCAGGCGGGCGATCCTGTCATCAAAGCGCCCCGGTGCGCCGCCAGACAGGTGAATGCGCCGCTCGCGGTGCAAAATATCGGGTCGCGGCCATGGCACGCGCTCGAAGGCGACAAGACGCAGGGCCTCGCCCGGCACATCCACCCCATCACGCATCGCATCCGTGCCCAGCAGGCAGGCATTGCGCTCGCTGCGCATGATATCGACCAGCGTTGCGTTATCCATCGGGTCCACGTGCTGGGCAAACAGCGGCAGGCCCGCTTCCTCCAGCGGGGTTACGATGCGGCGGTACACCTCGCGCAGGCGCGATATGGCGGTAAACAGCCCCAGCGCCCCCCCGCCCGATGCCATGAACAGCGTGCGGTAGGCCCCGGCCAGGGCTGCCGGGTCATCATGCGCCACATCGGTAATGATGAAGGCCCGGCTCTGCCGTGCGTAATCGAACGGGCTGGGGAAGGAGGCGCGTATGGCGGGCGAAGGCAGGTGGATCGCGCCTGAGCGGGCCTCGGCAGCATCCCATGCGCGTTCGGCGCTGTCATTGGTGTTGTCCTCGCCGCTTTCGTCGCGCAGTGTCGCGGATGTGACCAGCACGCCATGCGCGGGGGCGGCCAGCACGCCCGCGAACGGAATGGTGGGGTCCAGCCAGTGGCGGTACAGCCCCACGTCGCGCTCGCCGGGGTTCTGGCCCTCGCGCCGGTCCATGCGGATGTAATCAATATATTGCGGGGTTTTTTCGCCGCCTGTGGGCGGTTCGTTTGCCTGCATGCTGCCCAGCATGGCGCACCAGCCATCCACACGTGAGAGCGCGCGGCGGCGGATGGAGCGGATGGCGGCGGCAATGCGCTCGCGCATGGGGGTGTCGAGCCAGTCGGCCTCGGTTTCCAGCGCCTCATCAAGGCGGGCGACCAGCGTGCGCAGCGGCTCGGCCAGCCGCCGCAATGCCCGTTCCAGCGCCTGCGCCGCCGCATGCAGCGATTCGGGCATGGGGTACAGGTCGCATTCGCTGTCACTCCGGCGCGCGCCACCTTCGGGGCTGCCCTGCGTGCGGGCGAGCACCTGCTGGCGCAGTTCATGCAGTAGCGCCTCGGAGGGGTTGGACAGCACCGGCTCCCCGCCCTCGGTGGGCACGCGCGCGGCCCGGTGCACCGGGTCAAGGGCGGCGAGGCGGGCCGACCAGCCCGGTGCGGGCAGGGCGCGTGCAGCCATCAGCGCGGTATCAAGCGGGGTTTCGATGCGGGGGATGTTGGCCAGCAGGTCTTCAAGCCTGCGCCGCAGGCCGCGCGCGCGTGAGCGGGCCCCTTCGGCGCCGAGCAGCCAGCGCCGCAGTTCGGCGGCTTCCAGCCCTGAGAGTTCAAGGGCGAAGGCGCTGTCCGCCGCATCGGCAATATGGTGCCCCTCATCCATGATGTAGCGGGTGGGGGTGTTGTCCTCGTTGCTGGCGCCAGTGCCATCAAGCGCGTGCCACGCCGCCTGCGACATGACGAGCGCGTGGTTGGCGATCACGAGGTCCGCCGTGCGGGCGCGGCGGATCGAGTGCTCCACCATGCATTGCTGGTAATGCGGGCAGGCGCCATGGATGCACTCGCCCCGCCGGTCGGCAATGCCGCTCAGCAGTCCGCGCCCGAACAGATCGGCAAACCAGCCGGGCAGGTCGCCGCCAAACAGGTCGCCATCGAGCGTATGCGCCGCCCACAGGGCCACCAGCGCCAGCCCGATAAGGGTGCCATCGCCCGCCTGCCCGCGTGAGAGCGCGATGTTCACGCTCTCCTCCATGTTGAGCAGGCACAGGTAGTTCTCGCGCCCCTTGCGTACCACCACATGGCTGCGGCGCACCGCCGGGTCGGGGTAGAGGCGGGCCAGTTCGGATTCGATCTGGCGTTGCAGGTGGCGGGTATAGGTGCTGATCCACACCGCCCCCCCGTTGCGGCGCGCCCAGATATTGGCGGGTGCGACATAGCCCAGCGTCTTGCCGGTGCCGGTGCCTGCTTCCGCCAGCACCATGTGCGGGTCGCCCTGTGTGGCGCGGGGGGCGAAGGCGCGGGCGGCGACGTGGCTGAACGCCTCCTGTGCCGGGCGGTGCTCGGCCCCTTCGCCAATAATCTCGCGCAGATGCGCCTGCGCTTCTTCCCCGCTCACCGGGTGCGCGGCGGGAGCGGGTCGCGGGGCGGTTTCCTCCCATTTGGACAGGCGGGTCCAGACCTTGAGCGCCTCGTCGGGCTGGATCATGCCCGCGGGCAGCGGGCCGCCATCCTTCAGGCCGAGTGCGGCGCAGACCGATGGCCCCCATGCCCACCCCGCCTTGCGCATGCGCCACGCAAGGGCTGCGCGGATGCCGCCCTCGGGCGTGTTGCGCAGGCGGGCGAGGCGGCCGAGCATCTCGAAGGCCAGGTCGGGCAGCAGGTCGGCCTCGGGGGCTTCGAGCCTGTCCGCCTCAAGCCCGAGCGCCATGCCCAGTCCGCGCGCGGTGGGGGGCGCTGCGTGGGCGGGCAGGGTGAAGGCGAACAGTTCCAGCAGGTCCAGCCACGGGCAGGGGCGCGGCGGGGGCGGCAGGTCGAGCCTGCGCGCGATGGCGGGCGCATGGATGACCATGGGCGCGGGCCACTGCGGCAGTTCACGGCGGATGTCGGGGGCCTGCATGGACAGGATTTCCCCATCCGGCGTCAGCACCGACCAGGCGCCGTGCCGGGGAAGGATCGCCGGGGCGCTGTCCGGCAGGGGCGGGGTGTCTGGCATGGTCGTCAATGATATAGGGTACAAGCGGGCAGATGTCGCCCGCCCTGTGTCATGCCATTCTTATTGCTGTACCCAGGGGTGTGGAATAGGATGGATTGACCCGTGCCCTTCCTGTCCATAGCTTGCCGGTCCATGTCAGAACAGCATCCTGCCCTTATCTCGCCCCTTCCCAAGTCCTGGCCGTTCGAGGAGGCCGCCAAACTGTCCGCGCATGTTGGCGCGCGTGCCGTTACGGCCGACAGACCCGTGCTGCTGGAAACCGGCTATGGCCCGTCCGGCCTGCCGCATATCGGCACGTTTGGCGAGGTGGCGCGCACGTCATGGGTCAGGCAGGCGTTTACGAAGCTGACCGGCCTGCCCACGCGGCTGCTGGCCTTCTCCGATGACATGGACGCCCTGCGCAAGGTGCCCGAGAACGTGCCCAACCAGGAGATGCTGCGCCAGTATATCGGCAAGCCGCTCTCGCGCGTGCCTGATCCGTTCGGCACGCATGAATCCTTTGCCGCCCACAATAATGCCCGCCTGCGTTCCTTCCTCGATGGCTTCGGGTTTGATTACGAATTCGCCTCTTCCACGCAGTATTATGAAGGCGGGCGTTTTGACGCCGCCCTGAAGCGCGTGCTCGAGGTGCATGACAAGATCGTGGCGGTCATCGCCCCTACGCTGGGCGAGGAACGCCGCGCCACCTATTCCCCCGTGCTGCCCATCCACCCGCGCACGGGCCAGGTGATGCAGGTGAAGATGGACGCCATCGACCCTGTTGCGGGCACCGTGCGCTGGACCGATGAAGAGGGCGAAACCTTCGAGACGCCGGTCACCGGCGGCCACGCCAAGATGCAGTGGAAGGCCGACTGGGCCATGCGCTGGTATGCGCTGGGCGTGGATTATGAAATGTCGGGCAAGGATCTGATCGACAGTGTGCGCCTTTCGGGCAGGATCTGTCGTATTCTGGGCGGCCAGCCGCCTGCGGGCCTGACCTATGAGCTGTTTTTGGACCAGAACGGGCAGAAGATTTCCAAATCCAAGGGTAATGGCATCTCGGTCGAGGAATGGCTGCGCTATGCCCCGCCCGAAAGCCTCGGTCAGTACATGTTCAACGCGCCGCAGCGCGCCAAGCGACTGTTCTTTGATGTCATTCCCAAGGCGACGGATGAATACCTGGCCCATGTGGGCAAGGCCCGCGCCATGGAACCGGCCGATCCGGCCCTGCTGACCAACCCGGCCTGGTTCATCCACAAGGGTGCGATCCCGAACGATGCGGGCAGCCCGGTCACGTTCGGCATGCTGCTCAATCTTGCCTCGGTCGCCAATGCCGAGACGCCGGATGTGTTGTGGAAGTTCATCCAGCGCTACGACGCCGATGCCACGCCGGAAAATTGCCCGATGCTGGCGCGGCTGGTGGAATACGCGATCGTCTACTACGCCGATTTCGTGCGCCCCACCAAGCAGTACCGCGCGCCCGAGGCACATGAGCGCAAGGCGCTGGCCGACCTGGCCCAGGCCCTGCGCGGCATGGAAGGCGGCGATGTCAGCCCCGATGCCTGCCAGAACCTTGTGTTCGAGATTGGCAAGACCCATGGCTTCGAGCCGCTGCGCGCGTGGTTTGGCTGTCTGTATGAGGTGCTGCTGGGCCAGAAGGAAGGCCCGCGCTTTGGCATCTTTGTCGCATTGTACGGCGTGGCGGAAACCGTGGCCCTGATCGAGGCCGCCCTGACCCGCGCCGAGGGAACAGCGGCCTAAGGGCCTGCCCATGGCTGAACGTCCGACCCAAGACGCAACGCCTGCCCATCCTGATGATGATGGGCCCACCGGGGTAGGCCTGACGCCCGCGCGCCGCCGCAACGCGCTGCTGCGCCACCTGCCGCATGTGCTGGGGCTGCTGTTGCTGGTGGGTGCCGTGATCGTGGTGCAGCGCGAGGTGCGCACCCTGCACTGGCAGGACATCAGTCACGCGCTGCTCACCATCCCGTCCACCACGCTGTGGGCGGGGGCGGGGTTTACGCTGCTGTCCTATCTGGTGCTGTCTTTCTATGACTGGCTGGCCGTGCGGCAGGTGGGCTGCAAGCTGGCCTTCCGGCGCACGGCGTTTGCGGCGTTCTGTTCCTATGTGCTGTCGCATAACCTCGGGTTTTCCGCCATTTCGGGTGCTGCGGTACGCTTCAGGCTGTATGGCAACTGGGGGCTGAAGCCCTTTGAGGTCGCGCAGATCATTGCGTTCTGTTCGGCCACCTACCTGCTCGGGGCGGCGGTGCTGATCGGCAGCGTGCTGGTGCTTGAGCCGGGCACGGTGCCCTTTATCGGCCATGCGCTGCCCTCGCCCATGATGCGGCTGGTGGGCTGTGTGTTGTGGGCGGGCGTGGCTGGCTATGTCGTGGCCGGTCGCTACGTGAACGAGATCAGGATCTGGCGCTGGCAGGTCACTTTTCCTTCCGCCGGCATGGCGGTGATGCAGACCCTCGTTGCGGCGCTCGAGGTCGCGGCGACGGCGGCCATCGCCTACACCTTCCTGCCTGTTGCACCCGGACTGGATTACGGCACGTTCCTGGCCATCTACATCGCCTCCTACACTGCGGGGCTGGTGGCCAGCGTGCCCGGGGGGCTGGGCGTGTTTGACGGCACGATGATGCTTGCACTCGGCGCCTACGTGCCCGCCACGCGCATTGTCACGGCCATCCTGATCTTCCGCCTGTTCTATTACATCGTGCCGCTCTTCGTGGCTGGCATCATGTTCGCGGCGCATGAACTGTTCCTGCGTGGTGATGCGGCTCTTGCGCGCAAGGCGAGCACGGGCAGCCCGCTGCGTGGCCCGCGGCCCGGCAGGCCCAGTCAGGTTATCCGTGAAAGCGAGGCTGATTTTTCCGTGGCGGTGGCCACCGGCGCGGTCTCGCTATGCGGCGGGCTGCTGCTGGCGCTGACCCTGCTCGACCCCGAAAACTGGCTGAACGCGGGTCGCCTGCAACCATTCTTCGCCATGGTGGGGGACTATCTGCTCTCGCTGATTGGCGTGGCGCTGATCGGGCTGGGCATCGGGCTTTCGCAGCGCGTGACGCTGGCGTGGAAGGCGACGATCGTGCTGCTGGCAGGGGCCTGCGCCCTGACGCTGCTGCGCGACTCCCCCATGGCGGTGCCGGGCCTGCTCATGCTGGTGTGCCTGCTGATCGCACCCTTCCGTGGTTCCTATTACCGCCATGCGCGGATCATGAGCGAGCCGCTTTCCTCGCAGACCATTCTCTCCCTGGTGCTGCTTATCAGTTCGGTCGTGGTGCTGGTGCTGGCGGGCCCGCATGATTCGGCGGGAGGAAGCTGGTGGGAGATCATGCTTTTCGCCACCCGTCCGGGCATTGCACAGTGGACACTGGGGCTCGCGGTCATGCTGGGGCTGGTCATGATCGTGCGCCTGGTGCGGCCGGGGCGCATTCATGTGCTGCCATGGAACAAGCAGGGCCAGGCCCGTTACCGCGCGCTTGACCATGCGCTTGATGGGGTGGGCCAGGTCACGCCTGCGCCTTCGGGGCTGATACCGGGGGCACGGCGGCAGGCGCTGCTGCCCTTCGTGCGGCTGGGGCCGTATCTGGTCGGGCTGGGTGACCCGGCGGGCCATGCGGATGACTGCACATCGGCCATATGGTGGCTGCGCGACCTTGCGGTGCAGGAGGGCTGCCAGCCCGCTTTCTGGCATGTCGGCACCAGCATGCTTGCGGTCTATAACGAACTGGGCCTGACACCGTGGCCCCTGACAGAAGAAGGCGCGCCGCTGCACCCGTGTTTTCTGTGTGCTGGCGCGGATGACCTGAACATGATCCGCACGCTGATGGACAAGGCCTTCGCGCCGCTGGGGCAGGCCGGGTGCTAAGGGCGTCTGCCGTGTGGCGTAAAGGAAGCCGCTCATGACCGCCCATGCGGGGCTGCTCACGCATTTTTCCACCGTGGTGGGCCTGCCCAGCCTGTCGGGTGCGTTCCTCATGGCGTTTCCGGCGCTGTTCTCCATTGTCAATCCGCTGGGGGCGGCGCTGATCTTTGCCCAGGTTACGGCGGGGCATGACCGCCGCACCTGCGTGGCGCTGGCAGGGCAGGTGGCGTTCTATTCCGCCATGCTGATGCTGGCCTCGATCTGGATCGGGGGGCTGGTGCTGTCGTTCTTTGGCATCACCATCGATGCCCTGCGCATTGCAGGCGGACTGGTGGTGGCGGTGCGGGCGTGGTCGCTGCTACAGGCCCCCGAGACGGAGGAAGCCCGCAAGCAGGCCCAGGCCAGTGGCAGCACGCAGGCGGCCAACCTGATGGGGCAGGCGTTCTTTCCGCTGACCATGCCCTTTACCGTTGGCCCCGGCACGATTGCGGTGGCCATTGCACTCGGCTCGGAGGGGCCGCCTGCGGGCAACCACATCGTATTCTACGGCGTGCTGTCGATTGCGGCGGTGTTGGTGGCGGGGATTGTCTGGGCGGCCTATGCCTATGCCGAGCAGTTGCTGTACCTGCTCGGCACGACCGGCACGCGCATTGTCTCGCGGCTCGCCGCGCTGATCCTGCTCTCGATTGGCGTGCAGATCCTGGTTACGGGCGTGCAGGGCGTGGTGCTGCAGACCGCGCATGCCGTCATGACGATGGCGGGTTAAACGTTCTTTGAAGCGTTTTTCAAACAGCATCGAAGAATGCTGCCAGCTTGAAAAAAGGCAGCATCCGGGACCGTTCATTTTCCCATCACGCCAGCGGGGCGATTTCAGGCACGGGTCGTCCATCAAGCACGGCCCGCACGCAGGCGCGTAACGCAGGCAGTACATCCGTGCCGAATTGCGGTGTCCGCCGCTCCCACGCCCCCGTGCGCCATGAAGGGTGGGGCAGGGGGAAGTAGCGCGGCAGATAGTGGCGGAAGTCGAGGCAGCGCTCGCTCACCTTTCCCTTGCCCAGAATATGAAGCTGGGCGTAGCTGCCCACCACCAGCGTCAGTTCAAGGGCGGGCATCTGCGCCATGATGCGTTCCCGCCACTGCGGCGCGCATTCCGGCCGGGGCGGGCAGTCACCGCCCTTGGGCAGGCGGCCGGGATAGCACAGGCCCATGGGCACCAGCGCAATGCGGCTGGAATCATAGAACGTGGCGCGGTCCACCCCCATCCAGCCCCGCAGCCGGTCGCCCGAGGCATCATTGAAGGACTGCCCGGTTTCATGCACGCGCGTGCCCGGCGCCTGGCTGGCAATAAGCAGCCGCGCCGTGCGCGAAACATGAAGCACCGGGCGGGGGCCAAGCGGCAGGTGTGCCGCGCAGGTCTGGCAGGCGCGGATGGCGCACAGCAGGTCTTCAAGGGTTTCGGCCATGGGGCTGCCTTTACGCTTCCAGCAGGTCGCGTGTCCATGCCGGAACCGTGCTTGTGGCAGGCCCGAGAATGGTCTGGTCAAAGGCGCTGCGGCCCGCTGGGGCCTCGAGGTTGAACAGCATCGTATCGGCATGGTCCGCTACGCTGTCCACAAATCCTGCTGCCGGATAGACCACGCCGGAGGTGCCAATGGCCACGAACAGGTCACAGGCCTCAAGCTGCCGGGCTATGGCCTCCATATGGTAAGGCATTTCCCCAAACCAGACGATATCGGGCCGAAGCCCCGCCGCGCCGCAATCAGGGCAGGGTGTATGGGGGTAGCAGTCGGTTTTCCATACAGGGGTGGCGTGGCAGTGGGTGCAGCGCAGGCGCAGCAGTTCGCCATGCATGTGAATCACGTTCCGGCTTCCCGCGCGTTCATGCAGGTCATCGATATTCTGCGTGATGATGGTGAGGTGACCTGGCCATTTGCCGTTACGTCCGGCCTGTTCGAGTGTGGCAAGCGCCTTGTGCGCGGCATTGGGGTGCACGGTGGGGAGCTGGGCGCGCAGGCCGTTATAGAACCGGTCCACCCGCAGCGGGTCGCGCGCGAAGCCCTGCGGCGTGCAGATATCCTCGATCCGTTCATGGTTCCATAACCCATCTGGCCCGCGAAAGGTCTGGAGACCCGATTCCTGGCTGATGCCCGCCCCGGTCAGGACAACGATGCGCTGCATGCGAAATCTCCCTCCAGCTGAAAGAAAGCAGTGTGCGGGATTGCCGTACATAAGAAAACCGCCATGGACATAAGCCCATGGCGGTTTTCCGTAGTGCGTATCAGGGTGAGGCGGCCTGACAGAAAAGGCCACCCCTGCCGCAATGTTACTGCGCGGCGTCCTGACCGGTGTGCGTCTGCGGTGCAAACGTCCAGCCCGAGCCGTAAGGCTGCGGCAGGAACACCGACCAGCCGCTGCTCATGCTGTTCCAGCCGGAGCTGGAAACCGGAGCGCCGGTGTCACGCAGCTTGGTCACGTCGGCTGCCGTAACGGTGCCCGGCGCCTTGTTGCCCCAGCTGGTGCGGATGAAGTTGACCACATCGGCGATCTGCTGGGCGGACAGCGAGTTGCTGTAGCCCGGCATGGCCACCGCGGAAGGTGCCCAGTTGCTCGGCGGCAGCACGCCACCATGAGCGATCACGTTCACCAGCGAGGTCGGGTTCTCGGTCACGACAACCGGGTTGCCAGCCAGCGGCGGGAACATGCGGGCCACGCCACCACCGTCGTTGCGGTGACAGATGGCGCATTCCTTCACATACGTATCAGCACCCGGCATGCTGGCGGTGTTGCCAGAGTTCAGGGCCGTCGCGGTGGACGGATCGTATGTGTAGTTGCCCTGTGAAGGCGGCACCGGCGGCAGGCTCTTCAGGTACTTCGCGATGGCGTGCAGATCGTCATCGGTGAAGTACTGGGTGCTCCATGCCACCACATCGCCCATGCCACCGAACACGGCGGAGTGGTCGATACGGCCGGACTTGAGGAAGGTGTAGATGTCATCTTCCGACCAGCGGCCCAGACCCACGACCGGGTCGTTACGCAGGCTCGGCGCAACCCAGTTGTCGATCGGTGCGCCACCGGACAGGAAGTCAGGCCCACCCGAAGCATCGAGCGCCTTTTCCTGCATGGCGAAGCCGCGCGGCGTATGGCACGCGCCGCAATGCCCCGGACCCGTTACCAGGTAGTCACCACGGGCCACATCGGCATCGGTGCCGGGGGCGGGGGTGAAGTCCTTGGGCGAGGGCGAGAACATCATGCGCCAGATGCCCAGCGGCCAGCGCATCGACATCGGCCAGGAAATGTCCGGCTGCTTGTCAGGCTGTGCGACCGGCTTAACCCCATGCATGAAGTATGCATACAGCGCCTGCATGTCTTCCTTCGTCATACGCGAGAAGGAAGGATACGGCATGGCCGGATACAGCGTGGAACCATCCTTGCGGATACCGTGGCGCACCGCTTCGTCGAATTCGGCGAAGGTGTAGCGACCGATACCGTAGGTGGGGTCCGGTGTAATGTTTGTGGAATAGATCGTGCCGATCGGGCTCTTGATTTCAAGCCCGCCTGCATACGACTGCCCATGGAGGGCGGTGTGACATGCTACGCAGTCACCCAGTCGTGCGACATACGCCCCTTTCTGGACCAGCGCGGGGTCGGCATCTGGCGTCTGTGCCAATGCCGTCCCTGCCAGCAGACTAAACGCTGCCGCGCTGAATGTCACCTTAAGCCTGTTGATCATTATGTTCACCATCATGCGTCGCGTTGATGCGAAAAATTGTCAAAACCGGGAGATTATGGCTGCTGCTCGGGAATACCGGCAGCGTTCTTCCGGGCATCAACTTCCCTCTGATAGGTCTCGTTCGCACGCTTGATCAGGAACTGGCGGATATCCTCGATCTCGGTGGGGTTCATGCTGCTGTCGAAGCGATCCATACCGTAGGCGGTAAGGGCGCCGCGGCCGACAACATTGTAGAACGCATCCTCGTGGCGGATGGACCCGGACCAGCGCAGGTCAGGCAGCACACCAGCACCTTCAGCATTGTCGCCATGGCAGGCGGCGCAATAGGTCTGGAACTGGAAGTAGCCGTTATCGGTGCGCTTGCTGTCGAACTGTGCCGGCGGCTTGACGGGCAGGAAGCCCTGGTCATTCTGCTTGGGCAGCGGGCCCGACTTGCCATCAAGCGAGAAGGCAATGATGCGCGAGTGGTTGACGGTCCAGCCGCTGGTGCGGGCAAGGCCACCGAGGAAGAACGGATAGATGCCGCCCCAGCCCACTTCAACCGCGACATACTGCTTCTTGTCGCTGCCAAGGTAGGACACGGGGGGAGCGATGATGCCGCTATCCGCCGCGAAGTGGAACAGGTCGGAACCGTTCGTCGCGTCATAGGCATGGAATTCGCCATTCGCCAGGCCCTGGAACAGCAGATCGCCGCCCGTTGCCAGAATGCCGCCGTTCCACGGGCCCTTGTGGTCCACGCGCCAGGCTTCAGCCTGCGTCTTCGGATCCCAGGCCACGATCCAGCCCTTCAGGTCCTTCACGAAGGCCTGCTTGGCTTCGGGGGAGTCGGGGATGCCGACCTTGTTCATGTCCAGACCAAGGTTCCAGCTGTCGGGATGCGGCGTGAAGCCACCGACCTGGTTGGTGTAAAGGAACGGAACCTGCTGCGCGGGGATGTAGACCAGCCCGGTCTTGGGGCTGTACGCCATGGCCGCGAAGTTATGGCCGCCAAGGTCACCCGGAATGCCGTACCAGTCCTTGCCCGTAAGCGTATAGAGCGCATCGGGGTTGTAGATGGGGCGACCGGTCTTGGGGTCGAGGCCACTGGCCCAGTTTACATAGACATAGTTCTTGCCCGAGATGAACTCGCCGGTCTTCGCATCAATGATGTAGAAGAAGCCGTTCTTCGGCGCATGAACGATCACGTGGCGGGTCTCACCGTTGATCGGCAGGTCAACCGTCATGATCTGCTGGACCGAGGTGAAGTCCCACTGGTCCATCGGCGTTTCCTGGAAATGCCAGACGTATTCGCCGGTTTCCGGCTTCAGTGCGACGATGCTGCCCAGGAACAGGTTATCGCCCTTGCCTTCCGAGCGGTACTTGTAGTTCCACGGCGAACCGTTGCCCACGCCCAGGTAGACCAGATCGGACACGGGGTCATACACGATGGAATCCCACACCGTGCCGCCGCCACCCTGGCGGGTCCAGGCGCCGGTCGGGCTCCAGGTCTGGTAGGCCTTGTTCATCAGCACGCTGTCGGAGGCGGCGTGGTCCGGCTCGTTCTTGGGGTTCGGAACCGTGAAGAAGCGCCAGTCCAGCTTGCCGGTCTCGGCATCGAACGCGGAGACGAAGCCACGCGCGCCGAACTCGGAACCACCGTTACCGATGATTACGCGGCCCTTGGCGATGCGCGGTGCGCCATCAACCGTGTAGGAACGCTGCTTGCCCAGCTCCGCCTCGGGCGGGATGGTGTTCACGCTCCAGACCAGCTTGCCGGTCTTGGCGTCAAGCGCGATCAGGCGGCCATCGAACGTGCCGAAATAGACCTTGCCATTCCAGTAGGCGGCGCCACGGTTGACCGTGTCGCAGCAGCCCTTGTCGGCGATGTTGCCGGGCACGCGCGGGTCATACGACCACAGCAGCTTGCCGGTGGCGCCATCAACGGCCTTCATCATGCTCCAGTTGGTGGTGGCATACATGATGCCATTGACAACCAGCGGCGTGCCTTCCTGGCCACGGTTGGTATCGAGGTCGAGATACCAGGCCAGCTTGAGGTTACCAACATTGGAACGGTTGATCTGATCCAGCGGGCTGTAGCGCTGTTCAGAATAGGTGCGGCCATAGGTCATCCAGTCGCCGGGATGGTCATCCGCATGGATGATCGCTTCCCCCGTGGCGCCCTGCCCGTCATCCGCGGATGCCATGGTGGCATAGCCCGAGATGAGAGCCGCACATATCGTTCCGGCTGTAAGCGTTCTGCTCAGAGAACGTCTTTTTCCGAAAACGGCAGAAATCATATGTGATGTCCTCAGAAAACTAACGGTTTCGAATTCAGGACGCCGCCGCTGCAACTTTCCGTCCGGGCAGGCTTTCTGAATGTAACCGGCAAAAAGCGCGGGCGGCGCTTGTTTTCCGACCAGACAGGAAACCGGCTTCGGGCAGGGAGATAAAGCAGGTAGTCCGTTTCATCCGAACATACCGAGGCTAGCACGCCCGTCTCCTGACATTTTAGTGTTCAGGCTCACTAAAACGTGAATATGTTGTCTGATAAGCAATGAATCAGATAGCTGCCGCCAGCAGCGTGTTTTTTAAAATATGTTGATATTGCAGCAAGAATGAGAAGACCCGCCTGATGCCGCGCGACAGGTGTTTCACAATAAATGATGAGAAATATATTTTTATTATTCATGAATGGCATAAATTTTTGGTGAAACGGTCACCTGCTTCACGCCGTACGCGTAACGGATCAGGGCAGAGAATCAGCCCTGTAGCGGATAATGTTCCAGCGCTTCATAAACCGGCCCGTCCGCATGGCGCAGGGACTGGAACAGCGTGAAATGACCCATCGGCTCGCCCTCAGGCATGGGTGGCATGGAAGCCAGCCAGACCTGTCGCCTCAGTGGGTCGGGGTGCCGCATGTGGCCCACCGTTACATGCGGCACGAAGCGGCGCGCGGACCGGGCCGCGCCGGGCAGGAGCCGGTTCATGGTGGCGCGGACACGCTTTTGCAGGTGCGTCAGGGCGGCATCGGGCGCGCAGCCGACCCATAGCGTATCCGGCCCGTGATGGGTTTCGGGCTCGAACAGGCCCGGCGCGCTCAGGCCAAGCGTGGGTGGCGCGGCCGTTATGGCGCTCAGGGCATGGTGGATGTCTTCGAGCAGATGGCCGTGCGTTACCTCGCCGAGGTAATGCAGCGTGAGGTGGTAGGACTCCGGTGGAGACCACGTCACATCCGGCAGGTTGCCCCGCAGGCCAGCGAGAGCGTGCATGAGCGGAAGGGGGAGTTCCAGGCCAATGAACAGACGCATCCGGCACCTTTTTGACGGAAAGGAAAAACGGCACATGCCGCTGGGCATGTACAGTATATATAGTGTCGTAAAATGCGGAGCGTGTTGCCGCATTGTAATGTGTTCGTCACGCTGATGTTCTTGAACCTCGTCTAGCATGAACCCACATGCAGGCAGACGCACGTCAGTCTACGGACGTGGAGGAAGGAAACAACAAATGGCTTTTGGCCCTGATTCGCGGAGTTTCATCCGCCCCACCGCTGATAGTGCCATGGGCTCCGTCGATATGGGCCTGCGCGCCTATATGCTGCGAGTCTATAACTGGATGGCATCCGGGCTGGTCCTGACCGGACTGGTGGCCTACCTGATCGCCAACACCCAACTGCAGTCGCTGTTCTTTCAGTACGTGCCCGCCATTGGCACGATCAAGCCGACCGGGCTTGGCATGCTGGCCATGATTGCGCCGCTCGGTTTCGTTCTGGTCATGTCGTTTGGAGTCAACAGGCTGTCCACCCAGGCGGTGCAGACCCTGTTCTGGCTGTTCTGCGGGGTGATGGGGGCGAGCCTGTCCAACATCTTCATGGTGTTCACGGGTGTTTCGGTCACGCGCGTCTTCTTCGTTACCGCCGCGACCTTCTGCACCATGTCCATCTGGGGCTACACGACTCGTACCGACCTCAGCCGCTTTGGCTCGTTCTTCATGATGGGGCTGTTCGGCCTGATTATCGCGGGCGTGGTGAACATGTTCCTGCACAGCCCTGCCCTGTATTTTGTCTACAGCGCTGCCGGTGTGCTCCTGTTCGTGGGTCTGACCATGTTCGATACCCAGAACATCAAGGCCAACTACCAGCAGCTCGCGGCCTATGAAGGGCCGGACCAGGCCGCGAAGCGCTCGGTCTATGATGCGCTGAACCTTTATCTGAACTTCATCAACCTGTTTCAGTTTCTGCTGCAGTTCATGGGCGTGCGTAACAACAGCAACGACTGATCGACAGGATTCCTGTTTCCAAAAGGACTGTTTCAGTCCTGTTTGCCTGCATGAGAAGGGCTGCCATGATTATGGCGGCCCTTTTTTGCGTGAATGAGGACCTGGAAAGGTCTTTCTGTTAAAAAAGATAAGACTTATTCATATATGGAAATTATATGATGACGAGAGTGTGAGGTTAATGACACCCCGCTAAGGTGTTGTAAAACAACAGTTTTGCAAGATAAATTTTAAGCAATGAAATTTATTGAAATATTATGTGAAGGCTTGCCTATGAGGCCGTTCAGGTCGGATAACCCTTGAATAGAAAAACTATATGAAAGGGTATGCGGCACAGGACATGCGCTTCAGCACACAGGACGGCATCGCGATTCATGGTCCGATCTGCCCTGAGAGTAATATTTACGTAAGGTCTGGCAGGCCGTATTGATCAAGGTCATGGCCAGCCGGTCGGCAACTAACTCATGACGGATGCAAACCGAAAGAGGCGATTGTCATTTTCGGAAGTCGACTCAGGCGCGATGTCGCTGGATGCCGGGAAAGCAGAATGCTTTTTTCCCGCCATGCGTATAACGTGGCCGCTGTTGTCTAAGCCCGTGGATGAAGCGAGGATGTGAGCAAAACAGGGTGATGTCGAAACCAACGAGGCGTGAGATGAAGAAAAAAATCTTGCCGAGATTAACAAAGCTGATGAGCCTATCTTCAGCAGCGCTGTTAGCAGGCTGTACCTGGGATACACTTGATCCCAAGGGCGTTGTCGGTGCTCAGGAAAAAAGCCTGATCCTGACCTCGACCTACGCGATGCTGCTGGTTGTCATACCGGTATGTATCCTGACGCTGCTGTTCGCATGGCAGTACCGTCAGTCCAACACTTCGGCGGAATACCTGCCGAAATGGTCGCATTCCAACAAGATTGAAGTGATCATCTGGGCGATCCCCAGCCTGATCATTCTGTTCCTGGCGGTGCTGACCTATCAGACATGTCATTCGCTTGACCCGTACAAGCCCCTCGAGGCTGAAGCCAACGTCAAGCCAATTCATGTCGATGTTGTGGCACTGGACTGGAAGTGGCTCTTTATCTATCCGGATGAAGGGATCGCAACCGTCAACCAGATGGCCATGCCGGTGAATACGCCGGTCGATTTCCGGATCACCTCTGACTCCGTGATGAACTCGTTCTTCATCCCGCAGCTGGGCACGATGATCTATGCCATGGCCGGGATGCAGACACAGCTGCACCTGATCGCCAACGAAGCGGGTGACTTCCAGGGTGAGTCGTCCAACTTCAGCGGCAAGGGCTTCTCCGACATGCGCTTCCGTGCGCTGGCAATGCCGGCGGACCAGTACAGCGCGTGGGTCGAGAAGGTGAAGGCTTCTTCCGAGCAGCTGGACAGCGCAAGCTATCCGAAGCTGGCCGCGCCGAGCGAGGCCAACCCGGTTGAGTACTTCTCGCATGTCGATGCGGGTCTCTTCGATGCCATTGTTGCCAAGTACAATGACGGCATGGTCATGGACAAGAGCACCGGCAAGATGCTGCACGTGCAGCAGTCCGCGATGTCCGACATGAACATGAAGGAATAGGACAGATGTTTGGCAAACTAACTTTGTCGGCCATCCCTTATGATGTGCCGATCCTTGTTGGGACGTTCATCGGTGCCGCTATCGCGGGTCTCGCCGTTGTCGGTCTCATCACCTATTACGGTAAATGGGGCTACCTGTGGCGTGAATGGCTGACCTCGGTCGACCACAAGCGCATTGGTGTCATGTATATCGTTGTGGCCCTCGTGGCGCTGTTCCGTGGTTTTGCGGACGCGATCATGATGCGCTCCCAGCTTGCGCTGGCTTATGCCGGTAACCCCGGCTACCTGCCGCCGCACCACTATGACCAGATCTTCTCCGCTCACGGCACGATCATGATCTTCTTCATGGCCATGGCGTTCATGCAGGGTCTGATGAACATCGTGGTGCCGCTGCAGATCGGTGCGCGCGACGTGGCCTTCCCGTTCGTGAACACGCTGAGCTTCTGGATGACGACCATCAGCTTCCTGCTGGTCAACGTCTCGCTGTTCATCGGTGAGTTCTCGCAGTGCGGCTGGCTGGCTTACCCGCCCCTGTCCGAGCAGCAGTTCAGCCCCGGCGTCGGTGTTGACTACTATATCTGGGCGGTTCAGCTGTCCGGTGTGGGCACGCTGCTGACGGGTGTGAACTTCTTCGCGACCATCGTGAAGATGCGTGCGCCTGGCATGACCTACATGCGTATGCCGGTGTTCACCTGGACCATCTTCTGCACCACCGTGCTGATCATGGTTGCCTTCCCGATCCTGACCGTGGCCATGGGCCTGCTTGGTCTGGACCGTTACCTGGGCATGCACTTCTTCACCAACGACGGCGGCGGCAACCAGATGCTCTATCTGAGCGTGATCTGGGGCTGGGGCCATCCGGAAGTGTACATCCTGGTCCTGCCTGCCTTCGGCGCCTTCTCCGAAATCACGCAGACCTTCTCCCGCAAGCCGCTCTTCGGCTACAAGACCATGGTCTACGCGACCGCTTCCATCATGGTCCTGTCGCTGGTGGTGTGGGTTCACCACTTCTTCACCATGGGTGCTGGCCCGAACGTGAATGCGTTCTTCGGCATCATGACGATGATCATCGCCGTTCCGACTGGCGTGAAAATCTTCAACTGGCTGTTCACCATGTATAAGGGCCGCATCGAGTTCCATGCGACCATGTACTGGGTGATCGGCTTCATGATCACCTTCTCCATCGGTGGCATGACCGGCGTGATGCTCGCCATCCCGGCTTCCGACTTCGTGCTGCATAACTCGCTGTTCGTTATCGCCCACTTCCATAACGTGATTATCGGTGGTGTGTATTTCGGCTACGTGGCGGCCATGAACTTCTGGTTCCCCAAGTCTTTCGGCTTCAAGCTGAACGAAGCATGGGGCAAGCGGGCGTTCTGGTGCTGGTTCATTGGCTTCTATGTGGCGTTCATGCCGCTGTATGTCGTTGGTTTCGAGGGCATGACCCGTCGTATGAACCACTACGACAATCCGGAATGGCACCCCTGGCTGCTGATTGCTGAAGTCGGTGCCGTGCTGATTGCATGCGGTATCGTGTGCCAGCTGACCCAGCTTTATGTCTCGATCCGCGACCGTAACCTGGCCGAGAACCGTGACCTGACGGGCGATCCGTGGAACGCTCGTACGCTGGAATGGTCCACCTCTTCGCCGCCGCCGTTCTATAACTTCGCCATCCTGCCGGAAGTGCACGAGCTCGACGCTTTTGCCCACGACAAGGAAGCGGGTATCGACACGCGTCGCGCGGGTGGTGACTATCAGCCCATCCACATGCCCAAGAACACGGCATGCGGTTTCCTGATCGGTGCCTTCAGCTTCGTGCTTGGCTTCGGTGCCATCTGGTACATCTGGTGGCTGGCGGCTGTTGGTCTGATCGGTGTCATCGCTACGGTGATCGCACGTTCGGCTGACAATGACGTCGACTACTACGTGCCGGTGTCCGAGGTGGCTCGTATCGAGCAGGAGCACACCCATAACCTTATGGCAGCACAGGCAGCGGAATAATGGCGCAAAACATGACTGCTGATGCAGCCCATGCCCATGATGAACACCACGAATCTCCCGTGGTGTTCGGGTTCTGGCTGTATCTGATGACGGACTGCATCATCTTCGGTACGCTGTTCGCAGTGTTCGCGGTGTTGCGTGACCAGTTTGCCGGCGGTCCGACCGGCCACGAAGTGTTCGAACTTTCGGGTGTTGGCATTGAAACGGCTATCCTGCTGTTCAGCTCCATCACCTACGGTTTTGGCATGATCGCCGCCCACGAGAACAAGGTCAGCACCATGCGGACCTGGCTCGGGGTGACCTTCCTGCTGGGGCTGGGCTTCCTGTTCATGGAAATCCGCGAGTTCTCGCACATGATTGCCGAAGGCAACGGCCCGGATCGCAGTGCGTTCCTGTCCGCCTTCTTCACGCTGGTTGGCACGCATGGTCTGCATGTCACCTGCGGCCTGCTGTGGATGGCGGTTCTGCTGTTCCAGACGGCTGGCAAGACTGAGCTGAACGAGCGCATGATCGGCAAGCTGACCTGCCTCAGCCTGTTCTGGCACTTCCTGGACATTGTCTGGATCTGTGTCTTCACCTTTGTCTATCTGATGGGTGTGCTCTGATGGCTGATCATATTTCATCCTCGGGAGAGGGCCATGGTAGCGTAGGATCTTACCTTACCGGGTTCGTACTTGCCGTTATCCTGACGGTAGCAGCCTTCGGTCTGGTGATGTCGCATGCGATGTCACCGTCCGCCACCGGTGGGGCGATTGCCCTGCTGGCGGTGGTCCAGATCGTGGTTCACCTGATCTACTTCCTGCACATGAACGGTTCGTCCGAGCAGCGCTGGAACGTCATGGCGTTTACATTCACGGTGCTGTCGGTTCTGGTCCTTGTGGCCGGCACCATGTTCATCATGCATGACACGTCCATCAACATGATGTCGCGCTGATACGCGGCCTCATGCTGGGCCTTGGGGGTGGGCAACCACCTCCGGGGCCAGACGGCATAAAAAAAGACCGGCACGGGAAACCGTGCCGGTCTTTTTTATTGGGCCCTGGCGGGAAAGGCTGGATCAGCCCTTCTGCGGCTCAGGGGAAAGCATATCTTTCTTGCCGGGCTTGTCTTTCCATTCCTCGGCATCGGCCGGGGCGTCGATCTTGCGGGTGATGTTGGGCCAGATGGCGGCGTATTTGGCGTTAAGCTCGGCCCAGGGGGTCGCGCGGTCATCGCTATCGGGGAAGATGGCCTCAGCCGGGCATTCCGGTTCGCATACGCCGCAGTCGATGCATTCATCCGGATTGATTACGAGAAAGTTCTCACCCGCGTAGAAGCAGTCAACCGGACAGACTTCGACACAATCTGTGAATTTGCAGCGAATGCAGTTTTCGGTGACCACATAGGTCATCGCCTATCTCCGATCGTTATTTGTGTGGCCTGTGGCAGTAGGCCCAGCCATGAAAAGGGACGAGGCGCCACAGGGGGCATGACCTCATCGGGAATGGCGGAAGATATGAGAGTGTTTTCCGGTCGTGGCAAGCCCAAGACGGCGGCTAATGCATAATCCGTGCCTGTATTGTCCCTATCGCCACAATATTCAGGCAGTTTCTGGAACAATTTCATACAGAAGTTGTGCAAGTGGCGCTGCCTGGCGCCGCTCGGCCTGGGCTAATACGCGAATGACGATCACGGCCCTGCGGTCCGGGGCGGGCAGGGTCAGCACGTCGCCCGCGCGCACCAGTGCATGCGCCTTGGTCACGCGCTGGCGGTTGATTCGTACATGCCCGCTGGTGGCGATCTGCGCGCAGGCGCTGCGGCTGCGCCCGAAGCGGGCATGGAACAGCCACACATCCACGCGCTGGGCCAGGGGCTGGGGGGTGGGAGGCTGTTTCATGCGCTCAGGAGCGGTCCAGAAGGGGGGCAAGGGCGGCGAAGGGGCTGTCGGACCGTATGTGCCGGGTAGTGGCACGCCTGCTGGGCTGGCGGTCCTGCGCCGGGCGGGGTTTTTCGTGCCGGGCACTGTCGCCCTCCGCATGGAAGCGGATCATGATCGGAGCAGGCGGCCCGTAGCGGTCGGCGGGCATGGGGCGGGGGTGGTGCACGCGCATGTTCAGCCCCTTCAGCACGGCGGGCAGCATTTCACGGCGCACGCCCAGCCGTGAGGCCAGTTGCGGTGGCAGCGGCACGGGCGCGCGGCGGGTCAGGCGGGCCAGTTCCCGAATGAATTTTTCCGCAATATCAAGCCGTATGCGCACGGGCCCCGCCGCGAGCCAGCCCATGCGGTCCATGAAGGCCGGGGGCAGGGCATCGGGCGGCAGGGTGATGCGGCTCATGGCGGGCAGGGTGGGGCAGGGCATGTTCAGGCTGATTGCCACAAGCCAGCCCCGCAGTTGCAGCGGGCGCTCCTTGAGGATGGCGGGCATGAACAGGGTGTAATGGCCCACGCGCACCCCCAGCCTGCGCAGGCGGCCCAGCATCTCGGGGGGCAGGCGCTCGCCCCGGTGCAGCGGGGCGATGCCCGCACCTTCGAGCAGGCGGTGAACGATGCCGCGCAGCTCCGGCGTGGCGGCGACGGCGGCCTGCACGGCAAAAAGCGGGGCAAGGTGCTCGCGCACGACCTGCCCGAGCCAGGTCTGGAGCCGGTTGCGGATTCGCTCGCGCTGCGCGTTGTCGAGCAGCGGGTTGTCCAGCACCAGCGGGCGGGGCGAGAGCACATCGGCACCCGGCAGCAGGCGCGCGAGGTTCATGCCCTGCCACATGATATGCGTGCCATCGGTCGAGAAGGTAAATTGCTGGTCGTCATCCTGCACCAGCAGGGCCACGCGGCGGGGAATCTCGCTGCGTACGGCGCGGCGGGCGGCACGCATGAGCAGGCGGCCATCCTCGGCATCGGTATGTTCGCCCGCAATCAGGTCAAGGCCCGCAATCCGGCCGACCTCATGGCCTTCCACCACCACATTGCCCTGTGCGGTCACGGCAGAGAGCAGGTTGTCATGGCCGCCTTCATCAAGCCTGCGGATCAGCGTGGTGGCACGGCGGTCGACAAAGCGGGCGGTCAACTGCTCGTGCAGCACGTCGGACAGCCGGTCCTCCGCCTCACGCGTGCGGGCCTGCCAGTGTTCGGCATTGGCGATCCAGCCGGGGCGGGCGGCGATGTAACTACACACGCGAATCCCCGCCAGGCGCTGCATCAGCGTGTCGATGGTGCCATCGGTCTGGAAGAAATGGGTAATCTGGTTTTCCATCCATGTAGCGGGGATGCGGCCATCGCCGATCAGATGGGTGAAGATGCGCCCGCACAGGCGGATGTGGCTGTCATCGCCCAGCTTGCGGAAATCGGGGATCTGGCAGCTCTCCCATAACAGCCGGGTTGCGGCGCGGGCATGGACCAGCGGGCGGATGTCGGGGCTGGCCGAGAGCGCGGACAGGGCCAGCACGTCGCTTGCTTCATGCCCCGCGATGAGTTCGGGGCGTGGCGAGGCCTGGTTGAGGCTGCCCAGCAGGCTGGCGGGTGAGGAAAAATCAAGCGCGCTGTTGCGCCATGACAGGCGGGTGAGCGGGTCGAAGCGGTGCTGCTCCACGGCTTCGGCCAGTTCCTCATGCAATGGGGGGCAGGTGCCGGTGGTGCCAAACGTGCCATCGCGCAGGCCGCGCCCGGCACGCCCCGCCACCTGCGCGATCTCGCCTGCCGTGAGCGGGCGGATGCGCGAGCCATCGAATTTCGACAGGCTGGCAAAGGCCACATGGTTCACATCCATGTTCAGCCCCATGCCGATGGCATCGGTCGCGACGAGGTAATCAACCTCCTTTTCCTGATACAGCGCCACCTGTGCGTTGCGCGTGCGCGGAGAAAGCTGGCCCATCACGATGGCGCAGCCACCCCGCCTACGGCGCAGCAGTTCGGCAATGGCGTAAACCTCACCCGCCGAGAACGCGACAATGGCCGAGCGTGGCGGCAGGCGCGTCAGCTTGCACGCCCCCGCATGGGTCAGTTGCGACAGGCGGGGCCGGTGTTCGATCTCGATGCCGGGCACAAGGCGGCGGATCAGGTTGCGGATGGTGTCGGCGCCGAGGAACATCGTCTCCGCCGTGCCACGCGCATGCAGCAGGCGGTCAGTAAAGATGTGGCCCCGGTCAGGATCGGCGCAGAGCTGGATTTCATCCACCGCCACGAATTCCACCCGCCGGTCGAGCGGCATGGCCTCGACCGTGCAGGAAAACCAGCGCGCCTTGGGGGGAATGATCTTTTCCTCACCCGTTATCAGCGCCACGGCGTGCGCGCCCTTGCGGGCCACCATGCGGTCGTAGTTCTCACGGGCCAGCAGGCGGAGCGGGAAGCCGATCACCCCGCTGGAATGCGAGAGCAGCCGCTCGATGGCGAGATGCGTCTTTCCGGTATTGGTCGGGCCGAGCACAGCCCGGACCACCTGGTCGGAATGGGGGCCGGAGCGATGCCCGGCCGCTGCGCGATGGGGGCCACGAAGGCCCGAGGGTACACCCGTCATGTCGGTATGCTCCGGCCAAGTGGACGGAAATGCAAGCAAAACCACATGGGTGCACCTGAGGGTGTTGCGTTGGCGCGATGGCGGACGCACCCTTGGCGCCAATAACAGATGACGCAACCGAGGAACGCCATGAACATGCCGCAACAACCTGACTGCCTGGTCGCCCTGCATGACGTGGGGCATGAACCCGTAGGCGTGGTGCACGCCATCCGTCCCTCGGCGCTGGGGGGGCTTGAGGCGCTGGTGGGCGAGAAGGCGGCGCGTTTTGCGCTGCAGGCCGGTTTTGTCGCCCGTTACGGGCAGGTGCTGGGCCTGCCAGATGCGGATGGCAACATCACCACCGCCGTGCTTGGCGTGCCGGAAGCGGCGGACGGGGCCGAGCCCTTCGTGTTCGGCGTCCTGCCCGACTCGCTGCCAAGCGGCCTGTGGCGCATCAGCGCGCCAGAGGATGTCGCGGCTGCCGACATGGCCCTTGGCTTCTGCCTTGGCGCGTATCGCATGCCTGCCTTCGGGCGCGACGTAGCCCCCAAACCCCCGCGGGCGCGGCTGGTGGTTGATGCGGCGGGTGCGGCGGCAGGCCCGGTGGCGCAGTGCATCAACCTTGCGCGCTCGCTCATCAACACGCCGCCCAATCTGATGGGCCCCGATGAGCTGGCGCGGGCGGCGCAGATGGCGCTGGAACCGCTGGGCGCCGAGGTGTCGGTCATTCGCGGCGCGCGGCTGGAGCAGGATTTCCCTACCGTGTTCCATGTGGGCATGGGCTCGGAGCGCGCACCCTGCGTGGTGGTGGCGCGCTGGAGCGGCAGCACCGCGCGCGAGGATGCTCCGCTGCTGTCGCTGGTGGGCAAGGGCGTGTGTTTTGATACCGGCGGTTATGACCTCAAGCCGCCCTCATCCATGCTGCGGATGAAAAAGGACATGGGGGGCGCTGCCATCATGCTTGCGCTGGCGCGACTGGTGGTACTGCGCGACCTGCCGGTGCGGCTGGAGCTGCGGCTGGGCTGCGTGGAGAACAGCGTGTCGGGCCGCGCCATGCGCCCGTCTGACGTGGTGCGCACGCGCGCGGGGCTGACGGTCGAGGTCGGCAATACCGATGCCGAGGGCAGGCTGGTGCTGTGCGACCTGCTGCACGCCGCATGCGAGCATGACCCTGCCCTGCTGGTCGATGCCGCAACCCTGACCGGGGCCGCCCGCGTGGCGCTGGGCCCCGACATGCCCGCGCTGTTCAGCAACAGCGATGAAACAGCCCTTGCGCTGGAGGCGGCGGGGCATGCCTGCGGCGACCCGCTATGGCGCCTGCCGCTATGGCCGGGCTACCGCAAATGGCTGCGCAGTCCGGTGGCAGACCTGAACAATATTTCATCCAAACCGATGGCAGGAGCGATTACGGCGGCTCTTTTCTTAGAGAATTTTGTCAAAACTGATGTGCGTTGGGTTCATATCGATACCTATGGATGGAACGATTCTGACCGCCCCGGCCGCCCGGAAGGCGGAGAAAGTCTAGGTTTAAGAGCGGCTTATGTAGGAATGTTAAAAATATTTAATCTTGACGAAACGAACGCGCCGTTAAAGAAACAATTATGAAATCGAACTAATTTGCCAGATGCGACTTATATATGCCGTAAATGCCAATTATATAGGCACCACCAGAAAACACCATTTTCGTGCCAGCCCGATTCCACGGCCCACAGGCCCGTCGGCTGGCACGACATCATGACAGAGGATTCCAACCGATGGCCAAGTCATCACAGGCTAATCAGGCTAATGCGGACCAGATGACGCTCTCCCTGCGCGACACCGTTGTCGCCATGGTTCGTCGTGACGGGCCTGATCTTTCCGCCCGCCAGCTTGCAGTGTTCCTGACCTGCTACCTCAGCGACAGCGCCCACACCGTGCGTGGCCTCGCCGCTGAGCTGAACGTGTCCAAGCCCGCGATCACCCGCGCGCTCGACCGCCTCGAGGACCTGCGCCTCGCCCGCCGCACGGCCGACCCGATGGACCGCCGCTCGGTGCTGATCACGCACACCCCGCAGGGCAACGGCTTCCTGCGCGACCTGCGCACGATCGTGAACGAAACATCCGCCGCAGTGCAGGAAAAGGCTGCCGCTCCCGTGCGCAAGGCACCCCGCGCGCGCCGCACCGAGGAACTTCGCCGCGCGAGCTGAGTTAGCAGCAGGTTCTCTTCGTGCATTCCGCGACGGAAGGTTTACCTTAATGCATATCTCTCGACGTCTGCTTGCTCTCGCCATTGCGTCAGCCCCTCTCGCCAGCCTGCCGTGCGTGGCAATGGCCGAGGAGTCCTCGCTTGGCACGCCATCGGGCACCGTCACCATGAAGTTCAAGTCGCTTGATATCGGCGTGGGGCATACATGGGGCACGGGCAAGCTGGTCTATGGGCACCATACCTACCGCTTCAAGGTCGAGGGCGGGTCGCTCGCGGCCGTGGGCTATGCCAACATCAAGGGCAGCGGCACGGTCTATAACCTGCATTCGGTCAAGGATTTTGAGGGAAGCTACGCCGCCGTCAACGGGGATGTGACAGCAGGCACCGGCATCGGCGCGGTTCTGCTCAACAACCCCGCGGGCGTGCGTATCCGGCTCGATACCTCAAGCTCCGGCGGCCGCCTTGCCGCTGCGGCCCAGGGCATGAAGATTACCTTTACGCACAAGTAAGGTCCGTTATCTGTCACGATCGGTCAGGGGGAATGGTCGCAGGGCCGTTCCCCCTGTTCCGTTTCTACCACCGCAATCCCGGCGTATGGCGCACGCGCCAGATTACCATCACGCCCCAGGCGAGTTGCAGCGCCAGCGGCCCGCTTGCTGCGGCAGGCAGGCCGATCACGCCGCCTGCCAGCGCGCACGCAGCCCCCGTGCCGCATAGCGTGGCCGCCCAGGCCAGCACGGTGATGGATAAGGGTTTCATGCCGCTGCGATGGGCCATCTGGTAGACATGCTCCCGGTGCGCCTGCAGGAGCGGGCGGCGCAGCAGCATGCGGCGCAGCAGCGTCACCCCCACATCGGCCAGCAGGCCCGATAGCATGAGCGGCATGAGCGCCCAGCCATGCGCCAGTGGCGGCAGGTCGGCCATGTGCAGCCCCAGCGCACCCAGCACGAGGCCACAGCACTGGCTGCCCACATCCCCCATGAACAGCCGCGCTTTGGGGAAATTGAAGGGCAGGAAACCGGCAATGGCAACAGCCATGACCAGCGCCGTGCCCCATGTCTCCACCCCGGCATGAACATGCAGGCATAGAATGGCGGTGACCACGCAGGCGAGCAGGGTGCAGCCCGCGGCCAGCCCGTCCAGCCCATCCATGAAGTTGATGGCGTTGCACAACACGACCAGCCACAGGCCGCGCCCCAGCAGCAGGCCCCATGTCGCGCCATCATGCGGCAGCACACCCAGACTGCCCCAGGCCACCAGCAGTGCCGCCAGCACCTGCGCGCCAAGCTTCCACATGGCGGGCATGGGGTGCATGTCATCGCGCCACGAAAACAGGCCCAGCCATGCGGTGGCGGCCAGCAGGGTCTTGTCGGACAGGGTGGGGGCATGATGCCAGATCATCTGCGCCAGCGGCACACCCGTTACGAACACGGCCAGAATGGCCAGCCCGCCGCCTTTGGGCACGGGCCGGGCATGGGCGCTGCGCCCGGTGGGGTAATCGAGCACGCGCAGCCCGATGACCCGGCGCGACAGCACGGCAGCCAGGGCCGCACCTGCGCCAAGCAGCAGCACGAAAAGCACGCCCGCGCCATGATCGGCATGCACAAGGGTCATGAAAGCGGGGTCCGGGGCATGATCTCTCCTTCTTGCCCCCCGCTGGCTCGGCTATAGGGAGGGGGTAATGGCAACGCAATCCTCCAGCGCTCACTCCCTGGCCGAGTGCCTGCGCATGACACGGACCATCGCGCTGAACTGCGTGCTTGATACGGTTCTGGGGGGGCTGGCGGCAAGCCTTGCGGCCTGGGCGTGCGGTTATCATGCTCCCCTGCCGGGTGGCGCGCCCATGCTGGGCATGGCGGGGCTTGGGGTGGCAGGGTGGCCGTTCCGCATTTTTCAGCAGCACTGGCGCTTTGCCGGGCGGTCCGATTTCTGGCGGCTGGGCGGGGCATGCGCGCTGGCAGGCGGGCTGGTGCTGGGGGTTCTGGCCCTGCTCGGCGCGGCTGTCCCGGCATTTGGCATGGTTTACGGCATGGCGGCGTTCGTGCTGCTGGCGGTCGTGCGGGGGGGATACCAGTACTGGCGGCAGGGCCTGCGGGGGCTTGGGGGCCGTCAGCGCGTGATCGTGCTGGGTGATGGGGAAGATGCCAGCCGTTTTCTGGCGCTGGTGCCGCATATGGGCCGCCGGGTGGCAGGTCTGGTGCTTGAAGGCCGCCCGCGCCGCCCCGGGCGCAGGCTGCGCGGCCTGCCGGTGCTGGGGCAGGTAGGCGACCTGCGGGCCATTCTGGCGGCACTGGGGGCGGATGAGGACTGGATGGTGGTGGTGGCTGACCCGAACTGCCGGGGCGAGCGGCTTTCCACTGTTCTGCGCATGGCGCATGAAAGCGGCACCCCGGTGCGCTGCATGCCCGACCTGTCCGGCCTGACAGGCCGCGTGCGGGCTCCGCTGCATCCTGTAAGGCTGGCCGACCTGCTGCCACGCCAGCCCGTGGCGCCGGATGAGCAGGGACTGGCCAGCATGCTGCGCGGGCGGCGGGTGCTGGTAACGGGGGCGGGCGGTTCGATCGGGGCGGAGCTGGCGCGCCAGATCGCCCGGCATGCGCCTGCGGAACTGATCCTGCTCGATATGGGCGAGTTCCCGCTATGGCAGGTGGATATCGACCTGGAAGCGACGGTGCCCGCGCTGAAGCGCCATCTGGTGCTGGCCGATATACGTGACCACGCGCGGATGGAGCGGGTTTTTGCCCGCTATCGCCCCGAGCTGGTGTTTCATGCGGCGGCGCTGAAGCAGGTGCCCATGGTGGAGGCCAACCCGTGCGAGGGGCTGCTGACCAACGTGACCGGCACCCGCATCGTGGCCGATGCGGCCAGTCGCCACGGGGTGCGGGCCATGGTGCTCATCTCGACCGACAAGGCAGTCAATCCCGCCAGTGTCATGGGTGTATCAAAGCGCGTGGCGGAAATGTACTGTCAGGCCCTTGATGCCCGGTCCCGATGCGCGGGCGGCCCGGAGGCCATGCGCTGCGTGACCGTGCGCTTTGGCAACGTGATGGGCTCGACCGGCTCGGTCATTCCGCTGTTCCAGCACCAGCTTGAGCGCGGTGGCCCCCTTACGGTGACCGACCCGCGCATGCAGCGCTATTTCATGACCGTGTCGGAAGCCGTGGGGCTGGTGCTACAGGCCAGCGCCTGTGGCACCGGCGCGCAGGAGGACCAGCTCGCCGCCGCCCTGCTGCGCCGGGGCGGGGTGTTCGTGCTTGATATGGGCACGCCGGTGCGCATCCTTGAACTGGCGCGGCAGATGATCGTGCTGGCGGGGCTGCGGCCGGGGCGTGATGTGCAGATCCGCTTCACCGGGCTGCGACCGGGTGAAAAGCTGGCCGAAGACCTGTTTTACAGCCAGGAAATCCTGCAACCCACCGGCTGTCCCAGTTTGCGGATGGCAACGCCGCGTACGGTGGACCTTGCGCAGGTCGTCAATATCATGGATGCACTGACAGTGGCATGTCGTAATGGTGACAGCGCGCGGGCGCTGGATCTTGCGCGCAGGCTCGTACCTGAATTTGTTCATAACCCGCATGGCGTGGTCACCCAGGTTCCGGCGGGGCAGGGCGATGTGGAAAGGAATGCATCATGAACGCTCCGGCGCAGGCACCCATAGGTTTTCTTGATCTGCCCAGACAGCAGGCCGCCATTGCCGATGCACTGCGCCAGCGTGTCGATGCGGTGATGCGGCACTGCCGCTTTGTCATGGGCCCCGAAGTGGCCGAACTCGAATCCCGGCTGGCCAGCTATGTCGGGGCCAGTGAGTGCGTGGGGGTGTCATCGGGCACCGACGCCATCCAGGTCGTGCTGATGGCGGAGGGAATCGGGGAAGGTGATGCCGTGTTCCTGCCCGCCTTTACCTACACCGCCACGGCGGAGGTGCCGCTGGTGCTCGGCGCTACCCCGGTTTTTGTGGATGTGGACCCGCACACCTTCCAGATCGATCCGGAAAATCTGCGCCAGCGCATTGCTGACGTGCGCAGGGCCGGCCGCCTGCGTCCGCGCGCGTTGATCGGGGTGGACCTGTTCGGCCAGCCCGCGCCGTGGCCCGAGCTGCGCGCCATTGCGGCGGAAGAGGACCTGTTCCTCATGGCTGACTGCGCGCAGGCCTATGGCGCGAGCCTGTCTGGCCGCAGGCTGGGGCGCGAGGGGGTGGCGACCACGCTGTCCTTCTTCCCTTCCAAGCCGCTCGGGGCGTATGGCGATGCGGGCGCGATCCTGACCGATGACCCCGAACGCGCCGAACTCTACCGCTCGCTGCGCACCCATGGCGAGGGCAAGACCCGCTACGAGGTGCTGCGCACGGGCATGAATGCCCGCCTCGATACGCTGCAGGCCGCCATCATCCTGGCCAAGCTGGACCGTTTCGATGCCGAGCTTGCCCGCAGGCGCGCCATTGCCAGCGCGTATGACAGAGGCATCACGGGCCATCTGACGCCACCCGCCCGCGTGGCGGATAGCGAGTCCTCATGGGCGATCTATTCCGTGCTGACCCGGGGCGAGGCCGATCGCGCCGCCATGCAGGAGAAGCTCAAGGCCCGTGGCGTGGCCTCGGCCATCTATTACCCCCGGCCGCTGCACCGCCAGCCGGCCTATGAGGGCTGCCATGACGGCGCATCGCTGCCGGTGGCTGAAGATATTTCGCGCCGGATCATGGCGCTTCCGCTACATCCGGAACTGTCGGATAATGACGTGGCCCGGGTTATCGCGGCTGTGTGTGCATAAGGAGACCATACGCCAATGAGACGCGAAACCGCCCTGCTGATCGGGTTCCTGTTCATCACCATCGGCACGGCAGCAGGGTTGTGGTACATGGCCATGCCCAATTTCCGGCCGCTGAGCTTCCCCACCATGCAGTCGGGCACCATTGCGGTTGGCCCCATGCGGCGCGAGCGCACGCTTACGGCAGCCCAGGTCAAGACGCTCAATGACTGGCTGCAGGCCCACACCAAGGGCTGGGGACCGCTGGGCCAGACCCCGCCCTCAAGCGGTGATGCCGTGATGGAAATGCAGGTCGCGCCCGATGGCAAACAGGCCAGCGGCCCCGCCGTGCCGTACCGCATCACGCTGTGGACCGGCATCAGCGCGGCTGACTGGAACAACACCGTGTTCGTGGAGGAACGCCCCGGCGCCGTGATCCGCTTCCATCACTACAAGGACAAGGATTTCGACGCGCTGCGTGATCTGGTCAACCAGTATGACTACGCCCGGTCGGCTTTTCCATGAGCCTTGTTCGCGCAGGCACGCAGGGCCTGATCTTTGATTGCGACGGCACGCTGGTCGACAGCCTGCCGTTGTATCGTGAAGGCTGGCTCACAGCCCTTGAGGCGGCAATCGGCCAGGGCGTGCCGCCGGAGTGGTTTCATGGCCATGGCGGCATGTCCGAGCATATGGTGCTCGATATTGTCGAGCAGCGTCTTGGCCGCGTGGTCGACCGTGATGGCATCATCTCGAACGCGCGGACCAGCATGCTCCAGCAGTTGCATGTGCTGCGCGAGATCACGGTCGTGACCGATATCGCCCGCGCGTATCATGGCCGCCTGCCCATGGCGGTGGCCTCGAACGGGTCGCGGCAGGTTGTCTCTGCCTGCCTGAGCCATCTCGGGCTTGAGAAGCTGTTCGATGTCATCATCACCATTGATGACGTAAACCACCCCAAGCCCGCGCCGGACATGTTCCTGCTCGCGGCCCGCCATCTGGCGTGTGTGCCCGCCACCTGCCTCGTGTTCGAGGATAGCCGCGAGGGCATGCAGGCCGCGACCCGTGCGGGCATGGCGCATGTGGATGTGAACACCCTGCAGGCCTGACAGGAGAGTGTTTGAAAACAGGTCTTTGATAAAAAATTAAGGGAAGTTTCTGGCTGTCGCCTTTTTTCAGAAAGGGGGACGTCTTTCGAAGCTGTTTGAAAAAGCTTCACCAAAAACTTTTATTATTTCAAGGTATTATGGGGCTGCCTTTTTCAGGCAGCCATTAAGAAGATCAGGTTTTTGAATGCCTGCGGGTGCCTAAACCCGCTCGTCCTCGTCGAGTTTCGGCGTGGCCTTGTCCATGGTGGCGAGCAGGGCGGCGGTGAGCGGGGAAGCGAGGATCAAGCCCGGAATGCCCAGGATGGTGCCAAAGATCGTCTGTGACAGGATGGTCAGCCCCGGCGGCATCTTGACTGCATGGCGCTGGATGAGCGGCGCCATGACATTGCCCTCAAAGAACTGGATGGCGGCGTAAAGCCCCAGCACCATCACCCCCTCGCGCGTGCCCTGTGACAGCCCGATGAGCACGGCAGGCACAGCCCCCACGAAGGCCCCGATATAGGGGATGAAATTGGCCATTCCCGCCACCACGCCAAGGGCGAGGGCCAGCGGCACGCCAATGCACCACAGACCGATGAAGGACAGCAGCCCCACTACTGTCATGTCCAGCGCCTGCCCTGCCGTCCACGCCCACAGGGTGCGGCCTGCGGTCAGCAGCAGCGTGCGCGAGGTCTTGCGGTAGGGGTGGGGGATCAGCCGCAGCATGCCATTGACATAGATTTCGGGCGAGATGGCGAAATACAGCCCCGCAATCAGGATCACGGCCAGCGTGCCCGCAGCGCCGAAGGCCGAGGAGACAAAGCCCGTCATCGACCCCGCGATGGAACCGAATCCGCCATTGCCTGAAGTCTGTTCGTTGCCGCCAAGCGTGGTGGGCAGGTTATCAAGGATCATCCGCCCGGTGGAGGAATGGCCCATGCTGTCACGCAGGTTGTGGGCCTGCTCGCTCAGGGCGGTGCGCAGCTTGACCGCCTGCTCCGATATTTCGGGTCCGCTGCTCCAGATCAGGCCGGTCAGCGCGCCGATCAGCACCACCACCACGGTGGAAAGCGCCAGCCAGTAAGGCATGCGCGTGTGCCGCTCGACCTGGCTGGCGAGGTTGTGCAGGATCACCGCCACCAGGGTCGCGGCGAAGATGACCATCAGCACATCGCCCACCACCCAGATCAGCATGACCACGATGGTCACGATCAGCGTCAGCCGCAGCAGGGCATAGATGCGCGCCAGCTGGGTGGCGCGGGGGTCGGTTATGTCATCCTTATGATGGGCAGGTCTTGTATCGGGTTCGTTGGAAGAGGGAGCCGTAGGCGGGGAGGCTGTCATCTATGGGTCCGTATACTGGGCATGGAATGGACATGAAACGTGTGGAACGGGGTTGGCGTGCGCGAGGCGTGAACCCGGATAACGTATGGCGGGGCGGACAGATTGCCGGAGCGTAAAATTCCGCCACGGATGGTCTGGTAACGTGATATGGCCCCGATTGGGTTAATGCTGCATTGATGTGCAGGCGGCAAGCCAATCTTCCCCATCGGGAAAGGGTGATGTGTGAGTGATGCGAACATGGCCCCCCTTGCGGCGGGGCGCGTATGGGCCGCCTGGGGGGCGCTGGCGGTGGCTACCTTCGCCATCGGCACGGGTGAGTTCGCGCTCATGGCGCTGCTGCCCGGCGTGGCGGGGTCACTGGGGGTTGGCGTGCCGGTGGCAGGCCATGTCATCAGCGCCTATGCGCTGGGCGTTGTGGTGGGCGCGCCGCTCGTTACCCTGTTTGCCGCCCGCATGCCCCGGCGCAGGCTGCTGCTGGTGATGCAGGCCGTGTTCGTGGCGGGCAATGCCGGGTGCGCCCTGGCGCCCGGTTATGCCACGCTGGTGGCCCTGCGTTTTCTGACCGGGCTGCCGCATGGCGCCTTTTATGCCGTGGCGGCGCTGGTGGCGGCAGAAATGGTGCCGCCCGCGCGCCGGGGGCGGGCGGTGGCGGGCGTATTTTCCGGCCTTACGATTGCGCATGTGGTGGGCGTGCCGCTGGTGACATGGGTGGGCGAAGCACTCGGTTGGCGCGCGGTTTACGGGCTGGTCACGCTTATGGGGGGCGTGGCGTTCGGACTGATGGCGCGCAACCTGCCGCGGGTGCCGGTCGATCCCGCCCATGCGCCCTCCCTGCGGCGCGAGCTTGGCGCGCTCCGCCGCCCGCAGGTCTGGCTGACGCTGGCCACGGGGGCGGTCGGGTTTGGTGGCATGTTCTGTGTCGGCACCTATCTTTCCACCGTGCTGCTCGGGGTGACGGGGGTCTCGGCTGGCGTGCTGCCAGTGGCGCAGATGCTGTGGGGGGTGGGCATGGTGGCGGGCAACATGGCGGGCGCGCGGCTGGTGGATGTGAGCCCGGTGCTGGCCATCATCGTAACCCTGGTGGCGAGCACGCTCATGTCCTGCCTGTTTGCACTCTGTGCGGGCAATGTATGGCTGATCCTGCCGGTCATCGGGCTGACCGGCTGCATCATCGCCCTGCTGCCTGCCCTGCAGACCCGGCTCATGGACGTGGCGGCCGAAGCGCAGGGGCTGGCGGCAGCACTCAACCATTCCGCCGTCAACATCGCCAACGCCTTCGGGGCATGGCTGGGCGGGGCGGTGATTGCGGCGGGTTATGGGGCGCAGTCCGTGGGGTGGGCCGGGGCCTGCCTTTCGGCGGTGGGGCTGGGGATTTTCCTGATCGGGCTGCCCGCTTCCCGCAAGGCTGCGTGTAAACGATAGAAGTTTTTGGTGAAGCTTTTTTTCAAAAAGCTTCAGAAGACGCCGCCTTTTTGAAAAAAGGCGGCACCTGAAAACTTTTCTTATTTTTTTATCAATGATCTGTTTTCAAATAATCTCCTGTCAATCTGGGAGTTTTTATTCTGCATTCGCGGCTTCAAGCTCGGTTTCGGCTTCCAGCCAGTCTTCCTCCGCGCGGTCATGTTCGCGTGCAATGGCGGCAAGGCGGGTGTTGAGCGCAGTAACCTCATCGGGCTTGCCGGTTTCATACAGTTTGGGGTCGGCCAGGCGGGCTTCGAGCTTTGTGCGTTCCGCCACCAGTTTCGCCATAAGCTGCTCGGCATCGCGGATGCGCCTGCGCAGGGGGGCTGTGGCCTTGCGGGCCTCGGCGCGTTCGCGGCGGTCATCGCGCTTCGGGGCAGCGGCGGGGCGGTCGGGGTTGCTGGCTGCGACCGCGCGGGCGCGTTCGGTCAACCACACGCGGTATTCCGCCATGTCACCCTCAAACGGGCGCACCGTGCCATCACCCACCAGCCACAGCCGGTCGGCCACGAGCTCAACCAGATGCGGGTCATGGCTTATCAGCAGCACGGCGCCCTCGAATTCGGCCAGGGCGCGGATCAGCGCATCACGTGCATCAAGGTCAAGGTGGTTGGTGGGTTCATCCAAGATCAGCAGGTGGGGGGCATCGCGTGTGGCCAGCGCCAGCAGAAGGCGAGCCTTTTCGCCACCTGACAGGTCGCGCGTGGGTGTTTCGGCCCGCTCCGCATCAAGCCCGAAGCGGGCGAGCTGCGCGCGCACGGCGGGTGGCGTGGCATCGGGCAGGGCGCGGGCCATGTGGTCCACCGGCGTCTCGTCCGGGCGCAGTTCCTCGGCCTGATGCTGGGCAAAATAGCCCACCTTCAGCTTGGGGCTGTGCTGGATCGTGCCGGACTGAGGTTCCAGCCTGCCTGCCACCAGCTTGGCAAAGGTGGATTTGCCGTTGCCGTTGGCACCCAGCAGGGCGATGCGGTCCTCCATGTCGATGCGCAGCGACAGGTTGGAGAGGATGGTGTGCTCGCCATACCCCGCACTCACGCGCTCCATGGTCAGCATCGGCGGTGGCAGGGCGGAGGGTTCGGGGAAGGAGAAGTGGCTGGGCACATCCTCCACCACGCTGTCGATCTGCGGCAGTTTTTCCAGCGCCTTGATGCGGGCCTGCGCCTGCTTGGCCTTGGTGGCCTTGGCGCGGAAACGGTCGACAAAGGACTGCATATGCGCGCGCTTGGCGTTGATGCGCTCGGCCATGCGGGCCTGTTGCAGCGCCTGCTCGGTGCGGATGCGCACGAACTCCTCATATCCGCCGGGCGTGAGCGTGAGCTTGCCCCGGTCTAGATGGGCGATGGCATCCACCGCGCGGTCAAGCAGCCCGCGGTCGTGGCTGACAATGAGCGCAGCCCCCCCAAAGCGGGCCAGCCAGTTCTCGAGCCAGATCGTGGCTTCAAGGTCCAGGTGATTGGTCGGCTCATCGAGCAGCAGCAGGTCGGGGTTGAGGAACAGCGCGGTCGCCAGCGCCACGCGCATGCGCCACCCGCCTGAAAAGTCGGATACCGGGCGCGCCTGGGCGCTGGCGTCAAAGCCAAGGCCGGACAGGATGGCGGCGGCGCGGGCGGGCGCGCTATGGGCATCGATGGCGAGCAGGCGTTCGTGAATATCGGCAATGCGGGCGGGGTCGGTGCAGGTTTCGGATTCGGCCAGCAGGCTCGTGCGCTCGGTATCGCCCGCCAGCACGGTGTCGAGCAGGGAGCCATAGCCGGTGGGCGCCTCCTGCTTGATGCGGGCCATGCGGGCGCGCGCCGAGAGGTGAATGGTGCCGCCATCGGGCGCGATATCACCCGCAATGGCTGCCAGCAGCGTGGACTTGCCCGCCCCGTTGCGGCCCACGAGGCCGATCTTGCGGCCGGGGTCGATGCTCAGGCTCGCGCCATCAAGCAGGGTGCGCCCTGCAATGCGCAGGGTCAGGTCAGATATGACGAGCAGGCTCACGGGCGGAAAACTCCGGCAATAAAGGGGGCATGGCTGGTTTCGTGCGGGTTTGTACCTACCAGTCTGCGGCGATATGCTCTAGATGGCGGTTGTAAGGTGATGTCGGCTTATGTCCAATGCCGCCTCGTATATTTTGCAACCTGTTGAAAGGAGCTGTCCCATGGCAGTCGAACGTACCCTCTCCATCATCAAACCCGATGCGACCCGCCGCAATCTGACCGGCAAGATCAATGCCGTGTTCGAAGGCAATGGCCTGCGCATCGTTGCCCAGAAGCGCATCCAGCTGACCAAGGCGACCGCTGGCGCGTTCTATGAAGTGCACAAGGAGCGCCCGTTCTACAACGACCTCGTGTCCTTCATGATCTCCGGCCCGGTCGTGGTGCAGGTGCTTGAAGGCGAGAACGCCGTGCTGAAGAACCGCGAAGTGATGGGTGCGACCGACCCCAAGAAGGCCGAAGCCCACACCATCCGCGCCCAGTTTGCCGAGAGCATCGAAGCCAACTCCGTGCACGGCTCCGACAGCCTCGAGAACGCGAAGAACGAGATCTCCTTCTTCTTCGCTGGCACCGAGATCCTGCCCTGATCCTTCCGGATCAGAAAAGGGCCGGGGTATCATGCCCCGGTTACGGAAAAGCCGACCTTCGGGTCGGCTTTTTTTATGCCTGCGGGCTGGTTTGCGTATAAATATTTTATCGCACGTAATGTTGTTAAAAGCGGAAATGACAGATCTGGCCGTGCAGAGGCCCGGCTACGGTAAAAGCAGAAGAGAAAAAGCTTCGACAGGACGCTGCCTTTAAAAAAAGACAGCGTCCGGAAGCGTGTTTACACCGCCAGCAGGCTGGCAGCCGCATCAGGCGCGGGTGTCGTGGCCGGGGCCAGCACGCGGCGCAGGGCGGCGGGGTAGAGCCTGTGTTCCTGCTCCAGCACGCGGGCGGCCAGTGTGTCTGGCGTATCGCCATCCAGCACCGGCACGGCGGCCTGGCCGATGACCGGGCCTTCGTCCATGCCCTCGGTCACCCAATGCACGGTGCAGCCGTGGATGCGGGTACCGTTTTCCAGCGCGCGCTCATGCGTGTGCAGGCCGGGAAAGGCGGGGAGCAGGCTGGGGTGGATGTTGAGCATCCGCTCCTTCCACGCCGTGGTCAGGAACGGCGTGAGCAGGCGCATGTAGCCCGCAAGGCAGATATATTCCACGCCCGCGGCCCGCAGCGCGGCGTCGAGCGCGCGCTCATGGCCTTCGCGGTCGCGGGGGTAGGCGCGGTGGTCGATGGCCTGCGCCGCAAGCCCGGCTTTGCGCGCCACGTCCAGCCCCGGTGCATCGGGGTTGTTGCTCAGCACCAGGGCAATGCGGGCGGGGTAGTCAGGCCGTGCGCAGGCTGCAATCAGCGCGCGCATGTTGCTGCCGCGCCCGCTGATGAGGATGGCGATGGGTGTCTTGTGCATCGGGGCCGGGTCAGTCACGCAGTTCGGGTAGTTCATCAAAGGTCAGCGTGGCCGGGCTGTCCGGGCTCTCGCCCTGCGTGATGGCGCCGATGATGAAGGCCTGCTGCCCGCGCTCGGCCAGTTTCGCCATGGCGGCATCGGCATCACGCACCACCAGCACCATGCCCACGCCACAGTTGAAAACGCGCAGCATTTCCTCGGTGGTGACATTGCCAATGCTGGCCAGCCACGGGAAGACCGGCGGCACCGGCCAGGCCGTGCCATCGAGCACGGCGCGCACGCCTTTGGGCAGCACGCGCGGCAGGTTGCCCGGCAGGCCGCCGCCGGTAATGTGGGCGGCCCCCACAAGCAGGCCCGCATGATGCAGGTCGAGCACAGGGCGGACATAGAGTGTGGTGGGCGTCATCAGCGCCTCGCCCAGCGTCTGGCCCTCGGCGAAGGGGCAGGGGGCATCCCAGCCCAGCCCGCTGCGTTTGACGATGTTGCGCACCAGCGAAAAGCCATTGGAGTGCACGCCCGCCGAAGGCAGCGCGATCAGCGTGTCACCGGGGCGGATATCGCCGGGCAGCAGCGCCGTGCGCTCTGCGGCACCGACCGAAAAGCCAGCCAGATCGTAATGGCCGGGGCCGTACATGCCCGGCATCTCGGCGGTTTCGCCGCCCACCAGCGCACAGCCCGACTCGGCGCAGCCCTTTGCTATGCCGCGCACCACCTTGGCTGCATCCTCGACCGCAAGCCTGCCGGTGGCGAAATAGTCGAGGAAGAACAGTGGCGTTGCGCCCTGCACCACAAGATCGTTCACGCACATGGCCACGAGGTCGATGCCCACGGTTTCATGCAGGCCGCTCTCGATGGCGATCATGAGCTTGGTGCCCACGCCATCGGTGCACGACACGAGAATGGGATCGGAAAAACCGGCGGCCTTGAGGTCGAACAGCGCGCCGAATCCGCCAAGCCCCCCCATGGTGCCGGGGCGGTCCGTGGCCTTTGCCGCAGGTTTGATGACCTCGACCAGGGCGTCGCCTGCGGCGATATCCACCCCGGCATCGCGGTAGGTGGCGCTCGGCGCGTTGGCGGGGTTGGCGTTGGGCGGGCGGGGGGCGGACGTCATGCAGCAGGCCTTTTTCACAAGCAAACTATCACTTTCCCGGACTCCCTCGCGCAGGCTATGAAAACCGCCCTGGGAGCCGGGTTCAAACGGACTTCCGGCTTTCTTTACGTCATGGTGGGGCTGCGCACAAAGCGGTGGTTGAGCATACGAAGCTGAAAACGGATGAAAACACGCCTGCCGCAATGATCGGCCAGATGGTGTTGCCGTTTGCCCACACGCCGCGTTTCCGTGCTGCCGATTTCGTTTTTGCCGCCTCCAACGCCGCTGCCCGCAGCTGGCTGCTTGGCCCCACGCCATGGCCCGAGCGCAGGCTGGCGCTTTGGGGGGCGGCGGGCACCGGCAAGACCCATCTGCTTGAAATCTGGGCCCGCCGCCATGGCGCGCGGCTGCTGCATGGGGCCAGTCTGTCGCATGCGCATGTGGCGGCCCTGTTCCCGGCCTGTGGCGCGCGCGTGCCGCTCATGGCCATTGCGCTCGATAGTGCTGATGAATGCGCCGATGAGCGCGCGCTTTTGCACCTGATCAACGCCGCGCGCGAGCATGGCATGGTGTTGCTGCTGGGGGCGCGCACGCCGCCCGCGCGCTGGGCCGTGGCCCTGCCGGATCTGGCCAGCCGGTTGCGCGCAACCATGGCGGTGGCCATCGGCCAGCCGGGCGACGGGCTTTTGCGCGTGCTTTTGCTGCGCCTGCTGGCCGAGCGCCAGATGGTTGTGGCGCAGCCGGTGGTGGAGTGGCTGCTGCGCCGCCTGCCGCGCACGGCGCTGGCCGTGCAGGAGGCCGCAAACCGGCTGGATCATGCAGCCCTTGCCTCGGGCCGCCCGGTCACCCGCGCCCTGGCCGCACACGTGCTGGCCGACCTTCTGCCAGCCGAACTGCCGCTCGTGTCGCTGGACTAGAAGCGCCGGGGCGGAGCCTGTCATAAAAAATTCATAGGCGGCAGGCTGAGGCGCGCTGGCAGATATCCCTTTTGGAATAAAGGTTTTTGGGGGCCATCTTTTTCCCAAAAAGGCAGCATTCCCTGAAGCGTTTTGAAAAAAGCCTCCCCTGAGGGGAATGGCGCGCCCGCACGGGCTTGGTGCTGGCCAAAAGGGCGCTCTGTCGTCTAGAATCACTTGCAACAAGCAATGCCACCGCCGAACGGGAGCGCGAATCCATTGGCCAGAACGCCACGCAAGCCTGCCACGGGCGCAAAACCGGCGCCCCGCGCGCGCAGCCGCGCTGCCTCCGCCAAAGCGGCAGGGCGACAGGTTGCGCTGCGCGCAGCCCCTGAAACCACAATCGACGCCACATCACCCGCGCGCTTCATCAACCGCGAGCTGTCGTGGCTCGACTTCAACCAGCGCGTGGTCGATGAGGCCGACAACCCCCGCAACCCGCTGCTCGAGCGCGTGCGCTTCCTGTCGATCAGCGCCTCCAACCTTGATGAATTCTATTCCGTGCGCGTGGCGGGGCTTGTGGGGCAGGTGCGCGAGGGGCTGGTCAAGACCTCGCCCGACGGGCTGACGCCCCAGCAGCAGCTTTCGGCCGTGCGCGAGCGTACGGGGCGGCTGTTGCAGGAGCAGCAGCGCATCTGGCGCGACCTGCAGCGTGAGCTTGAGGGCGCGGGCATCGTGGTGTGCGATGAGGTCTCGTTCACCGCCGAGGAACAGGAATGGCTCGATAGCTGCTTCATGGAGCGCGTCTTCCCCGTGCTGACGCCGCTGGCCATCGACCCCGCCCATCCGCTGCCCTTTATTCCCAACATGGGCATTGCGCAGGCGCTGCGCCTGATGAATGCCGAGACCGGGCAATTCGTGATGGAGGCGCTGATCCTGCTGCCTGCGCGCATCGAGCGTTTCATCCGGCTGCCAGCAAGCCTTTCGCCGCCTGGTGTCACGCGCTTCATTCTGCTCGAGCGCCTGATCGTGATGTGCATCGACCGCCTCTTCCCCGGCCTCGTGGCGGGCGACTGGGGGGTGATGCGCGTGGTGCGCGACACGGACGTGGAGTTCGAGGACGAGGCTGAGGATCTGGTCCGCTCGTATGAGAGTGCGCTCAAGCGCCGCAGGCGTGGCGTGGTGATCCATCTCGATATCGAATCGCGCATGCCTGAGGATCTGGCCCGCTCCATGGCCGACGGGCTTGCCCCGCCGCCGGATGAAGTGTTCGTGCAGTCCGGGCTGATCGGGGTGGTGGACCTCAAGCAGCTGATCGTCGATGACCGGCCCGACCTTCTGTTCCCGCCCTACACGCCGCGCTTCCCCGAGCGGATTGTCGATTGCGGGGGCGACTGCTTCGCCGCCATCCGCGCGCGCGACATGATCGTGCATCATCCGTTTGAAAGCTTTGACGTGGTGGTGCAGTTCCTGCGGCAGGCCGCGCTCGACCCCGCCGTGGTGGCCATCAAGCAGACGCTGTACCGCACCTCGCGCGACAGCCCGATCGTGAAAGCGCTGATCGAGGCGGCCGAGGCAGGCAAGGCCGTCACCGCCATGGTGGAACTGCGCGCCCGGTTTGACGAGGAGGCGAACATCCGCCTCGCCCGCGCGCTCGAGGCCGCTGGCGTGCAGGTGGTGTTCGGCTTCTCCGACCTCAAGACCCACGCCAAGCTCAGCCTCGTGGTGCGGCGCGAGGGCAGCGGCCTGCGCTCGTATGCGCATTTCGGCACGGGCAACTATCACCCCATCACGGCGCGGATCTATACCGACCTGTCGTTCTTTACGTGCAACCCGGAGCTTGCGCGCGATTCGGCGCGGCTGTTCAACTACATGACCGGCTACGCCATGCCCGCGAAGATGGAGGCGATCGCGTTCTCGCCCGTCACCATCCGCCGCACGCTTGAAGAGCTGATCGCAGGGGAGATCGCGCATGTGCAGGCGGGCAGGCCGGGGCAGATCTGGCTCAAGATGAACTCGCTGGTCGATCCCGACCTGATCGACCGGCTGTATGCCGCATCCTGCGCGGGGGTGCGTATTGTGGCCGTAGTGCGCGGCATCTGCTGCCTGCGCCCCGGCGTGCCGGGCCTTTCGGAGAACATCAAGGTCAAGTCCATCGTGGGGCGCTTCCTCGAGCATGCGCGCATCTATGCCTTTGGCGACGGGCACCGCCTGCCATCGAAGCAGGCGAAGCTGTATATTTCCTCGGCGGACTGGATGCAGCGCAACATGGACTGGCGGGTGGAAAGCATGGTGCCCATGCTCGACCCACAAATTCATGCCCGCGTGCTTGACCAGATCATGATGATCGATCTCAAAGACAACCTGCAGTCGTGGATTCTACAGCGTAACGGGGTCTGGCGGCGGCTGGAGCCGGGGCGCAGGCCCTTTTCATCGCATGAGTATTTCATGGAGCATCCGGGCTATCCGGTACGTGGCGCGCCAGAAGCCCCGATCCGGGTCAGCGCGTCGCAGCCGTGGCATGCGGAGCAGATTATTGAGGACTGAGGATTACGGCATGGGCACGCTCAAGGCAGGATGCGCTGGCAGCATATGGGGCGCGATGTGACGGGTGCTGGCGGGTTTCGCCGTTCGGCGGTCATTGATCTGGGTTCGAATTCCGTGCGCCTTGTGGTGTTTGACGGCATTTCGCGCAATCCCGCGCCCATTTTCAACGAGAAGGTCGTGCTCAGGCTGGGCCGGGGGCTCAACGCCACGGGCCGGCTGAACGAGGAGGCGGTGCCGCTGGCCATGGAGGTCATGGCCCGCTTCAACGCCATTGCACGCGGCATGGAGGCCAGCCCCTTCGAGGTACTGGCCACGGCGGCGGTGCGTGACGCCACCAACGGGCCGGAATTCGTGGCGGGCCTGAAATCACGCCTGCCCGGCGTGCCGATCCGCATCCTGAGCGGGGAGGAGGAGGCCGATTATTCCGCCACCGGCGTGCTGTGCGGCATCCCCGACGCCAACGGGCTGGTGGCCGATATTGGCGGTGGCTCGCTTGAGCTGATCCGTATCGAGAACGGGCGCAAGCGCGATGCCTGCACCCTGCCGCTGGGCGTGATCCGGCTTAATGACCGCGCCGATGGCGATCTGGCCCGCGCGCGCGCGCTGGTCGATGAGGACCTGGCCCGCGTGGGCTGGCTGGAAGATGTGCGCGGGCAGGATCTGTACCTGGTGGGGGGCGCCTTTCGGGCGCTGGCGCGCATGCAGATCGCGCGCACGGCCTATCCGCTCAATATCGTGCATCTGTACCAGCTTGCGCCTGATACCGCGCGCGAGATGACAGACTGGATCCTGGGGGCCAACAAACGCTCGATCGAGCGCCTGCCCGGCGTGCCGCGCAAGCGGCTCGATGATGCGCCCTATGCCGCCACCGTGCTGCGCCGGCTCATGCGGCATGCGCAGCCCAACGGGCTGGTCTTCTGCGTCGATGGCCTGCGCGAGGGGTGGTACATGCGCAATGTCGCCGCCAGCGTGGCCGATAATGACCCGCAGGATGCCGTGGCGCGCGAGATGTGCTGCATGCTCGGCCGCAGCATGCAGTTGCCCGAGCGCCTGGCGGACTGGACGGCGCCACTCTTCCCCGATGAAGACCCCGTGGCCCGCCGCCTGCGCGCGGTGGCGTGCTGGCTGTCGGATGTTGGCGCGCATGACCACCCGGAATACCGGGCCGAGCAGACCTATCTGCGCATCCTGCGCCTGCAGGGGGTGGGCTTTACGCATCAGGCGCGGGCCTTCCTGTCGCTTACGCTTGCGGTGCGTTACGGGGCTGACCTGTCGGTGGCGTATCTGCAACCCTCGCGCCAGTTGCTCGACCCCGCGCAGTTTGCCCATGCCGTAGTGCTGGGGCAGGCCTTGCGGCTGGCCTATACGGTGAGTGGCGGCACGGAAGCCCTGCTTGATGGCACGCGGCTGGAAATGGCCGATGGCACGCTGTCGCTGCATTTTGCGCCGGGGCGCGATGTGGTGCAGGGCGAGAGCGTGCGCCGCAGGCTCGAGCGCCTGGGCAGTGCAATGGACATGCCGGTGCGCATCCGCGATCACTGACTGGCGCGCTGATTGAAAGGTCAGCAGTTTATGGATGCCGCCTTTTTTCATAAAAGGCGGCGTTTCCTTGCAGGCTGTTTGAAAAGGCAGGTCTAATAATATCCTGAAATGATAAAAGTTTTTGGTGAAGCTTTTTTCAAAAGTTTCGGAATACGTCGCCTTTGCCGAAAACAGGCGGCATCCAGAAACGCTCAGGTATATCTGTGACGGAGGCGGCATGAAGCACGGAGAGCAACGCGACCTGCTGCTGATACGCGGCGGCACGGTCGTAACGGGGCAGGCCAGCCTGCGGGTGGATGTGCTGTGCGGCGGCGTGGGGGAAATTCTGGCCGTGGGGCCGGAGCTTGAAGCCCCCACCGGCTGCATGGTCATTGATGCCGACGGCCTGCTGGTGCTGCCGGGCGGGGTTGACCCCCACACCGGCATTGGCGCGGATGAGGCCGGTTTTGCTGCAACGGCTGCGGCGCTGGCAGGCGGCACCACCACCGTAATTGATGTGATGCAGCCCCACGGGCGGGACATGGCGCAGGCCTGGCGCGACTGGCGGCATGCGGCGGTCCGTGCGCCGGTCGATGTCGGGCTGTGCATGGGGCTGCCGGATGCCGGTGGCGCTGTCACGGGCGGCATGGACACGCTGGTGGCCCATGGGGTCAACAGCTTTCACCTGTCCATGGCATCCGGCATGGCGGACCGTGAAATCCTTGATCTGGCGGCTCATGCGGCGGGCCTTGGCGCCTTATGCATCATCGAAGCGCAGAACGCGCACGCCATGGGTTACCTCCGCGCGGCTCTTGACCATGCGGGCGTGAGCGGAGGCGAGGCCTGCCTGCTGGCCTGCCCGCCCGCCATCGAGGCGGAAGCCGTGGGCCGGGCCATCATGCTGGCAGGGCTGGTGGGCGCACCGGTGCATGTGGGGCCGGTTTCAACCGCGGGTGCGTGTGCCGCCATCATTGCCGCCCGCGCCCAGGCCCAGCGCGTGCAGGCGCATGTGCTTGCACCGCATCTTGTGCTTGATGAGGCGGTATATGATGCCGATGATGCTTCCCCCTATCTGATCCGTCCCCCTTTTCGGGATGGCACGCACCGCCGCGCGCTGTGGGGCGCGCTGGCCTGTGGTGCGGTGAGCATGGTGGCCAGCGGCTTCAGCCCGGTGGGGCAGGCGGGCCATGGCGTGGCAGGGGGGCTGGCCGAGCGGATGCGCGTGGTGTGGCGGCATGGCGTGCAGGCGGGCGTGATGGAGGCGGAGGAATTCGTCCGCGCCACGTCGGAGGCGGCGGCAAGGGCGTTCAACATCTACCCCCGCAAGGGGGCCATCATGCCGGGCGCGGATGCCGACCTCGTGCTGTGGAACCCCGATGCGCAGGAGACCCGCCCTGCCAGCGCGGGCGGGCTGTACGGTGGCATCGCGCTGGGCGGGCAGGCGGTGTGCGTGATCCGGGGCGGGGTGGTGGCATTGCGCAACGGAGCGCTACATGAGGGAGCGGGCCGGGGAGGCTACGTGCCCTGCCCGGCCTTCCGGTCCGGCTTGTCGGCACGTATGCGGCAGGCGGCGCGGTTATCCGTTTAAAAGTAACGCCCTGACAAAAATGATAAAAGTTTTCGGGTGCTGCCTTTTTCCCAAAGGACAGCATTCCGGGCCGCACCCTGAAAAGAGGCCTCAGGGCATTGCCCCTTTGCTTTCGGGCAGGGTGACAGGGTAGGATCACGTTCCCATATAAGGGGATCATAAGACATCAATGGCTGTTCCGGCTGTCTGCCTTGAGGGGGGTGAGGCGGTCCGTGGCCACAGGACAAGGGAACAGGTTTGACGGGGATCAGACACGATATCCGTTTCTATGTCGGAAACGAATATCATGTGTTGGCCAACATCGCGCCAACACGCACGCTGCTGGACTGGCTGCGCGAGGAACGTGGCCTCACCGGCACCAAGGAAGGCTGTAACGAAGGCGATTGCGGCGCCTGCACGGTGCTTGTGGTGCGGCTTGAAGGCGAACGCCTTGTCTGGCGCGCGGTCAATGCGTGCATCCAGTTCGTGAGCATGCTCGATGGCGCGCAGGTGCTCACCATCGAGGACATGCGCGCGCCTGATGGCACGCTGCATCCGGTGCAGCAGGCCATGGTGGAGCATCATGGCTCGCAATGCGGGTTCTGCACGCCGGGCTTTGTCATGTCCATGGTGGCGGGCCGCAAGGCGGCGGGGCTTGCGCAGGATGAGCGCGGCATTGACGACATGCTGGCAGGCAATCTGTGCCGCTGCACCGGCTATGCGCCCATCGTGCGCGCGATGCGTCATGCCATGCAGGCCGGACCGGACCATTTTGATGCCATGGCGGATGATATGGCCGACCGCCTGCGCGCCCTGCGCGATGGGGCCACGGTTGACATCACCGCTCCCGCGGGCCGCCTGAGCATTCCCGTAACGGCGGATGCGCTGGCCCAGACGCTGCTTGAAAACCCCGCGGCCCGTATCGTGGCGGGCGCGACCGATGTGGGACTGTGGGTGACCAAGGGCCTGCGCGACCTGCCGCATGTGGTCTCCATTGGCCAGATTGCCGACCTGCGACGTATCGGGCCCACGGCGGAAGGGCTGTACATCGGCGCTGCCGTGACATGGCAGGAAGCCCGCGCCGCGCTGGCGGAAATCCTGCCCCAGCCGGATGAGGACGTGTTTCGCCGCATCGGTTCGGTGCAGGTGCGCAATGCGGGCACGGTGTGCGGCAATATCGCCAACGGCTCGCCCATTGGCGATGGCCCGCCGGTGCTGATCGCGGCCGGGGCCATTTTGCACCTGCGCCGGGGTGACGTGCGCCGGACCATCGCGCTGGAAGATTTCTTCATCGAATATGGCAAACAGGACCGCGCGCCGGGCGAGTTCGTGGAGGGGATCACCATTCCCACCCCCGCGCCCGATACGGTCATCCGCGCATGGAAAGTGTCCAAGCGGTTCGATCAGGATATTTCGGCCATTCTGGCTGCGTTTTCGCTCACGCTTGCGCCTGATGGCACCATCAGCAACCCGCGCATCGCCTTTGGCGGCATGGCGGCCACCCCGCGCCGCGCGCGGCTTACGGAGGCAGCGCTTGCGGGCCGCAGGTGGAATGAGGCCACGTTACAGGCCGCGCGTGAGGCGATCATGAAGGATTTCACACCCCTGACCGACATGCGGGCGAGTGCGTGGTACCGCAGCACCGTGGCCGCCAACCTGCTCACCCGGCTTTACGCTGAGTGCGGGCCGCAGGCCGACCGTGTGCCCACCAGCGTGCACGCGGCCTGCGCCGCCACGGGAGATCACGCTCATGGCTGATGCCAACATTACGGCCACCGCAGATCCCGCTGCTGGTGTCGTGCCCGGCGGCGCATCGGAAAGCCTGCGGCACGAGAGCGCGGCCATGCATGTGCAGGGCACGGCCAGCTACATTGACGACCTGCCCGAACCCCGTGGCACGCTGCACCTCGTGCCCGGGCTGAGCACGCGCGCCCATGCCCGCATCGTGTCCATGAACCTTGACGCCGTGCGGCAGGCCGCGGGCGTGGTGGCGGTCTATACGGCCGCCGACATACCGGGCGAGAACCAGATCAGCCCGGTGGGCAAGGGCGATGAGCCGCTGCTGGCAAAGGATCTTGTCTCGTTTTACGGCCAGCCCTTGTTCGTGGTCGCCGCCACCACGCGGGGCGCCGCCCGGCGTGCGGCGCGTCTGGCGCAGGTGGAGTATGAAGACCTGCCCGCCATCCTGAACATTGCGCAGGCGCGTGAAAACGGCAGCCCGATGGTCTGGCGACAGATGGAAATGAAGCGCGGCGATGCGCTGGCCGGGCTGGAACACGCGCCCCGCAGGCTTGCGGGCCGCATTACCGTGGGCGGGCAGGAGCATTTCTATCTCGAAGGGCAGGTGGCCCTTGCCCGGCCGGGCGAGGAAGGGGAGATGCATGTCACCTCATCCACCCAGCACCCGACCGAGACGCAGCACATGGTCGCCCATGTGCTCGACCGCCCCTCAAACCTCATTACCGTCGAGGTGCGGCGCATGGGCGGCGGCTTTGGCGGCAAGGAAACGCAGGCCAATGCCTGTGCCTGCCTCGCCGCCCTCGTGGCTGATAAAACGGGCCGGGCCGCCAAGATGCGCCTCGACCGCGATGACGACATGACCATGACCGGCAAGCGTCATGACTTCGTGATCGATTATGATGTTGGCTTTACCGCTGAAGGGCGGATCGTGGCGGTGGACATGGTGCTCGCCGCGCGCTGCGGCTGGTCGGCCGACCTGTCCGGCCCGGTCATCGACCGTGCGCTGTTCCATGCCGATAACGCCTATTTCTACCCCGATGTGCGCCTGCGCTCGGAGCCGTTGCGCACCAACACGCAGTCCAACACCGCCTATCGTGGCTTTGGTGGCCCGCAGGGTATCGTCGCCGCCGAGCGCGTGATCGAGGAGATTGCGTTCGCCACTGGCCTCGACCCGCTCGAGGTCCGCCTGCGCAACGCCTATGGCACGCATGACCGCAACGTCACGCCCTATAACATGGTGGTGGAAGACTCGATTACCCACGACCTGCTGCCCGCGCTGGCCCGGCGCTGCGATTACGAACAGCGCCGGGCGGCGTGCCGCGAATTCAATGCCGCCAGCCCGTACCTGCGGCGTGGCATCGCCATCACCCCGGTCAAATTCGGCATCTCGTTCACCGCCACCCATTACAACCAGGCCGGGGCGCTGGTGCATGTCTATACCGATGGCTCGGTGCAGGTGAACCATGGCGGCACCGAGATGGGGCAGGGGCTGCACACCAAGATGGTTCAGGTGGCCATGCGTGAATTTGGCCTCGGGACCGACCAGGTGCGCATTACCGCCACCACCACCGGCAAGGTGCCCAATACCTCGGCCACAGCGGCCTCGAGCGGGGCTGACCTCAATGGCATGGCGGTGCTTGATGCCGTGCGTCGCATCAAGCGCCGGCTGGTGGAATTTGCCGCCAGCCACTGGAACGTGGGCGAGGATGAAGTGCGCTTCGCTCCCGATGGCGTGCATGTGGGCCACAAGGTGATTGCGTTTTCGCACCTGACGCGGCAGGCCTATTTCGCGCGCGTGTCCATGTCGGCCAACGGGTTTTATAAAACGCCCAAGATCTCGTGGAATGGCGATACGGGGCAGGGGCGGCCCTTCTATTACTTCGCCTACGGGGCTGCATGTTCGGAGGTGGTGATCGACCTGCTGACCGGCGAGACGAAAATCGACCGCGTCGATATTTTGCATGATGCAGGCCAGTCGCTGAACCCCGCACTCGATATCGGCCAGATCGAGGGCGGTTTCGTGCAGGGCGCAGGCTGGCTGACCTGCGAGGAACTGGTATGGGATGAGGCAGGCCGCCTGCGCACCCACGCGCCAAGCACCTATAAGATCCCTGCCTGTTCCGACCGCCCGCGCGTGTTCAACGTGGACCTGCTGGAAAACGCGCCCAACCGCGAGCACACCATCTTCCGCTCCAAGGCCGTGGGCGAGCCGCCCTTCGTGCATGGGGTGTCGGTGCTGCAGGCGATATCGGACGCGCTGGCCAGCCTTGATGGCTACCGCACCTGCCCCCGGCTCGATGCGCCCGCCACGCCGGAGATGATCCTGCGCACGGCAGAGCGCCTGCGCTGCGGCCCGCCTCCCGCTGGCTGACCCCCCGTGAGCATGGAAATGCGCGCCGATCTGGCCCGGTGGCGGCTCATGGGTCAGCCGGTGGCCCGGATCAGCGTGTCAGCCGCGCGGGGCTCCACCCCGCGTGAGGCAGGTACGTTCATGCTGGTTACGGCCAGCGGGCAGTCCGGCACGGTGGGCGGCGGTGACCTGGAATGGAGCGCCATCCATCACGCCCGCGCCCTGCTGGCCAGCGGGGGGCAGGCGCGCGAGATGCGCATCGACCTCGGGGGGCGCTCCGGGCAGTGCTGCGGGGGCGAGGTGATGCTGTTCATTGATGTGCCCGATGGCAGGGGGCTCGATGGCATCATGGCGGAACTCGAGCGCCAGCGCCGCGAGGCCCCGCTGCTCCTGCTGTTTGGCGCAGGGCATGTGGGGCGCGCGCTGGCCCATGTGCTGGCCCCACTGCCGCTGCGGCTGGCATGGTGCGATTCGCGCCCGCATGAATTCGGTCCCGTCATTCCCGCAGGGGTGGACGTGCATGATGATGGTGACTGGCAGCGCCTGGTAACAGATGCGCCCGCCGGTTCCGGCGCGCTGGTGCTCACCCAAAGCCATGCGCTTGACAGCGTGATTGTTGCATCCATCCTCGAACGGGGCGACTTTCGCTATGTGGGCCTGATCGGCTCGCACACCAAGCGCCGCCGTTTCGAGCTGGCCTTCCGCGCGCTCGGCCTGCCCGAAGACCGCATCAATGCCATGGTCTGCCCCATCGGGGGGCAGGGCGTGCGCGACAAGCGGCCCCCGGTCATCGCGGCGCTGGTGGCGGCGGAAATCGTCACGCGCTTCCTGCACGCGCCGCAGGAAGATGGTGATGCAGATGGGGATGAGAGACGCTTATGAATGATCCGCTTTCGCGCACGCCCCGCATGATGCGCCTGCACGCGCGGGGCATTTCCTACTTCAATGCGGTGCGGGAATGCCGCTCCATCCGCGAGGCGGCGCGCAGGCTCAATGTCACGCCCTCGGCGCTGACGCGCCAGCTTGCGCAGATGGAGGCCGAGATCGGCGCGCCCCTGTTCGACCGCCTGCCCGAAGGCATGGTCCTGACCGAGGTGGGCACCATCATGGCCCGCCATATCGTGACCGTGATGCAGGATGCCGCCCGCACGGAGGAGCAGATCAACGCCCTGTCCGGCCGGCATGACGGCAGGCTGCGCATCATGGCGGTGGAAGGCATTGCAGGCCAGCTCCTGCCCGCGCTGCTCGAGCGCATCATCTCCGCCTTTCCCACCGTTGAACTGCATGTGGAGGTGGGCGCGCCCAAGACCATCGTCTCGGCGTTGCAGGATGGGCGGGTTGACCTTGGCATCGCGTTCTCGCTGGCGCTTTACCCCGAACTGCGGCGTGTGGCGGTGGGGCACTTTCCCGTCGGCGCCGTGGTGCGGGCCGACCATCCGCTGGCGCATCTGCGGACCGTGACGGTAGAGGAATGCGTGGCCTACCGCCTGATCCTGCCCACGCGCACGCTCTCGCTCTACCGCGTGATGGAACCCATGCTGCGCCCGTGGCAGGACCGGCTGAACGTTGTGCTCCAGACCGGCTCGATCGAACTGACCAACCGCATGGTGCTTGCAGGCGCGGGGCTGGCCTTCCAGTCGCCGCTGGCCGTGGGCGTGCAGCCCGGCCAGGACAGCCTGCGCCATGTGCCATTGCGTGACACCCGCGCCGTGACCGACCTCGGGGCCTATGTGCGCGAATCCCGCTGGCTGCCGCCCCTGCTGGAAACCGTGATCGAGGAGTTACGCCTGGAACTGCGCCGCGTGCAGGGCGTGAGCGACGAGCGCGTGGTCTGATATCCGTTGCTATTTAAGCAACGTAACGATGAAATCATTCTACTGGACGAAACACCCTGCGGGCTGATTAGATCAATCCATCATGGTGCGGTTGGGGGATAATCCGTATGGCGTCGGGGGACGTCATACGGGGCTGCATCAGCACAAGACGAAAAAAACAGATGGGGACCCGCAGATGGATACCAACATGCAGCCGAAAGACGGGGGGCTGGCGGCACTCGATGCAGCCGTGCGCCGTGATCTGGAAATCATCCGCTACCCGCGCAAGGAATGGGTTCCCCCCATCGAACGTAATGGCCAGCGCGTGCTTGATGTGGCGATCATCGGCGCGGGGCAGGGTGGTCTTGCCACGGCGTTTGCGCTCAAGCGCAACAACATCACCAATGTGCGCATATTCGATCGGGCATCGAAGGGCGGCGAAGGCCCGTGGGTGACATTCGCGCGCATGATTACACTGCGTACCCCCAAATACGTGACCGGCCCCGATCTTGGCGTGCCCTCGCTTACCCCGCGCTCATGGTATGAGGCGCAGTACGGCGTGGCCGCGTGGGAGAAGCTGGACAAGATCCCCCGTGGCGACTGGCAGGCCTATCTCGACTGGTACCGCGACATCCTCGACCTGCCGGTGGCCAATGACCATGAATTCACGGGCGTTACGTGGGAAGATGGCCTGCTGCGCCTGACCTTCCGCCGCCCCGATGGCACGAGCCACGTGCATTATGCCCGCAAGCTGGTGCTGGCCACCGGCATCGAGGGCTGTGGCACGTGGCATGTGCCCGACTTTATCAGCAGGGGCCTGCCGCGCGAACGCTATGCTCATACATCCGAGGCGATCGATTTCGCGGCACTCAGGGGCAAGCGCGTCGGCGTGCTGGGTGCCGGGGCCTCGGCGTTCGATAACGCCGCCACCGCACTCGAGGAAGGTGTGGGCAGCGTGACGCTTTGCCTGCGCCGCAAGGAAATTCCTTCCATCAACCCGTACCGGTGGATGGAGAATACCGGCTTCCTCGCCTACTACCCCGCCCTGTCCGATGAGCTGCGCTGGGGCTTCATGCGCCGTATCTTCGACCTCAACCAGCCGCCCCCGCAGGATACGTTCTGGCGGTGCCGCAGGCATGAAAACTTTGCCTACCGCACCGGCTGCCCCTGGACGGGCGCGCGCATGGAAGGCGATGAAATCGTTGTCGATTCGCCCACCGGCGAAATGCGCTTTGACTTCGTGATTATTGGCACCGGCTTCGCCACCGACCTCTCCCGCAGGCCCGAGACCGCCTCCTTCGCTCCCTCCGTCGCCCTGTGGGGCGAGCGCTACAGGGCGCCCGCAGGCGCCGAGAGCACGGTGCTCGAGAGCTATCCTTACCTGGGCGACTGCTATCAGTTTCTGCCGCGCCACAAGGATGATCCGCTGGCGCCCATGCTGGCCAACATCCACAACTTCACGTTCTCGGCCACGCCGAGCATGGGGCTGTCGGGGGCCTCGATCAGCGGCATGCGCTTTGGCGTCGAGCGCCTGGCCCACGGGCTGGGGCGTGACCTTTACGTGGCCGATGGCCAGCAGCACCTTGAAAGTCTGCTGTCCTATGACGTGGCGGAACTAGTCAGTCTCGATCCTCCTGTTGCATGATGCGCCCCGGGTAGATTTATCCATTCGGGAGAGAGTGAGTAGATGAGCAGCGCTGTAAGCCTTTCACCTTCCGCGCCGGGTGTTGCCGGTGCGGGGGCAAGCAATGACCACAAGGTTCCCCCCGTGGCGGACATGGCCCGGATGATCGGCCTGAACATTCCGGTGGCGTGCCTGCCCGATGTCGTGGCCAATACGGCGTTGCTGCAGGGCTATGCCGACCTCGTGACAGGCTTCGTGCTGCCTGATGACTGCGAGCCAGCCTACGAGTACGCGCCATGACCGCACATGCCATGGGCGCAGCGCTTGGCATCGCCGCTGACATACGCGCAGGCCGCCGCAATGCGGTGGGCGTGGTCACGGCGGTCATTTCCGATATTGAAGCGCGTGACACCCGCTTCAACAGCGTGACCCGCATCCTTGGCCCCGCCGCCGTGGCGCAGGCCGAGGACGTGGACAAAGCCATTGCCGCAGGCCGCGACCCCGGTCCGCTCGCGGGCGTGCCCTTTGGCGTGAAAGACCTGTTTGACGTGCGTGGCGAGGTCACCACCGCAGGCTCCATCGTGTTGCGCGACAACCTGCCCGCCAGCGAGGACGCCACCGTCATTGCCCGCCTGCGCGCCGCCGGCGCCGTGCCGGTGGCAACCCTGAACATGGATGAGTTCGCCTACGGCTTCTCGACCGAGAACGCGCATAACGGCACCACCCGCAACCCGCATGATCGCGCCCGCCTTGCCGGTGGTTCCTCCGGCGGGTCGGCGGCCGCCGTGGCGGCGGGGCTGCTGCCCTTTACGCTGGGGTCGGACACCAATGGCTCGATCCGCATCCCGTCGGCGCTGTGCGGGGTGTGGGGGCTCAAGCCCACCTACGGGCAGGTGCCGCTGCACGGTGTCTATCCGTTCGTGGCCAGCCTTGATACCGCAGGCCCAATGGCCGACACGCTCGAAGACCTGATGGCGGTCTATGGCATCATGTCCGGCCGGGACGTGTCAGTCCTGCCCGATGTGGCATCCGTGAAAGTGGCGCGGCTGGGGGGCTGGTTTGCCCGCAATGTCAGCACCGAGCTTGCCGCCGCGATTGATGGCGTGATGGCGCATCTGGGCCATGACCGCGTCATCGAACTGCCTGAGGTGGCGCGGGCGCGGGCTTCGGCCTTCCTCATCAGCGCGGCGGAAGGGGGCAACCTGCACCTGCCCCGCCTGCGCAGGCGCTCCATGCAGTATGACCCCGCTACCCGCAGCCGCCTCATGGCAGGCGCCATGCTGCCTGCCGCAACCTTCGTGCAGGCGCAGCGCTTCCGCCGGTGGTTCCGCGCGCAGGTGCATGCGGCCTTCACGCAGGCCGATGTGCTGGTGGCGCCCACCACGGTGGGCGTTGCGCCGCGCATTGACCAGCCTTCCATCATGGTGGATGGCAAAAGCGTTTCCGCGCGGGCCAATCTGGGCATCTATACCCAGCCCATCAGCCTGGCCGGGCTGCCGGTGCTGGCCACCCCGCTGGCCGCGCCGGGCCTGCCGCTGGGCATCCAGCTGATCGGCGCGCCGGGGGCTGAGGCAAAACTGTTTGCCGTGGCCGCCGAACTGCAGCGCGCGGGCCTTGCCGCCTGCCGCCCGCTTGATGCGGGTTACGCGCGGAAGGAGCAGGCATGCTGAACACGCCGCGTTCATGCCGGGGGATGGTCACATCCCCCCACCACCTTGCCAGCCAGGCCGGGCTTGACGTGCTCAAGGCAGGCGGCACCGCCATCGAGGCCGCCGTGGCCACCGCTGCGGCATTGGCCGTGGTCTATCCGCACATGACCGGCATTGGCGGTGATGCCTTCTGGCTGACCATGTGGCCCGATGGACGGGTCGAAACCATTGATGCCTGCGGAGCCGCGGCCCAGAAGGCGGATGCCGCGTTCTATCACGCGGCAGGCCATGACACGATTCCGTGGCGTGGCCCGCTTGCGGCCAATACGGTTGCGGGCACGGTGTCGGGGTGGGAGATGGCCCTGTCATGGAGTCACGCCATGGCGCCGGGCCTGCCGCTTGGCCGCGTGCTGCGCGATGCGCTGTACTATGCCGAGCAGGGCGTGCCCGTAACCGCGGGCGCAGCCGAGATCACCCGTCAGAAAGTGGATGAACTCAAAAACGTGCCCGGCTTTGCCGCGCAGTTCATGCCCGGCGGCAAGCTGCCGCAGGCAGGCGACATCCTGCACAATCCGCGCCTGGCAACGACCCTGCGCCAGCTGGTCGATGAAGGGCTTTCCAGCTTCTATCGCGGCACGGTGGCGCGCGAGCTTGCAGCCGACCTTGAGGCCCTTGGCAGCCCGCTGGCCCTGGCCGACCTGCAGGCGCACAGGGCAACGCACCAGCCAGCCCTCCATGCCCGCATTCACGGCGCGGACCTGTACAATATGGCGCCGCCCACGCAGGGCGTGGCCTCGCTGCTGATCCTGGCGCTGTTCGACCGGCTCAAGGCGGCGGAAGCGAATGATTTCGATTACCTGCACGGTCTGGTTGAAGCCACCAAGCAGGCCTTCCGCTACCGCGACACGCATGTGGGCGATCCCGCCTACATGACCGTGCAGGCGCAGGATATCCTTGATGACCGCAAGGCGCTCGACCGCATGGCGGCCGCGATCAATCCCAACAGGGCGGCCCCCTGGCCGTGGCAGTCGCAGCAGGGCGATACGGTCTGGCTGGGCGTAATCGATTCCGACGGGCTGGCCGTAAGCATGATCCAGAGCCTGTATTTTGAATATGGCTCGGGCGTGGTGCTGCCGCGCACGGGTGTTGTGTGGCAGAACCGGGGCACCAGCTTCGGCCTTGACCCGCAGGGGTGGAACGGACTGCAGCCGGGCCGCAAGCCGTTCCATACGCTCAATCCGGCGGGCGCGCGTTTTGAGGATGGCCGGACCATGGTGTACGGCACCATGGGCGGCGAGGGGCAGCCCCAGACACAGGCGGCCCTGTTCACCCGTTATGCGCGTTACGGCATGCCGCTCCAGCGCGCGATCACGGCGCCGCGCTGGCTGCTGGGCCGCACATGGGGGGAATCCAGCGTCAGCCTGAAATATGAGGACCGCTTCGACCCCGAGGTGATTGCGCGCATGAGTGCCGCGGGCCACCAGATGGAACGCGTTGCGCCGTTTTCCTCCATCATGGGGCACGCTGGCGCACTGGTGCGCCATGAATCCGGGCTGCTCGAAGGGGCGACCGACCCGCGCAGCGATGGGTGTGTCGCAGCATGGTAAACGCACAGGACAGCATGGATCAGCCTTCGGGCCAGCGTGCGGTGGCGCGGTGCACGGAACTCGGGCGCGCGCCGTATTCCGAGATGGAGGGCGGGCTGTTCCGCCCCTATCTCGGGCCATCCTACCGCGCTACCTGTGACCGTCTGGCCACCTGGATGCACGCGGCGGGCATGACCACGCGCATGGATGCGGCAGGCAACCTGCTCGGGCGCTACGAGGGGCTGACGCCTGATGCCCCGGTGCTGCTGCTCGGCTCGCATATCGACAGCGTGCGCGATGGCGGTTTTTTTGATGGCATGCTGGGCGTCATCCTTGGCATCGAGGCCGTGGCCCATTTCGCGGCAACAGGCAAACGCTTTCCCTTTGCGCTGGAGGTGATCGGCTTTGGCGATGAGGAGGGCTCGCGCTTTCCCTCAGGCATGCTGACCTCGCACGCCGTGGCGGGCGTGCTCGCCCCCCCCGATCCCGCCATGAGCGACTGGGCTGAGACCGCAACGCTGGCCAGCGCGCTGGAAGGCTTCGGGCTGGATGTGGGCCAGATGCACAAGGCATCGCGCAGGGGCGCAAACATCCTTGCCTATGTCGAGGCGCATATCGAGCAGGGGCCAGTGCTGGAGGCCGAGGGCCGCGCCCTTGGCGTGGTCAGCGCCATTGCCGCCCAGCACCGCTACCGCATGACCCTGCGCGGCATGGCAGGGCATGCGGGCACCGTATCGATGGATCTGCGGCGTGATGCGCTGGCGGGAGCTGCCGAGATCGTCCTCGCGGCCGAGCGCATCGGCCGCGCGGGCACGGAGGGGCTGGTGGCGACCGTGGGGTCGCTTGATGTGGTGCCGGGTGCCGCCAACGTGGTGCCGGGCGAGGTGGTGTTCACCCTTGATGTGCGTGCCGGCACCAATGCGGTGCGCGACCGGGCGGCAAAGGAAATCCTGGCTGTGGCCCATGCGGTGGCGCAGGCACGTAACCTGGAACTCGCCATCAGCATGCAGCAGGATCTCGACGCCACCCCGTGTGATGCGCGCCTGACATCCTTCATGGAACAGGCCGTGCGCGACGTGACCGGAGCTGACCCGCGCCTGCTGGTCAGCGGTGCGGGGCATGATGCCATGATCATGGCGCATCTGGCCCCGGTTTCCATGCTGTTTATCCGCTGCGCGGGCGGCATCAGCCATAACCCCGCTGAGTCCGTAACCGATGCGGATACGGATGCGGCACTGCGGGCGATGATCGACTTTATTGGACTTTTTGAGAGACATTTCGGATGACCCAGACATTTTTTGGCCAGATCAACCCTCCCGCCCGACTGCTCATGGGGCCGGGACCGGTCAACGCGCACCCGCGCGTGCTGCGCGCCATGGCGGCCGACATGCTGGGCCAGTTCGACCCCGAAATGACCGACTACATGAACCAGACGATGGAACTCTACCGTCAGGTGTTCATGACCAACAACCGCTGGACCCTGCTGGTCGATGGCACGGCGCGGGCGGGCATCGAGGCGGCGCTCGTCTCGCTGGTCGAGCCGGGCATGAAGCTGCTGATCGTGCGCGCGGGGCGTTTCGGCCTGCTGCTTTCCGAGATTGCGCAGCGCATCGGCGCTGATATCGTGACACTGGACCTGCCCTGGGGCGAGGTGGCGAGCCTTGAACAGATCGAGGATGCCATCGTAACGCACCGCCCGCATGTGCTGGCGTGCATTCATGGCGATACGTCCACCACCATGGCCCAGCCGCTCGATGGCCTGGGCGCGCTGTGCCGCAAGTATGATGTGCTGTCCTATGTCGACACCACGGCGACGCTGGGCGGCATGGAGGTGGCGACCGACCGCTGGGGCGTGGATGTGGTCAGCGGTGGCCTGCAGAAGTGCATGGGCGGCCCGCCGGGCTCGGCTCCCATCACCATCTCCGACCGTGCGGCCGAGCACATCTTCGCCCGCCGCCATGTCGAGGCCGGTATTCGTGGCAGCGACACGACGGACGGCACGCGCGTGCGTATTCCGTCCAACTATTTCGATCTGGCCATGATCATGGATTACTGGTCGGAAAAGCGCCTGAACCACCACACCGAGGCCACCACCATGCTGTACGGCGCGCGTGAAGCCGCCCGCGTGGTGCTTGAGGAAGGACTTCAGGCCCGCTTCGCCCGCCATGCCGCCGCCTCGCGTGCGGTGTGCGCAGGTCTGCGCGCCATGGGGCTGGAGCTGTTTGGTGGCGACGAATACCGCATGACCAACGTGACCGGCGTGTACATTCCCAAGGGTATTGATGGGGAAAAGGTGCGTGGCCGCATGCGCGAGGATTTCGAGATCGAGATCGGTTCCGCCTTCGGCCCGCTACAGGGCAAGATCTGGCGCATCGGGGCCATGGGCTACAACGCCGAGAAGCACAAGGTGCTGCTGACCATGGGCGCGCTCGAAACCGTGCTGCGCCACGAAGGCCACGGCTTGGCCGCGGGCGCGGGCGTCGATGCAGCCCTTGCCGCCTATAACGACTGATAATGGGAGACCACGGCGTAATGTCTGAGACAGGTGCCTATCCGCGCGACATGGTTGGTTACGCGGGTAACTTGCCCGATGCAAAATGGCCTGGCGGGGCGCGGATCGCGGTCCAGTTCGTCATCAATTACGAGGAGGGGGCGGAGAACTCGGTCCTCCATGGTGATCGCGGCTCGGAGGCATTCCTGTCCGAGATGGTGGGCGCGCAGTCCATTCCCGGTGCCCGCGCCATTGCGATGGAAAGCCTGTATGAATACGGCTCACGCGCCGGGTTCTGGCGGCTGCACCGCATCTTTACCCAGCGCAGGCAGCCGCTTACGGTCTTTGCGGTGGCCGCCGCCATGGCGCGCAACCCCGCAGCGGTTGCCGCGATGAAGGATGCCGGGTGGGAAATCGCCTCCCACGGCCTGCGCTGGATCGACTACCAGCATGTGCCCGAGGCGGTGGAGCGTGCTCACATTCTTGAATGCATCGCGCTGCATGAAAAGCTGACCGGCTCGCGCCCGCTGGGCTGGTACCAGGGCCGCACCAGCCCCAACACCGCCCGCATCGTGGCGGAGGAAGGCGGCTTTGTATATGACGCCGATTCCTATGCCGATGACCTGCCCTATTACGACCGCAGCACGGGCCGGGCGCAACTGATCGTGCCCTATACGCTGGATGTGAACGACATGCGCTTTGTGGCGCTGAACGGCTTTACCGAGGGCGAGCAGTTCTTCAACTACCTGCGCGACACGTTTGATGAACTGTATGAGGAAGGGGCGGATAAGCCGCGCATGATGTCGGTGGGCCTGCACTGCCGCGTGGCCGGTCGGCCAGGCCGCGCGCGGGCTGTTGCGCGCTTCCTTGACTATATTGCCCAGCGCGAGAAGGTGTGGGTTGCCACCCGGCTGGACATCGCGCGGCACTGGCTCGAGACGCACCCGGCATGAGCCGGGTGATGGACCGGGTCAATGCGCTCTCCGCCGTGCGGTTTGTGGAACTGTTTGGCCCGATATACGAGCATTCCCCCTGGATTGCCCAGCGTGCCCATGGCCGTGCGCCCTTCAGCGGGCATGAGGCGATGCTGGCCGCCATGGCGCTGGTGCTGGAGCAGGCGGAGGAGGCCGAGAAAATGGCCCTGATCCGCGCCCATCCCGAACTTGCGCAGCGCATGGGGGTGGACCCCACGCTTACCTCGGCCTCGGCTGCCGAGCAGGCCTCCGCCGGGCTGGACCGGCTGACGCCCGATGAGTTTTCCAACTTCCGTGCGCTCAATGAGGCTTATGCCGCCAAATTCGGCATGCCGTTCATCATCTGCGTGCGGCGCTCGGACAAGCAGGCGATCCTGAACGGGCTGCGGACGCGGCTGGAAAACACGCCCGAGGCCGAGCAGCAGACCGCGTTGGCCGAGATCAACAAGATTGCAGCACTCCGCCTGGTTGATGTGCTCGAACGCCTGGAGCATGAAGTATGAGCACGCTTTCCACCCATGTGCTTGATCTCGTATCGGGCAAGCCCGCCGCTGGCATGGCGATCAGCCTGTGGGCGGGGCAGGACTGCCTGTTCAGGGGCGTGACCAACGCGGATGGCCGTTGCCCCGAACTGGGCCAGCAGATGGGCGAGATGCGCCCCGGCGCCTACCGGCTGGAATTCGCCGTGGCGGAGTATTTCCGCGCACAGGGGGCGGCCCTGTCCGAGCCGCCCTTCCTTGATATGGTGCCGATTGCGTTTGGCATGGCGGCAGCAGGGGCGGATGGCAAGGGTGGGCATTACCATGTGCCACTTCTGGTCTCACCGTTCGGGTTTTCGACCTATCGTGGCAGTTGAGACCTGATTTCCTTAAAAACCGGAAGTTTCTGGTAACGCTTTTTTCAAAAAGCTGCAAAGGACGCGGCCCTCGGCGCAGGAGGCGCGCGGCGGGCACATCGCCGACCGGCCTTACCGGATAGCTCAGGGTCAGTGCGCTCAAGCACGTCATCAGGAAGCAAAAAGGGCCGTGGCAGTCATGCCACGGCCCTTTTTGCATGTACCTGCGGCAGGTTGCCCCGCCGCAGGCTATGGCAGGATCAGGAAACGGCCTGCTTCAGCGCCGCCGTCAGATCGGTCGTGCTGGCCTTGCCGCCGAGATCGCCGGTGCGCACGGCACCCGAGGAGATGACCTTCTCGATGGCCTTGTCGATGCGGGTGGCCAGGTCCTGGCGGCCCACATGTGCCAGCATCATGTTCGCCGCCAGCAGCAGCGAGGTCGGGTTGGCCTTGTTCTGGCCCGCAATGTCGGGAGCCGAACCATGCACGGCCTCGAACACGGCGGCTTTTTCACCAATGTTCGCACCCGGTGCGAGGCCAAGCCCGCCAACCAGACCAGCGGTCAGGTCGGACAGGATGTCACCAAACAGGTTGGTGGTGACAATGCAGTCATACTGCCACGGGTCGGTCACGAGCTGCATGGCGCAGGCGTCAACGATGCGCTCGTTCACTTCCACGCGGCCTTCATATTCCTTGGCTACCTTGCGGCCTTCCTCAAGGAACAGGCCGGTCAGCAGCTTCAGGATGTTGGCCTTGTGCACCAGCGTGACGCGCTTGCGGTTGTTCTTGACCGCGTATTCAAAGGCATAACGCACGATGCGGTTGCATTCCGCGCGCGAGGTGTAGCCTGCGCTCGTTGCGATGGCATGCGGGTCATCACCAACGGGAATGTAATTTTCGAGTGCGGCGTAATAGCCCTCGAGGTTCTCGCGGAAGATGACGAGGTTGATGTTCTCGAAGCGGCCGCCCGGCACGATCGTTTTTGTGGGGCGCACATTCGCGAACAGGCCGAACTCCTGGCGCAGTGTCACGTTGATGGACTTGAAGCCACCACCGACGGGAGTGGTCAGCGGGCCTTTCAGCGCAAGGCCGGTGCGGCGGATGCTCTCGATCGTCTCCTTGGGCAGCGGGCTGCCGGTGGCTTCAAGGGCGGAAACACCACCAAGCGCCTTTTCCCATTTGAAGGGCGCGCCAACGGTATCAAGGATTTCGACAACGGAGTCGACAATTTCAGGCCCGATTCCATCACCGGGAATCAGGGTAGCGGGAATTGTTTTTTCTGCGGACATTCTCGAACGTCTCCCTTTAGTGCTTGCTACTGAAAAGCGTTTCAGCATACGCACCGGCTTGGCGGACCCGGTTCGTTGCCGGGTGCCCCGTCGGAACTGGTTAAAAGTCCTAGGCCCCCCAGTCCGGCGTGACAATCGGGCCACGGGGTGGGGCCTGCGGTTTTACAGTCACATTATCCGGCGTGCAGCGGCGCGCAGGCTGCCGCAAGCCACGTGCGCGCCGGAGTCTGCAGATGCGGGGCAATGCTTTCAAAAACCCGTGCATGATAGCCATCGAGCCATACAGTTTCGGCTGCTGACAGGCTGGGGGCATCGATCAGCCGCCTGTCGAAGGGGGCAAGCGTCAGCACCTCGAACTCCAGGAACGAACGGTTGGCCTCGCCCACCCTGCTGGGCTGGATCAGGTGCAGGTTTTCAAGCCGGATGCCAAACGCGCCCGGCCGGTAATAGCCTGGCTCGTTGGACAGGATCATGCCCGCATGCAGCGCCACGGGTCGGAACACGGGCGAGATCGTGGCCGGTCCTTCATGCACCGACAGGTAGCTGCCAATGCCGTGGCCGGTGCCATGATCGTAATTCAGGCCGCCCTCCCACAGGGCATGGCGGGCCAGCGCATCAAGCGCATGCCCGGTCACCCCTTTGGGGAAGCGCGCGCGGGCCAGTGCGATATGCCCGCGCAGGACGCGGGTAAAGGCATCGCGCACATCCGCATCGGGCGCACCCGGCCCGGTCCAGATGGTGCGGGTGATGTCGGTGGTGCCAAAGGGATACTGCCCGCCGCTATCGATCAGGTAGACCTCGTTGGCGTGCAGCGCGCGGTTGCTTTCGGGGGTGACGCGGTAGTGGATGATCGCGCCATTCGGCCCCGCGCCGGAAATGGCGGGAAAGCTCTCCTCACGGTAATCGGGGCAGTCGTTGCGAAAGCCATTGAGCTGTTCCGCAGCCGCCAGTTCCGTGGTGCGGGTCGCGTTTTCATCCAGCCAGTGCAGGAAGCGGCAGATCGCAACACCATCAAGCAGGTGGGCACGCCTGCTGCCTTCCTGCTCGGTCGGGTTCTTGATGGCCTTGGGCAACTGGCATGGGTCATCCTTGCGGATGACCGTGGCCCCGGCCTGTTCGAGCACCTGCATGAACCAGATGGCATTGCGGGCGGGGTCCACCTGCACGCGGGCCGGGGCCAGGGCGCGCAGTCCCGCCTCCAGTGCTGCGGGCGGCAGCAGGGTCACGTCCGCCCCCAGCCAGTCGCGCGTCTGCGGCGTTACCTTGGCCGGGTCGATGAACAGCGTCACCCGCCCGTCATCATGCACGATGGCAAAGCTCAGGCTGAGCGGGGTGTAGGGCACATCGGTGCCGCGGATGTTGAGCAGCCACGCGATCGAGGCGGGGTCGCTGAGCACCAGCGCATGCTCGCCCGCCGCGCGCAGGCTGGTGGCAATGGCTTCGCGCTTGGTAGCGCTGGCCTGTCCGGCCCAGGCCTCGGGCTGTGGCACGCAGGGCGTGCAGGGGGGGGCAGGGCGGTCAGTCCAGATCTGGTCCACCGGGTTTTCGGCCAGCGGCACGAGTGTCAGCCCGGCATCATTGAAGGGGCGCAGCGCGCTCTCGGCAATCAGGCGCGGGTCGTAGCCGATGCGCTGTTGCGCGCCGTGCTGCGCCAGCCAGCCGGCTGGCGGGGTCCGGGTGATGTGCAGCCGCTCCCATGCCGCGCCATCAACCTGCTGGTCCATCTGGGTAATGTAGCGCCCATCGGAGAACACGGCGGCACGGTCGGGCAGGATGGCAGCCAGCCCCGCGCTGCCGGTAAACCCGGTGAGCCAGGCCAGCCGCTCCGCGCAGGGGGCGACGTATTCACCCAGATGTTCATCGCCACGCGGCAGGATGAAGCCGTCCACGCCCATCTGGCTCAGGGCAGCGCGCAGGGCATCGGGGCGGTTCGGGGCAGGCGACATGGGCGTATCCTCAGATGGGGTTGGAACTCACACCGGCGACATGATGCGGTACAGGAACAGCAGGTCCATCCAGCGACCGTATTTGGTGCCGCATTCAGGCAGCAGGCCCCCGTGCTGGAAGCCAAAGCGCTCATGCAGCTTGCGTGAGGCGATGTTGGTCGATGTAATGCCTGCAATCATCACGTGCACGTCCGCCGCCTTCGCCCGCTCGCACAGGGCCTGCAACAGGGCGCTGCCAATGCCCTGGCGCTTGTAGGCGGGTGCGATATAGAGCGAATGCTCCACCGTATGGCGGTAGCCTGAAAACGGGCGGAACATCTTCCAGCTACTGTAGCCCGCCACATTGCCATCGGGCATCTGCGCCACCAGCACGGGAAAGCCGCTGGCCTGGCTGGTGTGCAGCCACTCCAGCCGGGCCTCGAGCGTGGTTTCCTGCGTTTCCCACATCGAGGTGCTGTTGCGGATGGCGTGGTTGACGATCTCGACAATGGCGGGGATGTCGTCATCCGTTGCATCGCGGATCAGGAGGGCGGGCGTGTCAGCCATGGGGTTTGCGCAGGATCAGCGTGCCCCAGTCTCCTTCGCGCAGGTGGCGCTCGAGAACAAGCCCGTGGCGGCGATGGGCGGCGAGCACCATGCACACCTGCGTGTTGAGCAGGCCTGCCAGGATGGCGGTGCCGCCGGGCAGCAGGTTGAGCGCCAGGTCAGCCGCCATGCTGCACAGCGGGCGGGCGAGGATATTGGCGAACACAAGATCATAGGGCGCATGGCGGCGGATGGCGGGTGTGGCCCAGCCATTGCCCAGGTGGCAGTCAACCAGATTGGCCAGCCCGTTCATGGCGGCGTTGCGTTTTGTCACCCGCACCGACCACGGGTCGATATCGGTTGCCAGCACCGGCCTGTGCAGCAGTGCCGCCGCCGCCATGGCCAGAATGCCCGAGCCGCAGCCAAGGTCGAGAATGCGGCGGGGTTTGCGATATGCCACCATCTCGAGCGCGCGCAGGCAGCCGCGCGTGGAGCCGTGCTCGCCCGAGCCGAAGGCAACACCCGCATCAAGTGTTATGGTGATGCGCTGCGGGTTGGGCGCATCTTCAAGGTGCGTGCCGCGAATGGCGAAGCGCCTGCCTGCAAGCTGCTCGGGGAATGATTCGTAGGTGCGGGCCAGCCAGCCTTCGGCCTCGGTGTGGCTGCGCTCGAGTTCGGCATCCACGCCGCTGGTCAGGGCGGCGAGGATCAGGGCCGCGCGCAGTTCGTCCTCGCCGCAGCCGGTGTCCTTTACCCCTTCCACGCGCCACAGGGTCTGGCTGTCATCGAGTTCAAAGATGCCAATGGTGGCGCATACGGTGGCGAGTGCCGATTCGTAGGCCTCGACCGCATCGGGCGGAACGGTGACCGATATGGTTTCAAGTTCGGTGGCGTGACGCCGGGGGGAAAGGCTCATCTATACCTGCTTAACAAATTTATCGATCACCCGCTTGGGGCCTGCTTTTTCAAACGCGACTTCCAGCCGGTTTCCCTCGACCGAGGTAATCGTGCCGTAGCCGAATTTCTGGTGGAAGACACGCACCCCCACCTTCATGCCGGGCGTCGTGGCGGCTGCGGGGGTGACATCATGCACCCGCCGCGCCGCCACGAGCGGGAAGGGCGAGGAACCGAACACCGCCGGGCGGCCCAGGAAGTTGCGGCGGCTGCTGGTGCTGTCGCCCCGGCTTTCAATATGTTCGGCGGGCAGCTCTTCCACAAACCGGCTGGGAATGGCGGACTGCCAGCTGCCATAGATGAGCCGGTTGGCGGCGTGGCTGATGATGGCCAGCCTGCGCGCGCGCGTAATGCCCACATAGGCCAGGCGGCGTTCTTCCTCCAGCCCTTTCAGGCCGCCTTCATCAAGGGTGCGCTGCGAGGGAAAGACCCCTTCCTCCCATCCGGGCAGGAACACGGTATCGAATTCCAGCCCCTTGGCGCCATGCAGCGTCATGATGCTCATGCTGTCATCGCCAGCCTTCGCCTCGGTATCCATGACAAGGGCGACATGTTCGAGGAACCCGCCGAGGTTCTCGTAATCGGCCAGCGAGCGGACGAGTTCCTTCAGGTTCTCGATCCGGCCCGGCGCGTCGGGTGACTTGTCGGCCTTCCACATCTCGACATACCCGCTTGCCTCCAGCAGGTTGTCTATGGCCACGACATGCCCCTCGCGCCCGGCCTGCTCGCGCGCGGTGGCCAACGCCTGCATCAGCGCGGTGAGCTGTTCCTTGGCACGGCCCTTGATCTCGCCGGTGGCGAGCATTTCCAGCACGGCGGCGGTGAGCGGCATCTGGCGTTCGCGGGCGTGCATGTGCAGCTTCTGCAGCCCCGTTGCCCCCACGCCCCGGCGCGGCACGTTGATGATGCGCTCGAACGCCAGATCATCGGAGGGCTGGCTGACCACGCGCATATAGGCAATGGCATCGCGGATCTCGGCGCGCTCGTAAAAGCGCAGGCCCCCCACCACGCGGTAGGGCAGGCCCAGGGTAATCAGCCGCTCCTCGAACGCGCGGGTCTGGAAGCCCGCGCGCACGAGGATGGCGATCTCGCTCATGGCGTGGCCATCGCCGCGCAGGCGCTCGATCTCGGCGCCGACCATGCGGGCCTCGTCATCGGAGTCCTGCACGGAAATAACGCGCACCTTCTCGCCCTCCGCATCCTCGCGGCCGGGGTGCAGCGTCTTGCCAAGCCGCTCCTCGTTATGGGCGATCAGACCCGATGCCGCGCCAAGGATCTGGCGGGTGGAGCGGTAATTGCGCTCGAGCCGCACCACGCGCGCACCGGGGAAGTCGCGCTCGAAACGCAGGATGTTCTCCACCTCCGCCCCGCGCCATGAGTAGATGGACTGGTCATCATCGCCCACGCAGCAGATGTTTGATGGCTGGCCTGCCCTGTGGGCCAGAAGCCGCAGCCACAGGTACTGGATGGTGTTGGTATCCTGATATTCATCAACCAGAATGTAGCGGAAGTAGCGGTGATACTGCTCCAGCACAGCGGGGTGTTTGCGCATGATTTCGGTCATGTGCAGCATCAGGTCGCCAAAGTCGCAGGCGTTGATCTGTTTCAGCCGCGTCTGGTAGTCGGCATAGATCTCGGCGCAGCGGCCATTGGCGAAATCCGTATCCTCGGCCGCCGTGATGGCGTCGGGCACGAGACCGCGATCCTTCCAGCGCTGGATCACACCCATGATCCCCTGTGGCGGCCAGCGCTTGGTGTCGATACGGTAGGGCTCGAGCACCTGCTTGAGCAGGCGCAACTGGTCATCGGTATCAAGGATGGTGAAGCTGCTGGTAAGCCCCACATATTCCGCATGGCGGCGCAGCATGCGCGCGCACAGCGCGTGGAAGGTGCCCAGCCACAGCCCCTCCGCCGGTTCGCCCAGCAGCGCGCTTACGCGCTCGCGCATCTCGCGCGCGGCCTTGTTGGTAAAGGTCACGGCCAGAATCTGGCTGGGGCGTGCCCGGCCAGAGAGCAGGATATGCGCGAACCGCGTGGTCAGCACCCGCGTCTTGCCCGTGCCCGCGCCGGCAAGGACCAGCAGCGGGCCATCGGTGGTCTCGATCGCGTCGCGCTGCTCGGGGTTGAGGCGGCTGAGATATTCCGGCGCGTTGCCGGTAGGGATAAGGCTGTCCATCACGCTTTCTTCTATACCAATCCGGGCAGTGCGCACCAATGCTATCAGGCGCAGGGAGGGGGAATGAAAGAAACGGAACCCACAAAAACACCGGCACGGGTGGGCCCCGGCGGCCACAGGGGGCGCATGCGCCAGCGCATTCGCGTGGCGGGCGCGCACTCGCTGGCTGATTATGAACTGCTGGAGGTGCTGCTGTTTGCGGCAACGCCCCGGCGTGACACCAAGCCGCAGGCCAAGGCGCTGCTGGCAACGTTTGGCAGCCTCGAGGCGGTGCTCGAGGCCACGCCTGCCGCCCTGCGCGCGGCGGGGCTGGGGCCGCGCGGGGTCGCGGTCATGGGCGTGCCCGCGGAGGTGGCGCAGCGCCTGGCCCATGCCGATCTGCGCGGGCAGGTTGTTTTTACCGATATGGCGGTGCTGCTCGATTACTGCGACCGCCTGCCTGCCACCGCGCCTGATGGCATGCGGCTGTTCTACCTTGATTCAGCATGCCACATGCTGGCCGATGAGGTCGTGCCCGCAGGTCCGGCGTCCGAACAGTGCCGCACGGTGCTGGCCCGCGCGCTTGAGCTGCATGCGGTCTCGCTTATTGCAGTGCGCGATATGGGCCAGCACGCGCCGCCACCGCCGGAAAACCTGCCCGAACTCCGCTTTTTGCGCATGCTGCACACGCATGCCCGCCTGCTCGGCCTGATGTTTCAGGACTGCCTGGTGCGCGGCGCAGGACAGACGGTGAGCATGCGGGCGATGATGGAACGCTGAAAGCGGCAGGACAGTCATTTTTGAGTGCAGGCGGCGTGTTCAGCCGTGGGGATGCGCCTCGGCCGCCGCGAATTGCTGGCGGATGGCAGCCAGCAGTTCGGCAGGCTGGCTGACCAGCGCGTCCGCGCCCGCCTGCACCAGTTCCTCGCGCGTGCCGTAGCCCCACAGCACGCCGAGCGCGCGCACGTGGTTGGCATGCGCCCCGCTGATGTCGAAGCGGCGGTCGCCGATCATCAGTGCATCTTCACGATTGACCGCATATTCACGCAGCACGGCGGCGATCAGTTCGGGCTTTTCGGCCCCGCTTTCATCTTCGCGCGCGCCGGACAGGCCATCAAAATACTGTACGAGGCCGCGCATGTGCAGGATCTTGCGCGCCAGATAGCGCGGCTTGGACGTGGCCACGAACAGCCGCACGCCTTCGGCCGAGAGGGTCTCGATCACCTCGCGCATATGCTCGAAAACCGGGCTTTTGTGCATGCCGCCCGACTCGTAATGCCTGCGGTACAGCGCCATTGCCTCGTGCACCCGGTCATCGCCATAATGGGCGAGGATATGGCCGATCAGTTCCTCGAGCGGCGGGCCGACCACCCAGGTCAGGTCCATCGACATGTCGGGTTCATGCCCGAGGTCGCGCAGCACGGCATGGATGGATTCGACAATGCCATCGCGCGAGCGGATGATGGTGCCATCGAGGTCAAAAAGTACGGTATGGGACTGATGGAGACGCATGCAGGTTCATAACCTCCTTATTTTGTCGCCATCATGCACCATGGCAGCGTGTTCTGTCCTGCAATTGTTGAGGAAGGGCCGTTTTGTCCGATTCTAGGCCACCTGCTTCCGCATCGGTGCCTCTGGGCGGCAGCATCAGCCGCGCGCAGGACCATGCGCTCCTCCATCGCCTCATCCGCACGCTCGATACGGCGCATCCCGCCCCCGATCGCCTGGCCGCGAACCTGCTGGCGCGTTTCGGCTCGGCGGGTATGGCGCTGTCGGCGCATGTGGGCGGCCTTGATGAAGTAGCCGGGCGTAGCGCCCTGGTGCCGCCGCTGCTGGCGGTGGCGCGCGAGGCGGCGTTACGGCTGTATCGGGGTCGGGTGCGGCGCACGGATGTGCTCTCGGGGCGCAAGGGGCTGGAGGCCTACCTGCAGGCCTGCATGGGTCATGAGGTGATCGAGCAGTTCCGGGTGCTGTTTCTCGATGGGCAATGCCACCTGCTGGCCGATGACCTGATGGGCACCGGCACGGTCAATCATTCCCCCGTCTATCCGCGCGAGATCATGCGGCGCGCCCTGCAGCTTGGTGCCGAAAGGCTGGTGCTGGCCCATAACCACCCTGCCGGTCGCTCCGAACCCTCGGGCGCCGATATCGAGATGACCATGCGCATTGCCCAGATCGGCAAGCTGATGGGCGTTGTGGTGCATGACCACATTATTGTGGGCAACGGGCGGACCCACAGTTTCCGCGCCATGGGGCTGATTGCCTGAGCAGACGCATGGGCAACGGTTTGCCGTCAGGACAACGTTTCCGGGCGCTGCCTTTACTTCAAAAAGGCAGCACTATCTGAAGCTTTTTGAAAAAAGCTTCATCAAAACGTTTAGGCGCTGAAGGTGTCGTCCCTGGGGGGCGGCAGGTGTGGCCAGCGGGCCGAGTGCGGCTTCAACGCCAAACTCACCGGGCAGGCTGCCGGGCGGAAAGATCACGTTCACATGCCCCATCTTGCGCCCCGGTCGGGCCTCGGCCTTGCCGTAATGGTGGGCCAGCAGGTGCGGAGTGGCCATGATTTCGGGCCACAGCGCCATGTCATCGGGGCCAATCAGGTTTTTCATCACCGCATCGCTATGACGGGTAGCGGGCGGGAGCGGCAGGCCGGTTACGGCACGCACATGCATCTCGAACTGGTCAACCGGGCAGGCATTCATGGTCCAGTGGCCGGAATTATGGGGGCGGGGGGCAATCTCGTTCACGCGCAGGCTACCGTCATGGTCCACGAACATCTCCACGCCCAGCAGGCCCACAAGGCCGAGGGCCGTGGCAATGCGCCGGGCCAGGTCATGGGCCTGCGCCGCCAGATCAGGGCTGATGCGGGCCGGAGCCAGGCTGATGTCGAGAATGCCATTGCGGTGGCGGTTCTCGGTCACGTCAAAGGTGCTGATCTCGCCGCGTTCGTTGCGGGCCACCATCACGCTGACCTCGCAGGCGAAGCGGATCATGCCCTCGGCCACCAGCGGGTGGGGGCGCAACGTATCAAATGCGGCGTTCAGATCGGCAGCACTATGGATGCGGGCCTGCCCCTTGCCGTCATAGCCCAGCCGCGTGGTCTTGAGGATAAAGGGGTAGCCCAGCACTTCGGCCGCGCGGTCAAGGTCGGCCCGGCTTTCCACCGCATGCCAGGGGGCTACGGGAATGCCGTGCTCGCCCATGAAGCTTTTCTCGGCAATGCGGTCCTGACTGATGCGCAGGATCGCGCCCGCCGGGTGAACCGGGCGCAGGCTCGAGAGCAGGTCAAGCCCGTCGGCGCTGATGTTCTCGAACTCGAAGGTAATGACATCCACCGCACCGGCAAAGCGGCGCAGGGCGTCGTGGTCATCATATTTGCCAAGGGTTACGGCATGCGCCACCTGGGCCGCCGGGCCATCGGCCTCGGTGGTCAGGATATGGGCGCGGTAGCCAAGGCGGGCGGCGGCGATGGCGGACATGCGGCCAAGCTGGCCACCGCCAACAATGCCCAGAACGGAACCGGGGAGCAGCATGCTCATCGGGTCGGCTCATCCGCCACGGCCGCCGTCTGGGCCGCGCGCCATGCTGCCAGCCGCGCGCCCAGCGCGGGGTCGGACAGGGCAAGGATGGCAGATGCCATCAGGGCGGCATTGGTGGCCCCAGCCTTGCCAATGGCCAGCGTGCCCACGGGAATGCCGCCGGGCATCTGCACGATGGAAAGCAGGCTGTCCATGCCCTTGAGCGCATGCGATTCGACCGGAACCCCCAGCACCGGCAGCGCCGTCCACGCCGCGCACATGCCCGGCAGGTGCGCCGCCCCGCCAGCGCCCGCTATAATGACCGAAAGACCACGCCCCTGGGCGGATTTTGCATATTCCGCCAGCCGGTCAGGCGTGCGGTGGGCGGAGACGATGCGCACCTCATGCGCAACCTCAAGCTTTTCCAGCACGGCGGTGGCGTGGCGCATGGTTTCCCAGTCGGACTGGCTGCCCATGATGATCCCCACGCGGGGGGCGGCGGAAGAGGCGGGAGAAGGGTGGCTCACGGTTTGAAATACTCTCGTCAGGTCGTCAGGCAATACTGTCGGGGATCAGGCGGCTTTCCAGCCAGGTGATCTCGTCCTTGAGCAGCAGTTTGCGCTTTTTCAGCCGTTGCAGTTGCAACTGGTCCGATATCTGCAGGGCCATGCGGCTTATGACCGTATCAAGGTCACGATGTTCGCTGCGCAGTTCATGCAGCTTGCGAAGGAGGGTCTCGCGATCTGTCAGCATGGCGGCTCATCTGTTCGGTGGGCAGGGCGCTAGTCTAAGCATATCCGCGCCAAAAGGCGAAATGCGCGCCTTCGCCCACGGTCTGCAATTTTAGCATGGAATTCGCCTGCGCGTCTGGTCTAGCCTGATCGGGTCGTAGCAAGGACGCTGGAGGATTCCATGTCGTATGAAGCACGTATCAACAGCCTCAAAACTCGCCATGCGCGGCTTGATGCCCGCATTTTTGATGAAGACCGCAGGCCGCTGCCCGACGAGGGCGCGATCAGGCGGCTCAAGCTGGAAAAACTGCGCGTAAAGGAAGAAATCGAGCGACTGGCCAGGCTGGGCTGAAAAAAGCCCTGCTTTCCGCCCGGCGGGTCATGCTGCCGGGCGGTCAGGCTTACAGTGAGTGCTCGCTGTCGTCGTCCAGTTCCAGCGGCGGGGGAACGGCCTGGCCTTCACGGGCAAGGCGCTCATTGGCGGCGGCAACCATGGCATTGAGGTCGGTCTGGCTGCACAGGCCCAGCGTGACGGGATCACGCGGCTTGATGTTGGGGCTGTTCCAGTGCTGCTTGCTGCGCACTTTCTCGATCGTGTCCTTGGTGGTGCCCAGCAGCTTGCTGGTCTGCTGCTCGGACAGCTGCGGGAAGTTGCGCAGAATGAACGCAATCGCATCCGGGCGGTCGTTACGCTTGGCCACCGGGGTGTAACGCGCGCCCTTCGAGCGGCGGTTGATCGGGTTGGCGGGTGGCAGGATCTTGAGGCGCGACTCAGGGTCCTTTTCGCAGCGGTCGATTTCCGCCTGGGTCAGCTGGTGGTTGGCAATCGGGTCATAGCCCACGATTCCCTGCGCCACTTCGCCATCGGCGATGGCCTGCACCTCAAGGGGGTGCATTCCACAGAATTCGGCAATCTGGGTAAAGGTCAGTGCCGTCTTTTCAATAAGCCACACGGCGGTTGCCTTGGGCATCAGGGGCAGGGCAGTCATTGTCACTCAGGTCCTACAGCGTGTGGCGCCACACGCAGGCACCTGAAAGGGTGTTTGAAACGGTTCCATCCCGAAGCGGGAACCGTGCGTACCTGCTGGCGCGCCAGAAACGGAAAACACTCGTGGAAGTGATATGAAGGTTGAGGGCGCCAAAGGTCAAGGCTTCAATCCGCCCGCGCTGGATGTTTCGCATCCATCAGCCCGGAGTTTGAAAATACGGCCGCCAATCGGGCGGGCATCCGCAACCATGCAAAAAAGGGCGAGCCAGATGGCCCGCCCCCATAATCCATGACCCTGTTCAGGCGGCGCAGCCACAGGCGGCGGGCTGCGCCGCCATGGCGGGCGCTGCAACGGAGTCCGGCGCGGGCTGTGCGTCCTCCATGCCCATCACCTGGCCTGACGAGATGGGAATACGGCGCGGCTTGAGCGCCTCGGGCACGATCTGGCGCACGGCAATGCGCAGCAGGCCGTTGGTCATGTCCGCTTTTTCCACGACTACATGGTCAGCGAGCACAAAGCGGCGTTCGAACGCGCGGGTGGCGATGCCACGATGGAGCATCTCGCGGTCCTGCGTGTTTTCCGCCACGCGGCCAGCCACGATCAGCGTGTTGTCCTGCACGGTCAGCTCGATGTCATCGGGGCCGAACCCTGCCACCGCCATGGTCAGGACGTAGCGGGCATCGGACAGTTTTTCGATGTTATAGGGTGGGTAGGACGGGCTGACCGGATTCTGGGCCGCCGTATCGACAAGCTGGGCCAGCCGGTCAAACCCGATCGCGCTGCGAAACAGCGGTGCGAAATCATAAGCCATTTTCAAAACCTCCATGAAGCAAGGTCTGCGGGTGGGCGGCTCCTCGCTCGAGCGAGCCGCGCTGTAGGGATTATGCGAACCCGCTCGGGCGTTCGCATAGTCCAGACATGGGAATGCCCGGCCCCCCGTTCAAGGGACCGGGCATTGCCGGTAACCGCAGTGTGTGTTCGGTGGAGGTGAGGGTAATCAGCCCTTCTTGCGCTGGCCGAGCGCGCCGAACTTCTTGTTGAACTTGGCGACCTGGCCCCCGGTGTCCATCATGCGCTGCACGCCGGTCCACGCCGGGTGGGACTTGGTGTCGATGTCGAGGCGGAGCGTGTCGCCCGGCTTGCCGTAGCAGGAGCGGGTCTTGTACTCGGTGCCATCGGTCATGATGACATTGATTTCGTGGTAGTCGGGGTGGATGCCGGATTTCATTTCAAACAACTTTCGCGCTGGGCCCACCGATGCCGACCGGGGGCGTATGTTCGGCAGGCCTATAGACGAGATGGATGCCCGAGATCAACACCCGATGGCAAGAAAACCCGCGCCCGCCGCAGGCAGATGGAGTGTTACCGCGTTGCATCAGGGGAGCGGAATGGCAAAAAAGCGGCATTGATGCAGTCGTCACGCGCGCCCGATGTTGCTAGGAGTGAATATCTTCAAAGAAATAAAGGATAGGCGTTAATGGCAAAACTGCCGGATCACGTGCCTGAACTGCACGTCAAGGATATTCATGTACCCGGCTGGCTGGGCGAATTCCGTAACTTCCTCATGCGTGGCAACGTGGTTGACCTCGCTGTCGGTGTTATCGTCGGCGCGGCTTTCACGGCCATCGTGAACAGCCTGGTGAAGGATATCTTCACCCCCATCCTTGGCCTGCTCATTGGCGGCATCGACTTCACCAACCTGTTCATCACCCTGCGCGGCCCGCATCTGGCCACGCTGGCCGATGCCCAGAAGGCAGGCGCCGTTACGCTGAACGTGGGTCTGTTCCTCAACGCCGTGATCCAGTTCGTTATCATCGGCTTCGTGATTTTCTGGGTGGTCAAGGTCATCAACCGCCTGACCGCGAAGAAAGAAGCCGAGAAGCCGGCAACCCCGCCCGCGCCCCCGCGCAGCGAACTGCTGCTGCAGGACATTCTCGACGTGCTCAAGACCGAAGCCGCCCAGAAGGGCGAGGCCCCCAAGGCCTGAACGCACACTCCGGACGCGGCGTAAGAACGGGCACCCCGGCGTGGGTGCCCGTTTTTTTTGTGTCCGCCTGCGCCCTTGTGCCCGATGGCCCGCGTGCCCACTATCGCAGGCGCGGGTTGATCGGATGCGGTGTTTGTGTAACCCGATGGCCGCAACCCGCCCGCCTGGCCTGGCCACGGCGCGGGACATGCGTTCCGCATGAGAGTTTTCACAGCCGTTACAGGGTTGGCGCTACATGATTGATATCCGACGACATGTCCGTTCCGGCATGCTGCTTGTGGCCGCAGCCAGCCTGCTTGCGGGCTGCCATGGCCCGCAGCGCCTGGACATGGCGCGCCTGCCTGGCCCGGCACAGGATTACCTGCTGGTCTCGACCTATTTCATGGCCGAGGGCGGGCTTGTCAGCCGCCTGCAGGATGGCGGGCTGTCGGGCCAGCAGGTGTATGACATGGCGACCTCGCTCAAATACGGCAAGCACACGATCATGACCATGCTGCAGAAGCCTTCGGGTCGCGCGCGCCGCGATGGTCGGCAGGCCGTGGCGCTGATGGTGGCCTGCACCAACCAGACCGACCCGTCCACGCTGCATGGCATGGCGCCCCCGCGGTGCATTCCCGGCGCGCCCCCCATGCCCGTCAATGCAAAAGGGCAGGTCGCGCCACCCCCGGCCGGACCTGCCCCCAGATAATTTTGAGAAAAGTTTGTGGTGAAGTCTTTTTACAAAAAGGCGTCACCCAAAACTTTTCAGCATGCGCTCAGGGGCGCGTGGGCGGCCGTGCATCACGCCGCAGGCGCTTCTCGCCCATCAGCAGCAGCAGCGGTGCCGCGATGAAGATGGATGACGACGTGCCCACCACGATTCCGAACAGCATCACCCACGCAAAGCCGGACAGGCTGGCCCCGCCAAACAGCGCCAGCGGCAAGGCGGCGAGGAACACGGTGCACGATGTGCCCAGCGTGCGGCTCAGCGTCTCGTTGATCGACAGGTCGATCAGTTCGGCCAGCGGCATGGTGCGGTATTTGCGCAGGTTCTCGCGCACGCGGTCATACACCACCACCTTGTCGTTGGTGGAATAGCCCAGAATGGTCAGGATGGCGGCCACCATCACCAGATCGAATTCGAAATGCGTAATGACCAGAAAGCCGATGGCCTTGGTCAGGTCCAGCACCAGCGTCACCACCGCGCTGACCGCAAACTCCCACTCAAAACGGAACCAGATATAGGCCAGGATCATCAGCAGGCTGATGCCCAGCGCCAGCATGCCGTTGCGGAACAGTTCCTTCGAAACCGAAGCCCCCACCGCATCCGCCCGCAGCACCTGCGCGCCGGGCAGGGTGGCGATGGCATGGCGCACGGAGTCGACCATGGCCTGCGTGCGGGCCTCGTGGTCGGGCTCGCTGTCGGGCGGGGTGTCGAGGCGGATCAGCACGTCATCCGGCCCGCCAAAGGACTGCACGCCCGCAGCCGAGACATGCTCGCTCGCAAGGGCCGCGCGGATGACGTTGAAATCAGCCGGCCCCTGCGTGCGGGCCTCGACCACGATGCCACCGCGGAAATCCAGCCCCAGCGTCAGGCCGGGGTGAAAGAACAGGATCAGCGAGGCGATGGACAGCACGGCGGACGTGGCCAGCCCGATGAAGCGCCCGCGCATGAAGTTGATTTTCGTGCCACGCGGCACGAACCGAAGGAGGGGACGATCAAACATCATTCGGCGCGCCTCAGACCGGCAGGGTGCTGGGGCGCGTGCGGGCATACCAGCGCACCATCAGCATCCTTGAGAGGAGAAGGGTGGTAAACAGGGTCGTCACGATACCGATCGTGATGGTGAGCGCGAAGCCGCGCACCGGCCCGGTTCCAAAAACAAACAGCATCACATGCGCCAGCAGGGCGGTTGCGTTACTGTCCACGATGGTGGCGGTCGCGCGCTCGAAGCCTGCCTGCATGGCCTGCAGCGCGCTGCGGCCACGGGCTACTTCCTCACGGATGCGCTCGTTGATCAGGATGTTGGCATCCACCGCCATGCCCAAAGTCAGCAGCATGCCCGCCATGCCCGGCAGGGTCAGCGTGGCCTCGAACAGCGAGAGGATGGCGGTCATCAGCACCAGGTTGGCCAGCAGCGCAATGTTGGCGTACCAGCCGAAGCGGCCATAGAACAGCGCCATGAACGCGATCACGAGCACGAAACCCGCAGCCAGGCTGTAGCCGCCGGCGCGGATCGAATCCGCACCGAGCGACGGGCCGATGGAGCGCTGCTCGATGACGTTGAGCGGTGCGGGCAGTGCGCCCGCGCGCAGCAGCAGGGCGATGTCCGTGGCCTGCTGGGCGGAAAAGCCCCCGGTGATCTGCCCGTTGCCGCCGGTAATGGCGGTGCGGATGACCGGGGCCTCGATCACCTTGTTATCGAGCACGATGGCGAAGCGCTTGCCCACATTTGTGCGGGTCACGTCGCCAAATTCCTGCGCGCCGGTCGAATCGAAGGTGAAGTTCACCGCCCACTCGCCGCTCTGCTGGTCGATCGAGGCGCTGGCATTGGTCAGGTCGGCGCCATCCACGTCCACGTGCGAGAACACCGGCAGCGTGCCCTGTCCGCTGCTCATGGGCAGCATTTCCACCCCTGCTGGCGGCACGGCGGAGCCAATGGCGGAATCGGCCACAAGGTGGAAGGTCATCTTCGCCGTGGTGCCGAGCAGGTTCTTCACCCGCTCGGGGTCGCTGATGCCCGGCAGCTCCACAATGATACGGTCCTCGCCCTGGCGGGTGATCTCGGGGTCGATGGCGCCGGTGGCGTCAATGCGGCGGCGCACGATCTCGATGGACTGGGTCACTGCATCATAGGCGCGCTGGCGGGCGGCATCGGCCGAGAGCGTGATGGCGATCTGGCCATTTTCGCCCTGTTTTACCTCAAACTCGCCCGGCGCGTTCATCGGCATGGCGCGCAGCGCCTTGAGGTCGGGCTGCGTTTCATCCGGCGTGCGGGGCGTAAATGTCACCTCATGGGCGCCGGTGGCAAGGTTGCGGTAACCCAGCCCGGCCTTGAGCAGGGTCTGGCGTGTTTCATCCTGCAGGCCGCGCAGCCTGTCGGCGGTAACGCTGGCCATGTCCACCTGCAGCAGCAGGTACGAGCCGCCACGCAGGTCAAGGCCCAGATGGATCTGGCGCCATGGCAGGGAGGGGCTGGGCTGGCGGATGAAATTGGGCAGGCACAGCGCCAGCCCGATCAGACATACGCCAATGACCGAAGCCATTCTGAGCCGACTGTAATACATCATGACTTGATGGAAAGCTCCCTGCGCCCGGCTGAGCCGGTTCCCTTGCCCGGCATGGTCAATGTGTCGTGTGCACGTAAAATCAGTGCGGGAACATGCCGCTCCACGCCCGATGATGCAACCGCTGATACGCGGAGCGCCTGCCCGGCGTTGCCGTTTTGCCGCATTGGCGCGTGGCAGGCAGGCATGCCGGGGGCTGTGCGACCGGCGTGCTGGCTGCTACTCCGGCACGGGGCTGGTTCAAAGGTGTTGTGGCACGGGCCCGCTTTTGAAATGGCCGCGAAGAACGGCACGAAGGGAAGGCAGGATATGGTGCACGCAGCACGGCGGTTACGCATCGGCATTGTGGGGGCGGGGCATTTCGGCCGCTTTCACGCGCTCAAGGTGCTGTCTGGCGCGCGGGAGGCGCTTGTGGGCATCCATGACCCCGATGCCGCGCGGGCGCGCAAGGTGGCCGATGAGGCCGGTGGCGTGCCGGTGCTGTCCTACCCCGACCTGCTGGCCCGTTCCGATGCGATCATCGTGGCGGCGCCGGCGGAATATCATTTCGACCTTGCCCGTGAGGCACTCGCGGCGAACAGGCATGTGCTGGTGGAAAAACCCATGGCCGCGACGCTGGAGCAGGCCGATGAGCTGATGGCCCTGGCGCAAAAGCACGGCGTGGTGCTTCAGGTCGGCCATCTGCTGCGTTATTCCGCCGAGCACCGGGCCATTACCGAGCGCATCACCCGTCCGCTCTATATCGAGGCGACCCGCATCGCGCCCTACAAGCCGCGCGGCACGGATGTATCGGTCATTCTTGACCTCATGATCCATGACCTCGACCTGGTGCTTGCCATTGTTGATAGCCCGATCGAGAGCGTGGATGCGCTGGGGGCGGCGGTGAGTTCCCCGTTTGAGGATATCGCCAATGCCCGCGTGCGTTTTGAAAATGGCTGCGTTGCCACGATTGCTGCCAGCCGTATCTCGCTCAAGACCGAGCGGCGCATGCGCGTGTTCTCGCAGGAGGGTTATCTCTCCGCCGATTTCATGAAGCGCGAGCTGACCATGATCGGGCGCGAGCGGGGCCTGCCGCTGCCGGGCACCGGCGGTTTCCGCCGCGAATCGGTCACATGGCGCGACCATGACACGCTGGCCGCCGAACATGCGGCCTTTGCCGCCGCCTGCCTTGATGGCGCGAAAGTGCTGGTTGATGGCGCGGCAGGCCGCCGGGCGCTGGCGGCAGCCCTTGCGGTAACGCAGGGCATTGCCGCCACGCGGGCGCGGATGGAGGCCTCGGGGCTGATTATCCCCCCCGTTCAGGAGGACTGAAGCGTCTCGCGGAGCATTTCAAGCTCCAGCCAGCGTTCCTCGGCCGCCGTCAGGTCGGCCTGCGCCTTTTCCAGTGCAGCGGTGGCGGCGGTGAAGGCGGCAGGGTCGCGGGCATAAAGCCCCGCATCGCTCAGGATGGCGCGCAGGCGCTCGATTTCCGCCTCGAGTGCGGCCATCTGTTTGGGCAACTGCTCGAGCGCATGCTTGTCCTTGTAGGTCATCTTGCGCGCGGGCTGGCGGGGCGAGGTGGTGGGGGTCACATCGGTTGTGGCGGGTGCGGCCTCATTGCGCTCGGTGCGGGGGCGGGCGGCGAGTGTTGCATCCTGCCGCTGGGCCAGCATGTCGCTGTAGCCACCGGCATATTCCACCCATCTGCCCCCTCCTTCAGCCATCAGGATGGAGGAGGCGACCCGGTCGAGGAAATCACGGTCGTGGCTGACGAGCAGCACCGTGCCGGAATAGGCGGCCAGCATTTCCTGCAACAGGTCGAGCGTTTCAAGATCAAGGTCATTGGTCGGCTCATCAAGCACCAGCAGGTTCGAGGGCCGCGCCAGCGCGCAGGCCAGCATCAGCCGCCCGCGCTCGCCGCCTGACAGCACGCCCACCGGGGTGCGCGCCTGCTCGGGGCGGAACAGGAAGTCCTTCATGTAGCCAATGACATGGCGCTTCTCGTCGCCCACCTGCACCATGTCGCCACCGCCGCCGGTCAGCGTATCGGCCAGGGTGGCCCTGGGGTCGAGCGTGCGGCGCTGCTGGTCGAGGGTAACGACCGACAGCGCGCTGCCGATATTGATCGTGCCCGAATCCGGCTTGTCCTGCCCGGTGAGCAGGCGCAGCAGCGTACTCTTGCCCGCGCCGTTCGCCCCCACGATGCCCAGCCGGTCGCGGCGCAGCACGCGCAGGTCAAGGTGGCTGACCACGGGGTGGGCGGGGTCATAGGCCCGGCAGACATCCTCGGCCACCGCGACGAGCTTGCCCGACAGGTCGCTCTCGCGGGCTTCCATCTTCAGCCCGCCCTGCGGGCGGATGGCGGTGCGGCGCTGGTTGCGCAGTTCGGCCAGTTCAGCCACGCGGCGCACGTTGCGCTTGCGGCGCGCGGTCACGCCGTAGCGCATCCAGTCTTCCTCGCGCGCAATCTGGCGGTCGAGCTTGTGGCTGTCGCGCTCCTCCTGCTCAAGCACCTCCTCGCGCCAGGTCTCGAAGCGGGCAAAGCCCTGGTCGAGCCTGCGGGTCACGCCACGGTCGAGCCACACCACCGAGCGCGACAGCGTCTCGAGCAGGCGGCGGTCATGGCTGATGATGACCATGGCCGATGACAGCGAGAGCAGTTCGCGCTCCAGCCATTCAATGGTGGGCATGTCGAGGTGGTTGGTCGGCTCATCGAGCAAAAGCAGGTCCGGCTCGGGGGCCAGCGCGCGGGCCAGCGCGCAGCGCCGGGCTTCCCCGCCCGAGAGCGTGGCCGGGTCTTCCGTGCCATTCAGGCCGAGTTCGCCCAGCAGCAGTTCGGCGCGGTATTCCGGGTCGTTCGGCCCCATGCCCGCGCGCACGTAATCCAGCGTGGTGGCAAAGCCCGACAGGTCAGGTTCCTGCGGCAGGTAGCGCACCGTGGTGCCGGGCTGGAGGAATACCGTGCCGTCATCGGCCTGGATCTCGCCCGCCGCAATGCGCAGCAGGGTGGACTTGCCGCAGCCATTGCGCCCGACAAGGCAGACACGCTCGCCGGGGCCGATGCCAAACCCCGCGCCATCAAGCAGCGGCGCGCCGCCAAGGGTAAGGGTAATGTCCTGGAGGAGGAGAAGGGGAGGAGGAGCCATACCCGCTTATGTCGTGTCAGGCGGGGCGGGCGCAAGGTCCGTGTGGGCAACCCCTATTTGCGTGCCGTGCTTTCCAGCAGCTTGAGGAAGGACAGCCCCCAGCCCAGGGCCGTGCGGTTGGCGATGGCGTTCCAGCAGGCCTGCCAGCGTTCACGCTTTTCGGGTGCCGACATGGCCAGCGCCTGCTCGAGCGCATCGGCCATGCCGTCATGGTCGAGCGGGTTGACCAGCAGGGCCGCGTCAAGCTGCTTCGCCGCCCCGGCCAGCCGCGACAGGATGAGCACGCCGGGGTTCTCGGGGTCCTGGGCTGCGATGAACTCCTTGGCCACGAGGTTCATGCCATCGCGCAGCGGGGTGATGTAGCCGATATCGGCCAGGCGCATGTAACCCGCCACCGTGGGGCGCGGGCTGCCGCGGGTGAGAAAGCGCAGCGGCGTCCAGTCCGCCTGGCCGCGATGGGCGTTGAGCTTGCCGATCTGGTGCTCGAGTTTCCTGCGCAGCGCCTTGTAGGATGCGACCTCGGTGCGGCTTTCGGCCGCGATCTGCAGGAAGGTGACCTGCCGCTCGCGCTCGGGATAGGTCTCGAGCATGCGCTCGTAGCCCGCCAGCCGGTGGTCCAGCCCCTTGGTGGGGTCCATGCGGTCCACGCCAAAGATCAGCTTGCGGCCGGCAAGCGAGCCCGAAAGGCGCTTCAGGTCCTGCGAATCGGCTGCGGCGGCTGCGGTGCGGGCAAAGGCCTGCGGGTCGATCTCGACGGGAAAGGTGCCCACGCGCACCGTACGCCCCTCGAACACCAGCGTGTCCTCGCCATCAGGAACCGCGCCTGCGGTGCGGGTGGCGGCGAAGATGAAATTGGCGGTGTCATCAGCGGTCTGGAATCCCAGCAGGTCCGCCTTGAGCAGGTCGCGCAGGAACGTGCCGCCATCAGGCGCGGTGGCCAGCATGTCAGGCGCGGGGAAGGGGGTGTGCAGGAAAAAGCCGATGGGCTGGCGCACCCCGTTGCGGCGCAGCAGGGCGGGCAGCGGCAGCAGGTGGTAGTCGTGAATCCAGATGATGTCATCAGGCCGGAGCAGGGGCAGCAGGTTCTCGCAGAAACGCTGGTTGACCGACCAGTAGGTTTCAAGCTCGCGGCGCTCGAAGTGGATGTGCTCGGGCAGCGAGTGCATGAGCGGCCACAGCGTGGAGTTGGAAAAACCGGTGTAGTAATTGCGGTGCTCGGCAGGGGTGAGGCCGATGGTGGCGTATTCCACCCCTTCGGCCTGCTGGTGTTCGGGCGGGAGGTGGGCGGCGTCGGGGTGGCAGGTGCCGTTCCAGCCGAACCACATGCCGCCCTGGCGGGCCAGCAGGTCCTTGAGCACCACCGCGAGGCCACCGGGCCGCAGCCCCTCCTTGGGAACGGGAACGCGATTGGAGACAATGACCAGCCGTTTCATTCTGCCCTCTCTTCACTCAGCTGTCGCATGGCGGCCCAGCTTCGTCCGGCAGCACGACTGGGGCAGCATACACATCTGGCCGGGCAGGGGGATGCCGGTTGCGCCGGGACTGGCATGCGGCTGTGTCAGTTCAGTGGTACGCCGCCCGATACGGCCTGATAGGTGGAGACCGCCAGCGTGAGCGGTTCGAACGGCTTGGTGATGACAAAGGCCGGCTCGATCGTATCGCCCGTGAGCAGCCGCTCGGGGTAGGCGGTGACGAAGATGATCGGAATATCCTGGTGCTGCAATATGGCCGAGACGGCATTCATCCCGTCGCCGCCATCACCGAGGTTGATGTCGGCCAGGATCAGGCCGGGCCGGGTCTCGCGCGCAAGGCGCACGGCCTCGGCCTCGCTGCTGGCAACGCCTGCAATGGTGTGGCCGCACTGGCGCACCAGCTCCTCGATATCCATCGCGATGATCGGTTCATCCTCGATGATCAGCACGCTGGTCTGGGCACATGAGCGCAGGCGGGCGTGGGCATCCTCCAGCATGGCGGCGGCCTGCGGCTGGGCAATGGCCAGAACGCGGGCGGCGTCAGCCACGCTGAGTTCCTCGAGCGAGGTGAGCAGGAGCAGCTTGCGCGCCAGCGGCGGCATGCCGCCCGCCTTCGCCTCCTGTGTGCCGTGCTGGGCATGGTGGCGCGAGATCCACTGGTAAAGGCGTAGCCTCGGGGGCAGGGTGGGGTCATCCACCGCCATGAGTTCGCGCAGGCTTTCGGCCACCAGAAGGTCGCCGCTCGACTGGCTGCCACATAATGCACGGGCGTAACGCCGGGCATAGGGCAGGGCGCGAAGCAGGTCTTGACGCCGTGATAGCGGCATGAGGCATTCATCTCCCCAGATAAACTGTTACACTCCGGATCATGACAGCGTTAGACTGTGCTGCAAGAGTTGAAGAGTAAACAAACTGGAATCCAGAATACCATCCGATCCGTCACGGGTCACGCACTTGCGTGGGGAGATCCTGTCTCTCCTGCCACAATTGCGTGGTTTTGCCCGTTTCCTGACCGGTCAGTCCGCGGCGGCGGATGATCTGGTGCAGGAAACCGTGCTGCGCGCGCTCGGCGCGCTCGGGCAGTTCACGCCGGGCACCAGCATGAAGGCGTGGCTTTATACCATCGCGCGCAACCTGTTTTACGAGCAGGCGCGCAAAGGCCGGCGCGAGCGTGATGTCATGTCGGATTACGCGCAGCGCCCCGATCAGGCCGAAAGTGACAATGGTGCGGGGGAGGTCGATGCGCTGCGCGACCTCAATGGCGCGATCTGGCAGCTCACCCCCCGCCTGCGCGAGGCGCTGGTGCTGGTGGGCGTGCAGGAAATGACCTATGTCGAGGCCGCCCATGTGTGCGGCGTGACGGTGGGCACGCTCAAGGCCCGTGTTTCACGCGCGCGCGCCCAGATCATGGACTACATGCAGACGGACAGCAGGGGCGGAGGCTGAGGGAACCCCTGCGCAGTGCTCGCGTTTTCGTTACATGGGAAATGTAACCTTTCCTCCTTCCCGTTCATTGCACCGGCATGAACGACGAAACAGGGGAGATGAAAATGACCAGCAGCTTTCATGACCAGATGATCGCAATCCTGCCCCGACTGCGTGTGCAGGCCCTGTCGCTCACGCGCAACCGTGCGGCAGCCGATGACCTGGTGCAGGATGCCGTGTGCAATGCGCTGGCCGCCCAGCACAGCTTTACGCCGGGCACCAATTTCTCGGCATGGATGCACCGCATCCTGCGCAACCGATTCATTTCCGACCTGCGCAAGAAGCGCGAGACCGGCAATATCGAGGATGTGCCCGCCTCCGCCATGGCCGGCAGCGGCGCGCATGAAGAGCGCCTGATGGTCAAGGAACTGGCCGAGGCCATGAACCGCCTGCCCGCTGACCAGCGCGAGGCCCTGGTGCTCGTGGTGATGCAGGGCATGAGCTACGATGAACTCGCCGCCGCCACGAACTGCGCCGTGGGCACCGCCAAGAGCCGCGTGTTCCGCGCCCGCCGCCAGCTCGCCACGTGGTTGTATGGGGAAGAACGCGATATCTCCACCGTTGAACTGCGCGGAGCAGTCCAGCGCCTGCGTTCGCGCACGCAGGCCCGTGTCGCTACGGCAGCGGCATCGGCCTGAGCCGGGAATTCCTGCTTTGAATTATGGCGTGAATATGGCACTGACAGTGGCACCACCGTTGATATCCCTGGCTTCAGAAGGGAAGAGCGTGCTGGCGCAATCAGCGGTTGTATGGGGGTAGGTGACATATGCACGATCATGAGCAGTATATATTCGGACTCTTCAACACGCGCTGGTGGTATGAGCGTCCTTCCTACACGGCGGCCCTGCTTGTCAGCATGCTGCTGGTATGGCTTTTTTCCTCGCACCTGCTGAACCGGGCCATCGCCAATATCACGGCCTCCGGCGAGGGCGAGGAAAAGAAGAAAAAAGGCAACAGTGAGAAGACGCTCGGCGAGCTTATTCTTTCTGGCATATCTTTTGTGTACGAGCATGGCCTTGCCTATTTCATGATGTTTCTCCTCATGGGTGCCATTGGTCCGTTCGTGCTTGTCATACCGTGTGTCTTGCTGGCGGTTTCCCGTTACTGGCGGCAGGAAGACAGGGCGGCCAGCCTCGGGGCGGATTGAGGGCATGAACTGATCGGGATAAACGGCTCCATGCCTGGAGCCGTTGGCATGCCCTGCGGTTATGCCTGAAGGAAAAGCAAGATACATTTCCAATGAAACTGCCCGAGAATACAGCTACGAACGGGAATTTACTTCGGGATAATGCGATGGCTCTGAAGGACAGGTGTCCTCCCAGGCAACCAGGAAAGAAGTCCACAAGCAAATCGGATGATGCGTTCGAGCTATGGCTGAAGCGAGGGCTGCATCAGTTGTTCGATGATGTGACCAAAGAGCCTGTTCCCGAGGAACTGTTGCGTCTTATTGAGGAAGACCGGAAGCGGACAAAATAGATGCCCGTTCCACCTTCCTCCGGTCGGCGCGGCAGGCGGGGGCGTCATCGCAGCCTGTTTACGCGTGTCGGGCGCGTGTTCGACGCCGTGCGTGGCCGGATGATGGCAATTATCCTGCTTGCGGCCATGCCCATTGCCCTGATCGGGGCCGTGCAGGCATGGCACAGTTATCACAATACTCTCGAGGCGCCCGGCTACCGCACGGATATGGCTGTGGCGCGCATCGATCTTGAACTGCACCATGAATCCGAGCATCTCGCCTCGCTGCTGCAGGCGGTCGCGCGCATGCGGCTCGATAGTGGCGGGCTTGCACGCATGCTGCAGCTTGTCGAGTCCCTGACCGGGCGGCATTACAGCCAGATCGCGCTAGCCGATGACCGGGGCAACATCGCCGCCGCCGTTGGCCCCGACCATGACGCGACACCCTTGAGCATTGACGAGATGCCCCGCTTTCAGGGCGATGTGAAGCTCGTGGCCATACCCGATGCGCTGACGGGCGTGCCCGATCATTTCCGCATCACGGTTGGGGCCATGATTGGCGATGACGCCGGTCGCCCGGCCCGCTCGGGCTATCTTACGGCCATCATGCCGCTGTCATGGCGCAGCGCGATGCTGCAGAGCAGCGACCCCCGGCTTGACCTGATGCAGCAGAACGGCCCGATCCAGATCTGGGTCATGGACACCCACGCCCGCGCCACGGTCCCCCTTTGCGCGGATTGTAACTGGCAGGATCACCCACCGGCGCGGATCATGCAGTGGGCGCGTTTCGAGGTCATGCATGGCGTGGAACACGACCACATCACCCTGCCCGAAGGCTCGTATTCCATCGGGCGGGTGCAGGGCGGGGTGCATGTGCTGACCATGACGCGGCGCAACGCCAGCGAGCGGCATGCGGTGGTCATGTTCGCCATCTCGCTCGTCACCAGCGGGGTGCTGCTGCTCGTGGGGCTTCTGGGGGCTTCGAAAAGTGCGGATGTGCTGGTCATAACGCCGCTGCGACAGCTTACGGCCTCGGTCAACCAGTGGCAGCTTGGCGGGGTGTATGACGTGCGATCGAACTGGGCCATGCCGCTTGAGGTCAGGCAGCTGGCCCATGCCTTCAGCAAGGCCACGCGCAGGCTGGCGCGGCATGAAAAGCGCCTTGAACGCGCGCAGGTGCGCCAGGAGCTGCTCCTCAAGGAAATGCATCACCGCGTCAAGAACAACCTGCAGATCGTGGCCTCCCTGCTCAACCTGCAGGCGGGTCGCATCCGCCAGCCCGGCGCGCGCGAGGAATTCGCCCAGGCGCGTGACCGCGTGCGCGCGCTGGCCACCCTGCATCGCTACCTGTATGCCGATGGCGAGCTGTACAGCCTGAACATGCAGAGCTTCGTGCGCGAACTGTGTGGCCAGATCATGCATGCCATTGGTGAATCCGATGAAGACCGCATCACGCTTGATATCCGCGTCGATGACCTGCTGATGGTGCCCGACCAGGCCGTGCCGCTGGCCCTGATCGTGACCGAGGCAGTCAGCAACACCATCAAATACGCCTTTCCCGACCAGTTGCACGGCACGCTGGAAGTGGGCCTGCGCGCGCTTGATGGCGGGCGGGCGTGCCTGTGGATTGCCGATAATGGCGTGGGCATGGCGGCGGGCCGCAATCTCAGGGGAGCGGAAGACGAGCGCAGCGGGATCGGCATGCAGCTGATCCGCGGCTTTGCGCGCCAGCTGGGCGGCACGTTGCAGATGTTCGAGGAAAATGGCACCCGCTATGTGCTTGTTTTTCCGTTAAAGCAGCCCGATCAGGACGAACTGGCCGACTGAATGCATGCAAAAATGCATGGCAGAGTTATCTCACGGGCAGTTTATGGCGGCGTATGATGGCTGTCCCTGTGCCGTGTCATTCGGTATAGGGAGCGGTCATGAACGATGACAAGACAGTGATGAAGGCGTGGACCCGGGCACAGTCGCGCCTGGGGCGCAGGCAGGCCATGCCTGTCGTGTTGCTGGGTCTGGCCATATCCGCCATCGCCGTGGGGCAGGTGTGGTGCATCGCCACCGCGCTGGCCTGCGTGCTGGTGCCCGGTGGCATGCCGGTGGTTGCGTGGCCGCTGGCCGGGCTGGTCGGGCTGGCGGTGGCACGCGCGGGCCTGCAGGCGGCGTCTGACACGCTGGCCGCGCGCGCGGGCATGAAGGGGCGCGCCCGGCTGCGTGGTGGCGTGATCGAGGCCATCATGCGCGGCGGACCGGGCCTCCTGCGCCAGCACCACACGGGCGAGCTGACCGCGCTGGCCGTTGACCGGATCGAGGCGCTGGACGGGTTTTTCGCCCGGTGGCTGCCCGCTTCCGTGCTGTGGGTGGCGGCGCCACTTGTCATTGGCGTGCTGGCGGCGTTCGTGCAGCCAGGCTCGGCGCTGATTATGGCCGTGTGCGGCATTGCCGTGCCGTTTGGCCAGGCGCTGTTCGGCATCGGGGCGGCGGTGGCCTCGCGCAACCAGTTCCTGGCCATGACCCGCCTGCAGGCCCGCTTCCTTGACCGGGTGCGCGGCATCGCCACCATTGTCCTGTCCGGCCGCACGGAGGATGAAACCCGCAGGCTTGCGGCAAGCGCCGAGGAGCTTCGCCTGCGCACCATGAAGGTGCTGCGCGTCGCTTTCCTGTCTTCCGCCTCCATCGACTGCGCCATGGTCGTGGCCCTTGTGCTCGTCGCACTGCGCAACGGCGCCCACCTGATGGACCTCCATGAGCAGGGCGTGCCCGCCGCCATCATGGCGGGGCAGGTCGCACGCGGGCTGTTCGTGGTGCTGGTGGTGCCGGAATTCTTTGCGCCCTTCCGCAGTCTCGCCCTGGCCTATCAGGACCGGGCGCACGCCTCTGGCGCCGCGAGTGCCATGCGCATCCTGCCCGATGCCACGCCCGTGCGGGTCGGCGGGCAGGCGGTATGCGACATGACGGGGGGCGTTGCGGTTGCCTTCGAGCATGTCAGCTTCGCATGGGATATCGCACGCGGCATGGCGGTTGATGATGTTTCCTTCAGCGTGCCCGCGGGCCAGACGCTGCTGCTGTGTGGCGCATCGGGTTCGGGCAAGTCCACCATCATCGAACTGCTGCTCGGCTTCATCCAGCCCGCCAGCGGGCGCATTATGTTCAACGGCGTGGACATGACCACCCTCGCCCCCGAGGCGCTGGTGGCCATGACATCGTGGATCGGGCAGAAGCCGGTGCTGTTCGCGGGCACGCTGCGCGAGAACATCCTGTTCGCCCGCCCCGATGCAACGCAGGAGCAGCTTGGCGCCGCCGTGGCTGCTGCGGCGGCCGGAGATTTCGTGGCCAGTCTGCCCCAAGGGCTTGATACCTTTATTGGCGAGGGGGGGTTTGGCCTCTCTGGCGGTCAGGCGCAGCGCGTGGCGATTGCCCGCGCCTTCCTGAAAGATGCGCCGCTGGTGGTGCTTGATGAGCCAACCGCGCATCTCGATCCCGATACCGAGGCCGATGTGTTTGAAAGCCTGCGCCGCCTTGCCGCCCGGCGCACCGTCATCCTGGCCACCCATTCCGGTGCGGTGACGGGGTTTGAGGGGCAGCGGATTGATCTGGCGCAGGGTCATGTCGTGACCAGTGGGGAGAAAGTATCGTGAAATCCTCACAGACAGGGGAACTCAACCGCATGGCCCGGCGCGAGGGCGTGCTCGCCCCCGTAGGCCGCATCCTGCAGATCTGGCAGCGTCGCGCGCCGCTGCTGACGGCGGGTGCGCTGCTGTCGCTGCTGGCGCTCATCATCGGCCTTGTGCTGATGCGCGAGGCAGGCATCCGCGTCGCGGCCATGACCATGGGCATGATCGTGGTCACCACCGGGGCGCTGCGCATTTTTGGCAGTGCGCGGGTGATCCTGCGCTACGCGGAGCGGCTGGTCGCGCATGATGCCATGTTCCGCGCGCTGGCGGATGTGCGGGTATGGTTCTTCCGCCACCTTGCGCGCGGGGCTGCGGCGGGGCTTGGCTTCCGCCGCGCGGGCGACCTGCTCTCGCGCCTTGTGTCGGATGTCGAGACGCTGGACGGGCTTTACCTGCGCATCATCCTGCCGCTGGCGGGCGCGTGCCTGGTGCTGCCGTTCCTGTTCATCGCCATCAACATGGTCAGTACGGTGCTGGCCGTGGTGGTGTGCGCGCTGTTCGCCTGCGGGGCGTTCGGGCTGCCGCTCTGTGCCGCCATGCTGGGGCGGCGCGAAGGCGGGCTGGTCAACCATGAGGCGGCGCAACTGCGCGTGGGCGTGCTCGACATGGTGGGTGGCCTGCGCGAAATCACGACCTTCGGGGCGGAGGGGCGCATGCTCGACCATGTGCGCGACCGTGATGCAGCACTCTGCCGCGCGCAGATGAAGCAGGCCCGCATGCTGGCCCTGGCTGGGGCCGCCTCCTATCTGTGCGGGCAGGCAGCAGTTGTGGCGGTGCTGGCAGCGGCCATGGGGCTGGGCCTGCCGCACATTGCTCCGCTGCCTGCCGCCGCCGTGCTATTCCTGACGGTTGCGGCCTTCGAGAGCATTGGCGGGCTGACGCGCGCGGGTGCGCTGGCTGGCAACATCACCCGCGCCGCCGCCCGCGTGGTGGCGGTGGGCGATCTGCCCGAGCATGCGCCGCCCGAAGGCACGCAGCCTGCGCCTCAGGGCACCGATATCCGTTTCGAGCAGGTCTCCTTCCGTTGGGATGAGTCCCGCGCGCCCGTGCTTGATCACCTTGACCTGAATATTCCCGCAGGCCAGCGCATTGCGGTCATGGGGCCTTCGGGGGCGGGCAAGTCCACGCTGGCAGCCCTTCTGCTCAAGGTGGTGGGGCCGCAGGCGGGGCGCATTACGCTGGGGGGCGAGGATATCGCCACCATTCGCGATGAAGCGATGCGTGAGCGGATTGCATGGCTGTCACAGGCGACGCATCTGTTTACGGACACGATTCGCGCCAACCTCCTGCTTGGCCGCCCCGACGCCACCGAGGCTGACCTGTGGGCGGCACTGGAGCAGGCCCGCGTGGCCGATGTGGTCCGCGCCCTGCCAGATGGGCTGGATAGCTGGCTGGGTGAAGGCGGGGCGAGTGTGTCGGGCGGGCAGGGGCGGCGGCTGGCGCTGGCCCGCGTGCTGCTGTCGCGCGCGCCGATCCTGATCCTTGATGAACCGGCGACCGGGCTGGATGCCCGGACCGAGCGTGAATTCCTCCTTACCCTCAATGAAGTGACGCAGGGGCGCACGGTCATTCTGATCGTGCACCGGCTGACGGGTGTGGAAAAGCTGGATCAGGCATGGCGTATCGTGGGTGGTAAAACCGTGGCGGCTACGGCATGAAGGGACCGTTCCGCCTGCCGAAAGGATTGACGTGCCCCGCCCCAGCGGGCACGAAGTAGCGGAAAACCGGATCGGACACACCTCAAGGCTGGGCGCGGTCCGTCATGCATATCTGAAACGGGAGTAACTCCATCATGCGTCGCCTGTCCCTTCTTCTTGGTCTTGGTCTGCTGACAGGATGCGCTGGTGGCCATCCGGGCAAGTATGTCGTGTTCTTCACTCCCAATTCGGCCCAGCTTGACGCCCCGGCCCAGACCGTGATCTCGCAGGCGGCCCAGCGCGCGGTGGCGCATAACGCCAAGGTGCGCGTTGAAGGCTATGCCGCCGCCAGCCATGACCTGTCGGCTGATGAACTGCTGGCCATTGACCGCGCCAAGATCGTGGCCCGCCAGCTTGCGGTTGACGGCGTGGATGCAGGCCATATCAGCCAGCAGCCGCGTGGCCCGATGAATAACGAGGACGGTGCCCTGGCCTCGCGCCGGGTCGAGATCGAGGTTGGTGGACGCTGAGCGAAGGCCCCGCTTTTCATGATATGACAGCGCCCGAAGGCGGCACGCGCGACCCGCGTGCGGTGCTGGCCGAGGTTTTCGGCTTTCCCGATTTCCGTGGTCTGCAGCAGCAGGCGGTGGATGAAGTCATGGCCGGGCGCGACTGCCTCGTGCTCATGCCCACCGGCGGCGGCAAGAGCGTGTGCTATCAGGTGCCCGCCCTTGCCCGGCCCGGTACGGGGCTGGTCATCTCCCCCCTGATCGCGCTGATGGACGATCAGGTTGCCGCCCTGCGGCAGCTTGGCGTCAACGCGGGCGCGCTGCATTCCGAGCAGGAACCCGAGGACGCCGCCCGCGTGCGCTCGGACCTTATGGCGGGGCGGCTCGACATTCTTTACGTCTCGCCCGAGCGCCTGCTCTCGCCGGGCATGCTCGACCGGCTCGGGAGGCTCACGCTCTCGGTCATCGCCATTGACGAGGCGCACTGCATCTCGGCCTGGGGGCATGAATTCCGCCCCGAATACCGCGAGCTTGCGGCATTGCCGCAGCATTTCCCCAATGTGCCGCGCATCGCGCTCACCGCCACGGCGGACGGGCGCACGCGCAGTGATATCCTTGAAGCCCTGGCCATGCCCGATGCCACGGTGTTCAAGGCCAGCTTCCACCGCCCCAATCTTGATATCGCGGTCAAGCCCAAGACATCGGAAATCCGCCAGCTTACCGCCATTCTCGACCGGCACCGGGGGGCTGCCTCCATCGTGTATTGCGGCAGCCGCAGCAAGACCGAGCGCGTGGCGCGTTCGCTTGCGGGCAAGGGGTATGCGGCGCTGCCGTTTCATGCCGGTCTCTCGCCGGTGGAAAAGCGCGCCGCGCTGATGCGCTTCCGCTCGGGCGAGCCGGTGGTGATCGTGGCCACCATCGCCTTTGGCATGGGTATCGACCGGCCCGATGTGCGCGCCGTGGTGCATCTGGACATGCCCTCCTCGCCCGAAGGGTATTACCAGCAGATTGGCCGCGCCGGGCGCGATGGCGAGCAGGCGGAAACCGTGCTGCTTTATGGTGGCGACGACATGGCCCGTGCGCGGTACTGGCTGGAGCAGTCCAACGCGCCGGATGCGCAGAAACGCATCATGAGCGCACGGCTCGAGGCCATGATCGCCCTGACCGAAACCACGGGTTGCCGCACCCAGGCGCTGCTTTCGTGCTTTGGCGAGGAACTCGATGAAGCCTGCGGCCATTGCGATAACTGCCGCAACCCGGTGGCCACGTTTGATGGCACGGTGGCCGCGCAGAAGGTGCTCTCGGCCATCTACCGCACCGGGCAGCGCTTTGGCGCGGTGCATGTGGCGGGCGTGCTGCGGGGCAAGACATCGGACATGACGGCGCGGCACGGGCATGAAAAGCTGAGCGTGTTTGGCATAGGCCGCGACCGGCCCGAGCCGTTCTGGCGCGGCGTGATCCGCCAGCTCATTGCGCGTGGCGCCATCAGGGTAACGGGCGAATATAACGCCCTTGCCCTTGAGGAAGGCCGCGCGCGCCCCATATTGCGGGGCGAGGCGCCAATCATGCTGCGCGAGGACGCGACCGAGGATCTCAGGGCCGCGACGACGCGTGGCGGTGGTGGCGGCACGCGCCCGGCCATGGCCGACCTGACGCCTGAGGCCGCCGCCCGTTACGAGGCGCTGCGCACATGGCGGCTGGGCGAGGCCCGTGAGCAGGAAATTCCGCCCTATGTCATTTTTCATGATGCCGTGCTGCATGATATTGCCCTCGAGCGCCCGACCTCGCTTGATGAGCTTGGCATGATCCGTGGCGTAGGCGGCTCGAAGCTGGCCCGCTATGGCGAGGCGGTGCTCGATGTGCTGGCGCAAACCGGGGCCTGAGGCCACGCCATGCGTGCCTTGTCCCCCAGATCAGGAACAGTCTGCCCATGCGTTGCCCTTTTTGCGGACATGACGACACACAGGTAAAGGATAGCCGCCCGCATGAAGATGGGGCGGCCATCCGCCGCAGGCGCATCTGTGGCTCATGCGGGCAGCGTTTCACCACCATCGAGCGCGTGCAGCTGCGTGATCTTGTGGTCATCAAGGCCGATGCGCGGCGCGTGCCCTTCGAGCGCGACAAGCTTGCCCGCTCGGTCAAGGTCGCGCTGCGCAAGCGCCCGGTGGATGCCGAGCGGATCGAGCGGATCGTCAACGGGCTGGTGCGCCGGCTCGAGGCGATGGGGGAGACGGACATCCCCTCGCGCGATATCGGGCGGCTGGTCATGGAAACGCTGCGCGAAATTGATTCGGTCGCCTATATCCGCTTTGCCAGCGTGCACTGGGATTTCCGCGAAACCAAGGATTTTGCTGATATTCTGGCCACGATTTCAACCGCCGGGCCGGCCGAGCGCGGCGAGGACTTTCCGCCTTCCGGCCCGAAAGACAAAGATTGAACTGGACCCCGCCGCCCAAAGAGGCGATGAAGCCGTGATTTTGCAGCAACGCCACAGCAGGAGTAACGCGCCATGACACAGACAGACGGCGACCGGCAGCCCAAGGTCCGTTCCCGCACCGCTTCACGCGTGGCAGCGGTGCAGGCCCTGTTCCAGATCGAGCAGGGCCATGAAGGGGCGGAGCAGGTCATCAACCAGTTCAACCGCCACCGGCTGGGCGGAGCCAGTTCCGAGTATGCCGAAGGCCAGGTGCCCGAGGCCGATGCCCGGCTGTTCGGCATTGTGGTGCGCGGGGCCATGGCCCGGCAGGAGCGCATTGACGCGCTGCTGCACGAGATCCTGCCCGCCTCGTGGCCGCTGGGTCGGCTTGACCCGGTGCTGCGCGCCATCATGCATGCGGCAGGCGGCGAGATGCTGGCCGCCGACCCGGCACCCGCGCGCGTCATCATCAATGAATACATGGATATCGGCCACGGCTTTCTGGCCGGTGATGAGCCGCGCATGCTCAACGGCGTGCTCGATGCCCTGTCACGCCGCGTGAACGAACCGGCTCCCGCAGCCCCCGCCGGGGCGCCGCAGGACGTTGTTGATGAAGCACCCGACAGCCCGGTTTCCTGAAGCGGGGATGAAGGAGGGCGGTCATGGCACCGGATCGCGCCGAGGAGAATGGCCTGCCGCCTGAATTCGGCTTTATTGCCCGTGTGTTCCGCCCGCTGGCGGGTGACGGGGCGCTGGACCTGCGCGATGATGCTGCCGTGTTCACGCCCCCTGCGGGGCGACAGCTTGTTGTTGCGGCGGATGCCATGGTCGAGGGTGTGCATTTCCTGCCCGATGATCCGTCGCACACCATTGGCCGTAAACTGCTGCGTTGCAACCTGTCCGACCTTGCGGCCATGGATGCGACGCCGCTGGGCTATCTGCTGACCGTTTCCATGCCGCCTGCGCGTGATGAGGCCTGGTTTGCCGGTTTTGCGGCAGGTCTTGCGCAGGATCAGCAGCAGTTCGCCATTACCCTGCTGGGCGGCGACACCACGGCTACAACCGGCCCGCTGGTGCTCTCGCTCACGATACTGGGGCATGTGGCGCCCGGCATGGCGCTGCGGCGCAATACCGCGCGGGTGGGTGACGGGATATGGGTTACCGGCACGATTGGCGATGGCGCCATGGGCCTTCTGGCCCGGCAGGGGCAGGTGCCTGACCCTGATGGCTTTTTGGCCAGCCGCTACCAGATGCCACGCCCGCGGCTGGGGCTGGCACTCGGGGGCATTGCCTCGGCGGGCATGGATGTGTCGGACGGGCTGGTGCAGGATCTGGGGCACATGGCGCGCGAGAGCGGGGTGGGCGCGGTGATCGAGGCCGCAATGGTGCCGCTTTCACCTGCGGTGCGCGCGCTTGGCCCCACATGGCTGTCCCGTTGCCTGACAGGTGGCGATGATTATGAACTGCTGCTGGCCGTGCCGCCCGGCCATGAAGCACGCCTGCTGGCCCATGCCGCCCGCGAGGGCGTGGCCATGACCCGCATTGGCCAGATCGTGCCAGGGAACGGCGTTCAGGTGCGCGATGAAGCGGGAAAAGACATTCCGCTGGCCCGTCGGGGCTGGAGCCACGTGGCTGACCCGCAGGCAGGCCCCAAAGCATAAAAGATTTCAGGGAATGCCGCCTTTTTGGAAAAAGGCGGCACCCGGAAACTTTTGTTTTTCCTTAATCTTCCAGCGGACGATCATACACCCGGTAGCGCTTGCACGGCTCGGGCGTGATGCGCTCGATCAGGCGGCGCATAGATGTGTTGGTTTCCAGCACCCAGCCCAGCTCGATGGTGCGGTAGGGCAGGCTGCGGCCACGCTTCATGAGTTCGGTAATGGCAAGGGCGGGCATGATCGCGCCCAGTGCCGTGCCATCAAGCACGGAGCTTACGCCAAGCAGGATCACGCGGGCGGAATGAAACTCGTGGCGCAGCAGCCGCTTGCCCAGCTTGAGCCAGCCCAGCGGCGAGGGGTCGCCGTTCAGGTCAGCCGAGATGTCGAACACGTTGGGCACCACCAGTGCTACGCATACCGGCTTGCCCGCCTGCTCGATCAGCACGAAATGCTCGGGCTTGAGTAGTGGCTTCATCTCCACGATCATGGATTCGATGTCTTCACGCGCCAGCGGAATCGAACCCCAGTTATTGCGCCAGGCATCGTTGTAAAGCTGGCGCAGGATCTCGCCATCTTCCTTGATGCGGTCCATGCGCAGGCCGCGTGTGGTGACATTGCCCAGCCTGCCTTCGCCCAGCCGCAGGCTGGCGGGCACGAGATGGGCTTCCTCCGCATCGGGCCCGGTGTGCATCTGGTAGGCCACAAGGTCGCGCACCTTGGTGCAGCCACAGGCATCCATCATGGCGGGCAGCCACTTTGGGTGCCATGGCATGGCAACCATGGGCAGCGCGTGGTGACCTTCGAGCATCATCCCGAACTCGCCATTGCTGTCGAGCGTCTGGGGGCCGCGCATGGTTTTCATGCCGCGCTGGCGCAGCCAGGTGCCCGCGGCATCGAGCAGGGCGGAGACCACCTCAAGGTCGTCAATCGCATCGAGCGCGCCAAAAAAGCCGATCGGCTCGCCGTAATGTTCCATCGAGACCGGATCGATCTGCGCCGAGATGCGGCCCACCGCCCGCCTGCCGCGCATGGCGAGGAAATACTGCGCCCGCCCGTTGCGGAAAAAGGAGTTCTTGCGCGGGGTGAGCAGGTCGCGCTGGGTCAGGTCAAGCGGCGGCACATAGCCCGGCAGCCCCGCATAGAGGTGGCGGGGCAACTGGATGAAGGTGGTCATCTGACGAAAACCGGAAACGGGTATGATAGTAAGACGATCGGTTTCGTTCATGACCGGTTCGTTGCATCCTGAACATTACCGGCATCGACCTTCATTCCGTGGCAAAACGGGGCAGGCTATGCAGGCATGGGTTGAAAGAAATGATTCGGTGGTCCGTCCTGTTGCTGTGCTCATGGCACAGATGGACCCTGAAAAGGAAGATGGACAATGACAGTAAGCGCCGCATCACGCACGGATGAAGGCCGATATGTGCTGATTACGGGGGCCTCGAGCGGGATAGGAGCGGAACTGGCATGGCTTTATGCGGCCCAGGGGCGGCCGCTTGTGCTGTGGGGGCGCGACGCGGGGCGGCTCGATGCGGTGGCGGCGCGCGCGCGTGGCCATGGCGTTGCGGTGCAGACCCGCGTTCTCGACCTGACGGATGGGGCCGCCGCCATCGCGGCCCTGCGCGCCGATGATGCAGCCCATCCCATCGGCATTGCCATTCTTGCTGCCGGGCTGGGCGACATGCGGCGCAGCGATGACGTGGTGGAAAAGGCGGAAGACGTGCTGCGGCTGGGGCTGGTCAATTACGCCACTCCTTCCGCCATGGCGGCGGCGGCGGCCGAATGCATGGTGCCGCGCGGGCGGGGGCATATCGTCATGCTCAGCTCGGTCGCGGCCTTTCATGCGCTGCCGTTTGCCGCTGCCTATTCCGGCTCCAAGGCCGGGCTCAAGCGCTTTGCCGAGGCCCAGCAGATGGCCCTGGCCCCGCTGGGCATCGGGGTGACGCTGGTCTCGCCGGGGTTTGTCGATACGCCCATGAGCCGCCGCGTGGTGGGAGCCAAGCCCTTCTTGCAGAGCGCGCCCTCTGCCGCCCGCCGCATTGCGCGCGCGGTGGCGCGCAACCAGCCGCATCTGGTCTTTCCGTTCGTGTTCTCGGTGCTGCGGCTGGTCGACACATTGGTGCCGTGGCCGCTCAAGCGGCGCATTCTTGCCGCCATCAAGGCGGACCAGACGGATTGATCGGGCCGGGCGCGGGGTTATAAAATGTATTTTAGTCCTGACCGCAACGATTATGGCCATTTTGTGACCTCGATCAATGAAAGGCCGACCCGGCTGGTCTTTTTTCAGCCATGAGATGATAACCCACAGGCCTGCGAAGCCCGGATTAATCTGCCTGTTGCATGCAATGCCGGGGGCAGGCACACTCGCAGGCCATTTTTATTACAATAATGCGGGCAGCAAGCTGCCGTATGGCCACGGAGCGTGACCGGACATGAAAGAGATCGTAGCAGTTGATATTGGTGGAACCCATGCGCGGTTCGCCATTGCCCAGGTGGACCAGGGCCGTGTCGTCACGCTGGGGGAGGCCACGACCCTGAAATGTGCCGATCACGCCAGCCTGCAGCTGGCATGGGAAGCCTTCGCCCGCGTGGTCGACCGCCCGCTGCCCAAGGCGGCCGGTATTGCCGTGGCGTGCCCGATCAAGGGTGATATCCTCAAGCTGACCAACAACCCGTGGGTGATCCAGCCCGCGTGGCTGCCGGTCAAGCTGGGGGTGGACGAGCTGATCCTGGTCAATGACTTCGGCGCGGTGGCCCATGCCGTGGCGCAGGTGGGCGTGGATAGCCTCCAGCACATCTGCGGGCCTGACGTTCCGCTGCCCGAGCAGGGCGTGACCACCGTGGTGGGGCCGGGCACGGGGCTGGGGTCGGCTTACATCGTGCGGCGCAAGAACGGTTACTTCGTGTGCGAGACCGAGGGCGGACATATCGATTTCTCGCCGCTCGACCCGCTTGAAGACCGGATACTGACCGTGTTGCGCCGCCGTTACCGCCGCGTGTCGGTTGAGCGTGTGGTGTCGGGGCCGGGCCTTCTGAACCTGTATGAGGCGATTGCCGAGATGGGGGAACTCTCGGTCAAGGCGCGTGATGACAAGGCCCTGTGGACCATGGCGCTGGAAGGCTCCGACCCCGTGGCGGCCGCAGCCCTCGAGCGGTTCTGCCTCAGCCTTGGCACCGTGGCGGGCGACCTTGCGCTGGCGCAGGGCGGCAGTGCCGTGGTGATTGCAGGCGGGCTGGGGCTGCGCCTGGCCAAGCACCTGCCCAATTCCGGCTTTGCCGAACGCTTCGTGGCCAAGGGCCGGTTCGAGGGCATGATGTCGGAAATGCCGGTGAAGCTCATCACCTATCCGCAGCCCGGCCTGCTCGGTGCGGCCGCCGCCTTCGCCGAGGCTTACCGCCAGGACTGACAGTCCATTTAAAAATGGCTGCCTGATACCGCCTTTTCCGTAAGGAAAGGCGGTATTTTTTTAAATAAGCTTCAAAAAAACTTTTATGATTTCAGTTTGTTACAAGGGTCATCGGCTTCAGCCGCGCCACAGGTGGCCCGGCATCGCATCGTAATGTCGCGTCAGGAAATCAAGCAGCAGCGCGAGCACCTGCCCCATATGCTGCGGGTCGTGGCGGGCATGGCGGGCGAGTTCATGCAGGGGGCGGTGATCGATCATGGCGGCGATGAGCACACGCTCGTAACGCGCCCCGATGATATCGTGAATATGGCGATACCGGTTGATCGACCCGCTCCGCCCGTTAAGCGGGCGGCGTGACAGGCCGAGCGATGTCCGGTCAAACAGCGGGTCTTCAAGCCCCATCACGCCAATCCGGTAATCCGTGGCCCAGAACCGTGCCGCCTCGAGCTGGCGTGCGGTAATGATGCCATCATGGCGCAGGGTCTCGATAATGACGGGAAGTGCCGGGTCATGATCCGCCTGCGCGCCAGGAGCAGTTGTCTGGGGTGGTGGCGCGGTACTGTCGGCAGGCAAGGGAGCGTACTTTCATGGTCGCGTAAGCGTGTATCATCTTCGGGTTGTGGCGGGTGGTCAATCACAAGATGCACGGTTGTGCCGCCCTGCAGGCACGGACCTGTTCTGGCGCGCGATAAAAAAACGGCATCACCCGGATGCAGGTGATGCCGTAAGTTTCCGTGGGAAGGGTTGGGAAATCGACGGTTGGAAATCTGTCGGTGAACCCACGGGTTGCATTCTTGATAATGATAATCATTATTATTATCAAGATAAAAATTGACGCCTGCTTTTCCCTGCCGCTGCTGGACCCGCACCCCAAAACGTGTTGCCATAACCCACACCTTCAAAGCAGGCAGGGAACAGCATGGCCATTACACCGCTTGAGGTCGCAGCACGGGGAACAGGCGGACGGCGCGGCGCCGACATCCTTCTGGAAATTCTGGAAAATGAAGGGGTTCGCTATATCTTCGGCAATCCCGGCACAACGGAACTCCCCCTGATCGATGCCCTGCAGCGCCGCCCCGACCTGAAATACATCCTGGCCCTGCAGGAGGCGAGCGTGGTGGCCATGGCCGATGGCTATGCCCAGGCGGCGGGCCGTCCCGGCTTTCTCAACCTGCACACGGCGGGGGGGCTGGGGCATGGCATGGGCAACCTGCTCAATGCCAGCGTATCGCAGACGCCGCTGGTGGTGACGGCGGGCCAGCAGGATTCGCGGCATACCATTTCCGACCCGCTGCTGTTTGGCGATCTGGTCAGCATCGCCACCCCGGCCGTGAAATGGGCGCAGGAAGTGCTGCATGCCGATCAGTTGCCCGTGCTGGTGCGCCGGGCCTTCAACGATTCGATGGCAGCACCCTCGGGGCCGGTTTTCCTGTCGCTGCCCATGGATGTGATGGAGGAGGCCAGCGATATCGACATTGGCAGGCCTTCGGTCATCAACCGCGAGGCCATAGCCGGCGGCCTGCCGGAACTGGCCCGCGCTCTGGCTGGCATTGTGCCAGGGCGGCTGGCCATCATTGCGGGCGACGAGGTGCATGGGGCCGATGCCGCAGCGCAGGTTGCCGCCGTAGCTGACATGCTGGGGGCTCCGGTTTATGGCGCGTCGTGGCCCTCGCGCATTCCGTTTGCCACGTCGTGCCCGCTCTGGGCAGGCAACATGCCCACGCGCGCCACTGATATCGCTGGCCGCCTTGCGGATTATGATGCGATTTTCGCGCTGGGCGGCAAGTCGCTCATCACCATCCTCTATTCCGAGGGCTCGCCCGTGCCGCCGGGCTGTGCGGTCTATCAGGTCTCGGCCGATGCGCGTGACCTTGGCCGCACGTTCCAGACGCCGCTCTCTCTCGTGGGCAATATCCGCGCCTCGCTCGACGTGCTGCTACCGCTGCTGCAGCGCGAGACCGAACCCCGCCGCGCTGCCTATGTCGCTGCACGCGAAAAAGTCGTGGCGGCCCGTGCCCGCAGGCACCTCGAGGCCGAAGCACTGGTGGCCGCCCATCAGGATGATGCGGTCATCGCCCCCTGTGTCGCCGCCCACGAGGCCGTGCGCGCCATTGGCCCTCAGGTTGCCATTGTGGATGAGGCCATCGCCACGTCATCCTACACGCGCATGTTCCTCAACAGCGACTGGGCGGCGCAGTATTCCTTCCTGCGTGGCGGTGCGCTGGGCTGGGGCATGCCGGCGGCGGTGGGGGCTTCGCTCGGGCTGGGGCGCGAGCCGGTGGTCTGCCTTGTGGGCGATGGTGCGGCACTTTATTCCCCGCAGGCGATCTGGACTGCGGCGCATGAACAGTTGCCCGTGACATTTGTGGTGATGAACAACCGCGAATATAACGTGCTCAAGGGCTTCATGCGCGGGCAGACGCATTATGTCTCGGCCCGGCAGGGGAATTTCCTGGCGATGGATCTGTGCGATCCGCCCATTGATTATCAGGCGATGGCGACTTCATACGGGCTGGAGGCCCGCCAGATCACGCGGGCAGCCGACATTGCCCCGGCCATTGAGGCCGCGATGGCGTCGGGGCGGCCCAACCTCGTCGAAATTGTGATCAGTACGATCTAGCTGATTGGGGACGCTTTTGAAAAAAAAGCGATCCCCATGACCGTCAGCGGATGGGAAAGGTGCAGGCTGCGGGCAAGGCCTCGACCCGTTCGCTACCGGGATTGACCTTGAGGGTCAGGCGCATGACGGCGGCAGCCAGATGTGCCCCGCTCGTGTGCATGGTCGCCTTGATATCGACCCCATGGTTGTTATCGAGCACCGTCACGTTGCGGCCCCGGCCAATCGTGCCTTCGGCCCGAACCGACCAGTACGTGCCATTGATGTCGGACAGGCGGGCGAGGTTATAGACCTTTCCTTCGCCCCGCAGCGTGCTGTAGCCGATTCCCACGGCGCCACCGCCCGTGATCTTGACCAGGTAGGAGTGGCCGCCAAAATAAAGCCGTCCCTTGCCCCAGGAGTATCCACCGGCAAGGGCGGCGTCATGCAGGCGAAAACACAGCGAAGCCGTTGGCTGGCCCAGCGCATCAGCAGCCCAGGCGGAGGGGGCTGCCAGGAGGCCCGCTGCAAAAAGGACGGGGGCGGAAAGAAGAGCTGGGCGCACGATATGTTCCTGTTACGATAGGCTGGCTGGGAGCATGAAGGCCGTCACTGGGGTCCGGTATGGTTGACCGGCTTCGTTCTTTGTTTTTCAGTTGATTATCATCAAAAGGCAACCCCTGTCTGTGTCATGCCCTCTGGCAGTGTGACGGGAAGGGAAGGTAACGCATCCATGCATTCTGTAACATGTGTCACGCGTCGCATGCAGCATGACAGTCCAGATTGCGGCCCCATTCTACGGCGCATCCGCTCACAGGCGCCTTTTGTTTATGGCCTGACGAATTATGTCGCAGCCACCTTGAGCGCCAATGTGCTGCTTGCAGCAGGGGCGGCGCCTGCCATCGGGGCTGCGCCCGGCTGGCCAGCCGCCTTCGGGGCGCATGCCGGTGGGCTATGGGTGAATGCGGCGGGGCTGATCAACGCGACGGCGCACGATATGCTGGCCGCAATCGACGCCGCCAATGCATCAGAAGTGCCCTGGGTGCTCGACCCCGTCGCCATGGGGGCGGGTGTTGCGGAATATGATGATATCATTCGGCGCATGGCGGCGCGCAGGCCTGCTGTCATTCGTGGCAATGCTAGCGAGATCATGGCGCTGGCAGGCGGAGCCGCCACCGCGCGCGGGGTGGAGACAACGGCCTCGATCGCGCAGGCCGTGCCGCTGGGGCAGGTGCTGGCACACAGGCTGGGCGCGATCGTGGCCATCAGCGGGCCGGAGGATCATGTCCTGTCTCCTGATGGCGCGCAGGTCATCATATCGGGGGGGCATGCCTGGCTGACAACTGTAACCGGAGCAGGCTGCGCCCTCGGCGGCCTGATTGCCGCAGGCCTTGCCGTAACGCCCACGCCGGGCGAGCGGCTGACAGCCGTTGCCGCAGTGCATGCCCTGTATGCCCGCGCGGCCGAGAAAGCGGCCGGGCCTGCACGGGGCCCAGGCTCTTTTGCCACAGGGTTTGTCGATGCCCTGGCGCAGTTGCAGGGCCTGGCGCACGATTAGATCAGGAAATATCAGCCATGAGGGAGACGTGCGCTGCGATGATTTTCCAGCCATCGGGCATGCGTACCCATGTCTGGCTCTGCCGCCCGATGCGGTCGCTGCCATGGCGGCGGAATTCCAGGTCAACCGTGCCCAGATCCGTGCCAATGGCGGTGATGTGCCGGCGCAGCACGTCGCGCGGCGGCGAGCCGCCCGTGCGGTTGCGGCGGAAGGCGGCAATCTCGTCATATCCATATAACGTTTCGCCCACGCCATAACGCACCGTTTCAGGCCCGTGATAGAACAGGGCATCGAGTTCAGGGATATCGTTCTCACCCAATGCACGCTCGTAGCGGTCGGACATGGCGGTCAGTTCCGCCACGATTTCACTGCGGTTCAGTTCCGGTGGCATGCGGTTTTCCCTTATATGTATGTGACTGGTCAGGATGTCGGGGCAGGCGGAGTGACATGCGGCGCTTCATCCGTTACATTGATAACAGCCTCATCGGAAATCGATACCACTTCCGATGGCGGGCGATGGGCTACCTCATCCGTTTTGCGGGTCAGGTCATTGATGACCGTTTTCAACTCGGTCACCTCATTGCGCACGTCATTGAGAATTTCCATCAGCGCCGCATGGTCTTCCGCCGCACGCTGGTCCGCCCCCCGGCTCAGAACCGCGTTGCCCACCATCAGCGCGGGCAGGGCAACGAGTTGAATGCAGTTGCTTATATAGAGCAGCGTGTTCTGCCATGCAGGGGCCGCCAGCGGAATGAGCGAGAAAACCAGAAAGCCGTAAACGCACCAGATGCTACCGAATATGATGGTCATGCGCACGGCAACGCGCTCATTGACCTCGCTGATGAGGGAAGATTTGGGAGATTGATTCGTCATGAGACTCTACTTTTTGCAATGAATGACACTGATTCAGGCGGTATGTCTCAAAATATGTCGCTTTGCGCCTGCCTTAAATGGATAGGATTTATGCCATGGATGGGGGAAGCGCCTTTTTGCAGGTTGTTTTTTTATGGCCCATGATCCGCAGTCTGAAGCCATTTTTTGGATATATGTCCCTCTGTTGGGATAACTTTTTTCACTTTCTGTGCATTTTTCTGATTGACGGTAGATGGTGTGGGTCCTATATCCCCAATCACCGGCGGCGCTGAGGAAACTTCTTGAGCTTCTTTGGTGGATTTGCTAGGTTACTCGGCCCTGTTGGGTCGGTGTTCTTTGACAAGAGAATAGAGAGAGTATCTGGAAGGGATATGCTGGCGGCGCGGTTGTTGCTCTTTATGGGGCGATGATTGGCGGTCTGGACTGGGTGAG
>NZ_NIRT01000029.1 GCF_003207795.1 Komagataeibacter nataicola | reverse complement strand
CTGAAAGGCCACATCAACAGGCCTTACAGAAGACCGCACACGATCACACGTCAATATGGGTCAGAAAACTCTTGCATAACGGACGGTAACCACAGAAGAAATCCATCATACCGCCGAATTTGTGCGACGCCGTGCGCGAACGCTCGTTCATCACGCCACCTGCGGCGGACATGGCAGGCAGGTCGGTGGCGGAGCTGCCGGGCGTGACCTCGACACTCTCGAGGTTTTCGGAATCGATATCCTCGTTCAGGTACTTGGCCGCTGCCGCCGGTGCGCCATCAAGCATCAGCCCCATGTCGAGATCGGTCAGGCCACGGGTCTGGATCTGGCCACCTTCCATGCCCGACGGGTCCGGCGTGGTCACGTTCATGCTCGGCAGGTTCTTGACCAGATCAAGCGCCGTGCTGGTGGGGCTGCGCATTTCAATGAACTGCTTGCCAATGGTCTGCACTGCATGGGGCGCGGTTTCCTGCCGCATCATGCCGCCGCCGCCATCACGCTGCTGGCGCGACGAAGCCACGCGGATCTGCTCGGGGGCGGATGTATCCGTAACGCCCGCAGGTGCTGCGGCCTGCCGCTTCGGGGCCGCCGCCTGCCGAACCGGCGCATGGCGGTGGGTGGTGGCCTGCGTCGTGGCGACCTGCGCCCAGGCCTCACCGCCCGTGGCGATGCACATCGTGCCCACCAGGCACGATACGGCACGCAGGCGCGTTTTCAGCCCCGGCCTGCGCAGCCCGGCCAGTCCGCCCTGCCCCGCCGCATTGCGCACCTGTCGTATCATGACGTTATAGATATCCCGGCCCGTCTTCATTCGTTCCCCCCGCAAATCTGTCCAGCGGCGCGCCATTGCGTGCAGCCATACGGTTTTCAGCGGCAGCCATCCCCGTCTGCCTCACTGACAGCATTTTCCGTCCCGTACCGGTCATGCTGAAGTAGTTGCGGAAACTGAACATTCCGCCTTCCTGTTGACTTATGAAATACACTTGGACAGGCCAAGCTTAAAAAACGCAACAGCGTGTTTATCTATCTGGAAACCGGGCATGACCCGGCAGAGGCAATAACGCCTATCCCGCTATAAACTAACGATTTTACAACATTCCGTTTTTTATTCGATATGAATGACAGCCGCCTGAACGGCCCCAACAATGTGGGTTGCGTGCTTTTTATGCTACAGCTGCCCGGAGCCATGTGCCCTAAAAAGCGGCATTTCATATCCGTGCCGGACGCATGAAAAAAGCGGCCCTCCCCACAAGGGAAGGACCGCTTTTCAGGTCATGATGCTGTATCGTGAAAACGGAGCGCTTACTGCGCGTCCATGAACTGATCGCTTCCCATGATTCCCAGCTTGGTCACGCCAAGACGCTGTGCATCCGCCATGACATGCGCCACGACCTTGTAGCTGGCCAGGCGATCGGGGTGGATGTGCATCTCGGGCTGGACCGGCTGGGCCGCCGCATCCTTGAAGCGGGACTGGAGGTCCGCCTCGCCTGCAACGGGTTCGCCATTCCAGGTGATGGTGTTGTCAAAATCGATCGCCACCGTATCCACAACCGGATCGGGGGCTGCGGAAGGCGGCGGATTGCCCTGCGGCAGATCGATCGAGACTGAATGCGTCTGGAGCGGGATGGTGATGATCAGCATGATCAACAGCACCAGCATGACGTCAATCAGGGGCGTGGTATTGATATCGACAATACCTTCGTCCTCGGTCGTGCTGTCTGAGCCGACATTCATGCCCATGGTGTCTACTCTCCCCAATGTGGCCGGAGCATGAACCCCGGCCGGGAATGGATATCAGCCGTGCGGCTGCTCAGTGATGAAATCGACGTGAACGATGCCAGCCTGCTGGCAGGCCGCGATCACCTTGCCCACACCTTCGTATTTTGCCGTCTGGTCACCGCGGATCTGGATCTGGGGCTGCGGAACCTGTGCAGCCACGTGTTCCAGGTGCGATTCCAGGTCGGCATAGCTGGTGAGCGGCGTCTCGTTCCAGTAGGCCTGCCCGGTCGGGGTGATCGCCACGACGATGTTGTTCTGCAACGTCCGGGTTGGCTGGTTAGCATCCATGGGGAGGCTAACCTTGATGGTATGTGTCGCGACGGGGATGGTGATCAGGAAGATGATCAGCAGCACCAGCATGACGTCGACAAGCGGTGTGGTGTTGATGGCCGACACCACCTCGTCTTCATCGCCGCCACCTCCAACTTGCATACCCATGATCAGGCCACCCGGTTATCGATAGTCGTGGTTGTGGGGGAGTTGTCGGGATGGATGGTGATGTCCGCGCCATGGCGGTAGCCACCCATCAGGATCGACTGCACGTCTGCGGCGAAGTTGCGCACCTTGTCGATCGCGCCCTTGTTGCGGCGGACCAGCAGGTTGTAGCCCAGAACGGCGGGAACGGCGGTGCCGAGGCCGATGGCGGTCATGATCAGCGATTCACCAACCGGACCGGCAACCTTGTCGATCGAGGCCTGGCCCGCGATGCCGATGGCGGTCAGGGCGTGATAGATACCCCAGACGGTGCCGAACAGACCCACGAACGGCGAGGTGGAACCCACGGTGCCGAGGAAGGCAAGGCCGCCCTGCAGCTTGGTCTGGATCACGTCAACCGAACGCTGGATGGACATGGTGGTCCAGGAATGCAGGTCGATGGATTCCTGCATCGTGCCTTCGTGGTGCTCGGCGGCCTTGACACCCGTATCGGCAATGTAGCGGAACGGGGAGTTCGCGGGCAGCGCAGCAGCACCTTCCTTGATGGAACCCTTGGTCCAGAAATCGCTCATGACCTGCTTGGCGGCGTTCATCACGCGGGCCTGCTCGAAGAACTTGGTAATCATGATGTACCAGGTGCCCAGCGACATGAACACCATGATGAGCAGCACGCCACGGGCGATGAAGTCACCATTGGCCCACAGTGCGCCAAGACCGTAGGGGTTGCCTTCGGGTGCCTTGGGCGCATCGGCCGGCGGTGCGGCGTCAGCGGCGGGCGCGGGGGCCGGCGCTTCTGGCGCGGGGGTTGCCGGAGCGGCGTCAGCGCCGGGGGCCGGTGCTTCGGCGGCAGGGGCGTCGGTGCCTGGAGCCGGGGTTGCCGGTGCGCCAGCGCCATCGGTGGGCGGAGCGGAAACCGCCGGAGCCGTGGCCGCATCGTTCGCGGCCGGGGCGGCATCCTGCGCCAGCGCCGCAAGCGGCGAGGCAGCACACAGCATGGCAGCGAACGCGGCCGAGGCAACAAGAGTGTGTTTACGATGCAGTCTGATCATTTAACCAAAATCCTCTGGAGCAGGATGTTTTTTTCGCGATGCGGCGGGGTGCTGCCGGCCCCCGCCGCGCCTGACCTAACACTCAGGCTCAGTCGTTCAGACTGAACGTGATCGTATAGAGATGGTGGAACTCCTTGACGGGCACACCATTTTTGACTGCCGGCGCATAACGCGAACGGCGGACCGCCTTCAGGGCTGCGTCGGCAAATGCCTGGCCGCCTTTTACGTTGACCACCTGGCAGTTGCTGGTCACGCCGGTCGGCTCCACGTCGCATGCCACGGACACAACGCCCTCACGGCCTTCTTCCGACATCTCCTCCGGATATTCCGGCACGACATGGTTCAGCGGCGACGTGCCTGCCGAGTGATCGGGCACGGGCGGCGCGTTGGAGACGGGCGCATCAGCCGGCGGGGTCGCCTTTGCGGGCGGCATGGCCTTGGGCGGCTTCTCGTGAGTCACCTTCATCGGCGGCGGCGGCGTCGGCACCTGAATCTTCGGCGGCGGAATATACGGCGGCGGCGGCTGCGTAATTTCCGGCGGCGGCGGGGGTGGCGGCGGCGGCGGCGGCGGTGGCGGCGGCTCCTTGATCATGTGCACCTCGACCGGCGGCTTGGGCGGCTCCTGGGGCGCATCTGGCGGCGAGCTGAGCCCGAACAGAAGCGCGAGCACCAGCAGCCCCTCGAATGCCAGGACGAGGGCAAAAACGATTACCTTTTGTAGTGTGTTATCACTCTGTTCCGCATACGTCATACCCATACCTCACTCAGAACGGCATAGTTTTTAGGAAGGATTATTACAGAATTTGTTCTGGATGTTCTGATTTCACCAATTTGACTACGGGAGTATGACCAGATTTCTACGAAACGACTGATGCGATCCGCCTTGTTCTCCCCGGCTTGACCCTGAAGCACGATAACCCTCTTTCCCGGCGGAACGGAAAAGCATGACAGTCGTAGCCTCCGGCAGTCCATACGCCAATGCACGGACACTGGATGCATCCTGCCCTGACAAGCCAAGCCATTCATTCATCACGTTTTATCCATAAACATTATTAACATCTCGAAATCAACCCTGATCTTATATGAAATATTTTTATGTGACCTGCTGCCCGCCAGGCCACCTCATCCATGCCAAAAGGCCTCCATGAAGCTGTGTTCCATCCGCATGGCAGCCAAACAAAAAACCGTTCGTTCCAGCTTGATCAAAAAAAAAATCCAGTCAAGCAAAGTGTTAAAAAAATGAGGGAAAAAACCCTTCACGCCTGTGCGGGCCAGCCACGCCACCAGCATATTACTTATTCGATATGAATGCGGCCGCACCGGAAGTACGGGCGGCAACAGTCACGCCACCACTTTGGTTTCTTTTCAAAAACGGTTCAGGCCGCGCCGTCGCGCTCCACCTTGCCAAAGCGGGGCAGCGTATCGGGGCCGGGCTGGTAGGCCAGCGCCTCGCCCTGCTTGACCATTTCGAGGCAGGCGGTGAACGTGCTGCTCCATGCCGAGCGCCGCAGCCCCGTGCGCCGCGCACCTTCCGCCCCATGCCGCACGGAATCGGGCAGCATGCGGTCCAGCGGCACGGGTTTGCGGGCATGCGCCAGGCACGCACGCACCCGTGCCCGCGCCTCCTCGACCGAGAACAGGTCAAGCTGCACCGGGGCATAGAAGGGCGCCTGCTCGGGCATGGCGCCCCAGTTGCCATCAAACACCGCAAGGCAACCCCACAGGAATTCGATCCGGTCCACTTCCCATTCAGCCGATTCGTCGCGCCGGACAGGCTGTGCGCCACCAAAGGCATGGACATCACGCCCGAGTTGCGCGCGTGCGGCCAGCCACCCCGCCAGGTGCCCTGCCTGCTCGGCCGCGATCAGGCGCGCGCGCAGGTCGTGGGCTTCCTGCTCTGCCTGCTGCTGGCGCGGATCATCGGCTGGCAGCAGCAGCCGCGAGCGCAGCAGCAGCAGGCCTGACGCCATGACCACCCACTGCGCCTTCATGCCCAGCGGCAGGGCGGCATGCGCCCGCGCGGCCTCGGCCAGCTGGTCGATCAGGGCTACGATATCAAGGCGGGTCAGGTCGATTTCACGCGCGTGGGCCAGTTGCACCAGATGTGACAGGTCACCCTGATAGGCCTCCAGCACGATAATCGGCTCAAGGCCGGGCCGCGCGGGGTCGAACAGGTCGGGCTGGCCGGTCATGTCAGGGGCCGCCCGGTCAGGCGGAAGGTCAGCAGGGGGTAATGCTCCTCCATCCTTCGCACTACGGGCGCTGGCGTGCCGCCACGGGTAAAGAAGCCATACACCACGGCCCGATGCCCGCGCGGCAGCCGCCTGCCCGCCTTACGCCCCGGCAGTGGCGCCACCTGGGCGGGAGCTTCCACCACGCCCCAGTTGGCCAGCAGCCAGGCGCGGGCATCGGGGTGGGTCGCGCCAAGGTGCAGGATGCGATCCGGCACGGGCACCAGACGATTGAAATCCAGCGGGCAGGCGCCATCAGACCGCAGGGCGAGACGGGCATGACGCGCTTCCGCCGCCGCACGGAACTGGCGGGCGAGGATGCGGCACCCTTCCACCGACAGGCCGCCCCGGCCCGATCCGGGCGTATTGGCCCCGATGGCCAGCGCGAACATGTCTTCTTCCACCTGCGCCGCATCGAACGGCCACGGAATCAGTCCCGGCCCGGCAGCTTCGGTGGCGAAGGCCGCCATGCCCGCGTCAGGCCCATGCACCAGCAGGTGCCACCCCTGCCAGGGCAGCGGCCCCGCAGGCGCGGGCCAGGCGGAAAGTGGCCGCCGCCCCCTGCGTGCGGGCGGCCGGCGGGTCGGGGCGGATGAACCTTCCCCCTCACGCGGGGTCGTGGGGGGCAGGTCGGCCCAGGGCAGGCGCAGGGTTTCAGTCATGGGCCAGCAGGTCCGCATAAGGGCGCAGGGCGCGCGGATCACGGTACCGGGTGCGCTGGCCCAGAGCCGCAGGGTCCATGCCGTGGCGCAGGGCCTCGACAATAAAGCCCGCCCGCAGCGCATGGGCGCTGAGCCGGGCCACCGTGGCGGGGGGCACCTCGGCCATCAGCGCCCGGCGTTGCAGGATGCGGGTCACGGCATAGGGGGTCAGCGCGCGGCCGCCCACGCGTTCGCCCTTGGAGATGGCGCGAAACACCGGCCCGGTCTGCCGGTGCGCCACCTGCTGCCATGCGGTAAAGGCCGCCGCCGGGCATATCTCGCGCTCCTGCGCCACGGGCAGCGCGATGGTGGGGGCCTCATGGCCGTCGCGCACCGTCAGCATCACCGCCTCGGGGGTGAGGCGCACATCTTCCACCTGCAGCCCCACCAGCTCCGAACGCCGCAGCGCGCCTGCGAAGCCGAACAGCAGCAGGCAGCGGTCGCGCAGGCCGCGCACTCCATCGGTACAGTGTGCCGACATGGCGCCCAGCATGGCGGGAGTGACCACGGCAGGCGGCAGCGCGGGGCGGCTGGCCTGTTCGAGCATCTCAGCCAGTGCCGCGCGGATAAGCGGATGCGTGACATCCCACGCCAGCCCGTTAAAGCGGTGCATCTTGCCAATGGCGGCCAGGCGGCGGCGGATGGTGGCCGGGGCAAACGTGCCCAGACTGCGCAGATAGGCTGCAACCCCTTCAGGCGTTACGGGAATGGGGGCGATGGCCTGTTCCGCGCACCATTGCGTAAAATGCACCCAGTCCGCCCGATAGGCGCGCAGGGTGGCCGTGGCCGCCCGCGAGGGGGCCTCCTGTGGCGTGGTCATGGGCAGTTTCCGCCTGGCCGGATCAGACCAGTTCCATCCGGTTGACATCCACCATGCCGAAATCCGTAATCTTGAGGTGCGGAATCACCGGCAGCGGCAGGAAGGCAAGCTGGAGGAACGGCTCATCAAGCAGGCAGCCCAGGGCGCGGGCCGCGGCACGCAGCACCTCGAGCTGGTCGCGCACAGCCTCGAACGGCGCATCGCTCATCAACCCCGCCACGGGCAGCGGCATGTCGGCCACCACCTTGCCATCACGCACGACCACAAAGCCGCCGCCGGTCTTTTCCAGATGGTTGACCGCCAGCGCCATGTCGGCATCGTTCATGCCCACCACACATATATTATGGCTGTCATGCCCCACCGATGAGGCCAGCGCTCCGCCAGACAGCCCGAAGCCCTTAACAAAGCCCCGACCGATATTGTCGTTATGCCCATGCCGTGCCACCACGCAGATGCGCGCGATATCCTGTGCCGGGTCAGGCTGCACGATGCCATCTTCCACCGGCAGGTCGGCATGCAGGAAGGGTGTTATGATCTGGCCGGGCAGCAGGCCGATCACGGGGCGCTGCGTGCCGCTGCCCTTCATTTCCATATCCGCCGCACTGACCGGGGCGGGCAGGCTGATGCTCTCCAGCCCTACGGGGGGAATGATGTCACGGGCGGCGAACAGCGCATCATCCACCAGGCGGCCCGCGCTGATCACGTCCGACACAACGCATTCGCGCAGGTCGTCAAGCAGCACGATATCGGCGCGCCTGCCGGGTGCGATCATGCCCCGGTCACGCAGGCCGAAGGCGTTGGCGGCACTGAGCGAGGCGCTGCGATAGGCGGCCAGCGGCTCGACACCCAGCGAGATGGCCAGGCGGATCAGGTAATCCAGATGCCCCTCATGCGCGATTTCGAGCGGGTTGCGATCATCGGTGCAGAAGGCGAAGAACGGCGAGGTAACCGGGTTGAGCAGCGGCGCCAGCGCACGCAGGTCCTTGCACACCGAACCTTCGCGGATCAGCACCATCATGCCCTTGCGCACCTTTTCCAGCGCTTCTTGCGCCGTGGTGGCCTCATGATCAGTGGTGATGCCCGCGCTCAGATAGCCATTGAGCCTGCGCCCGCGCAGCAGCGGGGCATGGCCGTCAATATGGCCACCGGCAAAGGCTTCGAGCTTTTCCAGGCATCCGGGGTCGCCATTCAGCACGCCAGGGATGTTCATGAACTCGGCCAGGCCAATCACCTTGGGGTGATCGCGATAGGCCAGCAGGTCAGCCGCACCCAGCGTCGCCCCCGAGGTTTCAAGGTGGGTGGAGGGCACGCAGCTTGAAAGGTTGACCCGCAGGTCCATGACCGTGCGCATGGCGGCTTCGGTAAAGTAATCCAGCGCCGGGCGGCCGAGCACGTTGGCCATCTCGTGCGGATCGCATATGGCGGTGGTCACGCCGTGGGGCAGCACGCAGCGATCGAACTCGAAGGGCGTGATGAGCGAGGATTCGACATGCAGGTGCGTGTCGATGAAGCCGGGCACGGCAATGCGGCCCCGCCCCTCGATCACATTGGTCCCCTCGTAATGCTCCAGCGTGCCAACAATGGTGTCGCCACAGATGGCGATGTCGGTTGGCAGCATCTCCCCCGTCACCAGATCAAACAGGCGCACATCACGAATGACGGTATCGGCCACCGTGCGCCCACTACCCTGTGCAATCCGGCTGGAAATCGTGCTTGCTGCCATCCTGTCCTGCTTCCCCGCAAAATGATGTTCGCTGCCATTCTATCACAACAGGGCGGCTGGCAAATCGGCACACGAATTCTTTTTCAGGCCAGCACCCTCAGCCCTGTCTGCGTGATTGACAAGCCAGGCACGATTGATGATCCTGACCGGACCAAGGGGAGTCCCGGCAAGGGGCTGAGAGACCGCTGGCATGGGCAACCATGCGCGCGGAGACCCTTCCGGGCGCATTGTGCGTTCCGGGGAACCTGATCCGGCTCATACCGGCGGAGGGACTGGTGCGGACAATCGGCAGCACGCCGCCTGCCCCCGGCACGCGGCCGCCCGCATGAGGCGCGGCATCCCCGATTTTCTCTCCACACCCCCTGTCGGAGAGAGGATGCGAGGAGCACTGCCATGACCACCGTCGCTTCGCCTTCATCTCCCGACCATGTCACCACCGGCCCCATCATGGGGTCCGTCAAGGTCTGGTCATCGCCCGAGGGGCATGCGGATATCCGCGTGCCATTCCGTGAAATAGCGCTTGAACCCAGCGCCAACGAGCCGCCGGTGCGCGTGTATGACACCTCCGGCCCCTATACCGACACCAATGCCCACATTGACGTGCGCCAGGGGCTTAAACCCGTCCGCGCGCCATGGATTGTAACCCGTGGCCTGCCCGCCGTCAGGCCGCGCGCCGTGCGACCGGAAGATAACGGCTTTGCCAGGGGCGAGAACCTTGTTCCCGCCTGCCCCGCGCCGCATGTGGTGCATGAAGGCCGCGCTGACCAGATGGTCACGCAATACGAGTTTGCCCGTGCGGGCATCATCACGCAGGAGATGATCTACGCCGCCCACCGCGAAAACCTTGGCCGCGCCACCATGGCCGAGGGTGCTGAAGAGCGCCGCGCCGATGGCGAGGATTTTGGCGCCGACATCCCCGCCTTCGTCACCCCTGAGTTCGTACGCTCGGAAATTGCCGCAGGCCGCGCCATCCTGCCCGCCAACATCAACCACCCCGAGCTTGAGCCGATGGTGATCGGGCGCAACTTCCTGGTCAAGGTCAACGCCAATATCGGCAACTCCGCCGTGACCTCATCAGTCGCGGAGGAAGTGGAGAAGATGGTCTGGTCCATCCGCTGGGGCGCGGATACGGTGATGGATCTTTCCACGGGCCGCAACATCCACAACATCCGCGACTGGATCCTGCGCAATGCCCCGGTGCCCATTGGCACGGTGCCGCTCTATCAGGCGCTGGAAAAGGTGGGCGGCGTGCCTGAGGACCTGACATGGGAAATCTTCCGCGATACGCTGATCGAGCAGGCCGAGCAGGGCGTGGACTACTTCACCATCCATGCCGGCGTGCGGCTGCGGCACGTGCCGCTGACCGTCAACCGCGTGACCGGCATCGTCTCGCGCGGTGGGTCGATCATGGCCGGGTGGTGCCTGCACCACCACCGCGAGAGTTTCCTGTATGAGCATTTCGAGGAAATCTGCGACATCATGCGCCGTTATGATGTCTCGTTCTCGCTCGGTGATGGCCTGCGCCCCGGCTCGATTGCCGATGCGAATGACGCCGCCCAGTTTGCCGAACTCGAAACGCTGGGCGAACTGACCAAGATCGCCTGGGCCAAAGGCTGTCAGGTCATGATCGAAGGGCCGGGCCACGTGCCCATGCACAAGATCAAGGTCAATGTGGAAAAGCAGTTGCGCGAATGCGGCGAGGCCCCCTTCTACACGCTTGGCCCGCTCACGACCGATATCGCACCGGGTTATGACCACATTACATCCGGCATTGGCGCTGCCATGATCGGGTGGTTCGGCACCGCCATGCTGTGTTACGTCACGCCCAAGGAACATCTCGGCCTGCCCGACCGCAATGACGTGAAGGTGGGGGTGGTGACCTACCGCATCGCCGCCCACGCCGCCGACCTGGCCAAGGGGCACCCGGCGGCGCGCATCCGCGATGACGCCATCAGCCGCGCACGCTTCGACTTCCGCTGGAACGACCAGTTCAAGCTCTCGCTCGACCCGGATACGGCGTGTTCGTACCATGACGAGACGCTCCCGCGCGAGGCGCACAAGAACGCGCATTTCTGCTCCATGTGCGGCCCCAAATTCTGTTCCATGCGCATCAGCCACGACCTCAAGGCCAATGCCGAACGCATGGCCGGGCTGGAACAGAAAAAAGAAGAATTCCGCAGCAGCGGCAACCGGCTCTATGTGCCGGTGGATGAAGCCGCCACGCCTGCGGAATAAGATAAAGGTTTTTTCAAAAAGCTTGAGAAGAACGCCGCCTTTTTGAAAAAAGGCGGCACCCAGAAACTTTCATCCGTGCTTTAATTAAAAGGGAAAGATGTTACCGGGAGGCCACCACCGCCTCCCGCTGCACGGCCACCGCCGCGCCGCCATCCCTGCGGATCATGAGGAAATGCCCGGACCAGGAGCCTTCGATCCGCCACGTTCCTTCAATTTCAGTGCTATCGGCATTCAGCCTGCCCGCGTACAGCACGACATGCTGGCGAGAGCCGCCTTCATAGGTTTTGGTAAAACGCACCTCGGCTGCGTGGCGCACGCCACGCACGGTCGAGACAAAACATTCCGCTCCGGCCTGACCTGAAGCCGGGCGCTCCGTCACCGTGCCCCCAATGGCGCCACCGGATTCAAACAGGGAGGCGGAGAAAAACTCCGGCGGCAACGTGCGCGGGTAGCTGAACTGGCCATCCCACTGCCCCGACACATCAAGCCTGTTTTCGGCCATTGCAATCTCCCCGCCCCTGCGCTGCTTCCATATGCAAAACGGGCCATGCCTTACAGCATGACCCGTCTTTTTTCCATTTTCCTGCCTTGCGGGCGGGAAATCAGAGCACCTTTTCCACCCAGCCATGGGTGTCGGGCGCCGTGCCGCGCTGGATGCCGATCAGGGCATTGCGCAGTCTGGCCGTGACCGGACCCATACCCGCGCCATCGCCAATCACCGCCTCGCCCCTGTGGCCACGGAAACGCCCGATGGGCGAAACCACTGCCGCCGTGCCGCAGGCAAACACTTCCTTCAGGCGGCCCGAGGCCGCATCAGCATAAAGCTGGTCGATGGCGTAAGGCTCCTCACGCACGGTCAGGCCCATCTCACGCGCAAGGGTAAGCAGCGAATCGCGGGTGATGCCGCGCAGGATGGTGCCGGTCAGCGGCGGGGTGGCGACCGAGCCGTCATCGAACACGAAGAACACGTTCATGCCGCCCATTTCCTCGACCCAGCGGCGCTCCACCGCATCGAGGAACAGCACCTGCGCGCAGCCATGGCCCTTGGCCTCCTGCTGGGCCAGCAGGCTTGCGGCATAGTTGCCGCCGCACTTGGCCTCACCCGTGCCGCCGGGGGCGGCGCGACAGAAGTCAGACACCCACACGCTCACCGCTTCCGCCCCGAAATACGCCCCCACGGGCGAGGCAATGACCATGAACAGATATTCCGACGCGGGCTTCACGCCCAGGAAAGTCTCGCTCGCAATCATGTAGGGGCGGATATACAGGCTCTCATCCGGCTTGGCCGGCACCCAGGCATGGTCCACGCGCACGAGCTGGCGCACGGCCTCGACAAACACGTCCTCGGGCAGTTCTGCCATGGCCAGGCGCGCCGCCGATTTGCGGAAGCGCGCGGCATTGGCCTGCGGGCGGAACATGGTGATGCCCCCTTCCGCCGTGCGGTAGGCTTTCATGCCCTCGAATATTTCCTGCGCGTAGTGCAGCACGGCGGCGGCCGGGTCGAGGGTGAACGGCGCATAAGGCTGCACGCGGGCATCGTGCCACCCCCTGCCTTCCTGGTAGCGGATCACGACCATGTTGTCGGTAAAGACACGCCCGAAACCGGGATTGGCCAGAATTTCCGCCCGTCGCTCGGGTGAAACCGGCGTGGTGGTGGGTGAAAGCGTGAAGGGAAGGGAAGTGGCGCTGTCCATAGCCGTTATTTCTCTTTCATCATGGCGCTGGCGCGCCATACGGAGCGCGCCCCTGCCCGCCTCAAGCTGCGGGCAACCGCACCAGAAGTTCACCAGAACATTGCGCCGGTCAACCCCGCCCCATGCGCATGACCCCTGCTTTTACGCCTTGCCCAGCACAAAACCCAAGGCGCGCAGGGCGGCAGGCAGGTGCTCGCGGCCATGGAGCGCGCCTGTGTCACCCAGTCGCGCCACCACGCTTTCGCTCCAGCTCCGCGCGCCCGCGCGGGCGGCCCTGAGGTGGTCATCATAGGCGTTGATGCTGGCTTCATCCGTGGCGGCGGCGGGGTTGTAGCGTTCCTCATGCAGCACCAGAGCCTGCGGCAGGCGCGGCCTGATTGTGGTGGGCTGCGCGCGGTCGGGGTAGCCCACGCTCATGCCAAACAGCGCGAACGTTCTGGGCGGCAGGCCGAGTTCGGCGGCAATGGCCTCGGGCTGGTTGCGCACCGCGCCCACGTACACGATTCCCAACCCGTAGGATTCAAACGTCGCGGCGGCATTCTGCCCCGCCAGCGCCGTATCCACCGCGCCACCGAGGAACGTATCGAGGCAGTCCAGCCCCGGCAGCGCGCGGCCCTGCGCCTGCCCCACATGCTCCAGCCGCGACAGGTCCACCACCCACGCCAGGAACAGCGGCGCCTGCACAATGAAAGCCTGATCGCCCGCTATTTTTGCCAGCCGGGCGCGCCGCGCGGGGTCGCGCACGGCAATCACGCTCCACGCCTGCAGGTTGCACGAACTCGAGGCCGACTGGGCTGCGGCGATCGCCGCCTCCACCACGCCTTCGGGCAGGGGGGCGGGGCTGAAATGCCGCACGGAACGATGCGCCATGAGGCTGCGCGCCACCGGGCTTTCAGGCAGCGGCTGCGCGGGCGGCCTGGTGCCATAACGGGCCTGCCACAGCGCGTTCATGGAGGACTGGGCGGAAAAGGAAGAAACGGTGTTGTCGGACATTGGGCATGCCTCCTGCCTGTGCAATGCTGGCTGAAAAAGCAGCACACCACAGCGCAACAGGGACAGGTAGCGGGGCGATATCACACCTGCCCTGCGCATTTTCATGTCACCGCCCGGCCTGTGGACACCGTGCGCCCGTCCCCTTTTCACTCATGATCTGATTTTTTAAAAATTATACGCTATATCAGTATCTTATTGCAAAAATCCCATCACGTTCATGCGAAATCACACGGCTGTAAATAGGAAGGAACACCCAAAAGAGTCATGTAAGGCGACAGCACATCCCTGTTTTCATGACCTGCAAGGAAACCTGTCCGCATGTTCGAGGCCCTCATGATCCGCCACACCAATGGCGCGACCACCACCCGGCTGGAACAGGTCGATCCCGCAAGCCTGCCGCAGGGCGATGTAACGGTCGAGGTCGCGCAGTCCAGCCTCAACTACAAGGATGCACTGGCCATTACGCGCGGCGCGCCGGTGGTGCGGCATTTTCCCATGATTCCAGGCATCGACCTTGCGGGCCGCGTCCTCCACTCCGATGATCCGGTCTTCCGCCCCGGCGATCAGGTTCTGGCCACCGGCTGGGGCCTGGGGGAAAAGCACTGGGGGGGCCTCGCCCGCATGGCCCGCCTGCCGGGGCGGTGGCTGCTGCCGCACCCCGCGGGCCTGTCGGGACGGCAGGTGATGGGAATCGGCACGGCGGGCTTTACCGCCATGCTGTGCGTCATGGCGCTGGAGGATGGCGGCATCACGCCTGCCTCCGGCCCCATCATCGTCAGCGGGGCGGGCGGCGGCGTGGGCGGCATGGCCGTGATGCTGCTGACCCAGCTCGGCTATCAGGTGGTGGCGGTGACCGGGCGGGCGCAGCTTCAGGCCTATCTGACCAGCCTGGGTGCGGCCGAAGTGCTGCCGCGCGAAGCACTCGCCCCCACCGGCAGGCCGCTGGAAAAGGCGCGCTGGGCAGGCGGGATCGACGTGGCGGGCGGCGAGATGCTGGCCACGATGTGCGCCTCCATCACGCAGGGCGGCACGGTGGCGGCCTGCGGGCTGGCAGGCGACATGGCCCTGCCGCTGACGGTGGCCCCTTTCATTTTGCGCAATGTGCGCCTGCAGGGAATCGACAGCGTCATGTGTCCCCGCCCGCGCCGCATGACGGCATGGGCACGACTGGCGCGTGACATCGACCCCACACGGCTGGACAGCATGCTGCATGACGCCACTTTGGCCGAGGTGCCGGACCTCGCGCCACGGCTGCTGGCGGGGCATATCCGGGGGCGGACCGTCGTCCACCTCAGTGCTTCAAAATGACAAAAGTTTCCGGGCGTCGCCTTTTTTCAAAAAGGTGGCGTTCTCCAGGCGCTTTTTGAAAACAAAGCAGACAATAAAAAACGGCAGGCGCGAGGGCGCATGCCGTTCTTCACATCAGGCCATGCGGAGCAGAGGCCCCGCGCCCGCCTTAGTGGCAGGGGAAGCCAAGCAGATGGCGGCCATCATGCACGAATTCATGCACGTAATGGCCGGAAATGAGCGACGTCGCGCCCTGCTCCGCGCCGACGAAGTAGATCAGCAGCGAGGCCAGAACCAGCCCGAACACACCCCACGGCAGCAGGTCGCGCACGGGAATGGCAACCGGCGGGGCGGCAATATTGGCGGACAGGACGGATGTGTCTTGGCTCATGCTGAAAAACTCCATGGATCATGCTCGGACCCGGAGCAGTATGGCATGACAGGGCGGCATGCAATGCCCTTGCCGTGTAACCGGATCAGGCGCCATGGTTTCAAAATCAACCGGCAAGGTCAATCATCCATTGCTCGCCCCACCCTTTCGGGCCACGCAGGGCAGCATGAACCAGACCCTCACCTGCATCGCCCTGCCCGCGCCTGATGGGCTGAACCGGGGCGTCATCCCCGCGCGCGATGCCGCCCCCATCCTGCCCGCAGGCTTCATGGCCCGCCTGCCACCAGCCGAGCGCCTCTTTGCGCCCCCCACCCTGAGCACGGATGCCGGAGCCGCTACGTGCGAAGCCGTGCCTGCCCTGAATGCTGCCGATATGGGGGCATGGCATGGGCTTTCGCTCAAAACCCTCCCCCCTGCCGACCTCGCCCGCTGGGTGGGAGAGAGCGGTTTTGCCCCGCCGGGAGGTGAAAGCCGCGACTCGCTGCTACGCCGCGCGGGCATATGGCTGGCTACATTGCCCGCAACGCCAGCCCGCATGCTTGTGCTGGCCGATGCCACGGTCATCCGCGCCCTTGCCATCGCGGCCCTCGGCGGTGATGGCGCCATGATGGCGCGGCTTGATATCGCCCCCCTCACCCGCACCGTGCTGACCCGCCACGCCACATGGCGGCTGGCCACCAGCAGCGCACCCCTGCCCTGAGGGCACGGGCTGGCATGCGGCTTTGACAGCGCGGGCCGCAATCGGCTAGATCCGCCCCTGATGGTTCCCCCACAGGGAGAATAGGGAAGACGGTGCGCCTGATGGCAATTCCGTCGCTGCCCCCGCAACTGTAGGTGGTCGAATCCGGCCCGGTGCCTGCACCGGTCCCGCCACTGGTCCCGTAGGGGCCGGGAAGGCCGCCGGATAATGAGGGTGTGGCCCGCCACGCCCTTCGCCACAAGCCAGGAGACCTGCCATCCCCGCCCGTGCGGGATAAGATGACCGTATTCGATCGCATGGCCGGCGGGGTGCCCGGCACGCGACTGGCCACCACCTGGTGCTTTGCCGCCGGGCGGGGCATGACCGCGCACCCCGCTTTTTGTGCTGCCCGCGCGGCAGCGCCGCGAAAGGGCACGGACCAGATGACGACCTCTCCCCAGCCACACCTCCCTGCCGTGCACCTGCATGTGTGCGTGACCTGCCGCCGGGGCCTGCCCGCATCGGATAACCCGCAGGGCCGCCAGCTGCATGATGCCATGCACGCACTGGCCGAAGGCAACCCCGACATTGTGGTGCATGAGGTCGCCTGCCTTGCCGCGTGCAACGATGGCTGCACCGCCGTTATCGCAACACCGGGCAAATGGGGTTGGCTGCTGGCCAATCTCGGCCCGGAAAAGGCCGATGACCTGCTGACCTATATCGAAGCATACGCCGCATCGGCCAAAGGCACCGTCATGCCCTCGCGCAGGCCCGCAAGCCTGTCGGACATGGTGCGCGGCCGTTTTCCCGCATCCCTCTTTTCCGGAGTCTGAGTGCCATGAACACCGCCGCCACGGCTCGCGCCAAGGTACCCGTTACCGTCATCACCGGCTTTCTGGGCGCGGGCAAGACCACGCTCCTGCGCCACGTGCTGGCCAATGCGAAGGGAAAGCGCATTGCCATCGTGGTCAATGAATTCGGCACGCTGGGCATTGATGGCGACACGCTGCGCGCCTGCGGCGTGGAAGGCTGCACGGACGAAGATATCGTCGAGCTGACCAATGGCTGCCTGTGCTGCACCGTGGCCGATGATTTCCTGCCCACCATGGAAGCCCTGCTCGACCGCGCGACCCCGCCCGACCATATCGTGATCGAGACCTCCGGCCTCGCCCTGCCCAAGCCGCTGCTCAAGGCCTTTGGCTGGCCCACCATCCGCACGCGCATGACGGTCGATGGCGTGGTGACCGTGGTTGATGGCCCCGCCGTGGAAGCCGGCCGCTTTGCCGATGACCCCGAGGAAGTCGCCCGCCAGCAGGCCGCCGACCCCTCGCTCGACCACGACAATCCGCTTGCCGAGGTGTACGAGGACCAGCTCCTGTGCGCCGATCTCGTGGTGCTCAACAAGACCGATCTCATGACACCCGCGCAGGCCGATGCGGTCGAGGCCGCGATCCGCGCCGAGATTCCCCGCGCGGTCAAGGTGGTGCGCGCCACCGACGGGCAGGTTGACCCCGCCGTGCTGCTCGGCCTCGATGCGGCAGCGGAAGACGACCTTGCCGCCCGCCCCTCCCACCACGATGCCGAGGGCGGCGAGCACGAGCATGATGATTTCGAGAGCTTCGTGCTGCCCATCCCCGAGCAGGACAGCGTGGAAGGCTTCATCGCGCGGCTGAAGAAACTGGCCGATCAGCACGACATCCTGCGCATGAAGGGCTACGCCACCGTGCGCGGCAAGGCCATGCGGCTGGCCGTGCAGGGCGTTGGCAGCCGCTTTCGCCACCAGTTTGACCAGCCCGTGCCCAAGGATGGCCCGCGCACCGGCAACCTTGTGGTCATCGGCCAGAAGGGGCTGGACCAGGCTGCCATTACGGCAGCACTGGCACAGGGCTAGACGCCGGGCAGACGGGGGAGCGCATCATGCACCTGCTGGCACGCGAGGTCCGCACGCTTGACGAGGCCGATCAGGCCGAGGATCTCGGCCATGCCCCGGCTGATATCGTGTTCCTGTCCTTTTCGGACAGTGACCTGCTGTGCCTCAACGCGGCCCATGCCGCAGGGGCTGCCCCCGATGCCAGCCTGCGCACCGCAACGCTGTCCCGCCTGCGCCACCCCATGTCGATCGACCTGTACGTAGCCGACACCATCATGGAGTCGCGCTGCGTGGTGGCGCGGCTGCTCGGCGGGCTGGAATACTGGCGCTACGGAGTGGAGGAACTCGGTCGTGCCTGCCAGCAGGCAGACATTCCGCTGGTGCTGCTGGCAGGCGACGGGCGCGATGATCCGCGCCTTGCCGCCCTGTCCACCGTGCCCGACGCCATCCGCACACGGCTCGACACCCTGCTGCGCACCGGCGGGGCCGTCAACACCGCCACCGCCCTGCGGCTCATGGCCCATATTGCCGGGCGCGGGCCGGATGACGGCGCAGGCCCCGAGCCGTTACCGCCCGCGGGCGTGCTGCATGCGGCCAGCCCTGCCCTGCGCTACCGCGCCATGGTGGTGTTCTACCGCGCCCACCTGCTGGCCGCCGACATCGCCCCCATCACGGCGCTGGCCGCTGAACTGGAACAGCACGGCATGGGGGCGGAGCTTGTTTATGTCACGTCCCTCAAGAACCCGGAGTCAGCGGCTTTTGTCGCGGCACGGCTGGCGGATGCGCCCCCGGATGTCATCATAAACGCCACCTTCTTTTCTGCCCGCGCAGGGGTGGACGGCCTCTCTCCGCTGGATGTGGCGGGCGTGCCGGTATTGCAGGTGCAGCAGCCGGGCATTGCCCACGGCCTGTGGCGCGACAGCGTGCGCGGCCTGTCGCAGGCGGACCTGGCCATGCAGGTGGTGCTGCCCGAACTCGATGGCCGTATGCCCGCCTTCCCCATTTCCTTCAAGGAGGAGACCACCCCCGGCCTGCCTGGCCGCCATGCGCCTTACGCCGATGGCATTGCCCTGACCGCCGCCCGCGCACTGGGCTGGGCGCGGCTGGGGCATGAACCGCCTGGCCAGCGCCGGGTCGGCATCATCCTGTCCGACTATCCCGGCGCGCAGGGTGCGCCCACCGGGCAGGCTGCCCATGCCGTGGGGCTGGACAGTTTTGCAAGCCTTGAACACATCCTGACCCTGCTGCACGGCGCAGGCTACGACACGGGTGATACGCCAACGGCGGACGCACTGGTGCATGCGCTGGCCCGCGCGCGCGCCACGCCCTTCGTATCGGTGGCAACCTACCGCCAGTGGCTTGAAGCCCTGCCGCAGGCCCTGCGCGACCAGCTTGCCGCCTGCTGGGGCGCGCCGGAGGATGATCCCGCCGTGCGTGATGGCCGGTTCCACCTGCGCCACCTGCACGCAGGCCGCATCCTGATGGCGCTGCAACCCGACCGGGGCATCACGACCGACCGCCACGGCGGCTACCATGACCCCGACACCCCGCCGCGCCATGCCTATGTGGCCTTCTACCTGTGGCTGCGCCATGGCTGCGGGCTTGATGCCATGGTGCACCTGGGCACGCATGGCACGCTCGAATGGCTGCCGGGCAAGGCGGCAGCCCCTTCGGCTGACTGCTGGCCCCCGGTGCTGGTGGGGGGGCTGCCGGTCATCTATCCCTTCATCGTCAACAACCCCGGCGAGGCGGCGGCCGCGCGGCGCAGGCTGGGGGCGGTGACCATCGGCCACATGACGCCACCCATCGTGCCGGTCAGCAGCACCGGCGCCGATACGGGCGAACTCGAACGCCTGATTGATGAATATGCCGCCGCCGACGGGCTTGACCGCAGGCGGGGCGCCATCCTGCGTGGCGAGATCCTGCAACGCGCGGATGATCTTGGCCTGCTTGATGAAGGCGGCATTGCCCGCGCCGATAACGAGGATGAAGCCCTCGCCCGACTCGATGCCTATCTGTGCGATGTAAAAGACCTCCAGATCCGTGACGGGCTGCATGTCTTTGGCCGTCCCCCCACCCGCACGGCGGAACTGGCCGACGCCATTGCGCGTGCCTGCGGCGAAAACGCGCCCACCGATCTGCCCGCCCGCCTGCATGCCTGCGGCGCGGCGGAAGGTGATGCCCTGCTTGCCGCCCTTGACGGGCGGTTCGTGCCCGCGGGGCCTGCGGGTGCGCCCACCCGTGGCCGCGCCGACGTACTGCCCACGGGGCGCAACCTGTACGCCATGGACCCCCGCGCCATCCCCACCCGCTCGGCACTGGTGCTGGCCGAGCGCACGGCGGCGCTGGTGCTGGAGGAACACCTGCAGGATCAGGGCGAACCGCTGCGCGCGCTGGTGATCGACCTGTGGGGTTCGGCCAGCCTGCGCACCGGCGGCGAGGATCTCGCCCTCGCCCTGCTGCTGATGGGCGTAAGGCCGGTATGGGATAATGCCTCGGGGCGCGTCAGCGGCATCGAGGTCATGCCCATGGCGGTGCTCGACCGCCCGCGCGTGGATGTGACACTGCGCCTGTCTGGGCTGTTCCGCGATGCCTTCCCCGGCCAGATCGCCCTGTTCGAGCAGGCGGTGCAGGCCGTTGCCGCCCGCACGTTCGAAGCCCCAGACCTCAACCCGCTGGCCACCAGCACCAAGGGGCTTGAAGGCGCCGCACTGCACACCGCAACCGCCCGCATGTTTGGCGCCGCCCCCGGCAGTTACGGCACGGGGGTGGAAGATGTGCTGGCCAGTGGCGACTGGCAGGCGCGCGACGGGCTGGGGCAGGCATGGCTTGATGGCTCGGCCTGGACCTATGGCGGCGGGCGCGAGGGCCAGCAGGCGCCAGACATTCTGGCCGGGCGCATGGCGCAGGCGGGCGTGCTGCTGCATGTGCAGGACCATGCCGAGACCGACATCCTCGAAAGCGTGGACATGGCCACACATGAAGGCGGCATGGCGGCGGCCGCCCACCTGCTGGGCAATGCGCCACGCCTCGTGCATGGCGATACAAGCCGCCCCGAGGCTCCCCGCCTGCGCGGCACAGCGCAGGAGGTCGCCCGCGTGGTGCGCGGGCGGCTGGCCAACCCGGCCTGGCTTGCGGGCATGCGCCGCCACGGCTACCGGGGGGCGGCCGAGATCGCGCGCGGCGTGGAAGCGCTGCACGGCTTTGCCGCCACCGTGCCCGCGCGCTTCGACCGGCAGTTCGACCTCGCCTTCAGCCGCCTGCTCGATGATCCGGAAATGGACGCCTTCCTCCTCGCAGCCAACCCCGATGCCCATACCGCGATCCGCCGCCTCATGGCCGATGCCCTGCGCCGCGACCTGTGGCGGCCACGCAGCAACAGTGCTGGCATGCTGCTGGACTCCGCGCCATGACCACACCCCCCGCCGTGCGCGGCTGGTGCCCCGGCCTGCACACCCCCATGGAGGCCGCTGATGGCTGGCTGGTGCGCGTGCGCCCGCCGCTGGGCCGCCTGTCCGCTCCACAGGGCCGCCTTGTAGCCCGCGCCGCCCGCACGCATGGCAACGGGCTGATTGAACTGACCAGCCGGGGCAACCTGCAACTGCGTGGCCTGACACCGGACAGCGCCCGCGCCTTTGCCCATGACATGGCCGAAGCGGGTCTCGCCAGCACCGACGCCGCAACCGAGGCCCGGCGCAGCCTGCTGCTCTCGCCTCTTGCAGGCATCGACCCGCAGGCCGCCCCCGATGCCCCCGCCATCATCCACGCGCTTGATGCCGCCCTTGCCCGAGCCAGTACCCTGCGCGGCCTGCCCGCCAAGTTCGTCATTGCGGTAGAATGCGGGGGATATGTGCCCGCAGGCACGCTACGGGCTGATATTGTGGTGCGCGCGCAGGGCGCTGGCTGGCTGGTGGCGTGCGGCGCGCGCGCCCTGCCCTGCCCGGCTGCTGCCATCACCCCTACGGTGCTGGCGCTGGCACACGCATTGGCGGCCTGCGGTAGCCGCCCCCTGCGCGACCCGGCCCTTGGCACGCAGGCCTTTGACCGCCTTGGCCTGCTTGAGGCAACACGGGCAGCCCCCTCCGCCGTGCGCAATACCCCCTGCCTCGCAGGTGCGCTGCCCGGCCACGCCATGGGTGCCGTACTACCTCCCGGCCCGATGGATGCCGACCTGCTCGGCGCCATGGCGCAGTGGAGCGTGCAGGCGGGCAACGGCCACATGCGCGTAGCCCCCCTGCGCGCGATCGTATTTGAAGACTGCGCCACGCAGCCACCCCTGCCCGGCCTGATCACGCATGCGGATGACCCACGCCTGCGCATCAGCGCATGCATCGGCGCGCGCGGCTGTGGCTGTGCCGCGCGGGACGTGCTTGCCGATGCCCGGACCCTGGCCCCGGACCTGCCCGCCCACGCCACGCTGCACGTATCAGGCTGCCCCAAGGGCTGCGCCCATCCCGCACCGGCTGACATCACGCTGGTGGCACAAGTGGATGGCTATGGCCTGTGCCCGCATGGCCGGGCGGATGAGACGCCTGTAGACAACGGGCTTTCACTGGCACAGATACAGCACATCGTGCGGGACTGGCCCCGCAACCTGACCACGCCACGGAACGGGAGAACCCAACCGGCATGACCGCGCAAACGGAACCGTACGACTACATTCACGACGGGGCGGCGATCTATGCCCGTTCCTTTGCCATCATCCGTGAAGAAGCCGACCTTGGCGGCCTGACCGAGGCCGAAGCCCGCGTGGTGGTGCGCATCATCCACGCCTGCGGCATGGTGGATGTGGCGAAAGCCGTGCGCATGTCGCCCGATTTCGTGGCCAGCGCACAGGCGGCCCTGCGGGCGGGCAAGCCCATATTGTGCGATGCCAACATGGTCGCCCACGGTGTCACCCGCGCGCGCCTGCCTGCCGAGAACCCGGTCATCTGCACCCTGCGCGACCCGCGCACGCCCGAGATTGCAAGGCGCATCGGCAATACCCGCTCGGCCGCCGCAATGGATCTGTGGGGCGCGGAGCTGGCCGGCGCCGTCGTGGCCATTGGCAATGCGCCGACTGCCCTGTTTCACCTGCTGGAGATGATCCGCGCGGGCGCGCCCCGCCCGGCCGCCGTGATTGGCATGCCGGTGGGCTTTGTCGGTGCCGCCGAATCGAAGGAGGCGCTGGCCGAATTCGGTGACCTGCCCTTCATCATCGTGCGCGGCAGGCTGGGTGGCAGCGCCATGGCGGCGGCTACCGTCAACGCGCTGGCGAGTGACACGGAATGAGTGCGGGCCGCCTGTCCATCCTCGGCATGGGGCCGGGTGATCCCGAACTCATGACCATCAAGGCCGCACGCCTGCTGCGTGAAAGCCCGGTCGTAGGCTGGTTCTGCCGCCATGACCGCCCCGGCCACGCCCGCCAGATCGCAGGCGACATGATTGGCCCCGATGCCACCACGCTGCGCTTCGCCTACCCCTTCACCACCGAGATTTCGGTCAGCGACCCGGCCTATCTGGTGCGCATGGGCCAGTTCTATGATGAATGCGCGGCACAGGTCGCAACACATCTCGAGGCTGGTCACGACGTGGCGCTTTTGTGCGAAGGCGACCCGTTCCTGTTCGGCTCGGCGATGTATGTGTTCGACCGGCTGCATGAGCGCTTCGAGAGCACCATCGTGCCCGGCATCACCGCCATGAGCGGCTGCTGGTCGGCCGCCCAGCGGCCCATGGTGCATGGTGATGACGTGCTGTGCGTCATCCCCGGCACGCTGGATGAGGACGCGCTGGTGGCATGGCTGGAAAAAGCCGATGCCGCCGTCATCATGAAGCTGGGCCGCAACCTTGAAAAAGTGCGCACCGCCCTGCGCCGCACGGGGCGCGAGGCGCGCGCGATCTATGTGGAACGCGCCAGCCAGCCCGCCCAGCGCTGCCTGAAACTGACCGAGATGACGGGGCCTGCCCCCTATTTCTCCATCATCCTCGTGCCGGGCCGGGAGGATGCGCGATGACTGGCCGCATCTTTGTCGTGGGCCTCGGCCCCGGTGCGCCGGAACAGCGCACGCCGCAGGCTGATGCCGCACTGGCGCAGGCGACCGATCTGATTGGCTACGCCCCCTATGTAGCCCGCGTGCAGGCCGGGCCGGAGGTGGTACGCCATGCCAGTGACAACCGCGTGGAGCTTGAACGCGCCCGGCATGCCATTGAGCTTGCCCTTGCGGGGCGGGTGGTTGCGGTCGTGTCGGGTGGCGATGCGGGCGTGTTTGGCATGGCGAGTGCGGTGTTCGAGGCGATTGACCACGGCCCCGCCGCATGGCGTGGGGTGGAGGTGACGGTCATTCCCGGTGTCTCGGCCGTGCTGGCCGCCGCCGCCCGGCTGGGCGCGCCGCTCGGCGGGGATTTCTGCGTCATTTCGCTGTCTGACAACCTCAAGCCGCAGGCGGTCGTGCACAAAAGGCTGGCGGCGGCGGCGGAAGCCGGGCTGGTGATGGCGCTGTACAATCCGCGCTCGAAAGCCCGCCCGCACCAGTTGGGCGAGGCGTTCGACCTGCTGCGCACCATCCTGCCCGGCACCGTGCCGGTTGCCTTTGCGCGCGCCATTGGCCGCCCCGATGAGCGCGTGATCCTGACCGATATTGCCCATGCCGACCCCGAACAGGTGGATATGAGCACGCTGGTGCTGATCGGCTGCCCGCTCACGCACACCATCGCGCGCGCGAACGGGGAAAAATGGCTCTACACCGCGCGGCGGGTGGATGAGGTGGAATAAAAGTTTTTGGGTGCCGCCCTTTTTTCAAAAAAGCGGTGTTCTTCTGAAGCTTTTTGAAAAAGCTTCACCAAAAACTTCTTTTTTATTTACAGGATTTTTTGTGAGCAGGCTTTCCATGCAACCCCGACAGGCTTTCCAGCCATGCCATGGCGGCGGCGGCATCCGGTACGGTCTGCGCCGGGGCCACGGATGGCCGCTCGACCATGATCACGCCAAGGCCCAGCCTGCGGGCCGCCGCAAGCTTGGCCTGTGTTGCCGTGCCGCCGGAATTCTTGGTCACGATCACATCAATGCGTTCCCGGCGCAAAAGCGCTTCCTCACCCGCCTCATCAAACGGACCACGGGCCAGCAGCAGCCGCGTGCCTGCGGGCAGCAGGGCCGGATCAGGCGCATCCACGCAGCGCAGCAGCCAGTCATGCGGGCCTGCGTGGTGGAAGGGCAGCAGGTCCTTGCGCCCCACGGTCAGCAGCACACGGCGGGGCGTTACGCCCAGCGCGCAGGCGGCAGCCTGCATGTCGGGCACACAGGTCCAGCAATCACCCGCAACAGGCGTCCAGCCGGGGCGTGCGATGCGCAGCAGCTTCACATGGGCCTGCGCGCAGGCGGCAACGGCGTGGTTGCTCATCTGCACGGCAAAGGGGTGGGTGGCGTCAATCACCGCCTCGATATGATGGGCCAGCAGCCAGTCGCGCAGGCCGTCAATACCGCCAAAGCCGCCAATGCGCACATCAAGCGCGGGCAGGACCGGCGCGCGGGTCGCCCCCGCGAGCGAAACGGTCACCGCAAAGCGGTCCGCGCGCTGCTCCAGTGCCACGTAAAGCTGGCGGGCCTCCGTCGTGCCGCCCAGAACCAGAACCCGCATCTTTTCCTTCCCGCCGCCTGTAAGGTCACACCATGAGCACGCCATGGCTGCATGTTATCGGCATTGGGGAGGGCGGTGTCGAGGCCCTGCCCGCCGCCACCCGCGCGCTGGTTGCGGGGGCGGAACTGGTGGTGGGTGGCGCGCGCCACCTCGCCCTCGCAGCACCGATAATAACAGGCCGCACGCTGGCCTGGCCGCACCCGCTGGCCGATGGCGTTGCCGAAGTGCTGCGCTGGCGCGGCAGGTATGTGTGCGTGCTGGCCTCGGGCGATCCGTTCCTGTTCGGCATTGGCACGACGCTGCGCCGCCATGTGGCACTGGCCGAGATGATGTGCCTGCCCGCGCCATCATGCGTGGCGCTGGCGTGCAACCTGCTGGGCTGGGCGGAGCAGGCGGTCAGCGTGCTCTCGCTGTGTGGCCGCCCGATGGAAGCCGTGGCCCCCGCCCTTCAGCCCGGTGGCAGGCTGGTCGTGCTCTCGGCGGATGAACACACGCCCCACGCCTTTGCCCGCTGGCTAAACGTGCGCGGTTTCGGGGCCTCGGTGCTGCATGTGCTGGGCGCGCTGGGTGGCCCGAACCAGAGCCACCATTCCGCCACGGTGGCCGAGACCGCGCGGGGTGAAAGGCCATTACCGCCCCGGCTGAACCTGATGGCGCTCGAAGTCGTGGCCGACCGGGATGCGCAGGTCATTCCCCTTGCCTGCGGCCTGCCTGATGACATGTTCGCCCATGACGGGCAGATCACCAAACGCGAGATTCGGGCCGTCACCCTCTCGGCGCTGGCGCCACAACGGGGCGAGATGCTGTGGGATATTGGCGGCGGCTCAGGCTCGATCAGCATTGAATGGATGCTGCGCCACCCGGCCAACCGCGCCATCGCCATTGAAAAATCAGCCGACCGCGGCGCGCGGATTGCCCGTAATGCGCTCAACCTTGGCGTGCCCGGCCTGCGCGTGATGGCGGGCGAGGCCCCTGCCATCCTGCCCCGCATGCAGGCCGAAGGGCTGGACGCGCCCGATGCCATCTTCATTGGCGGCGGCATCAGCAACCCCGGCATGCTGGAGGGCGCATGGCAGGCCCTGCGCCCCGGCGGCCGGCTGGTGGCCAATGCCGTAACGCTGGAAAGCGAGGCTGCGGTTATTGCCGCCCATGCCCGCTGGGGCGGCACGCTCACGCGGCTGCATGTGGAGCGGCTGGAGCCGATCGGGCGCTTTCACGGCTTTCGCCCCGGCATGACCGTGACCAGCTACCTCGTGAGCAAACCGGCATGATCGTGGCCGGTCTGGGCCTGCGCAGCGGGTGCGATGCGCAGGCGCTCATTGCCCTCGTGCTGGCCGCACAGCAACGCTGCGGCAGGCGGGCGGACCTTGTGGCCGTGCCCGCCTTCCGCTACCGCGAGGCCGGTGTGCAGGCAGCCGCCCGCCATCTGGGGCTGGGCCTGCGGGCCGTTACGCCAGATGAACTGCTGGCCGCCCAGCCCCGCTGCATGACCCGTTCCGCCCGGGCGCAGGCCGCCATAGGCGTGGCCTCGGTGGCGGAAGGCTGTGCGCTCGCAGTGGCAGGGCCGCACTCAAGGCTGATCGTGCCGCGCCTGACAGGCAGCGGTGCAACATGTGCCATGGCACAGGGAGAGGATGCATGACCGTACACTTCATTGGCGCAGGCCCCGGTGCCGCCGACCTGCTGACCCTACGCGGGCGCGACCTGCTGGCAAAATGCCCGGTGTGCCTGTACGCGGGTTCCATCGTGCCGACCGAAATGCTCGAACACTGCCCGCCCGATGCACGGCTGGTTGATACCGCACCGCTGACACTCGACCTGATCGAGCAGGAATATATCCGCGCCCATGCGGCGGGCCAGGATGTGGCGCGGCTGCATTCGGGCGATCTTTCGGTCTACAGCGCCGTGGCCGAGCAGATCCGCAGGCTCGACCGCAACAACATTCCATGGACCATGACCCCCGGCGTGCCCGCCTTTGCCGCAGCCGCCTCCGTGCTGGGCCGCGAACTGACCGTGCCGGAAGTAGCCCAGAGCGTGGTGCTGACGCGCGTGAGCGGCCGGGCCTCGGCCATGCCGGAGCGCGAGAAGCTGGCCGCCTTTGGCGCGACGGGGGCAACACTGGCCATCCATCTGGCCATTCATGTGCTCGACCAGATCGTAGCCGACCTCACCCCGTTCTATGGCGCGGACTGCCCCGTGGCCATCGTGGCGCGCGCCACATGGCCCGACCAGCTCGTGCTACGCGGCACGCTGGGCGACATTTGTGCAAAACTGGCCGAAAACCCCATCGAGCGCACGGCGCTGGTGCTGGTGGGCCGGGCGCTGGGCACGCATGATTTCCGTGAGAGCGCGCTGTATAACGCTGATTACCACCGCCGCTTCCGCTCCTGAAGCACGCGGCCCATACGGAACCAGGATGATAAACGTTTCTGGTGAAGCTTTTATAGTTTTCAGTCCGTAACCGGATGTGGCCCATGCCGGGCCACCAGCGTGCCCGCGCGGTCGAACAGCAGCACATCGAGCACGCATGGCGTGCCCGCCAGCACATCGCACGCTGTCTGCCATGCGCCATGCGCCACGGCAGGGCCAAGCGGGCAGCCAGCTTCGGCAGCCAGCGCGAAGGCGGATGCTACGGAATGGGTCTGCGCAATCGCCCCCACCAGCGCATCCGGCGCGCCAATGCCGCGCGCAAGGTCGGCCAGGCGGGTCATGTCCGCCTGCCCCCGGCGGGAATGCAGATCGAGGAACCCCTGCGCCAGCTTGGTCATCTTGGCCACGCCGCCACCAATGGTCATGCGCGGCACGGGGTGGCGGCGCAGGTATTTGAGCAGGCCACCGGCAAAATCGCCCATTTCCAGCATGGCTTCCTCGGGCAGGTCGTACAGCGCGCGGGTCGCGCGTTCTGACACGTCGCCCGTGCAGCCCGCCACATGCGGCAGGGCCAGCGCGCGCGCCACGTCCACGCCACGGTGGATGCTGTCGATCCACGCAGCACAGGAAAACGGCACCACAATGCCCGTCGTGCCCAGAATGGACAGGCCACCCACAATGCCCAGCCGGCCATTGAGCGTGTGCCGCGCCATCGCCTCTCCGCCCGCAATCGAGATGGTCACGTCCACATCCGCCTCGTGCCCGTCCGGGCCGGTCAGGGCCGTGCGGATCATGCGGCGGGGCACGGGGTTTATGGCAGGCTCGCCGGGCGGTATCGGCAGGCCCGGCAGGGTCACGGTGCCCACGCCGGGGCCTGCGCGAAACACCACGCCGCTACCCGGCGGGCTACGGCGCACATCCACGCGCACATGCGCGCCGTGGGTCACGTCGGGGTCATCACCCGCATCCTTCACTACCTCCGCCCACGCGCCATCCGGCCCAAGACCATGGGCCGCCAGCGCAAAGGCCACGCTCTGCCCGCCGGGCAGCGTGATGGTGACCGGGTCGGGAAAGCCGTGCCCGCACAGAGCTTCCCACGCGGCCTTTGCGGCGGCGGTGGCGCAGCTACCGGTCGTCCATCCCCGGCGCAGGGGGGTATGGGTACGCTCCATCGGGATGACCTTCTCGTCCAACAGGGGTAAGGGTGACATCGCTCGCCACGCTTTAGCAGGAACAGACATGATGACACGAGGGCTGATGATCGCCGCGCCGCGCTCGGGCGGTGGCAAGACCACGCTCACACTGGCCCTGCTGGCCGCCCTGCGCCGCAGGGGCGTGGCCGTGCGCGGCGCCAAGACCGGGCCGGACTATATCGACCCCGCCTTCCATGAAGCCCTGACCGGACGCACCAGCCTCAACCTTGATAGCTGGGCCATGCCCCCGCACCTGCTTGATGGCGTGATGGCACAGGCGCAGGCAGGTTGCGACGTGCTGCTGACCGAGGCCTCGATGGGCCTGTTCGACGGGTTGATGGAGCCTGCGGGCGCACGCGGGGCACCGGCGGATATTGCGGCCCGCTACGCCCTGCCCGTGTTGCTGGTGCTCGACATTTCAGGCCAGGGCCAGTCAGCCGCCGCCACCGCGCTGGGCTTTGCCACGCTGGACCCGGCGGTGAAAATCGCGGGCGTGATCCTCAACCGCGTCGGCTCTCCCCGCCATGCCGCCATGGCAACACAGGCCATGGAAGCCATCGGCCTGCCGGTGCTCGGCGCATTCGGGCGCGATACGCAGCTTGAACTGCCCGAGCGCCATCTGGGACTGGTGCAGGCCCGCGAGCATGGCGGCCTCGACGCGCTGGCCGAACGGCTGGCCACGCAGGCCGAGCGCGACCTTGACCTTGACGCCATACTGGCCTGTGCGGCTCCTCCGCGCCTGCCCGCATCCATCGGCAATCCGTGCGCGCTGCCGCCGCCGGGGCAGCGCATTGCGGTGGCGGATGATGCAGCATTCTCGTTCCTGTATGCCCACATCATCGCAGGCTGGCGGCAGGCCGGAGCGGAACTTCATCCGTTCTCCCCCCTTGCCGATGAAGGCCCGGCGGAAGGCTGCGATGCCTGTTGGCTGCCCGGCGGCTACCCCGAACTGCATGCGGGCCGCCTTGCCACGTGCAGGAATTTTCGCACCACACTGGCCCGTTTCGCCCACACCAGACCCGTGCATGGGGAATGCGGAGGCTTCATGGTGCTGGGCGAGAGCCTGACCGACAAAGCAGGCGAGACCCACCGCATGACCGGCCTGCTCGGCCATGCCACGTCCTTTGCCAAACGCCGCATGAACCTCGGCTACCGCAGCGCCACATTGCGCGAAGGCTGCGCCATAGGCCCTGCGGGCGCCGTGCTGCGCGGGCATGAATTCCACTATGCCACGGTAACCGATCCTGGCCCGGATGCGCCCCTTGCCGACATGACCGATGGCTATGGCGTGGACCGGGGCACGGGCGGGGCAAGGCGGGGGCATGTTTCGGGCACGTTCTTCCACGTGCTGTCCACGCCTGGAAATGCAGCCTGAAAGCGGGGCAGTCCGTTCTGAAGCTTTTATACTTTCAGGGTTTTACTGGATCTGCCTTTTCAAACTGTCTCTTATTCCTGACCGGCCATTTTTTGCTGCACACCCTCAACCGCAGCCCTGACCGAAAGCCGCGTCCAGCGCTGCTGCGCGATGATATGCACGATGTTGTCGCGCCCCTGCAGGCACAACGGCTCCGTGGAGGGCGGCAGGGCAAACGTGCCCACCCCGATGCATTCCGCACTGTCATGGCCAAGGCGCAGCACGGCGATACGGTCCGCCTCGGGCGCATACCCGCCCGCAAGCACCACCATCTCGCCTTCAATCGCAAGGGCGCGCGCGCCATCAATCGTATTGCGCCATGCGCGCGGCTTATGATCGCGCACGCAGGCCACGGGAAAACCGGAGTAAAAGGAACTCCACAGCACATTGCCCGCAAGGGTCATGGCGTAGCACTCATCAACCCCCATGCCTGAGGGCGGGGTGTCGTTCCAGGCCCATGATTTGCGGCCATCGGCATCAAACTGCACGATCCCCCCGGCTGAGACAGGCGGGTTGCCGTGCTCGTCCTCCGGGGCAAAGATACCCTGATCGTAATATCCCACCCACACGGTATGATCAGGCGCGCATTGCACGGCGCAAAAGTCTTCGCCCACATGCAGGCTGCCGTCTTCCTGTCCATCGGGTGTCACGCGCTGCACCTGCCCGGGGCGGGCGGGGTCATAAAACAGCCACCGGCCATCAGCCATGCGGTCAAGGCACCACCATGACGGATCACGCCCGGCAAGGCACAGGACTTCCGTTTCCGCCACGCCATCAAATACCGTAATGCGCATAGAAGCCTCGTTCCGCGCGATGGTGCGGCGGGTGGTGGCGATCGTGCCATCCATCAACACGACATGGCCCACATCCACCCACCTTTCCGGCGCGACAGGGAGCGGTACTGTATGGGCAAACGACATGAGTGAGGTCATGACGCCATTCTACGCGCGCCAGAAAGACGAACAATCACCCGCGTCCGGCCAACCCCTGCACTGCAAACATATCGGTACCAGAGATAACGCAGGTATCGGGGCAAACGTGATGGACAATATTCCCGGTAGTATTTAATAATAATTATTACTTACTTTTACCGTCCGGATTGTCTTTACCTTATGCGACTGAATGACCTGCCACGCGGAACCGACGCCGTGATCGACAGCGTTGATGATAACGGCAGCCCCGACCCCGTGGCCGCGCGCCTGCGTGAGCTGGGCTTCGTGCCGGGCGAGGCCGTGCGCATCGTGGCGACCGCGCCGCTGGGCGGCGACCCGCTGGCCGTGCGCATTGGCTTCACCCGCTTTGCCCTGCGCCGCACGGAAGCACAGCGCGTGCGTGTGCACGTGGCGAAAGAGGCGGCATGAACCCGCTCAACATCGCCCTGGTCGGCAACCCCAACTGTGGCAAGACCGCCCTGTTCAACCTGCTGACCGGCAGCCGGCAGAAAGTGGCCAACTATGCCGGCGCCACCGTGGAGCGCAAGGAAGGCTGGTTCACAACACCCGCGGGCCGCAACGTGCGCCTGCTCGACCTGCCCGGCGCCTACAGCCTCAACGCCACCAGCCCTGATGAGGCGGTGACGCGCGACGTCTGTGCCGGCACCTATCGCGGCGAGACCGCGCCCGACCTGCTGGTGTGCGTGGCCGATGCCACCAACCTGCGCCTGCACCTGCGCTTCGTGCTGGAAATGCGCAGCCTCGGCCGCCCCGTGGTGCTGGCGCTGAACATGATCGACGCGGCAACGCGCAACGGCATGGAGATCGACCTGCCGCGCCTGCGGGCGGAGCTGGGCATGCCCGTCGTGCCCACGGTGGGCATAAAGCGCAATGGCGCGCGCGACCTGCTGGCCGAGCTTGATGGCGTGCCGCCACCCGTGCCCACGCCCCTGCCGCCGGGCACCGACCTGCACGCCATGGTGCGCCAGATCCTGGCGGACTGCGTAACCCACGCCACCCCGCTGTCGGACCGGCTGGAGGAGCGGCTCGACCGCTGGGTGCTGCACCCGGTCTGGGGGCCGGTGATCCTGCTCGTGCTGCTGTTCCTCATGTTCCAGGCGGTATTTGCCTGGGCGCAGCCGCTCATGGATGGCATTGACGCGGGCATGGGCCTGCTGGGCGAGCAGGTGGGCCACCTGATGCCCGATGGCGTGCTACGCAGCCTGATCGTGGATGGCGTGATCGCGGGCGCGGGCAGCGTGGTGACCTTCCTGCCGCAGATCCTGATTCTGTTCCTGTGGATTCTTGCCCTTGAGGAATCAGGCTACCTGCCGCGCGCGGCCTTCCTGCTTGACCGGCTGATGTCGGTTGCGGGCCTGAGCGGGCGCTCGTTCATTCCGCTGCTCTCGAGCTTTGCCTGCGCGGTGCCGGGCATCATGGCCACCCGCACCATCCAGAACCCGCGCGACCGGCTGGTGACCATTCTCGTCGCCCCGCTCATGACCTGCTCGGCCCGGCTGCCGATCTACACGCTGCTGATCGGGGCGTTCATTCCGCACCGCAATGTCGCGGGTTTCATGAACCTGCAGGGGCTGGTGCTGTTCGGGCTTTACGCGCTGGGCATCGTATCCGCGCTGGTGGTGGCGCGCATCATGCGCTGGCGCAACCCCGACCGCCGCGAAGCCACCCTGCTGATGGAACTGCCCGCCTACCGCCTGCCCAACCCGCGCGACCTGGCACTGGGGCTGTGGGAGCGCGCGCGCATCTTCCTCATGCGCGTGGGCACCACCATCGTCTCGCTGACAGTGCTGCTGTGGGGCCTGTCCAGCTTTCCCAAGCCACCCGCGGGCGCCGTGGGCCCCGCCATTGACTGGAGCCTTGCCGGGCGCATCGGGCACATCATGCTGCCCGTCTTCGCGCCGCTGGGCTTCAACTGGCAGATCTGCGTGGCCCTCATTCCCGGCCTCGCCGCGCGTGAGGTGGCGGTAGGCGCGCTGGCCACGGTATATTCGCTCGGGTCAGGGACCGATACCGACCAGGCAGCCCTGCAGCTTGGCGGCATGCTGCCCACGCACTGGAGCCTGCCCACCGCACTTTCGCTGCTGGCATGGTATGTCTATGCCCCGCAATGCGTGGCAACCCTTGCGGTCATCCGGCGCGAGACCGGCTCATGGCGCGTGGTGGCGCTGACGGCGGGTTACCTGTTCGGCCTGGCTTACGCAGCAGCCTTCCTGACCTACCACATCGCGCGGATGCTCTGATGCACGCCGCGGGCTGGCTGCAGGCGCTGGTGGCGGCAGCGCTGGTCATGGCGTGCGCCGCCTACTGGCTGGGGCGGCTGTTCCCCCCGCTGGGGTACAAAGGCTGGCAGGCCACGGCAGGGCTGCTGCGTGGCCTCCATGCCCCGCAGGCCCTGATACGCCATGCCCGGACAAGGGCCCGCCCGCGCCCCAGGGGCGGATGTGGCAGTTGTTCGGGCTGCGCGGGCAACGACTGCGGCCCCAAAACCTGACATACATGAAATATGGCAATTTTGCGTGCGGGATGTGATGGATCAACCGCGCGGCGAATGCTATACGGGCCCGTCCATTACGGAAATTATTGAATACGGCCTTAATTCATATCAATGTGGTATAATGATTATCTTGAATAATATGTAATATGCCGATCATCATCTTATGATATTCCTGCGCCCGCCATGCGCTGTTCCCGCCCGGACAGCGCTGCGCCGCGCCCTGCATTTCAGGCCGCCTTATACTCCTGCCGCAGCCGCCCTGGCGGTGGCTGCCCCTTGTCCCTTTTGCGAGGTAACCCAATGTCAAAGCCCAACCTGAGCGCTGAAGTCCTGATTTCGGCACTGGAGCAGGCCATAGACGCAACCGTGATTATTGATGACAGGAATGAGGTCATCTTTTTCAATGAGGCAGCGTCGAACCTGTGGGGCCTCGACAAGCACGACGTGCTGGGCAAGAACGTGAACGTGCTGGTGCCCACGCTGCATCGGGGCGGGCATGACGCCTTTGTCGAGCGCAGCCGGGGCAGCGAACACAACCGCATTGTCGGTACCTCGCGCGAGGTGGAGTTCACCCGCTCGGACGGGGAATACATCTGCGGCGAGCTGTCGCTGTCCAAGGTCGTGACCGATGACGGGCGCATCTTCTTCATGGGCGTGATGAAGAATGTCACCAACGAAAGCCAGCAGCGCAAGATCCTGATCCTGCAGAACGACGTGCTGCAGGCGCTCGCCAGCGACATGATGATCCAGGACGTGGCCGACCTGCTGTGCCGCCGGGTGGAAAGCTTCGTGCCCGGCACGGTGGCCGTGCTCATGCTGATTACGCCAGACGGGCAGCTGCGCGTCCTGTCGAGCCCCACGCTGCCCAAGCGCTACCGTGCCTCGCTCGAGAGCCTGTATGTCTCGTCATCAGAACTCGAGAAGCTGCGCGTCGACCCCAAGCATGCCACCCGCATGGTGTGGGACAGCTACCGCTCGCTCGGCATCTCGCTCGGCCTGCAGCAGTGCTTCTGCACGCCCGTCAGCACGCGCTCGGGGCAGGTGAAGGGCATTTTCGCCCTCTATTCACGTGAGGATCAGGGCCGCAACACCTGGCCGCAGCGCATTGTTGATTCGTGCATTCCCTTCTGCGCGCTGGCCTTTGAGCAGAACGCGACGCAGGAGCATATCTCCCACCTCGCCAATTTTGACAGCCTGACCGGGCTGCTCAACCGCTCCTCGGTGCACAAGGTGATCGAGGGCATGATCAGCAAGCAGGATGGCAACCGGCAGTTCGCCATCTTCATGCTCGATATCGACCGCTTCCGCGATATCAACGATGCGCTCGGCCATGTCTATGCCGACCAGTTCCTTGTCGAGATCGCGAGCCGCATCCGCTCCATCGCCAAGGAGGATTACGTGCTCAGCCGCTCGGGCGGCGATGAGTTCGTGGTCGTGGTGCCCAACTGCCCGCACAAGGAAGCCACCGCGTTTGCCGAGCATCTGCTCGCCACCATGACCATGCCCATGCAGATCGGCCAGAACACGCTGACCATTTCATGCTCGATCGGCATCAGCACCTACCCCGATAACGGGCCGGACAGCGAATCCCTGCTCAGCACCGCCGATGTGGCGCTGCGCCAGGCGAAAGAAGACGGGCGCGGCATCTTCCGCTTCGCCAACCTCGAAAAGAACCAGGTGGCGCAGGACCGGCTGGTGCTTGGCTCGGCGCTGCGTGATTCGCTGGCCAAGGGCATGCTCAACCTGCACTATCAGCCGCAGGTGCGCACCCATACGCTTGAGCTCAGCGGCGTCGAGGCCCTGTCACGCTGGCATCACCCGCACCTGGGCAACATCTTCCCCTCGCGCTTCATCGCCGTGGCGGAAGAAACCGGCCAGATCGAGGCCATTGGCCGCTGGTCGCTGCTCGAGGCCTGCCGCCAGATCGTGAAATGGGACCGCGACGGCGTGCATGTGCCCACCGTGGCCGTGAACCTGTCTGCCGTGCATTTCCGCAACCGCGCG
>NZ_NIRT01000028.1 GCF_003207795.1 Komagataeibacter nataicola | reverse complement strand
ATCATGCCGCCGCTGTTCCGCGTCCTCTCGCATCAGGACCAGATACGGAACGACCAGAGACCATTCTTCGTCTGATACATCAGAGGGATACGGTTTGCGTGCGGGTGCCATCCCTCATTACTGCACCAATCAGGAACGAAAGTACATAACACCCTCTAGCCGCGTCAGATGCTGCCAGCGGACACCGGCTTCTGGTAACCGATCGGATTGTAACATTCCTACGGCATTTCGTTCCACGGCACAGGCGCGATAATCAGTAGATGTTTTGATATATGCAATATGCTATATTGCTATGCTTGGCGAAAGTCAGGAGACGCTGGCATTTGCGCTCAGATTGCCGGCTCGCTGTCCCTGTTGGCAGCTGCGTGTCTTCCTGAAATCGAGGGACGTCTTCGCGGCGCTGTTTTGGGCGGAACTCTTTCTGAATCAACTGTTACGTTATAATATAATAGTTTGCCAAAGGCAGAGGACTGTGTGCGAAATTACTCAATAGTCAGCACCAGCAGGCGGTGTGTTTGGATGGATGTAAGATGGAATCGTCGTCATTTGAAAAGTGCCTTCGGTATGTTCGTACCATACATGAAACGTTTGCCTCGGCGGAACGCGAGGAATGGCACGTCGCCCATACGGTGATGACTCAACATGTTACGTCCGGTCCTCGCTGCGTCCTGTTCTCTCCACACCCCGACGATGAAATCATTACTGGTACGTTACCGCTTCGTCTTATGAGGGAAATGTCTGCTTCTGTGATGAACGTGGCCGTAACAGCCGGAAGCCTGCTCTGTCGACGGTCAGAACGCCTTGAGGAGGCGCGTAACGCCTGTAACAACATAGGGTTTTCATTTTATGCGCCAGAAGGCACGGGTTTTTCAGATGTCACAGATACGGCCGCGCGTGATAATCCTCGCAGGTGGCTTAATGCCGTGAGATCGATTGCGGAACTCCTGCAAAAAGAAAAGCCCGACATTGTTTTTATGCCCCACGCGGAAGACTGGAATCGTACGCATGTGGGTACGAACCGGCTGGTTATGGCGGCGCTGTCACGCTGCCCTCAGCTGAGCTGTCTGGTTGTGGAAACTGAATACTGGGCACCTATGAAATCCCCAAATCTTCTGGTTGGTGCCACTCCAGAGGTCGTTGCTCATCTTATTGATGCGCTTCTTTGTCACGGGAAAGAATTGAAACGTAACCCTTATCACTTGCGGTTGCCGGCCTGGATGATGGACAACGTCCGCCGAGGCTCAGAACTTGTTCTCGGGCAGGGGGCCCAGAGTTACCAGGGTGTTTTTGCAACGCTTTATCGAATCAGGGAGTGGAATGGAACGTCTTTGGTGGAATCTTTATTTGGGAACCAGGTGGTTCCTGCTCATGAATCCCTGGCAGGATACTTGGGACTTATGACGTGTTATGGCTCGAACTCAGAAAGCAATAGCCGCTGACGTATATCAATGTGTCTAACTCCTTGCAGGGCAGGTGCGAGGCGAATCTGCTTGTTCACGGGAGTCGTGATTAGGGCCTGTTAGGGCTTGATCCAGTCTGCTGCGGCAGCGATGTGGATGACCGCGAGGAACGACGTTGCTGTTTTTTCATATCTGGTTGCGACAGCGCGCCACTCCTTGAGGCGAGCCCAGAGGTTCTCAACGAGATGCCGACACCGATAGGCCCATTTGGGGCAGGCGACCGGGCCATCGCGACGTTTCGCGGGAATGGCTGGCCGTGCTCCCATGTCCCATATCCGTTCACGCATGGCGTTCGACGCGTAGCCCTTGTCCGCTACTACCCACAGGGGAGTGGCGGGAAGGCTGTCGAGCATGGCTGGTGCCAGAGGCAGTTCATGAGCCTGTCCAGGGGCCAGCGCAAAACCGAAGGCTTTTCCATGTCCATCAGCGATCACGCAGACTTTTGTGCCATAGCCGCCGCGAGAGCGGCCAAGTGCTTCACGATGGTCTCGCTCTTCGAAAGAGGCCCCTTTTTTTGGGCTCCCGCCGCTTTGTGGTGAGCCCTGATGTTTGTGCCATCCAGAAAAGTCATTCCGAATGCCACTCCCTGTTGTTCCTGAACCAGTGCGAGCAGCCGCTCCCATACGCCGAGCTTCGCCCAGCGGATGAAAAGCTGCGCAGCCCGCCACCACGGACCCAGTTCAGCGGGGATACTCCGCCATTTCGCGCCATTCTCATGACGCCAGAAAATCGCTGCTATCGTCCGCCGCAGATCATGTGGCGGCGTCTTGCCCCTCGGGCGAACCTCCTCAATCAGAGGTTCCCAGATCGCCCATGTCTCGTCCGTAAAGGTGCCTGTTCTGTCTCCTTCTTCCATCCCTACAATATGGGAAGAAATTCAAGATCTAACAGGCCCTAGGCTCAGCATTCATTCTTTGAGGTAGAAGATGACGCTTGCTGCGATGTGGATTGCGAACAATGAATGTATGAGTGCAGCGGTCGTATCGTGTCGCCTTCCTTCGCCAGTCTTTCCGCTTTGCACGCATGTTTTCGATCGGATGGCGCTTTTTATACAGATGCCAATTGTAAGGTCGTTTTGATTTCCGTTTCTTCGCCGGCGGAATACAGGCTGTGATATTGCGTTCTGCAAGCGATAACCTGATCTGGTTGCTGTCGCAGCCTCTTTCCCTGATGACTTCTTTTATCTCATCGGGGCGGTTTGGCAGAAGCACGTCTGCGCCTCTCAAGTCATTGACCTGCTCCGCAGTCAGATGAAGGCGGGCAGGTCGGTCTCTGAACTTATCCATTTTCGGTGTGACCCTGATCACATCGTTCCATGAATGATATTTATGGTTTGATGAAATCAAATCATTTCTGTTCAATGGAGTCTTCCGGCATAAGACGGGTAAGGCTCTTAACTGCAGACATGATGAAGGCTTCAATGATCAGGGAAACTGCATTTGAAATAAAGCGCATTCGCTTCGATGAGAATTATCATCCATCCGACAGAACGCGTCTCACGACCAATTTCGCCAATCTGGCAAGAGGAGAAAGCCGTCAGAAAAACCTGCGCAACGTGCTCAGGATGATTGACAATCGTTTCAATGGCCTGGCGCATTGGGACAACTCCATGGGGGATCGCTACTCCGTCGAACTTGAAATCGTTTCCATTGAGATGGACCTTGCCTTTGCCGGCAAGAACGACAGCTTTCCGCTGATCGAAGTTCTTTACACAACGATTGTCGATCAAAAGCACAACAAGCGCATAGAAGGTCTCGCTGGGAACAGTTTCTCGTCATATGTCCGAGACTACGATTTCAGCGTGTTGCTGCCGAACTACAACAAAGACAAGACGGAGTTCAGCGTTCCCCACAATTACGGGGATCTGCATGGCAATCTCTTCAAGAGCGTTGTGAATTCGACTGCCTACAAGAAGAATTTCAAAAAGCTTCCGGTCATATGCCTTAGTGTCTCAACCAACCGAACCTATCATCGGACAGAAAATCAGCACCCTGTTCTGGGTGTTGAATTTGAACAGCGCGAATTTTCCCTGACCGATCAATATTTCAAAAAAATGGGGATGGAGGTTCGTTATTTCATGCCCAAGAACAGTGCGGCACCTCTGGCCTTCTATTTCTTCGGTGATCTTCTCTCTGATTACTCCACGCTTGAGCTTATCAGCACTATCAGCACGATGGAGTCCTTCCAGAAAATCTACCGTCCGGAAATCTACAACGCTAATGCTGCGGCAGCGGACTGTTATAAGCCAAGCCTGAAGCATCAGGATTATTCAAACACTCGCATTGTCTACGATCGGGAGGAGCGTACCCAGCTGGCGACCGCGCAGGGCAAGTATACGGAAGAAAATTTCATCGAACCCTATCACCATGCTCTTGAGCAGTGGTCCGCCAGCTACGCCGCCTGATCAATCAGAATACAGGGTCATCTTTCATGAAAACACTGCTCCCCACATCAACGGCTGGTAGCCTGCCCAAGCCGTCATGGCTCGCCGAGCCCGAGAAGCTTTGGTCGCCCTGGAAATTGCAGGGCGAGGAACTTGTAGAAGGTAAACAGGATGCGTTGCGTCTGACCCTGGACGATCAGGACCGGGCCGGCATCGATATCGTCAGCGATGGCGAACAGACGCGCCAACATTTCGTCACGACGTTCATCGAACACCTCAGCGGTGTCGACTTTGATAACCGTCAGACGGTCAGAATTCGCAACCGCTACGATGCGAGCGTGCCGTCCGTCGTCGGCGCCGTGACGCGTGAGAAGCCCGTCTTTGTCGAGGATGCGACGTTTTTACGCTCGTTGACGAAGAAGCCGATCAAGTGGGCGCTCCCTGGCCCCATGACCATGATCGACACGCTCTACGACGGTCACTACAAAAGCCGCGAAAAACTGGCGTGGGAATTTGCCAAAATCCTCAATCAGGAAGCGAGGGAACTGGAAGCCGCTGGCGTCGATATCATCCAGTTCGATGAACCTGCCTTCAATGTTTTCTTTGATGAGGTGAATGATTGGGGCATCGCCACACTGGAAAAGGCCATCGAAGGCCTCAAGTGTGAAACCGCCGTCCATATCTGCTACGGCTATGGCATCAAAGCCAATATCGACTGGAAAAATGCTCTTGGGGAAGAGTGGCGGCAGTATGAAGAGATTTTCCCCAAGCTCCAGAAATCCAATATCGACCTGATTTCCCTGGAGTGTCAGAACTCTCGCGTGCCGATGGATCTGATCGAACTCATTCGTGGGAAAAAGGTGATGGTCGGCGCCATTGACGTGGCCACCAACACGGTTGAGACGCCTGAAAAAGTCGCTGATATCCTACGAAAGGCGCTTCAGTTTGTCGACGCCGACAAGCTTTATCCCTGCACCAACTGCGGCATGGCACCTTTGCCGCGTGACGTGGCGCGGGGCAAGCTCCATGCTCTGGGCGCGGGTGCGGAAATCGTTCGCAGAGAACTTTCCGCCTGACAGACTGCCGCAAGTGGATTCCGAAAGAGGGAGAGAGGTAGAGACAACCATGTCGATGCGCTCTCCCTCGGGCAAGCAGGAGGCGCTTCATGTCCTCCATGACGCCAGAATTTCCAGGGACGTCAACACTCTCGTAACATCTTCCGCGCTATGCAACGCCAGCGAGAAGTGCCCCGGTCCTTTAGGACCTTGGTTGCGATCGGTCGGAGTTTCCCCTCGCGGGTTCATTGGATGCGTTCCCGACTGGAAATGCGCAGCGCGCTCTGAAGCCTGGCAGGCGTGAGGGGCGTGTGCAGATGTCCTCCATCGCTGTAATCAGGCGTTCGACATCTCTTGCCATACCTGTCATGGGCCAGGCAGCACTGAGGACATGACCGAACCGGCGCAAACGCTTTCGATACTCTTCCCGTCGGCAGTCGATCATTTTGTGAGTTTCCGAGAGGAAATCGACAAAACGGGATATCTGTTCTCCTTTGGACAGTACCTGGCGATCAGGCCTTTGAAGATAGCGCATGATGTCTGCGGCAAGGGTCTGTGGCATGGTGTGCGTCAAAGCCTGAGCCGCATTTCATCCGGCTCAACGAAACCAGGGCACCATGCAACATGGGCATCCGAACGGACTTTCATCATCAGGATTGTCGTTCTCCGGATCGTCGCAGGTCAGGGATGGACCGGTTCCATGACGGGCCTGCTCGTTCAGGGGGGGCATAATCGTCGAGGTGTCGGAAAACGTTTCCTCGTCCTGCGGCGTGCTATGAGGCGTCATCGTTCGTCCCATAATACAGCTTGCCAAGTTCGATCGCCGGGCGGCCCTGGCTGCGACGATGCGCATTGGTATCCCGCAGCGAATAGGCGCAGCCGCAATATTCCTGCTGGTAGAAGCGTTCCTGCTTGCTGATCTCGATCATCCGCGCGGACCCTCCCCCTTTGCGCCAGTTGAAATCCCAGTAGGACAGCCCGTCATAGGGAGACACGGCGCGTTGCCCGCATTCGTTGATCTGCGCCATGTTCTTCCATCGTGAAATGCCGAGCGAACTGGTCATGACCGGGAAATCATGCTCATGGGCGTAGAGGGCGGTCCGCTCGAAGCGCATGTCGAAGCACATGGTGCAGCGCACACCACGTTCGGGCTCCCACTCCATGCCTTTTGCCCGGGCGAACCAGTCGTCCTTGTCATAGTCGGCGTCGACAAATGGAACGCCATGCTTGTCGGCAAAGCGGATATTCTCGTCCTTCCGGAGGAGATACTCCCGCTCGGGGTGGATGTTCGGGGTGTAGAAGAAGATCGTGTAGTCGATGCCCGATGCTATCATCGCCTCCATCACCTCACCCGAACATGGTGCGCAGCATGAATGGAGAAGCACCTTCTTCTGCCCGTCCGGGGGTGTCAGACTCTGTCTCGGCTTCTCGTTCATCGGTTGTCTCTTCCTGTTCCGAATAATCTGCCACATTATCCGACATGCAACGGCCGGTCGTCCGCAGTCCGAGGATATGGGCGATTGCAAAAGTCGGGTCCGCGCGATTCAGCGTGGAGATATGAAATTCGTTGATACCGTTGGTTTGCAAGGTCCGGATCTGTTCCACCGCCACGATACTGGCGACAATGCGCCGGAGTTCCAGGTTTCCGTCGGTGTCTTCAAAAAGACGCGTGAGCCAGACCGGCACCGTGACCCCGCAGAGCGTCGAGAAGCGTGCCACATGCTCGTAATTCGAGACCGGCATGATGCCCGGAATGATGGGCGCGGTGATACCAGCGGACTGACACCGCTCAAGGAAGCGCAGACAGGTCGAAGCATCAAAGAAATACTGCGTGATGGCGCGTGTTGCCCCCGCATCGAGCTTGCGTTTGAGGTTGTCGAGATCGGCTTCAGGGCTCAGGGCCGCCGGATGCGTTTCCGGGTAGGCAGCGACGGAGATGTCAAAATCGGCGATGCGACGCAGCCCTGGGACAAGATCGCTGGCATAGGCGTAACCACCCGGATGGGGCGTGTAGCCGACCGCGCCGGCAGGCGGATCGCCGCGCAGTGCCACGATGTGCTTCACCCCTGCTTCCCAATACCTGCGGGCGACAGCATCGACTTCCTCCCGCGTCGCGCCGACACATGTCAGATGGGCAGCCGGTACGAGGTCAGTCTCACGCCTGAGGCGCAACACCGTAGCATAAGTGCTGGCCTGAGTGCTTCCGCCCGCACCATAGGTCACGGACACAAAGTGGGGCGAAAGCGGTGCAAGGCGCCGGATGCACTGCCATAACCGCTGCTCCATAGGTTCTGTTCTTGGCGGGATGAATTCAAAGGAAAGCGCAGGTGTCGGCATGTCGCGGCTGCACGACAGCAGGTTACCGATCCGTTGTTCCGACACCAATCCGTTCAGTCTGTCTGTCATGTCAGTTGCAGGGAAACGGCTCTTTCCGTGCATGTCTTATGCAGGAGATCGAATTTGTATTCAGAGTCAAAGCACAGGAGGCCACGATTATCGGTCGGGATCATGGAAAACTATCCGAAAGAATCATGTAAGCCATCATGATAAAAATTTATGGAAGTGAACTGAAATGATATATTTTTATGATTATATAAATTTGGTGCATTACGAGAGGTAAGCCATGGGTGTTCTGGAGCGCAATCATCTGACAATTATTCGGGAAGTCGCGCGAGAAGGCTCATTGACGGCCGCAGGGATGCGTCTGAACCTGACCCAGCCGGCGCTCAGTCACGCCATCCGCAAGATTGAACAGCAGCTTGGCGTAAAGATATGGCGGCGGGAGGGACGCTCCCTTGTGCTCAATCAGGCAGGCGAATGGCTGCTTGCTCTGGCGAACCGCCTGCTTCCTCAATTCGAGCTGGCGGAAAGCCGCCTTGAACAGTTCGCAAATGGCGGACGTGGTACACTCCGCATCGGCATGGAGTGTCATCCCTGCTATCAATGGCTTCTGAAAGTCGTCTCTCCGTATCTGGAGCGATGGCCCAAAGTTGACGTGGATGTACGGCAGAAGTTCCAGTTTGGCGGTATTGGCGCGTTGTTCAGCAATGAGATTGACATCGTGGTCACCCCTGATCCGCTTTACAAACCCGGCCTGAAATTCACACCGGTATTCGATTATGAACTCGTTCTGGCCGTTGGCCCTGAACACCCTCTGCGGAATGAGAAGTTCGTCCTGCCGGAACAGCTTGCTGGCGAAACATTGATCACCTATCCCGTTCTGTCCGAGCGGCTGGATATCTATACGCAGTTTCTGCAGCCTGCCGGTATTGGTCCGCGGCAGCAGAAACAGATTGAAACTACGGATATCATGCTGGTGATGGTGGCACATGGAAGGGGCGTTGCAGCACTTCCACGCTGGCTTGTGGAAGAGTATACACCACGCTTTGACCTTTACCCGGTCAAGCTTGGTAAAAAGGGCATTGCAAAGCAGATATTTCTTGGTTACCGCGAAACTGATGAAGAGGTTCGATATCTGCAGGATTTTATCGAATTCGCTGCTTTACCTTCTTTGGTCGTTTAAGTATTTGTTTCGAAATCCATAATTAAAACCTGGTCGTGCTTTTCTTTTACATTGCCCGGTTTCTCTGATTTCTTCTCAATTCCAGACATTCGCCATTGCTGTCGTTTCCTGCCGGGAAAAGGCTGCGGATTTTGGGCGTGTCCGGAGCTTTTAGAGTCAGAGGGCTGCGCGGATTTTCGTGACGGGTTGAGAGGATGGGAGAGAGTCTCCTGTCCGCCCGTCATGGAGTTTTCGCCATGGCGACCGCTATTCCCAAAATCAGCCTGAGTTCGTCCCGTGACATCCCGTTCAACCGGCTGGCGCTGTCCCAGTCCAACGTGAGGCGCGTGAAGTCCGGCCTGTCGATCGAGGAACTGGCCCGCGACATCGAGCGCCGCGGGCTGCTGCAGAGCCTGAATGTCCGTCCCGTTTTGAATGACGAAGGAACCGAGACCGGCACCTATGAAGTGCCCGCTGGCGGCCGGCGCTTCCGTGCCCTCGAACTGCTGGTGAAGCAGAAGAAGCTGGCAAAGACGGCCTCGGTACCGTGCGTGGTGCGCGAGGCCGGATCGGCCATTCTCGCCGAGGACGACTCCCTGGCCGAAAACGTCCAGCGCGTGGCCCTGCACCCGCTGGATCAGTTTCGTGCCTTCCGTGACATGCTGGAAAAAGGCATGTCTGAAGAGGAAATCGCCGCAGCGTTCTTTGTCGCACCGGCCGTGGTTAAACAGCGTTTGCGGCTGATGACCGTTTCCGACACGCTGCTGGATATCTATGAGCAGGATGGCATGAAGCTGGAGCAGTTGATGGCCTTTTCCATCAGCGATGACCACGCCCGCCAGGAACAGGTCTGGGACATCGTGTCCCAGAGCCATAACCGTGAACCCTATGTCATTCGCCGCATGCTGACGGAGAAGACCGTGCGGGTTTCGGATGCCCGTGCCCGTTTCGTCGGGCTGGAGGCCTATATCGTAGCGGGTGGCCACGTCATGCGCGACCTGTTCGAGGCCGATGACGGCGGCTGGCTGCAGGATCCGGCTATTGTGGACCGGCTGGTCATGGAAAAATTGCATGCAGCCGCAGAGGATATCCGCGCCGAGGGCTGGAAATGGGTCGAGACGGCCCTATCTTTCCCATGGGGTCACACACGGCAGTTCGTCGAGATCGATGGCACGGAAGTGCCCCTGACCGATGAAGAGACGGCCCGTCTCGAGGCCCTTCATACCGAGCAGGAAAGTATCGAGGCTGAATACGCCCAGGCCGATGAATATCCGGACGAGGTCGAGGCGCGGCTGGGCGAGATCGAACAGGCCATTCTTGCCCTGGAAGAACGGCCCCTGACGTTCGATTCCGCTGACATGGCGCGGGCGGGGGCGTTCGTCAGCCTCGACAGTGATGGCACGCTGCAGGTGGAGCGGGGCTTCGTCCTGCCCGAGGACATGCCGGCCGAGCCCGAAGAGACCGATGATGCGGGCAGCGCCGATGAATACGGTCATCATCCGCATGATCAGCACGACGACGATACCACAGGCCATGGCTATGATGAGGATGGGGAGGGCGACGGTATCTCTCCCGACGTCGAACCCGAGGAGGAAGACGGGATCAAGCCGCTGCCAGACCGGTTGCTCACCGAACTGACGGCCTGGCGCACGCTGGCCCTTCGGGACGCGTTTGCCAGCAACCCGCATATCGCCCTGACTGAATTCCTGCATACGCTGGTGCGTGATGTTTACTGGCAGACGCCGGGTGCGGATTGCCTTGAAGCCTATGTCCGGGAAATCCCGCTGCCGGTCCAGTCGCCCGACATGCCGGGCAGCCTGCCAGTCCACGCGCTGCGCCAGCGCAACGAGGGCTGGAAGCACGATCTGCCCGAGGACGAGGATGCGCTGTGGTGCTGGATCGACGGGCTGGACGATGCCAGCCGCATGGCACTGCTAGCGCATTGCCTGTCCTTCGGCATCAACGCGCTCTACGAGCGCATGCCCGCCTATGGCGCGGTGTCCCAGCGCAGCGTCACCGAACGTCTCAAGCGTGCAGACCGTCTGGCATCTGCCCTCAGCCTCGATCTGGTGGAGGCAGGCTGGCAGCCCACGGTCGAGAACTATCTCGGGCGCGTCACCAAGGCCCGCATCCTGCAGGCGGTGCGGGAAGCACGCGGTGACGAGGCGGCTGACCGTATTGCCCACCTGAAGAAGCCCGACATGGCGCGCGAGGCCGAGCGGCTGCTCGATGGTTCGGGCTGGCTGCCCGAAGCGTTGCGCACGACAGGTGGTGCAGAGCAGGTGTCGGTTGAAACGGCAACGGTGGACGAGGGTATGGAGGCCATCGCCGCCGAGTAGCCCTTATGAGATCTAGGAACTTTGAGACAGCGGCTTCCGGTGACCGGAAGCCGCTTTTTTCATGTCCGGTGTCCCGGAAAGAGGGAGAGGGCGGCTTCGCCTTGGGTGCCGAATAACCGGCATAGAGGAGAGTTTTCCATGACCACAACCACCATCCTGCCCCCTGCGTCCCGTGGCGCCGCGTCCGGCAGCTTCCGGATCGATCCTTCGCGTGGGGAGCGTAGCGCCCGCGTCTCGTCCGAATGGTTCTCGCGGCCCGATGACGAGCGCTACCTGTCGCTGTCCGACCTGCATGCCGCCACACTGGCGCGGGCGGATCGGGCCACCGCCCGTACGGTGGAAAGCCGCGCCATTCGCGTCGAGGCCTCGCGCGACAATGCCGAGCGCCTGACCCTGACCGTGCCGGGGCAGAATGACCCGGTTGCGCCCACGCACTGGTCGTTTGGCCAGATGTGCAGCCTGGTCGGCGCGCCATCGTCGTACCTGCGTAACCTGCCGGCCCCACTGGCGGCGATCAATCTGCAGCACGGGCTGCTGTCGCACCGGGCCGAGCTGGTCAAGACGCTGGAAACCGAGGACGGACGCGTAGAACTGCGCGCCGTGACCGGCCCCGATTACGGCCGCATCTGGGACCATGAACTGGTCGGTGCGGTGCGGAAAATTGCCGGTAACGGCACAGGTGATACCAACTGGAAGGTGCCGGGTGTGATCGACTGGGCCACCATGACCCATAATCCGTATGTGGATATCACCAAGGAAACTACGACGCTGTATGCGTCAGACAGGGACGTGTTCCTGTTCCTTGTGGATGATACACACCCGATCGAAGCCGGGCGTCTGCCCAACGGCGATCCCGATCTCTATTTCCGGGGCTTCTATGCCTGGAATTCCGAAGTTGGCAGCAAGAGCCTCGGCATTGCGTCATTCTATCTGCGTGGGGTGTGTCAAAACCGCCTTTTGTGGGGCGTAGAAAATTTCGAACAGATCACGATCCGGCATAGCAAGTTCGCGGCCTCGCGTTTCGTGCATCAGGCCACACCGGCCCTGCGGAATTTCGCCACGGCTAGCCCGGCGTCGTTTGTCTCGGGCATTCAGGCCTCGCGTCGAGCGCTGGTGGCAAAAACCGACGAAGATCGGGAAAGTTTCCTGCGTCGTCGTGGGTTCTCCAAACCGGAAACCACCAGGATCATCGAAACAGTGCTGAACGAGGAGGGACGCAAGCCCGAGAGCGTGTTCGATTTCGTACAGGGAATTACGGCGTTGGCCCGTACGAAGACCAACCAGGACACACGACTGGATCTGGAGGGCAGGGCACGCAAGCTGATGGAGAAGGTCGGATGAACGCGCCCATCATCAGAAAGTGGCATGATGGGGAAGGGGCGGCGGACGAGGTCCGCCGCCTTTTGCCTGTCGGCAGGTCAGTCGTTCAGGTTGTCCTTGAGCGCCTTGGCGGGCGTGAAGGCCAGCTTGCGCGAGGCCGCGATCTGGATGGTCGCTCCCGTGGCCGGGTTGCGGCCTTCGCGGGCGGCGACTTCCCTGACCTTGAACTTGCCGAAGTTTGGCAGGGTGATTTCATCACCGGCCTTGGCGGCAGTGGTCATCGCCTCGATCAGGGCGTCCAGCACCTTGCGGGTATCGGTCTTGCTCGTGTCGGTGGTGGTGGCGATATGATCGACCAGATCGGCAATCTTCATGAAACTATCCTTTTGCATTCGGGCCTGTGCCCGTTGCCTCTGCCGTTACGGGGGAATCATGGCGGCATCAAGCCTGCAGGGAGGGTGAGATGACAGATACGCAATCATGGGGTGCTGGCGATCTGGCCCGCAGGCTGGCCGAGAACGCCGAGGCGGTCTGTCGCCATTACCTCTCGGCCGGGCGACGGCACGGCAATTACTGGCTGGTCGGGGATGTTCATAACACCCCGGGGCGGTCGCTCTATGTCCGCCTGCATGGTGGACCGGACGGGCGTGGTCGCGCGGGGAAATGGACGGATGGCGCGACGGGACAGCATGGCGATCTGCTCGACATCATCCGTGAAAGCCTCGGGCTGCTGGATTTTCGTGATGTCGCCGACGAGGCCCGGCGCTTTCTCTGTCTGCCGCAGTCCGAGCCACGATCGGCCCCTGATCGCGGCCGTTCCCATGCGTTCAGCCACGATACTTCGGGGCAGGCATCTGGCACCGCAGACGCCGCACGTCGGCTCTGGTCCATGTCCCGCCCGATTGCGGGCACACGGGCGGAAACCTGGCTGCGGCATCGTGACCTGACCCGCCTGACGGACCTGTCGTCCCTGCGTTTCCACTCGGATTGCTACTATCGCGTCGATGCCGATAGTCCGACTGAGACATGGCCCGCGCTGATCGCCGCTGTCACCGATCTGAATGGCCGCGTCACCGGTATTCATCGTACCTGGCTGGCGCGGGACGGAAAAGGCAAGGCCCCCGTCGCCATGCCCCGTCGGGCGATGGGTGACCTGCTCGGCCACGCCGTACGCTTTGGCATGGTGTCCGACGTTCTGGCCGCGGGCGAGGGGATCGAGACGGCGCTGTCGCTCCATGAGATCATGCCCGCTCTGCCACTGGCCGCCTGCCTGTCCTCGGCGCATCTCGCCGCCCTGATGTTTCCGTTCACGTTGCGCCGCCTCTACGTGCTGCGCGATGATGATCCGGCCGGGGATCATGCGGTGATGACCCTGCAGGCCCGGACGCAGGAGGCCGGGATCGAATGCCTTGTGCTGTCACCGCGTCTGGCAGATTTCAACGATGATCTCCGCTATCTCGGGCGTGGGGCGATGCGGGCGATCCTGCATCCCCAGCTTGCCCCGCAGGACGTGGTGCGGTTCCTGCATCCGGTCACGCACTGAGGCGGGCCGGGAAAGGGAGGAGGGTCATCGTCGTTTCCTGCCGTGCGGGGGCTGTCCCATTTCCTGATGGGGCGCGCCCGCGGCCTTTCAGGAAGGGGAGCGGGCGTCAGCCAGACCGGGCCTGCAATGGCGGAGACGGCTATTTTCCGCCGCGCGTGCCGCGCTTTGCATCGCGAAGCAAAATAGCCGTCTCCCTGCCATCCTCCACTGCGTTCCGGCCGCGCGTTGCGCGGTTCCGGCCCGGCCCTCGTCTGCCGCTATCCGCCCCCGGAAAGGCCGCGAGGGGCGCGGCCAGAACCGGAGGACAGACCCATGACCCGCACACAGGACGATTTCGAACCCGCCCACGCTACCTCTTCCACCGCCCATGTGCTGACGGAACTTCAGCTTTACGGCCACCGTCCGTTTGAGGACGAGCCGGACGCGAGGCCGCTGCCCGACGCCAGCCAGATCGAGGGCGCGGTTGCCGATATCTTCGACGCCCTGTCAGCCACTCTGACGGACACGCGGCTGGAACCCGATCTCGAACCGTTGCTCTGGTCCACGGTCAACGTCTTTCACCGCATGGTCGGGCAGGTAGAGCGTGATCTTGACCGCAACGAGGTGGCGCAGAAACGCAGCCAGCAGGAGCAGGATGGCAGCGAGATCCGCTCGGTGGAACTGGAGCGCCTCATCGCCGAGGGCCTGACCCTGCTGGAGCGACGCAATGCTTACGAGATCTTCCGCGACCTGGCCTGCGACCAGTTCGAACGCCTGACGATGTCGCCCTGGCGGCCACGTTCCGGTTCGCTGGTCAGCCGCAGCACCCTGACGGCGTCGATGATCGACAGCCGCGATTTCCTCAACGCCCGCCGCAAGGCCGAAACCGAATTGCTCGTGCCCCCCGGACCGAAGGTCGCGGTCACCGGCGGGCTCGACTACGAGGACCATCACCTGATCTGGAACCGTCTCGACAAGGTGCGGGAGAAGCACCCCGATATGGTGTTGCTGCATGGTGGCTCGCCCAAGGGAGCGGAATTCATCGCTTCCCGCTGGGCCGATCATCGTGATGTCGCGCAGATTGCCTTCAAACCTGACTGGAACCGGCACGGCAAGGCCGCCCCGTTCCGGCGCAACGACGCCCTGCTGAAAGTCCTGCCCATCGGGGTCATGGTGTTTCCGGGTTCCGGTATTCAGGATAATCTGGCCGACAAGGCGAAACAGATAGGCATCCCGGTCTGGAGGTTTCGCAAGGATAGTGGCGCGTAAGCGCCATTGTCTCTTTCGACTACATCCCGAAAACGATGATCGCTGCTTACGATTTTTCGCTGAGCGTCGATCGATCAGAAGTATCCGTCGGGCTCCCCGTTGCCCGCGCTTCCGGTTGAAGCAAACGGGACTGCCCGCGCGCCGGGAGGCCCCACCCGGAGAGAACGGGTGCGGGGCGTGACCTTTCGCCCCATTCCAACTGCGGGGACGATGGATGAGGGAGGCGGTGGCCCCCTTCCTCGGCGGTGAACAGGTCGAAACAGCAGCGGCGAAGGAGGGATCGTCCAGCGGGCAACCGGCTGGCAGGCCTTCGTTGGAACGACGGGTCCGTAGGATGCGGCCCGAACCGTTCGCAGCAGGGACGTGGCAGTCGGGGGCGGGTGTCAGGCCGCAGCCCGTGTCACCAGCATGGAAGACGGTCGCACCGGGCGAGCGCGATATTCTTCTGTGTCGCACGTTCCCCACCTGTCGGACCGGTCATGCCGGCATCGTCTCTCCTGGGGGGCTGTCGGGTCCGCACACCATGGCCTCTGTTGGATGGCTGATCTAGCCGAAGACCGGCTGCGCCTCGATCGGCTGGCCGCAACGGCGTTCCGGAACTTTCTTCCCCTGACGGCTGCGCCGTCATTCCTCGCGAGACAAGAAAGTTCCGGCCCTGCCGTCCTCCGCTGCGCTGCGGCCCTGAAGGGTGCTCTGCCGCTCGCCTCCGGCTGGTCGATCGCCATCGAGGCCACGGTGGTCGCGGCCCGATAACAGCATGGAGACACGACAATGGCTAACATCGGTTCCTTCAAGAAGGTGGGCGAAGGCTTCGAAGGCGAAATCGTCACCCTGGCCCTGCAGGCCCGCAACGTCCGGCTGGTGGCCGAAACCAACCGTCCCAACGACAACGCCCCCAACTACCGCGTCTATCTGGGCAGGATTGAACTCGGTGCGGCCTGGACCCGCCGCTCCAGCGAAGGGCGCACCTATCTGAGCCTGAAGCTGGATGATCCCTCTTTCGCCGCCCCGATCTTCGCAAACCTGTTCACCGACGAGGACGGCGAGGGCTACTCCCTGATCTGGACCCGGCCCCGCAGCCGGAACGGGGACTGACCCTCCCACACCCAACCCCGCCCGGTCTCCCCGGGCGGGGCCTTCCGGGTCTTTTTTTCCACGTGCTTTTCCGGGGTGTGGGTGGCAATCCTGGTCGCCCCACGTGGGACGCAGGAGGAACACGAGGCTTTCCCTTAGCCTTCCCATTGTACCATGCGCGAGGGCGAACCGCGTCAAGGACGCGTGGTCCCCCCAATTTTGCCCGACGCACCCGTGCCGGGCACGCCGAACAAAATCGGCTCCCCCACGCGCCGGCGAGCCGGTCGCCTGCGGCGATCCTTGACCCGGTCCGCCCCGGCATGAGCCGTGCGTCCTGTCTTCGAGAAACGAAAGGAGCAGGACGATGACCACGCTATACGACCACATCCAGATGCTGTGCGCCGAACTGACCAGCTTTCACCTCAGCCGGCGCGAGCGCCGGCAGATCGAGCGCGAACTCAAAGAAGCGCTTGCCCGACGCGATGCCGAGCCCCCCGCCTGACGGGGGCTTTTTTCTGGTCAGCCCGACGGTCTTGTCCGACAGGACTGGAGCCGCCTGAATGGTGCGTGGACGCCGATTCCTTTTTCCTATCGTCCGGAAAGAACGACGTTGAATATTCACAATGCGACTATTATAGTCGTATTTCTGGTGTGCAGGCCTTGCGTGTCGGATGTGATCGCGGATGATCACTGGCCGACAGGTAAGGGCGGCACGGGCACTTCTGAACTGGACACAGGAAAGGCTCGCTGAAAAGGCCCTCGTAGCATTGACCGCGCTCAAGCGCCTTGAATCCGAACGCGGTCTGGGCGTTCATGAGGGCACAATCGATCAGGTCCGTCGCGCGCTGGAAGCGGCGGGCATTCTGTTCATCGAGTCCGGACAGGGACGCGGCGTCATGTTTCTAAACGAGACTTCCGATATCCAGACGCGGCAGGGTCGGGGACGTGGCTGAGCGGATTTCTCCTGATCCGCTCCGTTCATGTCGTTCTTTTCCCCTTGCGTGCGCTGATTTCTGGCGGGGCGTGCGAGCCAGGCCGGTCAGCAATCCCGATCTTTGTTATCGAACCGATCTGGCAGCGGTATCATGAGGAGCCGCCATGACCGACCCGTCTTTCCTCGACCATCCCCCTCTCACCGTACGGGTGAACGCCTACGACGAAGCGCATCTCGGGCTCTACCTGCGCCTTCTGGTTGCGGAAGAAGAAGGGGCGGACTGGCGCGAAGTCGTTGCCGTGCTGTTCGAAATTGATCCGGTTCGTGAACCGGTGCGTGCGAAGGCTGTTCATGACAGGCATCTGGCACGGGCGCGCTGGATGACCGAAGCCGGTTTCCAGCATCTGTTGCAACCGCGCCTGCAATAGCCGGGCTTCGCCCCGGCTCGCGCATCGGCCCTGCGCTTCTCTCCCTGATAAGAAATCAGGGTCTATGCACTCCCGTTTCCGATCTGGCTGATGGAATCTCCCCCTTTTGCCGCATGGGGGACAGACAGGGAGGCCCGTATGCCCACATCCTTCTGGCGTTCACCGGAACTGCGCGACCATATCAGCCGTCTGGACCGCTCCGGTTTCGCCGTCGAATTTCTCCGCCGTAACACCACCTATCGCCGCGATTATGCCCGTCTGCAACGGCGGCTTGGCCGCCGGGGCGTGGATTCCGCTGCCGAGTGCGCGGCGTTCGCCCAACGCTGGGGGCTCTGTTTTTGTCCATGCGCCCGATAAGCCCGCTCCTCAGGGGCGCATGGTCTGGCGGCCCGAGGTTTCACCGGCCACGCTGATCCTCACACCCGCGCCACCGGATTTCGCCATTGTGACCCCGATCAATCCGGCGGTGCTCGGAACCATCCTGGCCCGTCATGATGCGGAAGACGACACGTGGCTGGTGATCGGCGATGCGACGGGCGATCTTTACCTCCGGCTTCTGAACCCGCTGGCCATCGGTCGCCCCGCTGTGCTTCTGCCGATGGATGACGCCGCCGAACTGCGTCTCGACGTGGCGCTGCGTTTCTTTCGCAGGCAGCGCGGTCAGCGCGTTGGCCTGCTTCCGCGCGCTCTTCAACTCACGCCGCTGCAGCGCGCGCGGCAGATGCAGCTCCTGCTCGCCTTCGATATTCACGAAGCGGGCGGCACCACCCGTGATATCGCCATCGCGGTCAATCGTTCATGGCAGGCCGCTTTACCGGCGGTCGAATGGCGCAACACGGCGGCGCGTCGCCATGCGGAGCGCCTGCTTCTTGACGCCCGGAACCGGGTCAGCGGCGGCTATCTGGATTTTTTACGCGGGCGATAACATAGCCGGTTTTCGCTCCTTCCCGCTGCTTTCCCCCATTTTCCTCACGCTGCTTCACGTCCGGCTCCGCCCGGCACCTCCTGCATACGCTCCGACGCGCGGGGGTGGACACTGACCTCGAAAAATCTTCGTCCACCCCCAACGCCCGCTTTCTCCGCCACCGTCATCCCGATCCGCCGCACCATCCCCGCGGCGCTTCGAGACCAGATGGAGGTATACCATGCTCGACAGACACGCGCCGTCACCGGCGCGCTACCTGCGCACACATCAGGCCGCGCAGATTCTTGGCCTTTCTCCCCGCACGCTGGAGAAATACCGCTGCCATGGCAGTGGCCCGACCTTCCGCAAGCTTGGCGGTCGTGTCGTCTACCTGATCGACGACCTCGACGCCTGGGCTGCCGCCAGCGCCTGCCGGTCCACGTCTGATCCGAATTATGACGAGGCCCGCTCCGCCGGCCTTGATCGCCGGTGAGGGGAGGATGGACATGCAGGCCCGTCATACCCTCACGGCCAGCGAGCGCAGCAGGCTCCTGCCGTTCGTTGTCGCCAGTGGCGAGATCAGCCCGCGCGACCAGCGCGATCTGATGGAGCGACCGTTTTTCTCGCTGTCCAAAACGAAGCGCACGACGCCAATCCTCTACGCGGCAGGGGACACGCGCGTCGAGGTGTTCGGGATGCCCGAGCACGGCATGGCGACGATCTGGGACGCTGACGTGCTGATCTGGGCTGCCAGCCAGATTGTCGAGGCGGAAAATCTCGGCCTTACAACGTCACGCTTCCTGCGCTTCACCCCCTACCAGTTGCTCACCGGTATTGGCCGACAGACCGGGGCGCGGGATTATGGGCTCCTCAGGGCGGCACTTGCCCGGCTCCAGTCCACCGTGGTCGCCACCACGATCCGCCACGGCCAGAACTGGCGACGGCAGCAGTTTTCCTGGATTACCGAGTGGGAAATCTGCGCCAGCCGCAACGGTCGCGCCGCTGGTGTCGAGATCGTCATTCCGGAATGGCTCTATCGTGGCGTGATCGACCGGTCGCTGGTGCTGGCCATCGACCCGGCCTATTTCCGGCTGACGGGCGGCATCGAGCGCTGGCTTTACCGCGTGGCCCGCAAACACGCGGGTCGCCAACCTACCGGCTGGACTTTCGAGATCGGGCATCTGCACCAGAAATCCGGCAGCCTGATGCGTCCCTCGGACTTTGCCATCCAGATCCGGCGTGCCGCCGCCAGCCAGCCCTTGCCAGGCTATCGCCTGAGCATTGAGCGTGCCGGCGTGCGCGAGTTGTTGCGCATCCTGCCAACCGACTTATCCACACATCCTGTGGATAATTATGTGAATAGTATCAGGACATCACACGCATCCACTATCGGGACATCACACGCAGGACTATCGGGACTTCACACGCACAAACCCCAGCTAAGTCTTTGGCCTGAAACGGCGATTCCGGCCCTTAACTTATCTAACTTAGACTCTAACTCTTATGTTGATGGGAAGCGCCGTTCTGCGGATAACCCCTCTTGCCCGTCCATTGCCCCCTTCACGGGGCCGGGAGACGGGCCATGACCCGGCATCCTCCCATCTCCCATCGGCATCCGGCGGCACTGACGCATGTCGAACTGACCTGGATCGACAGGCGCATCGAACACTGGCTGCGCTTCGGGCATTGCAGCGACGAGCAGATACTTGATGACCGCCGTCGCATTTCCAGTTTTGCGCCAGGAAGTGTTTTCGCCTTTGTGCGCTGGGCGTCCAATGACCTCGGTATCACCGTCTCCCGGCTGGATATCGTGCGCGCGGTCAGGGCTGGCGAAGTGTTCCAGACTTTGCCGTTCGTGCGTCCCGGCGGCGAAATCCTCCTGCGTGTCGATAGCTGGCCACGGGTCGAACATGTGCTTCGGGTGGTCGACGCCATTGAGGCGCTGGGTCTCGATCCGGCGGATGCGGCGCCCGAATACTGGCGGCATCTGCACCATCGCATCACGGCCGGACATGAGCCGCGTGCCTATACGCGCGAGCAGCATTCAGCATGGCTCAAGCGGCGGCAGGTGATGTCATGACCCGGCGTGGCTGGTTCTTTGCGACCTATTTCGCCGTGCTCGGTGTTGGCGCGTCGATGGTCGTTCATCCTGCGCCACGCCTGATCTGGAACGAGACGGCGAGCGTGCCCGTCGGGCTCTACCGATTGCACCCGGTTCCCGCGCCGCATGTCGGTGATCTGGTCGCTGTCCGCCTGCCCGAGCGCGAGGCGAGGCTGCTTGCAACGCGCGGTTACCTTCCTCTCGCTGTTCCCCTGCTCAAGCCCGTAGCGGCTGTCGCGGGGCAGTCCGTGTGCCGTACCGGGCAGCGCGTCACCATCGACGGAAAATTCGCAGGCGATGCGCAATCCCTCGATCACCGGGGCCGTCCATTGCCCGTCTGGCAGGGGTGCCAGCACCTCGCTCCAGACCAGCTCTTCGTCATGAACCCGGCCGAGCCACGCAGTCTCGACGGTCGGTATTTTGGCCTGTTGCCCCTGTCCACCGTCATCGGTCGCGCCACCCCGGTCTGGCTTCTGTCCGGGAGCAGGCAGCCTGTCACCGTGACCTTCAATCCGTCCCCGAAAGGGCAATGAAATGGCACAGATCGGTCTTTTCACGCGCACGAAAACCGGTTTTGCCGGGCGCATCCGCACCCTCACCGTGGCGCAGGATATCCTTCTCGTTCCGGCCGAGTTTTCCGACGCCGAACATGCCCCGGATTACCGCATCCATCTCACCGATGCCGATGGCCCGGAGGTTGGTGCTGGCTGGAAACGCACCGGCGAGAGGGCTGGTGAATACATCGCCGTAGCCCTCGACGACCCCGCCTTTGCACAGCCGATCCGTGCCAATCTCTTCCGTGCCGGTGGGGAGCGTGCGGTCTGGGTGCTGAACTGGACGCGTCCGTCACGGCGTGTCGAACGCGGGGAATGAGACCATGCGACGCACGGTTTTCCTCGCTGTTGGTGTCATTGCAATCGGTGTATCGGGCGTCATCGATCCGTCACGGGCAGCATCGGTTCCAGCGCCCGCTGACACCGATCCTTATGCTGCCGTGATCGCTGAAGCCGTGCAGCGCTTCAACATTCCCGCCACATGGATACGGGCCGTCATGAGCGCTGAGAGCGGTGGTGATATTGGCGCGATTTCATCGAAAGGCGCGCTCGGCCTCATGCAGATCATGCCCGCGACCTGGAGCGACCTTCGTACCCGTTACGGGCTGGGAAGCGATCCGTTCGATGTGCATGACAACATCCTCGCGGGCGCTGCGTTCCTGCGCGAGATGCACGATCGTTACGGCTTGCCGGGTTTCCTGGCAGCCTATAACGCCGGGCCGGGGCGCTATGAGGACTACCGTGATCGGCAACGTCCGCTGCCACCCGAAACGCGCGCCTATGTCGCCGGATTGCTGTCCCTGATCGGTCAGGGCGGTGCTGAATCGTTGCTGCCGGTTTCGCATCCTGATCCGCTGTTCTGGACCCGTGCACCGATTTTCGTCATGCAATCGGACGACGCGAGGAAAGGCGTTCCGGTTGCAATGAAGCTGCCGTCGAAGGATGTTCGAAGTGACATCATCGCGCATGGTCTTGCACCTGTCAGGCCGCTTTCCGATGGGCTTTTTGTCGCTTCTTCCGCATCGGTGGCAACGCCATGAATACGCGTTCACGCATCCTTTCCCTTGCCGGTTTGCAGTGGTTCGCGCACGGCCATTGGAGCAGGCACCAGCATCGCGGATTGGGTGCTGGTAGGGTGGAACAGGCACTTTGGGGCATGGGGAATGAGAGGCGAGATAAAAGGGCGCACATTGCGCCTCGGTTGGGGTGTTGGTTTTCCTGCATTTTTTCGTTCTCCCAGCAATGTTTCCTCTTCTTCGGCAATGTTTGCCGACCCTGTTTTGCCCTGTTGCTCCGGGCTTTTTCGCACATTGGAGGGTCCGATGGCGCGCGAGAATGACTTCCAGCCCCGTCTGGGTCGTATCCGCTCGCCGCGCGCCCAGCGGCTCAAGCCCTTCGTCGCCCAGGCCCTCGCTTCGGCCCAGCGCGCCGGAGGTGGCGGGTTCCGATCGGGCCGCAGCGGCGGCGGTTCCCGTTCGTCCTTCGGGCGTGGCCGTGTCGCGGCAGCCAGGGCCAACCGCCTACTGACCAGCCGTGCCCGTCGCGTGACCGTTAAGGCCCGTGTCGTACGCCACAGTGGGCGCAAGGCGCCACTCGCCGCCCATCTTCGCTACCTGCGCCGGGACGGGGTGACGAAGGATGGCGAGAAGGCGCGGCTCTTCGGCCCCGGCATCGACGATGCCGACCCGAAGGCGTTCGCCGAACGCTGCGAGGACGACCGTCACCATTTCCGTTTCATCGTCTCGCCTGAAGATGCCCCCGATATGGCTGACCTCAAGGGTTACGCCCGCGAACTGGTCGGGCAGATGGAAAAAGACCTCGGCACGAAGCTGGACTGGGTGGGGGTGGACCACTGGAACACCCAGCACCCCCATGTCCACATTCTTGTGCGTGGCGTGGCCGAGGATGGTAGCGATCTCGTAATCTCCCGCGACTATATCAAGGAGGGCCTGCGTGCTCGCGCCCAGGATCTGGTGACGCAGGAACTCGGGCTGCGCAATGATGTTGAAATTCATCGTGCGCTGGAACGTCAGGTCGATGCCGAATACTGGACCCAGCTTGACCGGCAACTGACCCGTGATGCGGGCCGCAACGGCATCATCGACATGGCGCCAGCGCCGGATCGGCAGCCTGATCCGTTCGGGGCATTGAAGGTCGGACGTCTGCGTCGGCTGGAAGGGCTTGGTCTCGCCCATCAGGTCGGGCAGGGGCAATGGATGCTGGATGAGTCCGCCGAGGCGACGTTGCGCGAACTGGGCGAACGCGGCGACATCATCAAGCGCATCCACCGATCGCTGACCGAGCGCGGGATCGAGCGGAGCACGTCGAGTTATGTGCTGGCGGGCGAAAGCCTGGATGTTCCCGTCATCGGCAGGCTGGTTGATCGTGGTCTGGACGATGAACTGAAAGGCACGGCCTATGCGGTCATCGACGGCGTGGACGGGCGTACGCATCATATCCGCTTTCCCGATCTCGATGCGACGGGGGACAGTGTAATGGGTTCGGTGGTGGAACTGCGCGCCTTCGATGACAGGAAGGGGCAGCGTCGTGTTGCGCTGGCTGTTCGTTCTGACCTGTCGATCGAGGATCAGGTGATGGCGCGCGGGGCTACCTGGCTCGACCGGCAGGCAGTGGCGCGCGATCCTGTTGCATTGGGGCAGGCGGGCTTCGGTGCCGAAGTGCGCGAGGCGATGGAGCGGCGCACGGAGCAGTTGATCGAGCAGGGGCTTGCCGAGCGCCGCGCACAGGGATTGGTGTTGGCGCGCAACCTGATCGGGAAATTGCGGGATCGCGAGGTTCAGGAAGTCGGAGAGCGGCTGGCCACCGAGACGGGCCGGACGTTCAGCCAGTCGGCATCGGGAGATTACGTCACGGGTACCTATCGTCAGCGCATGGTGCTGGCCTCGGGTCGCTATGCGATGATCGATGACGGGCTTCAGTTCCAGCTCGTGCCGTGGACGCCATCGCTGGAGAAGCAGCGAGGCCAGCATGTGTCCGGGGTTACGCGCGGTGATGGCGGGATTGACTGGAGCTTTACCCGTAATCGGGGGCTTGGTTTATGAGTGGCGCGCAAGTTAGTCCGGTTGAGGTTCCCACGGATTGAGCAGGGGGACGCCGCATGGCAGGAAATCCACGATGTTGCGGGTCACGACCGTCTTGCCATGCACCAGCGCGGTCGCGGCGATGAGCGCATCACGCTCTGAGCGGGGGTTAGGCACATGCAATCGGGCGCAGCGCAGGGCCACCGATGCATCGACGGGTAAAATCCGCCCCTCGAACGCCGGAAGGACATACCGATCCAGCCACGTCCGCAGGATCATACCCGTCGTTTCGTCCCGCCGCTCCATACGCAGGATTCCGGTCTCCAGTTCCATGACGGTTATGGCGGAGAGGTACAGACTTTCCGCGTCGACACTATCGGCCCATTTCGCGACGTTCGGATCGGACTTTCCGGCGCGGACCTTTCTCAATTCTGAAACGACGTTCGTGTCCAGCAGGAACATCAAGAAAAATCGGCCGATCGAAGCGTGATATTCGCGCGGGGTGGGTCGAACTCGATATCTGCCAGTCCCGGCATCGCCAGCGCGTCCGCGATTTTTCGTGGGTGGTTCGTCAATCGCCGGTATTCCTCAATGCTGAGGAGGACGTGGGCAGTCCTGCCCCTGTCGGTGATGAACACCGGTCCATCGGCTGCCGCCTTTTTGGCTCGGCTGGTATCCTGGTTAAACTCGCGGCTTGAAAGTGTGGTGATGCTCATGTCATCGCCTCCCTGTCATAATGTAGTCACGTTACTACATTTGGGGCGGGGAGGCCAGTAAATTCAATGCTCGTCCGTTTGGGCCATGCATAGGTATCCTGCCATGCGGGCCGCCAGCCCGGCGCAGATGCTGGCAGAAAAGGGAAATATAGGTTAAATTTGTGGTCGCATTTTCTCTCGATTAAAAACAAAACGGAAAAGTAATTAACACTGTGAATGTGATGGAAAAAATACCTACCAGCATTATTGGGTTGTTAAGTCAGATTTTCCCTGATCGTTATACTCAGGCTGAAATAGATGCGTTGTTTCTATTCTCGGGTGCTCCAGAGCCAATCCCAGACGGAAGCAAGGCGACGAAAGTTCAGGCATGGCTGAGACAGATTAATTCAAGGTGCAATGAACCGCTGAAAATTCTCGGCTCCATATTAGATGATTTTTTGGAAAAACAGTCACCTGGGAATACGTTCTGGCTGAATTCCACTGATGACCATGTTGCGAAGCTGGCGGCAGAAAAAGATCGTATCCGCGAGACCCTGACACGCGAAGGGCTGACATATGTTCGGGGTGGCAATATCGTTAAAGGAGGTGCCGTATCGACCCTATCGCTTGATGAGAGCGTCAAGAAATATGGACTCAAATCTGTTGATATCGAGATTCAGAGGGCACTTTCGCAGATCGAACAAGATCCGCATGCTGCAGCCCAATATGCCGGGAATGTTCTTGAGGCTGTGCTTAAGGCGTATCTTGATCACAAACGAAAGGCCTATAATACAACTGATACGCTTGCAGAACTCTGGAAATCGGCAGCAGACGTGATCGGGCTGAGGCCAGCCGATTGGGATAATAAAGACCTCAAGAGGATTGCATCAGGTTTGTACGGTATCGTTGATGGCATTGCACATCTGCGTAATGCCAAAAGCAGTGCGCATGGGAGATCGGAAGAACAGTTTCAGAACATTACAATCAAGCCGCGTCATGCAAGGCTTGCAATACATTCGGCACATACGGTGTGCGCATACGTCTTGGAGCTTTTTGAGTAATCCCAAGGATCACACGAATTTTGTGTCGAGTAAGGAAAAACGGTCTTCCTGTATATGCTATGTGGTCGGAATAATAGCGAAACACGGTGACGGGTTAAAGGTTGAAGAACTTGTTGCTCAGAAAGCCCAGTTGTTCATGCAATTCTTTCATTGCGTCGATCACGCCGTCAAGTATCTGCTGATCTTCTTCGACGTTTCCGCTAGTAACTGCCGTCTTGGCATCCTGTTGTGCATGAGACGCTGGGGTATGAATAACTTGCCTTGCCAAGTCTCGACTCCTTAATGCAGATCGTGCGCGTATTCTGAGAGAATTCGAGAGCCTGCCGCACCCTGCAAGTATTTTTTCGCTCCTGAACGACCGGGCACGATCGGGGCAACAAGCTGCTTGCTTCCGATAAAATGACGGCTGTCCGCTGTTTCTCCTATGGATCGGAGAGCGCAGATGGAACAGCCCGGAACACGTATTCAATGGGGACAGGTCGCGGTGGTCCTGTCCATGATCGTCCTGTCCTGGTGGACTGCAACCGAATGGACAGCATGGGAACTGGCCTTTCAACCTGAACTCGGGCGGCCCTGGTTCGTGCTGTTTCACCGTTGGCCGGTCTATGCCCCACCGCTGTTCTTCTGGTGGTGGTATGTCTTCGATGCCTATGCCCCGGCTGTGTTCGCACGCGGCGCCTGGATCGCTGGATCTGGCGGCGTGCTGGCCTTTGCCGCTGCCGTCGCATTGTCTGTCCATCGCGCCCGCGAGGCAAAGAAGATCGAGACCTACGGATCGGCGCGCTGGGCAGGGTCGGATGAAATCGCCCAGGCCGGGCTGCTTGACCCGGATGGGGTGGTGCTTGGCCGGTACGGCAAGGCCTACCTGCGGCATGACGGGCCGGAGCATGTCCTGACCTTCGCACCGACCCGCAGCGGCAAGGGTGTCGGCATGGTCATTCCTACGCTTCTGACCTGGCCGGGTTCCGCCATCGTCCACGACATCAAGGGCGAGAACTGGGAACTGACGGCGGGATTCCGTGCCCGTTTCGGTCGCGTCGTGCTGTTCGACCCCACCAATGCGGCCTCCGCTGCCTACAACCCGTTACTGGAAATCCGGCGTGGGGAGCGGGAAGTCCGCGATGCCCAGAACGTCGCCGATATCCTCGTGGACCCGGAAGGCAGTCTGGAGAAGCGCAACCACTGGGAGAAGACTTCGCACTCCCTGCTGGTCGGCGCCATCCTGCATGTGCTCTACGCCGAGCCCGACAAGACGCTGGCCGGTGTCGCCAGTTTTCTGTCGGACCCGAAACGCCCGATCGCCACAACGCTGTCAGCGATGATGCGGACAAACCATCTCGGGAAGAAAGGACCGCACCCCGTCGTTGCCTCGGCTGCGCGCGAATTGCTGAACAAGTCTCCCAACGAGCGGTCAGGCGTGCTGTCCACCGCCATGTCCTTTCTCGGCCTCTATCGCGATCCCGTGGTTGCGGAGGTGACGCGGCGCTGCGAATGGCGGATATCCGACATAGTTGATGGTGATCGCCCGGTGACGCTCTATCTGACCGTGCCGCCATCGGACATCAGCCGCACCAAGCCACTGATCCGTCTGGTGCTGAACCAGATCGGCCGGCGCCTGACGGAAGACCTTGATGCCGCGGCGCGGCGGCGACGTGTGCTGCTGATGCTCGACGAATTCCCGGCCCTCGGGCGGCTGGATTTCTTTGAATCGGCGCTGGCCTTCATGGCGGGCTACCGGATCAAGAGCTTCCTGATCGCCCAGTCCCTCAACCAGATCGAGCGGGCCTACGGGCCGAACAATTCGATCCTCGACAACTGTCATGTCCGGGTGAGCTTCGCCACCAACGACGAACGGACGGCAAAACGTGTCTCCGACGCGCTCGGGACCGCCACCGAGATGAAGGCGATGAAGAACTACGCGGGCCACCGTCTTTCGCCCTGGCTGGGCCATCTGATGGTTTCGCGCTCGGAGACGGCACGCCCGCTGCTGACGGCGGGAGAAGTCATGCAGCTCCCGCCAGCGGATGAGATCGTCATGGCCTCCGGCCTCTATCCGATCCGTGCGAAGAAGGCCCGTTACTTCGAGGATGCGCGCTTCCAGGAACGCATTCTGCCGCCGCCAAAGCCTACGCCCCCGAAGGATGGGTGCCCGGACGACTGGAGTAGCCGTCCCCTGCCGCCCAGGCCGCCGGCACCCGATGCGGCGGCCGAAACGCGGACAGGGGACGATGAGGAAGAAGACCCGAAGCAGTCCGCCCGACGCCATCAGCCCGAACTGGACGAAGGCACTGTCGAGAAAAAGGAGCCGTTGGAGAACGAGTTCACGCCCGATCCGGTCGATGAGTTCGACGACATCGCGCCCCGCAACAACCGGATGAACGATCTCAGGCGCGGCATCGCCCGGCAGGCGTCGCTCGACCGTGGCGATGAGCTTGGACTGTGAGGCAGACATGGCGATACCGAAAAAGAAGGCCCAGATCTCCGTCTATCTCGATCCCGATGTGATGAAGACCCTGTCTGCCTATGCCGCGCGACGCGCGCAGCCGATGTCGCTGATCGTCGAGGCCGCCGTTGCTTCCTTCCTCTCGCCCGACGGGGAAGAGCGCCGCGAGGCTGCTACATCGAAGCGCCTCGACCGGCAGGACCGACGTCTCGCGCGGCTGGAGCGCGATATCGGCATCACGGTGGAGACACTAGCGCTGTTCATCCGTTTCTGGCTGACCACGACCCCGCCGCTGCCCGAACCGGCCGCGAAGGCGGCGCGCGCGCAGGCCGGGGTGCGCTACGATAATTTTGTCGCCGCCCTCGGCCGTAGGCTGGCCCAGGGGCCAAGACTCCAGCAGGAAATCCCGGAGGATGTTTTGGACCCCGGCGCACGGGATGAACCGGAGGCGTAAAATCCGCACCCCGCAAGTATTTTTGCCCTGTGTTTCGCCGCCGTTCTACGACCTCTGAATTCTTGTTGAAACGCGCTGTTTCCAGCCTTTCTTAATGATCCCCGTCGCTGTTCGTCCGTCGCGTGCGGCCCATACGGGGGAAGGTCATGTCGGTTTCCGTCATCCATGAAGGGGCCAGAGTGCGCGGCGTGTCCATGCTGCGCACAGCGATGGGGCCGGCGATTGCCCGGCACCTTGCCGATCCCTCTGTGGTCGAGGTCATGCTTAATCCCGATGGGCGGCTGTGGATCGATCGGCTGTCAGAGGGCATGGCCAACACGGGCGAAACCATCACACCTGCCGACGCCGAGCGCATCGTGCGTCTGGTTGCACACCACGTCGGGGCTGAGGTGCATGAGGGTGCGCCCCGTGTCTCGGCCGAGTTGCCAACCGGCGAACGGTTCGAGGGATTGCTGCCGCCCGTGGTGACGGCCCCCAGTTTCGCGATCCGCAAGCCCGCCGTCGCGGTGTTCACCCTCGATGACTATGTCGCCGCCGGGATCATGACAGAAGGGCTGGCGGTGTCTCTGCGCCGCGCTGTTTCGGAACGGAAGAACATCCTGGTCGCAGGCGGCACATCCACGGGCAAGACCACGCTGGTCAACGCCCTGCTGGCCGAGGTCGCGAAAACCGGCGATCGCGTCGTCCTGATCGAGGACACGCGCGAGTTGCAATGCATGGCGCCCAATCTCATCGCCCTGCGGACCCGTGAAGGCGTGATTACCCTTTCGGACCTTGTCCGGTCCGGTCTACGTCTGCGTCCTGACCGTATTCCCATCGGTGAGGTGCGCGGGGCCGAAGCCCTCGATCTGGTCAAGGCATGGGGCACCGGCCATCCGGGTGGCATCGGCACCCTGCACGCCGGATCGGTGCTGGCTGCTCTGTATCGGCTGGAACAACTCATCCAGGAGGCGGTGGTCACGGTGCCGCGCGCCATGATCGCCGAAACCATCGATGTGATCGCGGTCCTGTCCGGGCGCGGCAATTCCCGCCGCCTGTCCGAACTGGCGGAAATTGACGGTCTCGATCCCACGACCGGAACCTATCGCATCCGTCCGGTCAGCCTCTCTTCTCCCGAAACACCATTCTCTGCCAATGGAGAATCATCATGATGCCGCCTTCACGTCTGCGCGCCGTGGTGCGCGCTGTCGCACGTCCTGACCGGCATGTGCCGGATCTGCGTGTGTTTGGAACCTCCATGCTGCTGTCGCTTGCTTTCGCGTCATCGGCATGGGCGTCAGGATCCAGCATGCCGTGGGAAACGCCCCTGAACGAGATTCTGGAATCCGTGCAGGGACCGGTGGCGAAAATCATCTCGGTGATCATCATCACGGTCACGGGTCTGACCCTGGCCTTCGGGGAAACATCCGGCGGGTTCCGCCGCCTGATCCAGATTGTCTTTGGACTAAGCATCGCTTTTGCAGCGTCCAGCTTCTTCCTGTCGTTCTTCTCCTTCTCGGGCGGAGCGCTAATCTGATGGCGGGATATGACGATGACGCGGTGCCGGGCTTCCATGTCCCGGTGCATCGCTCGCTGACCGACCCGATCCTGCTGGGTGGCGCGCCCCGTGCTGTCGCCATCGCTAATGGCACGCTGGCGGCTGCGATCGCCCTTGGCCTGCGGCTGTGGCTGATCGGGGCCGCATTCTGGATCGTGGGTCATGGGCTCGCGGTCTGGGGTGCCAGGCGCGATCCTTTCTTCATCGAGGTGGGGCGGCGGCATCTGCGCTATCCCGCCTGGTTGCGGGTCTAAGGAGGGCAGGGCGATGATGTCGCTTGGCGAATATCGCAGTCGTGCCGCCCTCCTGTCTGATTTCCTGCCCTGGGCCGCGCTCGTTGAGAAAGGTGTAGTGCTGAACAAGGACGGCAGTTTCCAGCGCACGGCAAAAATTCGTGGCCCTGATCTGGACAGTGCGACACCAGCGGAACTGGTCGGTGTGACCGGTAGGTTGAACAATGCCCTGCGTCGCCTTGGCTCCGGCTGGGCGGTGTTCGTGGAGGCGCAGCGCGTTCCCGCCACGCTTTATCCCGACAGCGATTTTCCCGATGCGGCTAGTCAGATGGTCGATCTGGAGCGCCGGGAGCAGTTCGAGGACGACGGCGCGCATTTCGAGAGCCGGTATTTCCTGACCCTGGTCTGGCTGCCACCGGCGGAATCATCGGGCCGAGCCGAGCATTTTCTCTATGAAGGCAGGGAACGGGACGGCCCCGATCCGCACGGCATATTGAATTCCTTCATTGATCGTAGTGATCGTCTTCTCGCTTTACTCGATGGTTTCATGCCCGAAGCAACGTGGCTGGATGACGGCGAAACCCTGACCTATTTGCATTCGACCATTTCAACCCGGAACCAGCGCGTCAGAGTGTCGGAAATTCCGATGCATCTTGATGCGCTCCTGGTGGACCAGCCGCTGGCGGGTGGTCTGGAGCCGAAACTCGGCGATGCTTTCCTCAAGACGCTGACGATCACCGGTTTCCCCAGCCGCACCTTTCCCGGAATTCTGGACGATCTGAACCGGCTGGCGATGCCGTATCGCTGGTCTACCCGTGCCATCCTGCTCGACAAGACCGACGCCACCAAGGTTCTGACGAAGATCCGGCGGCAATGGTTTGCAAAGCGCAAGAGCATTGCAGCCATCGTCCGGGAGGTGATGACCAATGAGGCTTCGGTCCTCGTGGACAACGACGCCGCCAACAAGGCGGCCGACGCCGATCTGGCTTTGCAGTCCCTTGGTGCTGACGATGTCGGGCAGGCCTATATCACCGCGACCGTCACGGTCTGGGATGGGTCAGCCTCCATCGCGGACGAAAAGCTTCGTCTGGTCGAAAAGATCATTCAGGGCCGCGACTTCACCTGCATGGTGGAAAGCCTGAACGCGGTGGAAGCGTGGCTGGGGAGTCTGCCCGGCCATGTCTACGCCAATGTGCGTCAGCCCCCGGTCTCGACCCTGAATCTGGCGCATATGATTCCGCTCTCTGCCGTGTGGGCCGGGCCGGAGCAGGACGGGCATTTCAGGGCAGCCCCTCTGTTCTACGGCAGGACGGCGGGTGCCACACCGTTCCGGTTCAGCCTTCACGTCGGCGATGTGGGGCATATGCTGATCGCGGGACCGACAGGCGCGGGCAAATCTGTCCTGCTGGCGTTGATGGCGTTGCAGTTCCGTCGCTATGCGGGATCGCAGATTTTCGCCTTCGATTTTGGCGGGTCGATGCGGGCGGCAACGCTGGCGATGGGCGGTGACTGGCACGATCTCGGCGGTGGGCTGACAGACGCTGATCTGTCGGGAGAACAGGGTGGCAGTGTCTCGCTCCAGCCTCTGGCGCGAATTGATGATCCCGACGAACGGAAATGGGCCAGCGAATGGCTCGGCCAGATCCTTGTCGGTGAAGGGGTAACGCTGACCCCGGAGGTGAAGTCTCACCTTTGGTCGGCCCTGAATTCCCTAGCGTCTTCGCCCGATTATGAACGCACGATCTCAGGTCTGGTCGCACTCCTCCAGTCCAACGCTCTGAAGCAGGCCCTGACGCCATACTGCCTGGGTGGCCCTTATGGTCGCCTGCTCGACGCGGATGTCGAGCGTCTGGGCGATGCCGATGTGGTGGTGTTCGAGACGGAGGGGCTGATCGGTTCTGGCGCAGCCTCTTCCGTGCTGTCCTATCTGTTCCATCGCATTGAGGGCCATCTGGATGGCCGGCCGACCCTGCTGGTGATCGACGAGGGCTGGCTGGTGCTGGATGACGGCGATTTTGCCGGCCAGCTCCGGGAATGGCTGAAAACGCTGCGCAAGAAGAACGCCAGCGTCATCTTCGCCACGCAGTCCCTGTCGGATATTGCCAATTCCCGCATTGCCCCGGCGGTGGTGGAAAGCTGTCCGACGCGCATTTTCCTGCCCAATGAGCGGGCGATCGAGCCGCAGATCATGGCGCTTTATCGGGACTTCGGCCTGAACGACCGGCAGATTGCCATCATCGCCCGTGCGGCCTCGAAGCGGGAGTATTACTGCCAGACGCAACGGGGCAACCGGTTGTTTGAACTTGGGCTTGGTCCTGTTGCCCTGGCGCTGTGCGCGGCCTCCGGCAAGGACGATCACCGGCAGATCGACAGTGTGCTGGCGGAACACGGACGTGGTGGCTTTCTGTCTGCCTGGTTCGACGTGCGTGGCGTGTCATGGGCTGCGGACCTTCTGCGGGAAGGGGACGTGTCATGAGGCAGGTGATCTTTTTCTGCGGTGCAGCGGCCCTGTTGTCGATTGGCGTGCCGGAGGCCCGGGCACAATGGGCTGTGTATGATGGAGCCAACCATGTCCAGAATGTTCTCATCGCGGCACGGACCCTCCAGCAGATCGATAATCAGATCACCTCGCTGGCCAACCAGGCACAGATGCTGGTCAATCAGGGACGTAATCTGGCGAGCCTGCCGCTTTCGACATTGTCATCGTTGCAATCAACGATTTCCCAGACCACGGCACTGCTCGCGCAGGCGCAGAACATTGCCTACAGCGTCCAGTCCGTCGAGCAGCAATATCAGCAGTCCTATACGTCGGTCTCATCGGGCATGTCCGACAGCGCCCTGTTCAGCCAGGCGCAGACAAGGTGGCAGAATTCCGTAGGCGGCTTTGAAGATGCTCTGAAACTGCAGGCGCGTGTTGTGGGGAATATTCCTTCCGACAGCAGTGCCATGACCCAACTTGTTTCGGCCAGCCAGGATTCCACAGGTGCCCTGCAGGCGGCGCAGGCCGGCAATCAGCTTCTAGCACTTCAGTCGCGCCAGTTGTCCGACATCCTGGCCGAACTCGCCGCCAACGGGCGTGCCACGGCGCTGGAGCGGGCGCGAAATGCTGCCACCGAAGCCGAGAGCGAAGCTCAGTATCAGCATTTTTCCCAATATAATGCCTATAGCCCGACTTCGGTCTCCATGTTCGGCAGCAGCGGGAACTGACCGCCATGGCGATGGGCAATGTGGGCGTTATCGACACCTTCCTGAATACCTTCACCACCACCATCGACAGCGGCTTCGGTCTGGTGAAGGGGAATGTGATTTCGCTGGCAGGTACGCTGTCGGTGCTGGATATGGTACTGGCTGGCCTGTTCTGGGCCTGGGCTGCGGATGAGGACATCATCCAGCGGCTGGTGAAGAAGACGCTGTATATCGGCTTCTTTTCCTTTCTGATCAGCAATTTTTCCAGTCTGTCGAAGACCGTCTTTGACAGTTTTGCGGCCCTCGGCCTGAAGGTCGGAGGTGGGAGTCTGGCACTCGGAGACTTCCTGCGGCCCGGCCGACTGGCATCCACGGGCTTCGATGCGGCGCAGCCGCTCCTGGACTCTGTCCACAATCTGCTTGGTCCTGTCGCCTTCTTTACGAACTTCATCCAGATCTTCGTGCTCTGCCTGTCCTGGCTGATCGTGCTGGCGGCGTTCTTCATTCTGGCCGTGCAGCTTTTCGTGGCGCTGATCGAGTTCAAGCTGACCACGCTGGCGGGTTTCATTCTGATCCCGTTCGCCCTGTTCAATCGCACGGCTTTCCTTGCCGAGAAGGTGCTGGGCAATGTCGTCTCCTCGGGCGTGAAGATCATGGTGCTGGCGGTCATTTCCGCCATTGCGTCCGTTCTGTTCGCCCAGTTCACGACGTCCTATGGCAGTGACGTTCCCACGATCGGGCAGTCCGTCTCGGTGGTGCTGGCCTCGCTTGCAATTGTCGGCCTGTCCATTTTTGGCGGCAGCATCGCCAATGGCCTGATCTCCGGTGCGCCCCAGCTTGGGGCTGGCGCGGCCGTCGGCACGGGCATGGCGGTGGGTGCCATGGGCGCTGCTGCTGCGGCCGGTGTCGGGGCTGTCGCATCCGGTGGTGCCGCAGCCCTCGGCGCCACGGCTGCCGCCGCGCGGGGCGGGGCCGCGATCGCCGGGGCCGCCACCTCCGCCTATTCGGCTGGTGCTGCTGGCGCATCAGGTGGTGCGGGCAGCATGGCCGCCGGGATCGGAGGTATGGGCCGGGCCGTCGGCGGGAACGTCGCGAATGCCGTCAAAGGGGCGGCCTCACGTGCCGGTTCATCGCTCAAGGAAAGCTATGCCGCCGGTGGACGCTGGGCCGCGCGCGGGATGGGGGAGGGAGGCGAAGGCGGCGAAGGCGGAGCCGGGGATAGTGGACCGGCACCTTCTGGAGGCGGTGGCCCGGCTGGAGGAGGTGATGGCGGTGGAAACGGCGGTCCTTCTGGTGGCGGTTCCGGCGAACCGCCCCGCTGGGCGCAAAAGATGAAGCGCCGCAATGCCGCAGCCCATGCCGCCGAGGCGGCGCATGTCATCCGCTCCGCCGATGGCGGGGGCGGAAGTTCCAGCATTGATCTTTCGGAAAAGGAATGAGGACGATGTTCCGTCGCTCCACCACACGCTACGGGACCACACCCGAGCCTGTCACCCCGTACCAGAAAGCCGCGCAGGCGTGGGATGAACGGATCGGTTCCGCCCGCATCCAGGCCCGTAACTGGCGGCTGATGGCGTTCGGCTCCCTGTTTCTGTCCGCGGGCCTTGGCGTAGGGCTGGTCTGGCAATCCGCGCGCGGCACCATCACGCCGTGGGTCGTGCAGGTGGACCGGCTGGGGCAGGCGCAGGTCGTGGCCCCCGCAACAGCGGGCTATATGCCCGCTGATCCGCAGATCGCCTGGTATCTGGCGCAGTTCGTTCACGACGTGCGCGCCCTGTCGTCGGACCCCGTTGTGGTCCGGCAGAACTGGCTGCGGTCCTATGATTTCACCACCACGTCAGGCGCGCAGACGCTCAACGATTATGCCCGTCTGAATGATCCGTTCTCGCGCATCGGGCATGAGCAGATCGAGGTGGACATCGCCTCGGTGATCCGGGCCTCGCCCGGCAGCTTCCGGGTCGCCTGGACCGAGCGTCATTACCGCGACGGCGCTTTCACCGGCACCGAGCGCTGGACCGCCATTGTGTCGGTCGTTCTGCGTACACCCCGCGACGCGGATCACCTTCGGAAAAACCCTCTGGGCATCTACGTCTCTGCCATCAACTGGTCGAAGGAGCTGAGCCAATGATCCGTCGTGCTCTTCGTGTCCTGCCGCTGCTGATCCTGCCCCTGGCCGGCTGCGCGCAGCATTACCATCCGCCGGTCATCCGCTATGATGACGCTGTTCAGGCGACACGTCTGCCGGATCCGCCGAAACCGGTACAGGTCGTCGAAGTCCCGCAGCCACTTCCCCTGCCGGGGCAGCTCAAGCCGCTGCCGTCGCGACGCACGGCCCATCCGGCCCCCGAGGCTGCCGACCCGACAGCGCGTGTGACACAGGCCAATCTGGCAGCGCGCATCCAGCCCACGCGAGCCGGGTTCATCAACGCGGTGCAGGTCTATTCTTATTCTCCGGGTGCCCTCTATCAGGTCTATGCATCGCCCGGCGAAATCACCGACATCATGCTCCAGCCAGGCGAGAAGCTGGTCGGCACCGGACCCGTGGCGGCAGGTGACACCGTACGTTGGATCATCGGTGATACCGAAAGCGGGGCAGGGGCGACGAAGCGTATCCATATCCTGGTCAAGCCGACCCGGCCGGACCTGACCACCAACCTGATCGTTAACACCGACCGGCGGACCTATCGTAATCATCCGGCGAGAGACGCGGGCGTATTCAGGCGGCGATGGTATTGTGGACCTGCTGGTGGGCTTTCCAGTGCCAGGGCAGGAGTTCATGGAGGCG
>NZ_NIRT01000027.1 GCF_003207795.1 Komagataeibacter nataicola | reverse complement strand
TCTGTTCATCCGTCAGCCAGAACAGGTCGCTCATCTTCAGTCTCCTTGCAGAGCCTGAATCAAAATTCCCTACAAAAATCAATGGGTCCTGAGCCTAAGCCCCGAAACATGCAGGAACGGGAGCATGGATCATGCCGCGTGGTGATAAATCCGCCTATACAGGCAAGCAGAAGCGACAGGCCGCCCATATTGAGGAAAGCTACGAGCAGCGCGGCGTCAGTGAGGATGAAGCGAAACGCCGCGCCTGGGCCACGGTCAATAAGGAAACCGGTGGCGGGCAGAAAAAGGGTTCGGGCAAAAACGGGGCATGAAAATGCCCTTCAGGCTACACGCAGGCTGCTTGTCGTGCATGCGGCGTTTCCGGGCAAGGAATTCGATGTGGTCGTATCTGAGGCACAAGACGATTACGGGTTTGTGCTCGCCTTTCAGACAAATGAAACATGGGGCGCAGGGCGATGGTTTCCCTCTTTATTTGTACTGCTGCTGTCATGGGTACATATTAAAATATGAATTTTTAATAACATTGAGTGAAGTTAAAATGAAATGGAATATTGTCGTATATTAACCCAATAAGGAATTTGTTAGAGGGCCTTCATATAAGCTTAACTTTGGAACGCCCCATGGCAATGAGAAAAGTTTTACTTCTGAGTGCTGTCTGTTTTTTTGTCCAGAACACAAGCGCATTTGCCAAAGAAAAAACCGATAACCGCCACGGTGGCGCAAAAAAAACCAACCATGCCGAACCAGACTCCCATCGCGACAAGACACGGGAGGAAGGAGAAAAAATTGCCGTGCACGCCCGGCACAAAGAGGCTGGCGGCGGCATGATGGCCTATCACACCACGCCCAAGACGGTCAGCTCGCTCACGCATGACTATATCGACATGCAGTCGCCTACTTCCACGATTGAATCCCTTATCTAGACGTTGCCCGGTGTTGTCTCGGCCAGTGAAGGTCCGTTGACGACATCCTTCTCCACCATCCATATCCGCGGCATGGGCCAGTCCGAGATCGGCGTTACGTTCGAGGGCATTCCGGGCGCCAACCCCTTTACTTACAGTACCTATACCCCCTCGCTTGTTGATAGCGAGAACATGGGGCAGATCAATGTGATGCAGGGCGCGGTTGATATCAATTCGCCCACCTACAATGCCACGGGCGCTGAAATTTCAACATCCATCAGGCGTCCCTCCGCAAAGCAGAACATCTATACTTCCGCATCGGGCGGGTCTTATGGCACCAACAAGGACTTCATCCGCTATGACACGGGTGAAATCGGCCATTCTGGCGTGCGGGCCTTTGTTTCGGGGTCTTATGCGCGCAGCGACATGTGGCGGGGCACAGGCGAGGTGCGCAAATGGCATGTTGATGCGGCCCTGGTCAAGACATGGTCAAAAGGCAATGAAACGGAAGCCATATTTGGCTGGACCCAGGCCAGGCAGAATGAGTGGCTCTATCCCTCCATGGCAAACTGGCAGACCTATGGTATCAATTATGGGCTGAACAACCAGTATTATAATGGTGACACGCATTATGAAGGGCTGGATGGAAAAAATACGGGTTCGATATATGGCGCGCTGAAAAATCATTTCAGTTTTGGTCATGGCCTCAGCCTTGATGCCGAGGCCTACTCGGTTGAATTCCATGGTCCGTATGAATACGGTGAAAGCAACCTTCCCGTATCCAGCGGTTATGTTGGATCCGAAAAATATAAATACCTTGACAATTACAAGAACCTGCCCGGTTATGACCCGACAAGCAAGAAACTGACAGCCGCCGAGGTCTCGGATTGGTACACAATATCATCAGGCCTGACGCTGGTTGGCAAATGGCACCATAAATTCAATACCCTCACTTTCTCTTATTGGTATTCATACGCAACTGAAGGCGCGCGCGACCGCTATTATCCCGTTAACACTAAGGGGCAGTGGAGCACTTCCGAGCCTTACCTGACCGCAAATGGCGGCATTCCCATCGGTGAAGACAATGAAAACGGCAAGCAGCAGCTCAACAGCTTTGCCGTTGACGATAAACTGTCGTTTTTACATGACCGCCTGTCCATTGATGGCGGCATCCGCATGGCGATGGTCAGCCGCCAGTTCACGCAGGACCTGCCGGGGGTCAGCACGGCGCCTTCCATCCGTAACCTGTTCATTCCCGCCCCGCAGGTGCTGATCAGCTATCGCTTCAACCCGGACCACCAGATCTATGTCAATGGCACCACGGGCTACCATCTGCCTGCCTCGTTGAGTTCACAGCTGCCCCAATACAGCTATACAACCGGCAAGCCACTACAGATGGCCATGAGCCAGTACAAGCCGGAATACATGATTACCGAGGAACTGGGTTATCGCTACAGTGGCCTGTTCATGGCCAATGTTGCGGGGTTTCATTACAATGTAACGAACCATCAGATATCATCGGAAACTTACCAGCCAGGCACCACGACCGAAATCTCGCAGGTCATCAACGCAGGCGGGCTTGAGGCCTGGGGGCTGCAGGCCGAACTCGCGACCCGCCCCTGGCACCATGTGAGTTTCTATGCCTCGGGGCAGTATATGTACACCCAGAACGGCAACAATATTGCCTATGGCGGCGGTTACCTGCAGACAAAGGGCAAGCAGGAAGTCGGTGCCCCCAAATTTTCCGGTTCGCTGGGCCTGACCTATACTGATGGCAAATGGTTCGGCAATTTCACCTTGCAGTATACCGACTCACAGTATGCCACCCTCATGAACGATCAAAGCATTCCCAGCTACGTCACGGCCAATCTTGGTTTTGGCCGCACCCTGCCCCAGGTTGGCCGGGTCAAGCCCCGCCTCAAGATCAACCTGACCAACCTTGGCAACGAGCATTACCTTTCTTCAATGTATTCCTACACCACCAACGCGACAGCAGCAGCGGGTGTGGGCGGCAAGTCTTCTGCCCCGACCTATGTCATCGGTGCGCCTTTTGTGGTGATGGCGACGCTTTCCGCCAATTTCTGATGTGTTTATTCCCTCCGGCCCCCTTCTTCAGCTTCATCCTTGCGCGAGCGAACCATGACGACACGTAGAGATTTCCTGAAATATGCCCTCCTGACGGGTGCCGCGGGTGCATCTTCCCGCCTGCCCGCGGCCATCGGGCGGGCCTTCGCCATCGCGCCCGATGTGGGCACCACCTGGCAGGATGCAGAGCATGTCGTGATCCTGATGCAGGAGAACCGGTCCTTCGATCATGTATTTGGCACCCTGCAGGGCGTGCGCGGGTTCAACGACCCGCGTGCCATGCGCCTGCCCAACGGCAATCCGGTTTTTGTGCAGGGTAGCCAGTCAGGCGAGACCTACCTGCCATGGCGGCTCAATATCCGCGATACGCGCGTGACATGGATGGGCTCCATCCCCCACTCCCGCGACAGTCAGGTCGATGCGTGGAACAGTGGCGGCCATGACCGCTGGATCGACGCCAAGAAGTCGCACCACAAGGACTATGCCCGCTATCCGCTGACCATGGGCCATTACACGCGCGAAGACCTGCCCTTTTACTACGCCCTGGCCGATGCCTTTACCGTATGTGACCAGAATTACTGTGGCGCCATGACCAGCACCACCCCCAACCGCCTGCTGTTCTGGACCGGTACGGTGCGTGACCGGCAGGACCCCGCCTCGAATGTGTACATGCGCAATGGCGAGATCCTTGAAGGTGGCATGACGTGGCGCACCTTCCCCGAGCGGCTGGAACAGGCGGGTGTTTCATGGAAATTCTACCAGAACGAACTCTCGCAGTCAGGCGGCATGAGCGCGCCAGAGCGGGCGTGGCTGTCCAATTTCGGGTGCAATGTGCTGGAGTGTTTCGACAGGTACCATGTCACGGCCAATCCCGGCTTTGGCGCATGGCTTGAAGAGCGGATCAGTGAATGCCAGTTGCATATCGACCGGCTGAACACGCATGAGATGCTGGTGTCGGGCACGCACGGCGAACAGCTGGCCGAGGCGCGAAATCTGCTTGCCGTGCTCACGCGCCGTCGCGCAGCATCGGGCGAGACGCCCGAGAAACTGACACCGGCGGAGCGCGCCCTGTTTGAAAAGGCCTTTGTGACCAACACGGGCGATAAAAACTACCGCAAGCTGGAAAAACTGAAATTCCATGATGGCAGGAAAGCCATCCACATGCAGGCGCCCAAGGGTGATGTGCTCCATCAGTTCCGTCAGGATGTCAAAACTGGCAGGCTGCCCACCGTATCGTGGCTGGCAGCGCCCGAGCACTTCTCCGATCATCCGACCTCGCCATGGTACGGCGCGTGGTATGTCTCAGAGATCATGGACATCCTGACCGAAAACCCCGAGGTCTGGAAAAAAACGATCTTCATCATGACCTATGATGAAAATGACGGGTATTTCGATCATTGCTGCTCCTATGCCGCCCCTGACCCCGCCCGGCCGGAAACCGGCACGTCATCGCGCAGCATCGGGCAGAAGGGGCTGGAATATACGAGCGCGCAGGATGAGATTGATCGTGGCGTGCCCAGACGCCTCGCGCGCAGCGGGCCGATCGGGCTGGGCTTTCGCGTGCCGATGGTTATCGCCTCGCCATGGAGCCGGGGGGGATGGGTGAATTCGCAGCTATTCGAGCATACCTCCACGCTGCGTTTCCTTGAGGCCTTCGTGCGGGGAAAATTCGGCAAGGACGTGACCGAGACCAATATCTCGCCCTGGCGGCGGGCCATCAGCGGTGACCTCACATCGTGCTTCCGCCCCTATGATGGCAGCGTGCCGCACCTGCCTTTCCTTGAGCGCAATGCGTATCTGCACACCATCGAGAGCGCGCGCGATCGGCCCATGCCGGGCGGCTACCAGGCGCTTGATGAAGCCACGATCGCCACCCTGCGCAACGACCCGGCCAGGATGCGCGAAAGCGTGATGCAGGAATCCGGCACGCGGGCCGCCTCTCCCCTGCCCTATGAGCCGTATTGTGATGGCGGAGTGTCGGCTGATGGCAGGCAGGTGGCCGTGCACCTGCGCGCGGGCACGACCCGCTTTGGCGCCCGCGCAGCAGGCGTGCCGTTCAATATCTATCGCCACGGCGTGGCGGCTGGCGGCGGCATGCAGGCTGGCACCTATGCCGTAGCGGCGGGCGATGCGCTCGATGCGGCTTTTGCCCAGTCCACGTTCCATAACGGGGTCTATGATGTGGACGTGCATGCCCCCAACGGCTTTTACCGGCGCTATAGCGGCAAAAAGGGCGGCCTGCGGCTACAGGCGGCATGTACCTACCTGCGCGGGCCAGGGAAGGATCTTGTCGTGACCATCAGCAATCATGGCCCGAAAAGCGTGAACCTGACCTGCACCCTGGCCCCCTCCGGCACCACGCGCGCGGTGCATGTGGCGCCGGGCGGCAGCGCTGATGTGGCGTTTGACCTGACGCAGGGCATGCTGTGGTATGATCTTACCCTGTCGAGCAATGATGAGCCGGAACTGCGGTATCAGTTCGCAGGGCGCATCGAGACCGGGCAGCCTGGCCGCACGGACCCGGCCATGGGGGCGGCTTACCGAGCCTGACTGCCCTGCCTGTGCTGCACGCCTGAAACCGGTTAGGGTCGTGCGTGCGGCCCCATAAAACATGCAGGGCAGCCAGATGAATTGCGACATACGGCTCAATCTCATCAGGCCGGATCTTGTTGAGCGCGGGCGCAGGCTTGCCCCGGTGCAACGGGCCGCCATCTCCCGCGCGGTGACGGCATGCGCCTGCCATGCCAGCAATGCCGAACCGTATCTTGATGCCGACGTGCGGGCCTGACTTGCCACGGGCAAAGCCGATCCATGCCCCGGCAGGGATGGCATGCGGTCCGCTATCGACTTTCTGGATAACGCCTACTTCGACGCGCAGGATGCGCACGAGCAGCCCTGCGGCCATGAAGCACGGGTCATGGCATGGTTCAGCAAAGCCCGGTCAGTGAACGAGTGAACGCCGTGCTGCATGCGCTCGACGGCCAGATTCCGCAGGCTTTTTATGATACAGTGTACAAAGCCCATGCCGCGATGGGGGATTGCAGTCAGATCGAGGCCATCTGGGCGCGACATGGAATGTAAGCGATAAACATCAGGAAGTTTTTGGTGAAGCTTTCTTTCAAAAAGCTTCAAAAATGCCCCTTGTCCTCACGCCTGACGGATCAGTCCATGCATCGGCGTAACTGCCGTACCGGGAAAGACCGTGGCCATGCCCGCAGGCTTCAGCCGCAGGTGATCGCATAGCAGCCCCGCCGCAACGCAGCGCAGGTCGGTGGTGGGGGCAAGGTCGCGGTTTTCAAATAGCTGCTCAGGGCGCAGGCCCGGCCATGTGCCTGCTACCCGCCCCCCTGCCACGGCGCCACCTGCAATGAAGGCAACCGTGCCCGTGCCATGATCCGTGCCGCCCGTGCCGTTGATGCGTACCGTGCGGCCGAATTCGGTCATGGCCAGCACCACCGTGCGCGACCATGCCGGGCCAAGGCCATCACGCAGGGCCGCCAGCCCCCGGTCGAGCTGGGTCAGGGGGCGGCCAAGGCGGTCGACCTGCCTTGCATGGGTATCCCACCCCCCAATTTCGAGGGCGGCGACGCGCGGGCCGCGCCGGTTGGCCAGCATGCGGCCTGCTGCGGTTGAAAGGGTGAGGAACGCATCGGGCCTGCTGCCCTTGCGCGGGGCGGCGGAGGCGGGCCTGCCGTCTTCCATCACGGTATCGGAGAAGCCACGCGCCTGCAGGGCATTGCGCAGGGCGGGGCCTGTGACCGGATCATCCGCGTTGAGGGCTGCGATCTGGCGGTACAGATCGGGGTCGGGGTGATGGCTGGCGGCGGGCGCGTAACTGCCCACCTGGGCCGGGCCACGCAACAGCAGCGGCACGGTCAGCCCCATGGCCAGGCCATAGCCATCCGGCCCCGCATCGCGCTGGGGCATGAGCGATACGGCCCGGTTGAGCCAGCCGCTATCCATGCGGGCATCCGCGCCACTTTCAAGGTAGTCCTGCGCCTCGAAATGCGAGCGGCTGCGATAATTGCCCGCCACGGCATGCACCGGCAGCAATTGCCCCGCGGCATAAAGCGCATGCATGTTCTGCAGCGCGGGGTGCAGCCCGTAAAAACCGCCTAAATCAAGCAGCCCCTTGGCCGCTCCCGGCTCTGGCAGGATGAGCGCGCGGCGATGGGTGGCAAGGCTCGGGTCGCCATAAGGGGTGACGGCGGACATGCCATCAAGCGCCCCACGCATGACAATGACCACAAGGCGTGGGTCATCTTCATGGCCGGACGGGGCTGCCATGGCCAGCGAGGCACGCCCCAGCGCCCAGCTTGTGGCAAGACCCAGCAGGGCCGCGCGACGACGGATCAACATGATTTAACGCCTCTGGAATTCGGGGGAGGAGAACAGGAGCGTCAGCGCATCCTGCCTTGAGCCTGCATGCTGCATGGCCGTTACCGTCTGTGCCCGGAGTGCGGGGCCGAGCACGGCATGGGCAATATCCAGCGGGTCGCCATCGCGCACCTGCCCGGCCATCTGCCAGGCCCAGTCGCTGCGGGCCAGCATGTCGGCTGGCGCTGCCCAGTCAGCGGCGCGGTCGCTCCAGCCATTGGGCAGTGGTGCGGTCCATAACGGCTGGCCCAGCGCGGCAAAGGCTGCAAGCAGCGTATGCGCGGGCGAGTGTGGATCATCCGGCTGGCTTGGTGTGCCCCCCATCGACAGCGCGCGCATCACCGCCGTGGCATAATCCATGGGCGAGCGGAATTTGCCGCCCTCCGGGGTGGTATTGACCAGCGTGGGCAGCACCAGGGCGGCAGCGGCAAGGTTGCCTCCTGTTTCCTGCAACACGCGGCTGACCTGCGTGACATCGCGCGCGTCGGGCGTGTCGGTTATGAAATGGGCAACCATCCGGGTGGCGATATGGTGGTAGGTGGCGGGGTGCGTGCCCAGAAAATGCAGCGCCTGCAGGCCGCCTTCCTCTCCTTCCCCAAAGCGGTGGCCCATCAGGGTCTTGGTACCGGGCTCATGCGCTTTTTCCCGAAAGACAAAACCGGGCTGGTCCGCCTTGAGGTCCACGCCCCACCCGGTCAGGATGGCGGCAAAGGCCGTGACATCGGCCTGCGTGTAGCCGCCCTGTGGCGAGAGGGTATGAAGTTCGAGGCATTCCCGCGCCAGGTTTTCGTTGAGGCCCCGGTGCCCCCTGCGCCCGGCCGGGCTGTCCGGCCCGATGGATGAGGCGTTATCAAGATACATCAGCATGGCCGGATGGCGCATGACGGCAACCAGCATGTCCACGAACCGGCCGGTGACATGCGGCCGTATGGCTTCGCGCATGTAGGCGCCAATGATCGCGCGCGTGCCGCCCTGCCGCAGGCTGACGGTAAAGTGGTTGAACCAGAACCAGGCCAGCCGCTCGCGAAAAGGCTGGCGGGTCAGAAGCAGGTTGTCGAGCTGGGTTGCAACCTCGGCCTGAAAGATCGGTTTGACAAGCGGATCGCCCTGCACCCTGTTCATACGCTGCGTATGCAGCGCGATCAGCCCATCGGCCGTGGTGCCCACGCCGGTAAAGCGGGCCGCGTCGGGCTCGTGCAACTGGCGGGCCAGCCAGTCATGCGGCCTGTCCGATAATGTTTGCGTGCCCCGTATGCCCCAGCCAAACCGGTTCATCATTTCCAAAGATTGCACCAAATTCCTGTCCTGAAAAGCGGGCGGATAAGCGACCAGTGCCAGTACAATACGATCAGGCTGCGATCAATCAAGGCAGCGGCGCACGCGTGTGGAGCGTGGCAGCCCTTGTGGTGTCGGTGGGCATATCACCATATGGCGCGTCGTTTTATGGAACATTTATGAAATTATGGCATGCCATCCTGATGGCCCCGCCCTTTATAAAAAATGCCGCCTTTCAGCATGAAAGGCGGCACCGGAAAACGGCTTCCTGCAGGCGGGTCGCGCCCTTATTTTTTAAAGAAATCGGCAATATTCTCCCACACGTTGCGGGCGATGATGTCATGCCCGGCCTGGTTGGGGTGGGTCGTATCGGCCAGCCATTTTGTCTGGTCAAGCACATCGGCAAGGGGCTCGCCGGATGAGAAAAGATCGAGTTCGGTATCGGCAGTGATCTTTCCATCCTCGACCGCGTTGGTCAGTGCCTTGCGCGGCGCGCCCTGCGTATTGGCCTCATCGATGAAAGCAACGTGATAGCCAGCCTTTTTCAGGCGGCTGGTGATATGCCCGAGGTTATGGACCGTCTCGCCGGTGCCGATATGGTGCAGGTGGTCATTGAAGCCGCCAAACACAACCGCCACCTTGCGGCCGGGATGGCCTGCCAGCGCTTCCGCCGCAGGCACCATGTCCAGCATCTGCTTGGTCGTGGCACCTGATACGGCAAAATTGTAGCTTTTGTAGCGTGCGTAACGCTGCATGACATAGGGCCAGTTCGTGCCATCGCTCAGGCCGTAGCCTTCCGTCCGGCTATCGCCAATGGCAACGACAGTATCGCGCAGTTGCGGCATGTGGTCGCCCGCCACGGCGGCGGCGGCCTCAAAGTCCTGCTCCTGCTCGGCCGTGGCGTCCTGGTCGGCTATGACGATACCGGTCCACTGCCCGGTATTGCGCCCCTGCTCAAACCACGACCCGCCATCGGCATTATAGCCGATATACCCACCGGAAAACGAACTCGCGGGCAGTGCGCCGCCAAGCATGGCGTGGTTATTGCCGTTTTCAAGCCGGTAGCCATTGGGTGTTGCGCTAATGCCAAAGGCGGCAGGATCGTTGCTGATGATGAGGTCCGTGCGCTGGTCCGGGCTGCGCATGTCGGCTACATGCACAAAGCCATCGAGCGTGTAGCTGCCCATGAACACCTTGAATTCCTGCCCCTTCTGCCCCAGCATGAGCGGCACGGGAAAAGCCGAATAGCCGGAATTGGATGAGGCATACGTGCCCGTGGTGCCAAAAAAGAAGCTGTTGGCGGGCACCCTGAGCGTCTGTGGCAGGACAAATCCGCCCGGCCCGTTATTCTCGCCCCATGACAGCGTCTCCTGCCCCGAAACCTGCACCGCGCCGATATGCACGACATGGTGCCCCGGCGTTGCCACGAGGTGGTTGCCATGGCCGGTCTGGTCATACACGCGGGTAACGGTGGCGAAGGTGCCTGCGTCACGCGCGGCCAGAACGCGATGGAGGGTCTCGGTATCGAGCGTGCCATCGGGCCGTATGATGAGCGTGGTGGCTACCGTCTGGCCGCCGGCCGTCGTCTCGATATCCACGGCAGGGCCGGAATAGGAGCTGACCATCCGTGTAGGCCCACCGGCAAAAACGGCATGCGCGCCAAAGGTATCGGCGGGAGCGTTCGATGTGGACACGGCGGCCCACTGCGCGCCCCCTGGCGTGACCGAGGTGGCACGCCATACACGCCCGCCTGCCTGCCACAGGTCGCCTGGCGCGTAACCCCTGCTCACGTCGTCATCCGTGCCGGGCGGGCGGTTCAGCCCCTGATCTACGGCGCTATTGGCGGGAATGCAGGTTTCTCCCCCCTTATGGTCATCTGGTGGGCATTGTGCCGCCATGCCAAGGGCGGGCAGGCTGCCAACGGCCATGGCCGTGATGCAGGCTAGAACTCTTCCGCGCGTTTCCATGCAATACTGTTCCTGGATAGGGGGCGCAGGGCATGAACCTGCCCCGGACCGATTGTATTATTGATCGTCAAATGTGTAATGTACCATCCACATGCCACTGGTTTCTGACCAGTTGCCTGCCCTGCTGTAGCCAGCTTCCATGCCAACGCGCAACCGATGGGTAAACTGGTACACCAGCCGCCCGCGTACGTTGCCCGCAAGGCCGCTGGCGTCCTCGCTTCCATAATAGTCGTACGGGGTCTGGGCCGCGAGCTGCCGCAGGCTGGCATTCGTCGGGTAATAGGGCGCTCCATTGCTGTGATAATGCTGGAACCCCGCCTCCCCGCGCAAGAACCACGTCCATCGCTGTTGATGCCCCGACCACTCAACCGGCACCATTGCGCCGTAATACTGCTGTGGTGAGAAGTAGCCGCCCTGCCCCCATGTAAAGAAGTAACTGTTACGTCTGTAACCAAAATACATGAGGTCCAGCCCGACACGCAACCACTGCCGGTCGTGGGTCTGCCATACCGTGGCGGTGCCGCCTGCCCCGGCCTCGACCTCGGTATTGCCCTGTACATGCGTGCCATCCAGATAGGCGAACCCGCCACCGCCATAAACATTCCACCCCGGCGCGGACCATTCCAGCGCGCCATGGCCGAACATGCGCGTAACACCACCCCAGACCCGGTTCGTGCCGGGATCGTGCTCGCCCGCGTAGGACAGTTCGCTATCCGTCACCATGCGCCGGCCCCCGCTTATGCGCAGGCCGAGGTTACGGGTCAGGCGCGGCGCGAATTCCACCCCGCCCACCACGTTGGTGATGGGAAAGCCCAGCGGTGAAGACCCCACATCGGCCGAGAACCAGTGGTTGACATAGTTCAGGCTCAGCCCCACGCCCTGCGTATAGTAATGATGGTAAGCCCCCGGCCGGGCCCCATTGACGGAATAGGTGCCGAACTGCTGGGCTGAATAGGCATTTTTCAGCGGGTCGCCGGTAAACAGCAGCGTGGGTGTGACCGAAAAGGACAGCCGGTGCTCCCATGATTCAAACGGCAGCGTGCCGGTTATGGGAATGGCGAATTCCGTCAGCTGCCCCAGCCCCGCAACACCCGTGCGGCTACGCACGAAGCTGTTGGCGTCGAGCTGTGGCGAGATGGAATCACGCAGGTAGACAATCTGCCGGTCCATCGCCTCGGCGCCATCATCCTCGGGGATGTAATGATAGCTTGCAGGCAGTGTCGCACCCTGCAGATCGATATAATTGCTGTCAATGAACGGCCAGCGATAATCCGGCAGGAAACTTTCATGGCCTTCATACGCGCCTTCACCATCCAGCGTGCGCTGGGCGCTACGCGCGTGCTCCACATCGGCAAGCTGGACACGCGTGTTGCCCGCCACGCGATCGACATCGGAGCGCACTTCCCATGTCATCGGGCCATCGGGGTCTTCATGCACAAGGCGGCCGGCATAGCTCCGCGCCAGATCCACCCTGCCTGTACCGCCCGCGTCACGCGCGGCGGCGGCGAGAGCGTAGATATTGCGCGGCTTGAGGCGCAGGGCAATCTGGTCTTCTTCCAGTGCGCGCCGGGGCATGTTGCGTGTCTGGTATATCCGGCCCATGGCCAGATGGGCCTCGGCTGATTCAGGGTGGGCGCGCAGCACGGGGGCCATGACCTGATAGGCCTGCGTGGTCTGGCCATAACGGTCAAAGTTATCGGCGGTCATGATGGCAATGCCGATGGCGATATCGTTTCTTATCCGTATCTGTTCCGCCGTGGCGTAGCCGGGGTAGGCGCGTGCCATCTCATCAAAGGTGCCAAGGCAGCGCGTGGTGTCGAACATGGCATGCAGGCGCAGGTACATCCCGGCATAGGCCAGCATCTGCGCAGCCTTGGGCGGCTGGGTCAGGCGCTCTTCCTGTACGAGCACCTGCTGGGCCTCGCGCGTGGCATGGCGGTCAAGCAGGGCGCCAGCAATCTGCATGCCCCGGTCGCCCGTGGGGTCGGGCTGGTCGGCAAGGGCCACGAGCGCGGCATTGTCCGCGCGCGGCGCGCGGTTGAGCGCCTGGATGCGGCGGGCAAGCTCGATCTGGCCGGCAATACTGGCCATGCCAGCGCTCCGCCCGGTTGCAGGCAGGCGCGCCATCAGGCGCTCGGCCGTGGTCAGGTCATGCTGCCCCATGGCGTAGATGATCCCGGCCTGCAGGTCATCTGGCGTGACGGATGCTGCGTTTGTCAGGTCGTCCATCAGGCTTTGGGCCTGAAAATGGCCGCCGGCATCGTCAAGCGCATGGGCGAGCTTGAGACGGATCCACGGGTCCGTGGGGTCGAGGGTTACGGCCTGACGCAGCAGGGCCACCCGTTCATCAGCATCGCGCGTCTGCTCGGCGCGGGCGGAAAGATCGGCGGCCTGCAGGTGCACGGCCAGCGCCGGGCGCAGCGGCCTGAGGCGGGCGATGATCTCCTGTGCTTCCGCCCCGCGCCCGGTCTGGATCAGGATGGCGCCCAGATTGAACAGCGCATCGGCATTGTCCGGCGCCCGGCTTAGAATCTGGCGGTAGATGCGCTCGGCTTCCGCGTTATGCCCCTGCCTGCGCTCAAGCATGCCGTCCAGCGACAGGTAGGTCAGCCCATTGCCCGAACGGCGGCCGAGCAGGGCAAGATCCGTGCGGGCGGCTTCGTAATGGCCAGTATTGATGGCCTGGAGGATGCGCACCACCAGCGGGTCCATGCCCCCGCCCCCGCCAGATTGCAGCGCCTTGATGGCAGCCCGCCAGTGGGGCGCTGAATCCGGGTCAGCCTGCATGGCCTGCAAAAAATACTGCGTGGCCTGGGCAGGCTGCTGCCGGGCCTGCGCCACCAGCCCCAGTCCGCCAAGCGCATCCGCATCATGGGCATTGAGTGCGAGGGCGTGCTGAAAGCGTTCGGACGCCCCTTCCAGGTTGTGCCGGGCCAGCAGGGCATAGCCCTCCTGGTGGGCGGTTGCGGCGTCGATGGCGTTCTGCGTTTCCTGCGCCTTGTGCAGCAGTTCGGTTACTTCCGCATCATCGGGGTGCAGGCCAAGCCATTCGTTATAGAGCGGAATGGTGGGGCCAGTAATCGGCTCCCACAGCAGCGCCTCGCGCCATGCGGCAACGGCCCCTGCCCTGATGGAAGCTGGCGCACTGGAGCGGGCGAGCGCGCGCAGGCCGTCCATCCCTTCGGGGCGCGACGTAACGCGGTAGGTCAGGATCCGGTCGAGCAACAGCCGGGCATCAAGATCGCGCGGGTTGCGCTGCACCCAGGCGGTCAGTTTGGTCTGGGCCTCCTGGCGGCCAAGGATGGTGGCCCCCAGCACGCGGTAATATTCCAGCGCCAGATCGGGTGGCGGGTCGCCGTGCTTGAACAGGGCCTTGTACTTGAACATGGCGGGCATCATCTTGCCTGCCGCCGCCAGAGCGCGCGCCTCGGCTAGGGCCTTTGGGTCCACGGGGCCGGCCTGTATCTGCGCCTTGAGGTCGGTAACCAGCCCCGGCGCCGTGCCATTGTGGACCAGCCGGGCCAGTGTGGCCGAGGCCTGCGCCGGGTTGCCCTGCGCCATCTGCAGGCGGCCCTGAAGGTAAAGTGCTTCAGGGTTGTCGGGATCAAGCGAAATCGCGCGTTCTATCGTTTCATGCGCTTTATTGAGGTTATGCTGCCCCAGCCAGTAATAGCCCTGGTTGAGCAGGAGTTCGAGCACGGCGGCTGCATGTGCCAGGTGCGCGTTCATGGCCGCGCGTTCGGCATCCTGCTCCTGCGTGGGCGTGACCGTGATGGCTGTGCCGTCAGTTGCTGTCAGGCCGTTTTGCGTGACCTGAGCGGGGTCAGTCTGCGCATGCGCCACCTCACCCGACAGGATGACGCCCGCCATCATGCCGCAGATGAGCTTCAGCGTGCCATTTGCCGACCGCATGGGCTGGGGCGTCATGACCCAGGCCGCAGGCGTACGCCGCCACCCACGCCCCGAAGGCAGCGCGGTGGCGGCATGGTATCGTCCTTTTATGTCGTGTCTAATGAACACGGGACACGTAAGAGATATAGAACAGGATCGCAGCCAGAATCATGCAGGTACCGATAAGAAGGGCCGCGCCACGGTTGCGGGCGCAAACGGCAACCCTGTCCTCATAATCAAGCCCGGTGCGCTCCACAAACACGTAGCTCAACACGCTGATGACAAGCACGATGCCCAGCACGGCAGCCATCATCAACCCGTGCACCTGGAAGAAGAACAGATAATTCGCCACCACGATACCGGGCCAGTGCCACAGATAGACCGAGTAAGAAATGACCCCGAGCGGTGAAATGGGCACAAGGCACAGTCTGCCCACGTGCGTTTCGGGCAGCATGATGATGGTGGCCACCGCGAGGCAGGGGAAAATGGTCATGTAGGACGGGCAGGCAAACTGAAGGGTATAGAACAGCCCCGCCCCCACGATCACCGTCAGTGCTGCGGCGTAGATGATGTTGGCAACAACCGGCGAAAGGCGTGGCCGGGGACATATCCAGATCATGGTGCCAAGTGAAAACTGCCACAGGCGATCGAATATATTGTAATAAGCCTGCGTATCGCCCTCGACGTAGCTCCACGCGCAATAGGCCAGTGACACGGTAAAGATGCCCGAGAGCACCAGCTTGCGGTGTTTTGTCAGCGGCAGCAGCAGCGCCATCAGGAAAATGATGGTGTAGAACTGCATTTCCAGCGAGAGCGACCATGTATGCAGGAACGGGTAGGCAATGCTCTGCCCCTGAAAATACCCGACATGCCCCGAGGCCCATATGTTGGACAGGTACACCAGGGCATACGCCCCGTTGATGGCAATATCGGCCCGGTCACTCTGCAGGACCCACCACAGCATGCCCGCCGAGACCAGGCCGATCATGCAGACCAGCGCGGGCAGCAGGCGGTAGAGCCTGCGGCAGACAAAGCGCAGGGGCTGGAACGGATGCTGCATGAGCGCCGAGCGCCCCATGAAATAGCCCGAGATCACCACAAAAATATCGACGCCGATAAAGCCCCCCTGCAGCCAGCCCGCATGGAACAGGACCACAAGGGCAATGGCCAGGCCACGCAGCCCATCAATATCGCGCCGACGGTTAAGGGGAAAAAAATCTTTCTCAAGTATTTCACGCCACCTGCTTGTGGTGGGGGCAGGTTCATTTTGGTGCAGCATCAACAGATTTCCACGTCTTGTGCCCGTCAGGGGCAACCTTACTGGTCGGTAGCAGGCGGGGCGTCTTTCAGCTTTTCCAGTTCAGGCAGCGTCGCCTGCACGATCGCATTGCCCCATACCTTGTAGCTTTCAGGCGTTGCATGAATGCCATCGATGGTGTTCACGCTGCCCTGTTTGAGCAGCGCGGTGCCATCGACATAGCTGCACGGCGCCACTTCACCCTTGAGGAAGCTGGCCATTTCGGTTGCGCGCTGGTCGGTCTTGCCATAGCGCGGGCTGAACTGGCCCCAGGTCGGCCCCACCCAGATGCACGCGGTCTTGCCAATGGCATAGGTCAGGGTCTTGACCTGCTCGTCCACCCAGTCCTTCGAGACAGCGGCCTGGCCATAGGCTGCCATAGTATCGCCAAGAATCACCATTACCACGTTGGGATGCCACTTGGCCACGAGGTCGCTGATGGGCGGGGGCGATGCGGGCTTCATGTTGGGCGCGCCAATCGGGGCATCACCAATGCGCTCGGCGGCGCCGCAACCATTGTTGGGGTTGGGCACGACCCAGTCGGCCGCGGTGGAGGAGCAGACCCCGTAGGTGACCACTTTTGCACCCTGACGACTGAATTCATCCGGCAGCACGGACAGCAGGGAGTCCTTGAACGTGACGTGACTGTCACCGATAATCAGCAGCGTGAGTCCGGCAAGAAGAGCACTCATGAATTACTTCTCCGTATAAGAATTTATTTATGGGCCAGGGTGGCGCTACAGGCATGCCCGTCCAGACTGGCCACACCCTGTCGTGATTTGGCCTGCATGGCGGGGGCGTTGTTGTGCCTCACGCCTCACCGGTCCTGTTATCATCCAGCACGCGCCTGCGTGATTTGGCGCGCAGCCAGCTCCACGCCCCGAAGGCGGTCAACCCCGCTCCTGATAGACCGGTCAGATAAAGAATGAAAGGATGATAACTCAGATACCGGTCCAGTTGCAGCCACAGGGGTAATGAGCCCACTTTATAGGTCGGCGCGGTGCGGTAACTGGTAAACTGTTCGGCGTTCTTGAGCACCAGGTCCCCCTGGATGGAAGACAGATCCCTGGTATTGCGCAGGCTGAGCACCAGATCATGGATGCGCTGCGGCGTATCTCCCACAAAGGCGATGACCGAGCGGTGGCTGTCATAGGGCGACTGCGCGCCGATCATGACCCCGGCCTCGGCAATCGGCGCATTGAGGTGAGCGGTCACACCGTTGAGGAGGCCGGCGTGGTCGTGGTCCTGAAACAGGTACCAGATGCCCTGCAGCCCCATGCTCTGGCCAACCCGCACGTGCCCGTCCCTGATCACGTAAGGCGAGCGTGACAGCAGGTCTGATTGCCCATTCAGCCTGTCGGCGGTGGAGAGCAGGATGATATCGCCCTGTGGAGGGGTATTCTTCACCTGGTCCGCCGTCATGACATGCACGCCTGCCGCCGGGTACCACGTTGTCGCCCCGAAAAAGCCCATGAGGTCGAGGAAAGAGCCTGCCGTACCCGCATCCGGGCCTTGCGGCAGGATGATCGTTGTCTCGGACAGATCGGCCATGCGGGAGAACGGAAAGGCGGCCTCGGCGAAATAGGACAGGTTGGGCAGTTCGGCGTAATGGTAGCCCCGGCGGAAGTCGAGGGTGGAATCTGAATCCACGCTCATGCGGATATCACCCGGCGTGCGGCGGCATGCGCCCCGGTCAATCGGCCGGGCATCAAAATTGAACTGGAGCTGGTTCTGGCCAAACAGTAGCCACGGCGGCAGCGCCGTCATGTGACCCGTGGCGCCCGCATGCTGGTTGACCAGCCTTTCCGACCATTTCTGCCACACGCCCGGCGGCGAGAGCGAATAGCTCTGCAGGTAGTTGTTGTTGAGGCTGACATCGACGCGTGATGTCTCGAGGTCCACCACCGGGCCGCCCGGCGCGCGCACCCACATGTTCATGAGGTAAGGCCGCCCCCGCCATGTATACAGGTCGGGCGGCAGGTGGAATGGCAGGGTCATGCCCGCGGGCGTGTAGCCCCCGCCCTGCAGGTCGGCCGCCCCTACAAGCTCACCGAAGCGCACGGGCCGGTCCGTTGGCACGAAGGCGGGTGCGTCATAAGGCTGGCGGGGGGCAAGGCTCACGTCCTCCACCACTTTCGAGGCCACGCCGCCAAGCGTATCATGCGAGAACGCGAGGTTGCGCGCGGCTGCCTCGACTTCCTGCGGCGTGCGCCCGGTCACGATCAGGATGGTGCCCCACGGGTCATTGGGGTTGACGATCTCGGCCAGGGTCGGGCCGGTGGGCAGCGTGCCATTGGCATCAAGGGGAATGTTCCGGCCCACTTCAACCGCGTTGCCCGATGCGGGCACGGTTGTGGAAACGGGAAAGGACAGCGCGCGGAAATCGGCGATCTTGCCAAACCATGAAGCAATCACGCCTGCCGCCTTCAGGTCATCGCGGCTATCGGGGGATGGCATGACGACCGGAACCCGCAACGCCGCACGCAGGTTGGGATCGAAGAAGGGCGCAGGCAGACGCGAGAGCTTGCGCTCGGGCGCGATCCGCACCGTGGTCAGGGTGATGCGTGAACTGTCGGAAATACGCGCCCACAGGATCTCGTTGAAGAGATCATTGCAATCACGCCTGTATTCACCGGCAAAACGGAAATTGAGCTTGTTGTCGCCGGTAAAATATAGCGGATCGACATCGAATGTGATGGGGCCGAACGCGGGGTGGTCAGGGTTGACCTTGATCGTGCCGATATACTGCTCGTTCAGCGTAACCGTGACAGCGCTCGCCTCAGGCAGCAGCGACGGCGAGAGCGCGCCAGACAGGGTGAGCTGCGCGTGCGTTACCACCCGGTTGGCGGGCACGACCACATCAAGCCCCTGTAGCGGAGAGTAGCCGCGTAATGTCAGCGGGCCGGTCGTAGCCCCGAGGTCACGGAACGACAGGGTGCGCGTGACCTCCGTATCACTGATCCGGGCTGCAGCCAGCGGGTCGATTGGCGGCGTCACATCAGGCACGTTGCCTGTATTGCTGTCACCAAACGGAGTCTGGGCGCTGATTCCACTCTGGTCTACCGTGGCGGACGCGGGCGGCAGCCCCTGCGCCATAGCTGCCGGGAGCAGTGCCGTGAAGGCTGTGAGGAAGGTGGCGGATAGGGCAGCCCCACTGCGGGCGCCGCGTTGGGCAGGTTTCAGCACGAGGCTCTGTTTCTCCAGTTTTTCTTCCACCATGGGCATGGTGATTGCCTCTGCCTGCGCAGTGGGGCGGGGTTTTTCAGGCTTGCGCCATTTAAAGAGGTCGCCAATACTTCTGAACACCATGGCGATGCTGCGCAGGGGGCGGTCGGCGGGGAAATCGGCCCAGTTGGCCCATGCATCGTTGCGCCCGAACACCATATCGACCACCTGGCGTTCATCGCTCAGGTCCCGGCGCGCCCATTGCAGGCGCAGGTTGCCCGGCTGCATGGCCATGACCCGGGCGGGCACGTGCGTATGAATGCCGTCGCGCTCGTTGTCATAGCTGACCATGACGGTCCGGGGCGCTTCGACATCGTGCGGCCAGTCCATGTCAACCGACAGGCCGCCTAGCGACAGGTCATGCGTATGGGCATGGAACGCCCTGCCCTGCCCATCGGTAACGGTTACGGGCAGGCGCACGGTAATGCGCGGTGCGCTGCGGGTCTGGCGCGTTTCACGCCCCACGGCGATGGCGGCCAGCACAATAATGAGGCTAATGACCACCCACAGGGTATTGAGCACGAAGGACTGGAGCGCCAGGCGGTCGTGATATTGCCAGATGATGCCAAATATGCCGCGCGCAAGGGCTGCGAACAGGATCAGCGCCAGGATGATGTTGGGATAGACCGCGCTGAAATCGAAATAGCTGCGCTCCAGCAGGCCGCCCTTGTCGGTTACGTTGAACTTGCCCTTGTGGGGCTGGAGCAGGGTTACGATGGTGATCCGCACCAGGAACAGCGCGAGCGAGGTTTCGTAAATCTCGCTCCAGAAGGAATAGCGCCACCGGCCTTCAACGCGTGAAAGCGTCATGATGGAATGGAAGATATGAGGTAGCGCATAGGCGCTGATGGCCAGCGGCGATGCCGCGATGATGTTTTCACCAAGAAAAAGATAGGCCAGCGGCGAGACCAGAAAGGTCACGCGTGGAATGGCAAACAGGAAGTGCGACATGGCCGACAGGTAGCAAAGCCGCTGCTCCCACCGCAGGCCGGGGCCAAGCATGGGATTGTCGAGCCGCATGATCTGGAGCATGCCGCGCGCCCAGCGCACGCGCTGGCCGATGTGCAGGATCAGGCGCTCGGTCGCCAGCCCGCCGGCCAGCGGTTCGCGCAGGTAGCCGGTGCCCCAGCCCTTGCGCTGCATCTTGAGCGCGGTATGCGCATCCTCCGTTACCGTCTCGGTCGCGAACCCGCCAATCCCCATAACGGCGGAGCGGCGGATGACGGCGCACGAGCCACAGAAAAACGTTGCATCCCAGAAATCATTTCCATCCTGCACCAGGCCATAGAACATGTTGCCTTCCGGCGGCACACGCATGCCTGCGGCGAGGTTGCGCTGGAACGGGTCGGGCGCGTAGAAATGATGCGGGGTCTGCAAAAGAGCGAGGTTGGGGTCGGCAATCATCCAGCCGATGGTTCTTTTGAGAAAACCACGGGTGGGAACGTGATCGCAGTCAAAAATGATGGCGAATTTTCCATCTGTTACTTTCAGGGCGTGGTTGAGATTGCCTGCCTTTGCGTGATTATTTTCCGCGCGGATAATATAACCTGCACCAGATTCTACCGCAAAATCACGGAAGGCAACCCGTCGGCCATCATCAAGAATATAGACGTTCAGCTTATCAGCCGGCCAGTCAAGTTCCAGCGCGCCAAGAACTGTCGAGCGCACGAGGGACAGTTCTTCATTATAGGATGGCACATAGACATCCACGCTCGGCCAGTCGGCCGGATCATCTGGCAGGGCGTGCTCCCTGCGCTCCAGCGGCCATGACATCTGGAAGTAACTCAGGCACAGCGTGACCAGGGCATAGGTCTCGGCCAGCAGGAGCAGCACGGACAGACCGCCCTGTATCCACCCGTGGAACTCCAGCGTGGTGGTCAGACGCCACACGATGTAGCGCAGCGATACAAGCAGCGACAGCATCATCAGGAATATGGTGATGCCCCGCCCCGGCCTGCGGTTTAGCACCAGCAGGAGCGTGACCGTGCCAACGCATAGCAGACCCTGTGAATACAGGCTGAGCGTTATGGACCCCGCAAATCCCATGATGATTGCACCAACAGCAACCGGCACCCATGGGGGCATCCGGCTGAGCGGTGTCTTTTTCATCAGGTCCGTGACTTTGTCCGCTATGCGTCTTGCCCTGAACATTTCCAGCTATATCGCTGCCTTAACATGGTGAATGCCCCCTGCTCCCGCAGCCGTCATTACGAGCAGGAACAAGGGTGCTAAATATGAACATTGTTCACTTAAACCTTAAAATTTTACCGCCTGATTCAATAAAATATTAAAGAATACAGGTGGTTGATCGGTATGCGTTCATCCCTATCTTAAAATTGATGTTTATTGAACATATTAACGGTGTTAATTTCCGATTAACGTTCTGTCAAGAAGAAAGATCTGCAGCATAACAGGGCATGAATGATGTGTTTTTTTGCCGTCATGCCGTCTGAAAATGTTAATTTTTATGAAATTTCCAAGGGGTCTCAGGCAGGCCGCTTCTGGCAGCGCATTTCCTTTTTGATATGAACAGAGTTCATACGATCAAACGTCAATATCGTAGGAAGGAATTCTTACAAAATGCCGATTGGCCAAAGTCGGCAATAACCTGATGCGTTACATCCCGGGTGTTCTGGCCATCCTGCCCAGGCAGGAGATCTGAAGTTTCAGTTCTGGTTGGGCATGGGGACTCTTTGGATTTATGACAAATGGCTTCCAGGGCGCAATCTGAATACGTAAATAGGAATTTTTTCATATTTTATACAATTCTTATAAATTTTTTTATGTTCCGCAATCATGACATAATATTTGATTATAATTATCAGTAACATACGCTGGGAACGTATTTCGTTCCGGCTCATTTCAGAAGGATGCCGTCCCATTCCGAGAGCCTATCATAAAGGAAACGTCTCTGAAGATCTGAGAATCGCGACTATCAGAATACTCGAATCTGAACGGCTCGAAGATCTGTCGGTACGTCGCCTTGCCCGGGAAATCAAAGTCGCTCCTGCCAATTTCTATAATCACTACGGGAGCCTGAACGACCTGCTGCTTGAAATTGCCGTGGAGCATTTTCAGGCTTTTCGCAAGCAGATCGCCCATATCAATCGCACTTGCGCCAATCGCACCGATGCGCTCAAGCGCATTGTATTCTACTGCGTGGACTTTGCTTGCACCAACCCCCAGATCTACCGGCTCATGTCCGGTTACATACCGGATGCCTATGCCTATCCACGCTACCGCATCATGGCAGGCGCTGCGTTCGAGGATCTGATGGAATTGATCTATGGCAAGCGGGTTTTTGCGTTAACCGACGATTTCGGCCCCAATGACATGAAAACCCTGGGCCGAAAGGTGGAGGTCGGTTACGGTATGTACGCCATGCTTTGCGGTTTATCGAATCTATTCGTCACGAACGCATCCAACGGACCTTTTTCAGATAGTGATAACCCGCGTGAAGCCATGGCTACTTTTCTGAACGGCATTCTCGATGCCTTCATAAGGGGCGATCTGGCCCGCGCGCTAGATGCAAACCCGGACGGAACAGGCTAGACTGATGGTATGATGGAAGCCGCGCTCCGGATCATTCGCCTTGTTGATGCTGCTTGGCCCGGATAACCGTTTTATATGCCATGATCCCTGTTGCCCGCAGTGCCCATCGCCACGCCGGGCTTTGATGTTCATGGTTGGGGAGGCTGATCTGAAGATGCTGCGGCACGGGTTTCACGCAGGATCACTTCGATTGCCCAACTTATGGCGGTCCCTGCCTCGCTGCCGTTCATATCAAACTCTTCCTTGAGTGTCAGCCACGACTGGATATTGTCCAGGCAGGCGATCACGGCTTCTGCCCGGCGCCGGTCGGCGGCTGGTACCTCGGGCGTGTCGCGCCATAGCGTTCTACGCCGGCGGATGGCAAGCTCATTGCGGAACTTGATCCGCATCGAACGCCCGACCCGTGTCAGGGCAAGGATGCGAGAAAGATTGGGATGCTCGTCAAACCGCTCCGCCGCAATGCGGAAACCCTGCACCAGATCATTCTTGCCTGTACCCAGCGCAAAGCCAAATACCTGCGTATTCAGCCATTCACCCGTAGCCTGCAACAGGGCATCACGGCAGGGAAAATACTTATAGATGGTTCTTACAGAAAGATTGGCGCGTTCTGCAATACGGACCGTCGAGATCGTGACATCATCGCACTCTTCAATAAGGGCAACAAAGCTTTCAATAATGTGTTGCCGGGTCGGTGCGGCACCTTCGTCGCGCGGCATATTTCACTCCATTGGATCCGTGCAACGGCTTTGTCATGATGGTATGTATTGTGTCAATGGCATTGGTGTAACGCACCGACCTGCCCATGTGGTCAGAAGTTATATAAGTCTGAAATTCAAACCAGTTTTTTGTTTTTCCTGTGCACCGTTCGTATCCTGTCCCTTTACAGGGGCGCGTCGGGTTTTAATACAGGACATGATGATTTTTCTTTTGTCATAAACGCTACAGAATATAATAATTTCCGTCCATAATAAAGAAATTATCAAAATATAATAATTATACAAAATAGTTTATAATTTATGCTGTGTTAAATATTTGTCTTTGTGTAAGCATATTTTAATAATTTACTGCAAATTAGGTATTTTCAAACAAATATTTGTTCATAAAGTATTTTGAATACACCATCGTTTTTAGTAAATTTATTTTAATTTATATAATATAAATAGACCGGACAGATCGTCAGCATGGATGTTACAGGTCCAGTGTGAGGGAGGGCGTGCGGGCGCGTGAGCAGCACAGGGCAATGCTGCAGGCCTGCTCCTCCTCGGTCATTACCATGTCACGGTGCGCACCTTCTCCGGCCAGAAGTGGCACGACACAGGCCCCGCACATGCCCTGTTCACATGAGAGATTGACCTCGATGCCTGCCGCCATCAGGGCGTCGGCAATGCTCTGGCCGGGCGGCACGGTGAGGCTGCGTCCGGAGCGGGCCAGTATGACTTCAAATGCCTGTTCTTCATCATCAGGCGCCGCTTCCGTCGGGCAGAAATATTCCGTATGGATCTGCTCAGGTTCCCAGCCCGCCGCGATGGCGTGGGACGAGACAGCCTGCATGAAACCATTTGGCCCACACAGCATGATGGCCGTATCTGCTTCAGGATGGGCCAATGCGGCAGGATAGCCCTGTTTGAGGCTTCTGGCCATGTGCACGCGATTCACATAGGGGGCGACAAGCAGTCGGCCCCTGAACGGTGCCTGATCGGGCGTGCGTGTGTAATAATACAGTGTCCAGTCCGCGCCCTGGCGCTGTAGCCGCGCCATCATGGACAGGAGCGGCGTAATCCCGATCCCGCCTGCAATCAGCACATAGTGTTGCGCGACCGGCAGCGCGAAGGCATTGCGGGGCGGCGAGATGTGCAGTTCCATCCCCTTATCCACCATGCGGCACAGGGAGTCCGATCCCCCGCGTGAGGCGGCTTCGCGCTTGATGCACAGTTCGTAAACACCGGGATCATCAACATCGCCACACAGCGAATACTGGCGCACCAGCCCCGAGGGGGTCAGGACATCAACATGCGCGCCGGGCGCGAAGCGGGGCAGCGTCCCCTGCCCCGGCGCTGCCGCGAGGCGCAGGCGGATGCAGTCAACGCCCTCCGGCATGACGTCGCGCACGACAACAGGAAAAAGAGCTGACATGACGTTATGCCGTGAAAAACTGGCTCAGGCCCATCGTGCGCAGGGCACGGCGATAGGCGATCGAACTGCGGTCGGCCATGACATGGGCCTCAAGCGTGGGGTCGAGCGGCAGGTTCTCGGGCTTCTGGGCCTCGACAAGTGCGCGGTCTTCCTCGAATACGCGCAGATTGAAGTCATAGACATCCTGCAGCGGCAGCTCCTTGTCGAAGTTGCGGCACATCGGCGCGAACATGCGCGTCTGTCGCGCTGATACCGGTGAGGCCGCGTTCATGATGACCAGCCGTCCGTTATCGGGAAAATGGATTTCCAGCGTGGCGGTAAAAGGCACATGCACCCGGAAGTGACGCAGCCATTCAAAGCCGGGGCGCCCCCGGTCGGCCTTGCCAATGGGGTAGTTACCCACGCTGCTGCGATATTCGGCCTCGAACCCATCAGGCGTGAGGTGCGTTTTATAGGGAGGCACCACGGGGTTTTCGGGGTCGGCGAAGGTGTCGGTATGCACGAAGGCAAAATGGGCCACGTCAATGAACCCCTCCACCTGCCGCCCCGCAAAACCGGCAATGTCGATAAAGGGGCAGTTGATCTGCTGATAGGCCGGGTCATTCCAGTGCGGCATGGGCGGAATGACCGGCGGTGCCTCATCGGGGCGCAGGCAGGTCCAGATCAGGCCGTAGCGCTCCACCGCCGGGTAGGTGCGCAGGTTCAGCTTGCCGGGAATGGCGTTTTCAGGGTGAGCTGGCACCCTGACGCACCGCCCCTGCTGGCCAAAGCGGAAGCCATGATAGGCACAGGCCACGCTCTGGCCATCTCCCTTGCCCATGCTCAGCGGCACGCCGCGATGCGGGCACAGGTCATCAGCCACCACGATTGCATCGCCCGCGCGGTAGAGCACCAGTGGGACATCAAGCAGGGTCACGCCCAGCGGTTGCGTGCCCAGGTCGCGCACCAGAGCCACGGGGTGCCAGCAACGGGCCAGGATCAGCCAGTCATCGGCATCAAATGTCATGTTGCGGGGCAAGGAATGGGCTGGGGCAGCGAGGGTCATGGTAGAGGATCTCCTGAACAGGCCGGAAAGGCTCTGGCGGCTTTCAGGAAGATCATTTCACATACAGCGTGCGCTCAGATATATCATAATTGAGCCTTTATCATTCTCAAAATGAGAACGCATGCATCCCTTTTCACGCTTTATGGTCTATTTTCTGGCGGTTGCGCGCCATAAATCCATCCGTCGCGCGGCAGAGGAACTGCACATCGCTGGTTCGGCCATCAACCGGCATATCCTGCTGGGGGAAAAGGAATTGCAGACCCCCCTGTTCGAGCGCCTGCCCACCGGCATGCGCCTGACAGCGGCTGGCGAACTGTTTTATGCCTGCGCCCGGCGCTGGGTTAAGGATCTCGATGACCTGACCCGCCAGATCGATGACCTGAAAGGCATCCGTCGCGGGCAGGTTGACCTGCTTGCGCCTGAGGCCCTGTCACGTGCTTTCGTGCCGCAGCTCGTAGCAGACATGAAGGCCAGCCATCCGGGCGTGGTGCTGAACGTGAATATCCGTGACAATAAACGGATCTGCCAGGCACTCCTGTCGGGTGAAGGAGACCTGGCCCTTGTGCTCGACCCCGATGACATGCGCGACATCGTGGTGTTGCATCGCATGACCTTTCCCCTTGGCTTCGTGTGCCCGCCTGCGCACCCGCTGGCGCGGAAAAGCTCGGTCAGGCTGGCGCAGTGCATGGACCATCCCGTCATCATGCCCGAGCAGCCGCTTGCCATTGCCTCCGTGTTTGACGGGCTGCTACGTGGCGCGCGCATCAGCCCGCCGGTGGCCGCGCGGGCGAACAATGTGCAGATGATGCTGTCGCTGGTGGCGGCGGGGATCGGGATCTGCTTTCTCAGTTCACTCGATGTCATGGCTGAAGTCCTGCGTGGGGAACTGGCCTTCGTGCCGCTTGCGGGCGTGCAGGTGCCTCATCTCACGCTCGCCCTGGTGCATGACCGCACCCGGCAGCTTTCACGCCTGACGCGGCAGGTCGAGGCCATGACCCGGGACATCATGGCCCGCCACGCCCGGCAGAGGGATTGTAGGGCCGCCCCGATAATACCCTGAAATTATAAAAGCTTCAGAAGGTGTCGCCTTTTGGGAAAAAGGCGATACCTGGAAAATTTTCTGAATTCTTTATAAACAAGCTATTTACAGCCCATCTCCTGGCGTGCTCCGACAGGGGACTTTCGCGCCTGGACAGGCATACAGGTCTTCTCATTCCTTCCGTCAGGCGCCGTTATAGGGTGCGGCAGCCTTTGGCAGCCCGCCTTCAACAGGTAATGCCGGATTACGCGACCATTCGTTCCACGAACCCATGTAGATACGCAGTCTGCTGAACCCGGCCGAGGCCAGCGCCACATAGGTGTTGGCGGCACGCGCGCCCTTGAAACAGTAAATGATGATGTCATCATCAGGGTGCAGGTTACGCGTGGCGGCCAGCGCCCGGATTTCATCGGGCGTGCGGAAGGCGGCGTGATTGTCGGTCACCTTCATGAAGTCATACCATTCGATCCACACGGCACCGGGAATGCGGCCCTTGCGCGGCGCGAAATCAACCCCGTAGGGCGATGAACTTTCGGCCAGCCATTCCACCCGGTCGCGGTTGTCGAGCAGCTTGATGGTGGAAGAACCCAGCGCCGCCCGCACTTCGTCCTGCGTTGCCATGAGGCTGGCATCGGGCCGCAGGGGGAAGTCCGTGCTGGCAGGGCTGGCGACATCGGTGGTCAGCGTGCCCCCTGCCCCGCGCCACGCGCTCAGTCCGCCATCAAGAATGCCCACCTTGGGGTAACCCAGATAACGCAGGATCCAGTAGCCCCGGCACGACGCGCCATAGCGGGTGTGCAGGGCATCTTCATACACGATGGCGGTCGTGGTGCCGTCCAGCCCGTAATCGGCGAAAAGGGTGGCGAAGGTCTGCTGCAGCTTGTGCAGCCCGTCCTGCGTGGTTTCAGCCAGGTAGGTAAAGATGTCTGGCATGTTGACAGCGCCGGGAATGTGACCTGCCGCGAAATCCTTGGGGTCGCGCACGTCAATCAGGAGAGCATTGCTGCCTGCGGCACGCACGTCGTCTGGTGAATAAAGAACGGTGGTGGACATGAAAATTCCCTGCGGCAAGGAGGTGGACAGATCCTGCTCTCCTACCAGTAATCCGCATGGGCATGGAGGGGCTGCGGCATGCCCCGGCCATGACCGGCGCGGGACGCATGCGCGCAGGCCCGCCGGGTCAGATCGTGCTCAGCACGCCACCGTCAACGCGCACGGCTGCCCCCGTCGTGGCCGATGCCTGCGGCGAAGAGAGGTAAACCACCATATTCGCCACCTCATCCACACTGGCGGCACGGCGGATGATGGAGGATGGGCGGTGTTGCATCACGAAGTCCGCCGCCACTTCCTCCATCGTCCTGCCGGTTTTTTGCTGCTCGGGGCGGAGCATTTCCGCCAGCCCTTCCGACAGGGTCGGCCCGGGCAGCACGGAATTGACGGTTACATTGGTGCCCGCCATCCGCTCCGCCAGGCCGCGTGCGATGGTGACCTGCGCGGTCTTGCTGAAACCGTAATGAATCATCTCGACCGGAATGTTGAACGCCGATTCCGATGAAATGAACACCACACGCCCCCAGTCACGCGCCTGCATTCCTGGCAGATAGGCGCGTGAAAGCCGTACGCCAGACATGACATTGACCTCGAAAAAACGGGTCCAGTCGGCATCCGGGGTTTCAAAAAAGTCTTTTTGCTCAAAAATGCCCAGATTGTTGATCAGGATGTCGCAATGCGGGTGGCTTGCCACCAGCGCAGCACACCCTTCCGCCGTGCCCAGATCGCCCGTAAAGCCAGCCACGCCACCCCTGCCCAGAGCGGAAAGGGCCTCGACCGCCTGCGCGACCGCTGCCGGGCGGCGTCCATTGATGACGACATGCGCGCCGCTTGTAACCAGTCCCTTCGCAATGGCCAGGCCGATCCCGCCGGTCGATCCCGTTACAATGGCCGTGCGGCCTGTCAGATCAATCTGCATGGTCGGTTTTCCTTTCTTTGCGGGCGGGACACATTCATGCCCCTGGCGTTTCCTGCTTGGTAGAAGACCATGGATGGCACGCGAGGGCCAGATGAATGCGCATATCGCTCACGGCATGTAGCGGCAGGACAGATGTGCACCTGCTGCACTAGAAGAATAGATTCCTAACAATACCACAAAATGGCAATCAGAACCGCATGCGTAAGGAAAAAAGCCGGGGCCCTGCAAAACAGGATTCATACAATCGTCATACTTGTGATGTTCCATATTTGTTAAGCATCCCTGCCTGCGCTTTGGCGGGCTTTTTCAAAGGTTTCCGGATCATGAACATACAGTCCGATTCCACCCCCAAACCCCGCAAAGAGCCGCATGAAGAATGGCGTGAAGCCCTGTTGCGCGCCTGGCGCAGCAGGCGTGGCTACGCCCGCCCGCAAGATGCTGTACACACGGCATCCGATGAAGATTTCCTGTATGATGATGCCTAAAATGCATGGCAGCATCACAAAAAATTCAGGTATTGACCTTTATAGATATAAGTGATGCATTCGGTTACAAATGAAATAGCGGTATGCCCTTTATATCATCGGGCCGTTATTTTATAAGGCAATATCTGATTTGCAAAAATCAGTTCGTTAGGAAGGAATAGATTACATGAAAAAAGCACTGCTTTTTGCTGCGGCCCTCGGCCTGGCCCTGCCCGTTGCCGCTCATGCGGATGACAACAACGAGCAGCACCACGGCGAACACCGTGGCCACCACGGCGGCCATCGCGGCGGCCATGAAGGCCACGACCAGAACGGCGAGCATGGTGACCGTGAGCACGGTGACGAGCATGGCGACCGTGAGCACGGTGGTGAGCATGGCGATCACGACCATGAGCACGGCGATCACGAGCACGGCGACCACGAGCACGGCGACCACGGCCAGCAGTAATCTGCGCGGCTGACGCCATGTGTCAAAAAGGGGGGCTCCAGCAGGAGCCTCCCTTTTTTTGTTCCCGATAGGCTGCGCTCCCTGCGCGTCTCTCTCCGCGCCGGGCGCCCGGGTCTGTTCAGAACAGGATCAGGTCGATGCCAATTCCCACCGCCATCATGCCCCACAACCCCACCAGTGTGGCCTTGCGGCGGATGATATGACGCGACAGGAGTACGATCAGCGGGTCGCCAGCAGTGGTGGTGGTCCGTTCGGCGGGCTTGAGTTCCCGGTAAAACCCTCCATTTTCCGTAACGCCCACCATATTTAGCAGTCCCTGGCGGAAACTGCGCAGGTCTTCTTCAGTATAAAGCGTCTCGCGGTTGATGGTGATGGTTTTTGGCCCGCAGCGCAGCAGGCGCATGGCGCGCAGGTGGCGGGGGCGGATACCCAGGTAATCCGATGCTTCTCCCGCGGGCAGGATGTTCCGGCGCGGAAAATGCAATACGGCTGGTCCCGTATCATTGTCAGGGAGGGGCATCATCATGCGAACCTTTCCGTCTATCCATGCGCGGTGATGGGTAATTGACCCACGGTGCCCCCTTGGCGCCGCAATGACCAGACCGATTTTGCATCATGCCGGTAATTGTGCGTATCCGCCCTCTTTTCGCCCTCCCGATATAGCGTTAAAGCGGCCCGGTTCCGCTGTGCTTGCAAGCAGGCGGCTTGCCGGGGGTAAATGAGTTTATGATGCGTATCGTCATGCTCTCGATGGGGGCGTTTGTCTGGCTGGTGACCGAGGTGCTGCCCATAGGGCTGCTGACGGACATGGCGGCCGGCCTTCATGTATCACCCGGTCGCATCGGGCTGCTGGTCACGGGCTATGCCTGGCTGGTGGCGCTGACCGCAATCCCGCTCACGCTGTTCACCTCGGGGCTGGACCGGCGCACGCTCATGGCCATGCTGCTGGGGCTGGCGGGGGTGATGGATGTTGCCTGCGCCTTTGTCAGTCACTACGCGCTCATGGCGGCAATGCGGGTTGCGCTGGCGCTCGGGCATGGCATTTTCTGGTCGACCATAGCCGGGGTTGCCGTCCGCCTTGCCCCCCATATGCCAGTGGCGCGCGCCACGGCATGGGCCTTCACGGGGGTTGCAGTGGGGTTTGCGGGGGGCATTCCCATGGCTGCGGCCATCGGGCAGTGGCTGGGCTGGCGCGCTGCGTTCGTGGTGTGCGGCATTGCGGCGCTGGCCATCATGGGCGGCGTTCTGGCATTGCTGCCGCCCCTGCCCTCGCAGCGCAGGCATCTTGATATTCCAGCCCTCCTGCGCCAGCCGGTGCTGCGTTACATCGCCGTGCTGACAGCACTGGTGGTGAGCGCCCATTTTACGGCCTATACCTATATCATTCCGCTTCTGTCAGCCATACCGCACACGCCAGAACGGCTGGTGCCGCTGCTGCTGCTGATCTATGGCGCGGTGGGGATCGGGGGTAACTGGCTGGGCGGCCACCTGCCCTGGTCGGCGGGGCGCACGATTGGCATCGCCATGATCGCCCTGATGTTGAGTCATGTGCTGCTGGTTGCCTCAGGCTGGTCGCCATGGCTGGCATGGGTAGATATGGCGGTATGGGGCATCATTGCTGCGCTGATCAATCTTGGCCCGCAAAGCTATGCCATTGAACTGGCCCCCCATCAGCGCGAAGCCGCCTGTTCATTCTGTGTCACGGGGTTCAATAGCGGCATCGGCGCGGGCGCGCTGTGTGGCGGGGTGGTTCTGTCCAGCGTGGGCCCCTGTGCGGTGCTGGCGTGGAGCGCGGGGCTGGCCGGCGTAGCGCTGGCCGTGTTGCGCATGGGCAGGCGCTACGGCGGCTGACATGTTTCCTCTGGCGGCGCACTGGCCTATGCTGCGCCCTTTCCTGACCGGACCAGAACACCATGACAGAGCATATCGTATATAAAATCCTGACCGCCTCCGAGCACGAGGCGTTTGTCCGCGCGGGCCTGTTCAAGGGTTCGCCGGCTGATGTGGCGGATGGCTTCATCCATTTCTCCACCGGGCCGCAGGTGCACGGCACGCTTGAAAAGCATTTTGCAGGCCAGAGCGGCCTTGTGCTGCTTGCGGTCGATCTGGGCCTGCTCGACCCGGCGGCAGTGCGCTGGGAGCCATCACGCGGAGGGCAGCTTTTTCCGCATCTGTATGCCGCCCTGCCTATTGGCGCGGTTGTGGCCACCACTGCCGTAACCCGCGATGCACAGGGGCGCGTGCAGCTACCGCTCTGAGCAGCGTGGAGCAGGCTGCCTATTCGGGGTCATGATCGCCTTCATCGGTTTCTACGCTGATAATGCCATCAATATCCGATAACGCAGCGACAAGGTGCGAGACGGGCCGCCTGCCGCGCACCTTGATGAATAGCGTGACCGTGCCATGGCCGGGTCTTTCGTCAGGTGGAGGAAGTTCCGCATCGTGCTGCCGGTCGCGCAGGTCCTGCAGGGCCTCGGGGTCTTGCAGGGATCGATCAGGCGGCTCGAGCTTGACGCGGGTAATGGTAAAACGCAGTCTGGTGCAGCGGATGAGGATCATGCGCAGCAATCCGCGCCCGTCGGGGTAAGACAGGAACAGCCCCACCGAACGGGCGGCATGATCGCGTGGAATAAGGTGGCTGATGCGCGGAAAGCCGAGCATGATGATGAAATGGCCGATGGTCGTCGCCACTGCCAGCGTAATGAGCCCCGCCCCACAGGCCATGCCCAGTGCCGCAGTCAGCCAGACGGACGCAGCGGTGGTCAGCCCCCGCACGATGTCACGCCGCATGAAGATGACGCCACCGCCAATGAACCCGATGCCCGATACCACCTGTGCCGCAATCCGTGAGGGGTCCAGCACGACACGCCCCGCATCAAGGATGTTGTTGAACCCGTATTTTGACACCAGCATGAACAGCGCGGAAGCCACCCCGACCAGCGTGTAAGTGCGCAGCCCCGCGCTTTTCTGCCTGAACTCCCGCTCCATCCCCACCAGCGCCGACAGCACGAAAGCAAGCACAAGTTCACCAAGCTGGAGCCAGTCTTCCCCCGATGACATATTGGCAAAAAGTGACAAGACCACCCTCCTCCGCACCAAACCATGCGCCTGCCGGTTAAACAGCATGGGAGAAGGTCGGGTTGCGTACCAGCCCGCAGGGTAGCCCCGCTTTATCCCCGCCTGCGAGGAGGAAAGGGTGCAGATTGAAATAAAACAGTGGATGGCGCGCGCATGGCGAGCATAAACCTCCCGTCCCGGCAGGAACTGGCCCTGATGGCCGTAACACTGTTCTGGGGTGGCACGTTCCTGATCGTGCATGTCGCACTACGGCATTGCGGGCCGCTGTTTTTCGTGGGGTTGCGCTTCATGACGGCGGGGCTGGCAGGCAGCGCGATTTTTCACCGTGCCCTGCGGCGGACCAGCCTGGCCGAGGCCGGGGCGGGCATGGCGGTCGGCATCACGATATGGGCCGGTTACACCTTGCAGAGTTACGGGCTGCAAACCATCAGCAGCAGCCGTTCGGCATTCCTGACCGCGCTTTACGTGCCGATCGTGCCTCTTTTGCAATGGATCGTGCTGCACAGGCCGCCACGTCTCATGAACTGGGTGGGGATCGGGCTGGCGTTTTGCGGGCTGGTGCTGCTGGCAGGCACGGGCGCGACACAGGGTAGATTTGGCCGGGGTGAATGGGCCACCATGCTGTGTGCCGTATCGGTGGCCGCCGAGATTGTGCTGATCAGCCGTTGTGCAACACTGGGTGACAGCAGGCGCATCACCGTGGTGCAACTGCTGGTGGCCGGGCTTCTGGCCCTGCTGGCCATGCCGGTTGCGGGTGAGCACCTGCCAGCATTTTCATGGATCTGGGTTGCCGGAAGCATGGGTCTTGGCATGGGCAGCATGCTTGTGCAACTGGTCATGAACTGGGCGCAGAAAGCCATCTCGCCTACACGGGCCACCATTATCTACGCTGGTGAGCCCGTATGGGGCGGCGTTGTCGGGCGCATGGCTGGTGACCCGCTGCCAGTCACCTCGGTTGTGGGTGCGTGCTGTATCGTAGCGGGCGTGCTGGCAAGTGAAATCAGGCTGCCTGCACGCCTGAAACCCAGGAAGTGATAAAGAATAACCGCTGCAGGTGACATCGCTTTCTTGAAAAAAGTCATATCCGAAAACGATTATTAGTTTTTATTGATGATCTGTTGGTGGGCCAAGACATTCACGGATCATTCGCTGCCGCCGCCAGTGGCGTAACACAAAAAGTCCTCCAGCCGTCAGGCTGACGGCATTCCCCACCATAATGCCATAAAGGAAAGGAAGTATCGTTGCGGCATGTTCCATGTTGCTTCCCCCCGTTCATGCACCATGCGTTGCCACGAAAACTGTAATCCGCCCGATTGCTTCCTGTGCAGGCAGGGTCGTACCGACCGCCATGCGCCGTGTCGTCATGTCCACCATGGCCTTGAGGAGCGAGATCAGCGTTGACGCGGCATTCGCTGCCGTTTTCGCCTCCGAGACCACAGTGCCCGACAGGTCGGACGCCATGCCCGTAATAACCGCAATAACAAGGGTATTGATCTGCTCGATATCGGATAAAATACTGTCAAACGCCGTGTGGATGCTGGTGCTGTCATAACTTACGGATGTGCTTGACCCGGCGGCAGTCTTGAACGCATCGAGCGCTTCCTTGAGTGCGGCGATCACCGTACTGGCCAGCGCCACGTTTGCCGGACCCATGGCCGCTGTGACAAATGAAAGACTGATGGCGGTACTGGCGAATGACAAAATGGCATTCCCGTAATCCGTGACTTCAGCCACGTTCAGGGTAATGGTGGTGACCTTGCCCGCGCGGGTGAGCGTGCAGCCAGCGAGCATGTCGGCCATCAGCGTTCCGGCCCCCATGCGCAGCACGCACCGGCGGGAGAGCATAAGGTTCATGTTTGTGTTCCTGTAAAAAAACCGCTCTGCGGCGGCGGACATACGCGACTTATTTTTGCCGCAATAAAGGGCAGAATAGGGTTTGCAGCTTCGGCTCACATCGGCCATCCACCTAGCGCCGGAGCTGCACCTCCTGCTTTTTCAGTATTTCGGGCCTGCCTTTCCTGTTCAAAACCGGAATGCCGGCTGTGGCCACGGCCTGCTTGGCGGCGGGCTTGTCAGCCAGCGGCACGCGCACGCCTGACTGGCCGGGCTTGAAGTGGTTTTCTGCCCAGCCGATGTTCAGCCCGATGGTGGTCATAAGCTGATAGGCCAAGGCCCACCGGCTGCCCGCATGCGGCGGCGGGATGATGGCTGCGGCAGCACTACAGGCGAAAACGAAGATCGCGGCATAGAGCGTGTATTGTTCCGGAACTTCGGCCAGCAGGAGTGCAATGACGGCGCCGAGGCCGCCGAGTTTTGCGGTGGTGTTCATGTCATACCTCAATGGCCTGCTCGAACAGGGCAACGTGCTGCGGATCAACGTCCCCCGCCCCGAGCGTGGTGTTGTAGTTGGTTTTCCAGAACCGGCATTGCCCGGCGGCATCATTGGCTGCGGGTATCGGCTCGGGCGCGCGGTAGCATTTCAGCCGCGCCATGGCGCAGGCATAGGGCAGGTTGCCGATCAACTGAGTGGCGCGATCAGAACCCATGGGCCACGCGGCCTGCAGGGCAAACAGCCGGGCGCGGATGGCAGACAGGCGTTGCGCGGGCAGAAAGGTTGCCCAGATGTCGTCATGCGTGAACGGCTCCATCTGCCACAGGCCCAGGGCCGGACCGCCGCCGGACTGCACCAGTGCGCGGCAGCCCGTCTCGACCAGCGCAATGCCTGCGATCAGGTTGACCGCAGCAGACCCACCCAGACCAATGAAGGCAAGGGTTGGGGCAATGACGCGGGTCTTGAGGTCCGTCAGCGGAGCCGGGGGCAGGCCCATCATGGTCCGTACCCCAGCGCGCGCTTGCAGAAAGCGAAGGCGGCATCGCCAATCTGCCCCCAGCCCAGCAGGCCGGTGGCCAGCACGATGAAGGTCATGGTCACCCATGACGTGAGCCTGAGGCCGCCCTCGATGCGCGCCAGCCTGCCCGATATCTCGTTGTTGCGCTCTGTGGCCGTGTCGGTCATGTCGTCAACCCGCTCCATGATCTCGCGCCGGGTCTGGGCGGCGTTGTCCGTGACTGACTGCGTGAGGTCGCGCCTGAGATCGGCAAACTGCTGCGAGAGCGTGTTCAGGCCATCGCGCAGGTTGTCGTGGCCACCTTCAACCTTCGCCAGCCGCTCACGCACGCGGGCGAGATCCTCGACCGTGGCGCAGCGTATGGTTGCCACCGGACCGCCCTGCGTCGGGGGTATTGTTTCACTCATTCATTTTCTCATAAAAAAACCGCCCGGGTGGGCGGCGTGGCAGGCGCGGGTTGTGTGGGCGGATCAGGTCGTGGTGGTCGCGCCACTCAGGTCCGCCGGGGCCACGGGCAGCGCCGTGCTGGTGGTGTCCGTGCCGGCCGCAATGGCTTTCAGCGCGTTCAGGTAGGTCACGACATCCGTCGGTGTGGTCTGCCCATACATGCCATAGGCCTGCCATGTGGCAGATGCGGCGGCGGTCAGGGCGTTCTGCGCCTGCGTGGCGAGAGGGACCGTGGCGGCAGGATTGACCGGCACCGAACGCGCAGGCGTCACACCGTAGGTATCGCCGGGCTGGTAGATGCTGTCCGTGTCCTCAATCAACACTGTGCTGGCGGGTAGCGTGAATGCTGCCTTACCGTCCCATTCTATCGTATTGACCACATAATTTGCCGGTTTGTCGCCCGATGCGGCGCTCAGGCAGATCAGATAGCGCGCCATTATGCATATTCCTCAATAATGAGTTTGGCAGGCAGGCCAGCCGCACCACTTGCTCCTTCATAGTTGGCGCCCTGGCTGGCGCCCCCCCCGCCCGAACCGTAGCCGTTACCAATCGCGCCGCCTCGGGATACGCCGCCGATGCCGCCCTGCCCGAAAGGGGTATCTCCGCCGTCGCCGCCCTTCTGCTGATTGGTGCCAATGCCAAGCACGATCTGGCCGTTTTTCGAGATTGTTGGGGGTATGCCTGCTATAATGGTGCCGACCGTAGAGGTCGGCAATGTAGTTGATAGCGCCTGAGAGAACACCTGCGATCCGGTACCCCATGACCCATTATGCCCACCAGGGCCACCGGGAATGGTTACAGCGCCGCCAATTGTCGTATCGCCACCATCCCCACCAGGTGTTGCGCCGGAAGCGTTTCCTGTTCCCGCCAATCCTCCGGCTCCGATGGATATTGCAATAGAGTCAGCTCCGGCAAGAAGGTCCTCCACCGAGACAACCAGTTCAATATAGCCCCCGGAATAGCCGCCTGATGCCGTGGATTCCTGCGTTGACCCCGTATACGGACATCCGCCGCTACCGCCGCCACCCCCTACGCCCCGGATGCGTAGCCATTTCGTGCGGGCATCTGGCGTAAATGTGCCGCTGGATGTGATTGACGTAACGCCAATCAGTGCATTGGCAATGAAGCCCATTGCCTGCAACTGGCCCAGGGCCACAGGGTTCTGCGCCGCCGTGGCATTGAGCACGC
>NZ_NIRT01000087.1 GCF_003207795.1 Komagataeibacter nataicola | reverse complement strand
CGCATCCAGCCCGGCCTCATGGTACTGGGCCTCCTGGCTGTTATGGTCGATGAAGCGGTCGGGCAGGGTCATGGGGCGGAAGCGCACGCGGTCGAGCAGGCCGGTTTTGGCCAGATGCGTCATGACAAAGCTGCCAAATCCGCCAACCGAGCCTTCCTCGATGGTAATCAGCACGGCATGGTTGCGCGCAAGCTGCTCGATCAGCGCCGTATCGAGCGGCTTGGCGAAGCGCGCATCGGCCACGGTGGGGGAAAGCCCCTGCGCGGTCAGCATGTCAGCCGCCTTGAGCGCATCGGCCAGCCTTGGCCCGAGCGAGAGGATGGCGATGCCGCCCTGCTCGGGGCCGGACTGGCGCGCCATCTCGCGCACGATTCGCCCGCGCCCGATCTCGATGATCTGGCCCGCCGCCGGCAGGTCCAGCCCCAGCCCCGCGCCGCGCGGGTAGCGCAGGCCAAGCGGGCCTTCGTCAAACGCGATGGCGGTGGCGGTCATGTTCAGCAGTTCAAGCTCGTCGCTTGGCGCCATGAGCGTGATGCCGGGCAGGCAGCCCAGATAGGCGATGTCGAAGGAGCCGGCATGGGTCGCGCCATCGGCGCCCACCAGCCCTGCGCGGTCGATGGCGAAGCGCACCGGCAGCTTCTGCAGCACCACATCATGCATCACCTGGTCATAGGCGCGCTGCAGGAAGGTGGAATAGATGGCGCAGAACGGGCGCAGCCCCTCGGTGGCCATGCCGGCGGCAAAGGTCACGGCATGCTGCTCGGCAATGCCCACATCAAAGAAGCGGTCGGGATAGGCCCTGGCGAATTTGTCGAGCCCGGTGCCCGATGGCATGGCGGCGGTGATGGTGACGATTTTGTCATCCGTCGCGGCCTGGCGCACGAGTTCCCTGGCGAACACCGAAGTGTAGCTCGGTGGCCCGGAGGGGCCTTTCTTCTGCTCGCCGGTCACGACATTGAACTTCGAGACGGCGTGGTATTTGTCGCCCGCCGATTCGGCCGGGCTGTAGCCGTGGCCCTTTTCGGTGATGACATGCAGCAGCACGGGGCCGACATCCTCGGCATCGCGCAGGTTGCGCAGGATGTGGACGAGCTGGTTCATGTCATGCCCGTCAACGGGGCCGAC
>NZ_NIRT01000026.1 GCF_003207795.1 Komagataeibacter nataicola | reverse complement strand
AAGATACGGCTGGGATCGGTCAAACGGGATGAAGCGGCTCATCGCGACACTCTACAGCCTTACCCCTTCACAGGGTACCCCAACCCGACAGGCTGCTAGGGAGACCTGAACACCATGGCTGAACGGCAGACCACGGTCGGTGCATTTGTGTTGGGTGGAGCCCTGCTTGGTGTGACGGCCATAGCGCTGTTCGGACAGTTTCATCCCTTTTCGCCCACCAATCGCGCCGTGGTCATTTTTGACAGCCCGATCAACGGGCTTGGCGTAGGCGCGCCGGTCACGTTCGATGGCGTGCAGGTGGGCCATGTGGACCATATCGCCGTTCAGTTCGATCCGCAGACCCATCAGGCCTATATTCCGGTCACGGTGGAGCTTGAGGCCAATGGCGCGCGCATGGCGGGCTCGCATGGCCGCGCGCTCGATGCCAACGAACTGCCCAGGCTGATTGAAAACGGGCTGCGCGCCGAACTGCACATGCAGAGCTTCGTGACCGGGCAGGAAGAAATCGACCTGACCTTCGACCCCGGCATCCCCGCCCACCTGCATCCCGGCCTGAGCCCGCTGATCGAGATCCCGACCCGCGAATCGGAAATGCAGAAGCTGACCGATGCCCTGACGGCCCTGCCGCTCAAGAACATCGCCAACAATGCCGACGCCATGCTGGTAAGCATCCGCACCTTAGCCGACAAGCTGGACAAGGACCTGCCGCCCCTGGTGGATAGCGTGCGCGCCACATCCGACCATACGCGCGTGACGGTCGATACCGCGACCGATACCATCCGCGACCTCGACAAACGCATGGACACTACGCTGGCCTCCATCGACCATCTGGCCGATACCGGCACCGCCCAGCTTGATGCGCGGGGCGGCGAGCTGCACACGCTGCTGGTCAACTCCAACGATACGGTGACCGAGGCACGTGGCGCGCTGGCCGGGCTGCATGACATTACCGCCCCGAGTTCGGCTGACCGCTCCAATATCGATTCGTCACTGCGTGACCTTGCCGCCGCCGCCGCCGCCCTGCGCGGGTTTGCAACCGACGTGGAGCGCAACCCGCAACTCCTGCTCATGGGGCGGCGCAACTGACCGGGCATTCACCCGCCCACGATATGAAAAAAGGCCGGTGGGCATTGCCCGACCGGCCTTTTTCATGAACTGGTTTTTCACAGTGCCATCTGAAGCTTTTTGCAAAAGCTTCACCAAAACATTTTACTGTTTCAGGGAGCCACAGCGTAAGTCAGATCAAAACCACCCGATCTGCCGTGCAGCTCAGTCTTCATCCTTGAGGTCGCGCTGCACTTCAGGCTGGCGCAGCATAGTATCGACTTCCATGGCGTAATCGAGCGCCGTGTCAGGCTGGAAGTGCAGGTCCGGCACGCCACGCAGCCTGAGCGCGTGCGATAGGCGGGTGCGCAGGAACGGCGTCACACGCTTGAGCGCAGGCAGCAGTTCCGCTACGTCGCTCCGGCCCAGCCGCGCCACGAATACCGTGGCATGCTTGAGGTCGGGCGAAATACGCACTTCGGTAACCGTAATGCGCACATCGGCCAGATCCGGGTCACGGAATTCGGTGCGGGCAAATATTTCCGCCAGCACACGACGGACTTCTTCCGCCACGCGCAGCTGGCGCTGCGAGGGACCAGACGCGGAATGGCCGGCAAGTTTCCCTGCCGGCCCGTTCTCGCTCATCCCTTTTCTGGATGAATTGCGGCTCATGCCGGGACGAGTTCCATTTCATAACACTCGACCACGTCACCCTCGCGCAGGTCATTATACCCGGCAAAGGACAGGCCGCATTCGTAACCGCGCGCCACTTCCTTGACGTCATCCTTGAAGCGCTTGAGCTGGCTCAGCTCGCCTTCGTGGATCACGACGTTGTCACGCAGCAGGCGCACGCCACAGCCACGCTTGACCACACCTTCGGTCACGTAGCAGCCAGCAACCTTGCCCACCTTGGTAATTTCGAAAACCTTGCGGATCTCGGCATAACCCAGGAACTTCTCGCGATGCTTGGGCGCGATCTTGCCACGCACCAGCTGCTCCACGTCATCCGCCACCTGGTAGATGATCGAGTAGTAGCGGATGTCCACGCCCTCGCGCTGTGCAAGCTCACGGGCCTGCGCCGTAGCGCGGACATTGAACGCGATGATGATCGCACCCGATGCCTTGGCCAGCTGCACGTCGCTTTCCGTAATCTGGCCCACGGTGGCGTTGAGCACGCGGATCTTGACTTCCTCATGCTCCAGCTTCTGCACGGTGGCTTCAAGCGCCTCCGCCGAACCCTGCACGTCGGCCTTGATCAGAACCGCAACTTCCTTCTGCGCGCCGGCCTGAATGCGGGCAAGCATCTGGTCGAGCGTGCCGCGTGCGGCCGTCTGGCCAGCGGCCATGCGTTCCTTGATCACGCGCTGGCGGAACTCGGAGATTTCGCGGGCGCGGTTCTCGTTTTCCACCACCACGAACGGCTCACCCGCGCCCGGCACCCCGGTAATACCCAAGATTTCAACCGGCATGGACGGACCCGCCTCGCCAAGCTGGCGGTTGCGGTCGTCGATCATGGCGCGCACGCGGCCCCATTCGGCCCCGGCCACCACGATGTCGGTGCGGCGCAGCGTGCCCTTCTGGACCAGCACGGTCGCAACCGGACCACGCCCACGGTCAAGGCGGCTTTCAATCACCGAGCCTTCGGCCACCCGGTCGGGATTGGCCTTGAGGTCAAGGATTTCGGCCTGCAACAGGATCGCTTCCTCAAGCTTGTCCAGACCCGTGCGCTTGAGCGCCGAGACCTCGACATCCTGCGTATCGCCACCCATGCTTTCCACCACGATCTCGTGGTTCAGCAGTTCCTGGCGCACGCGGTCGGGGTTCGCACCCGGCTTGTCGCACTTGTTGATGGCCACGATGATCGGAGCATCAGCCGCCTTGGCGTGCTTGATGGCCTCGATCGTCTGCGGCATCACGCCGTCATCGGCGGCCACCACCAGAATGACCACGTCGGTCACCGAGGCGCCACGGGCACGCATGGCGGTAAACGCCTCATGGCCCGGCGTATCGATGAAGGTGATCTTGGCACCCGAGGCCAGCGTGACCTGATACGCACCGATATGCTGCGTAATGCCACCGGCTTCGCCATTGGCGACATCGGTGGTGCGCAGCGCGTCGAGCAGCGAGGTCTTGCCGTGATCGACATGACCCATCACGGTCACGACCGGCGGACGCGGCCGCAGATCTTCTTCACTGTCCTCAATGCCCTCGATGCCGATCTCGACATCACTGTCGGAAACACGGCGCACGCGATGGCCGAATTCCTGCACGATCAGTTCCGCCGTGTCCGCGTCGAGCGACTGGGTCACGGTGGCCATCACGCCCATCTTCATCAGCGCCTTGATGACCTCACCCTGACGGGCGGCCATGCGGTTGGCGAGTTCCTGCACCGTAATGCTCTCGGGCAGGACAACATCGCGCACCACGCGCACCTGGTCGGAGCGCAGGCGTTCAAGTTCGGCCTGACGGCGCTCGCGCTCGCGCTGGCGGCGGACCGAGGCGAGCGAACGGGTCTTGTCGTCATCCCCTTCGATCGCGGCCTGCACGTCAATGCGGCCAGCACGGCGGCTGTCGTTGTTTTTCTTGGCGCCACCCGAGGGGCGGCGGTTCGGCACGGCATTGCCAGGGCGACGACTGGGACGACGTTCTTCCTCGCCACCATCCGCACGGCCCGTGCGCAGGCGCAGCGTCTCGCCAGCACCGCCTGCGGGGCGTGAAGTGGCGGCACCACCACCACCAGCAGGGCGCGACGGACGCAGCGGCTGGGCGGGCATGATCGCGCGCTCGGCCAGCGGGCGCAGGCGCTGCATCGGGGGGGCCAGCGTCACTTCACCGGGAATGGGCACGGACGAAACAACCGGACCCGCGGGATCTGTCGAGTCGGGCGCTGCAGGGGCAGGCGCATTGCTGGCCTCCTGCTTGCGGGCTTCCTCGACCGCAGCGGCGGCATCTGCCTTGGCGCGTGCCTCTTCTTCGGCGCGGCGGGCATTTTCCTCTTCAGCGCGGCGGGCTTCTTCCGCAGCGGAGAGGATCGTGATCTTCTCCTGCTCTCGAGCCTCTTTCTCGCGCTGGATGGCGGCGCGGCGCTGCTCATCAAGCACGCGCTGGCGTGTCGCCAGTTCCGCTGCCGTCAGCGCGCGACCGCCCCGACCACCGGCGCGACCGCCAGCCGGCCCCGATCCGTTACCTGCGGCCCCGGCCCCGCGCTTCTTGCGCACCTCGACCTGAACCACCTTTGAACGACCATGGCTGAAGCTCTGTCGCACGGAACCGGCATCTACCGTCCGTCCGACCTCCCTGCGGCCCGCCGGCCGCAGAGACAAGCGTCCCTTACCCTGATCCTGATCGTTGCCTTCGCTCATGTACCCGCCTGTTCACACCGTCCGGCGGAACGATCCGCCGAATTCGGGCCAATCCTGCCGGACAGACCCGCAAAACGTTCACTCTCGATACGGAATCGACGCGCCAGTTCACCATGCAGAATCGCTGCATGAACAACATGGTCGCGGCCAAATGCCGCACCCAGACCCAATGCCGTAGGAACAGCCACAACCGGCAGTTCCCGTGCACCAGACAAAACTCTCTTCCTCTCGTCGGGGCTGCCATCGGCGGCCTGTATGACCAGACCGGCACGACCGCCCACAACCCACTCACGCACCTTGGCGAAACCACAGACAATCTGCCCGGCCCGCCGTGCAAGCCCTGCGACATCCATCATGCGCCGCAGAAGACCATCCTGCACAAGATGGGTCAGGTCAGGGGGAATAACAACCCTTCCCCTCGCCGCGCGAGCAAATACGCCGCGTGTGCGTGCTGTTTCTAGCACATCCGCGCGTGCGCTCAACCAAATTCCCCGTCCGGGCAGCCGTGCGGAAAGATCAGGGATCACGACTCCATCGGGGGAAATGACAAACCGGATCATTTCCTCCTTGGGCAGCCGGAGCCGGGTCACGGCGCAACGGCGCAGCGGACCGCGCTCTTCAGGCTCCATGCCTTCCTGATCTTCCGCGTTAAGGTCGGTTTGCTCAGACGTCGGACGTCTCCTCTTGCGCGGGCTTCGCCTCATCACCATCGAACCAGTGGGCGCGCGCCGCCATGATGATCTCGTTGGCCGCGTCCTCGTCAATGGCATCGCTGCCCAGAATCTCGACGAGTTCGTCACCAGCCAGGTCGGCCAGGTCATCCAGCGTCTTCACGCCTTTTTCACCCAGCGTCACCAGCATCTGGTTGGTGAACACGCCCAGCACGGCGATATCATCGCTCACGCCCAGCGTGCGGCGCTTGTTGTCGAGTTCTTCTTCCTGACCCGCCAGATAGCCTTCGGCGCGGCGGACCAGTTCGCTGGCCACGTCCTCATCAAAGCCTTCGATGCCGGCCAGTTCCTCGGGGTCGGCAAAAGCCAGTTCCTCGATGGAATGGAACCCCTCGGTCACAAGCAGGCCCGCGATGACATCATCCACATCAAGCGCTTCAACAAACAGGTTGCTGCGGCGGCGGAATTCTTCCTGACGGCGCTCCGATTCCTCGGCCTCGGTCAGGATGTCGATGTCCCAGCGCGTCAGCTGGCTGGCAAGGCGCACGTTCTGGCCGCGGCGACCGATGGCCAGGCTGAGCTGGTCATCGGGCACGACAACCTCGACGCGGCCCGCTTCCTCATCCATCACCACCTTGCTGACTTCAGCCGGGGCGAGGGCGTTGACCACGAAGGTCGCGGCCTGCGGGCTCCAGGGAATGATATCGATTTTCTCGCCCTGGAGTTCCTTGACCACTTCCTGCACGCGGCGGCCACGCACGCCCACGCAGGCGCCGACGGGGTCGATCGAGGCATCACGCGAGATGACGGCCATCTTGGCACGTGAACCGGGATCACGCGCCACGGCCTTGATCTCGATGATGCCATCATAGATCTCGGGCACTTCCTGCGCGAACAGCTTGGCGAGGAACGCCGGATGCGTGCGCGAAAGGAAGATCTGCGGGCCACGCGGCTCGTCACGCACGTCATAGATATAGGCGCGCACGCGATCGGAGTTGCGGAAGCTTTCACGCGGGATCAGCTCATCGCGGCGCAGCAGGGCTTCCGCATCGCCGATCTCGACAAGCAGGTTGCCATATTCCGTGCGCTTGACGGTGCCGTTGACGATCTCGCCCACGCGGTCCTTGAAGTCATTGAACTGGCGGCGGCGCTCATATTCACGCACGCGCTGGACAATGACCTGCTTGGCCGTCTGCGCCGCGATGCGCCCGAAATCGATGGGCGGCAGCGGGTCGATCAGGTATTCGCCAAGCTGGATCTCGGGCTTGAACTTGCGCGCGATGTAGAGCGGGATCTGTGTTTCCTCGTTCTCCACCGCCTCGACCGCCTCGGTCCAGCGCGACAGGCGCACATCGCCGGTGCGGCGGTCGATGGTGGCGCGGATATCCTTTTCATGACCGTATTTCGCGCGGCCGGCCTTCTGGATGGCCTGCTCCATCGCTTCGAGCACTTCCTCGCGGTCAATCGACTTTTCCCGCGCTACGGCATCGGCCACCAGCAGCAGTTCGGGACGGGCAACGGACGTATCCATCAGTGTCTCCACAACATCGTTCAATTGGCCTTGCGGGCCGACTTGCGACCCGACTTAACACCGGGCTTGCGGTCTTCAGCCGGGGAAGGGTCTTTCTCCAGGCCAGTCTCCTCGGGGCTTGCGGCCGGCTTCATCATCCGGGCGCTCGCCTCGATCAGTTCATCGGTCAGGACAAGGCGCGCCTTGCGCATTTCAGCGAAAGGCAGTGAAACCTCGCTCCCGTCATCGAGCCGCATCAGGCCATGGCCCTCGCGCGCGCCGAGCACGATCCCGGCAAAACGCTTGCGGCCTTCAATGGGCAGGTTCATCTCGGCGCGGGCAAGGTGACCGGCAAAACGCTCCCAGTCCTTCGCGCGCGTCAGCGGACGGTCGATACCGGGCGACGAGACCTCCAGCGTCCACGCGCCGGGCAGCGGGTCTTCCACGTCCAGTATCGCGCCAACCGCATGGCTGATCTGCTCGCAGTCCTCAATGACGAGGAGCGTGCCATCGGCACGGTCCGCCATGATCTGCACGGTAGGGGACTCGCGGCCCAGCACCGCCACGCGCACGAGGTCAAACCCCATGTCGGCCAGCGCGGGGGCGACCATTGCGGCGATGCGGGCATCGAGGCCCGACAGGAAAGGCAGATCAGCGTCCAATGCAAAAAAGGCAGCCCTGCGGCCACCCCCCAAAGAAAAAACCATAAATGAAGGAATAATCCGCAACATAGGTCACGCCATGTCTTACCGCAAGGACTATATGGGTACGCGGGGGTTACATTTCCTCTCTCTTAACATCTTGCCATCCGCCCCGCCTCGCACACATTATGTACGCATGATGCCCACGCCCTCCCCGCCGGAACCGACACGGGAACGCAGCGAACGCTCATCCAGCCGCAAGCTGGTTGTAGTGGGGCTGATCGCGGCCGTTGTGGCAGGCGGGGGCCTGGGCGCAGGCGGCTTCCTCACCCCGCAGGAAGGCGGTAGCGGCAACCAGACGCCCCCCGTCGCAGCCGAGGCTGGCGGCGGCCGTGGCGGTGGCGGCAATCACCTTATGCTCAACGCGCCGGTGCAGGGCAGGCCCGACATGATGGGCGAGATGCCCATGATCTCGCCCGAGCGCGCGGCGGACATGCTGCGCCAGACCAACTTTACGCTGCAGCAGCAGGCAGAGATCATGGCGGCGTTGCGGCGGCGCGAGATCATACTGGCCGACATGCCGATGTATGACATGACAGGCGGCGGAGCGGTCGTGAACGTGGAATCCCTTGGTCTCGTGCAGACCGTGCATCTCGGGCCGCAGCCCCGCAGCGTGATCCTGCCCATCCGCATAGCAGGCAATGTGTCGATCACGCCAGCGGGCGATCCGGGGCCGATGGGCGTGCATGCGGGGGCGGTGTTCGTGCCGGGGCCCACGCCGCTGCCGGTGCTGATGCGCGGGGCCAATCTTGTCATCGGGGTTGTGGTGCAATGAAGCCGCTCTATCCGATCCTGATGGAACGGGTCGTGCCGATCGCCATGGTTATTTTTCTGGTGCTCGGCAGTTTTCAGGCCGCCATGGCGTTGCATCTTTCGCTCGCCAGCATGCGGCATTTCATGGAATGGTGCGCACCGGCCTATCCGGTCATAGCGGCGGCGAGCGCCCTGCTGGCGCTGAGCGGGCTGTGGTTCGAGAGCCGGGCCGAAAAACTCGCCCGCAAGGGAATCCGACGCAGACGGGGATGGATGATGGACGTACTGGCCAGGCTGACCAATCGTAGCGCGCTTGAAGAAATGCTGGCGCGCGAACAGAAAGAAACCGTGATCGACGCCGAGGAGCTCGCCGCCAGCCTGCGCGCGCGCGTGATCGGTCAGGACCAGGTATGCGAGGACGTGGCGACCCAGCTGCGCCGCCGCCTGGCCCTGCAGGTGCGTGGCAAGCCGGTGGGGATCTTCCTGCTCGCTGGCCCGCCGGGCACGGGCAAGACCTATCTTGCCAAACAGCTCGCCCGCCAGCTCGACCGCCCGCTGCTCAACTTCGACATGACGCAGATGAGTTCGCCGCATGCCGCAACGCAGCTGTTCGGCTCGCCCAAGGGCTATGTCGGCTCGGACACCTACGGCAAGCTGACCGGCGGCCTGAAGGAAAAGCCCGATGCGGTGGTGCTGCTCGATGAAATCGAGAAAGCGCACCCTGATGTGTTCAAGAAATTCCTCACCGCGTGGAATGACGGGCATGTGACCGAGGCCTCGACAGGGCAGCAGATCTCGACCGTGCGCTGCATCTTCATCCTGACATCGAACATCGCCACCGATGCGCTGTCCGAAATCGCGGACCGGCTGGCGGATGAGCCTGACAAGATGCGTGCCGAGTCGGTCGAGGCGCTGCGCCAGGCCGGCTTCGCGCCGGAAGTGCTGAACCGGCTGGACCGCATTTTCGTGTTCCGCCCGCTGGAAGGGCTGGACATTGCCCGCGTTTCCGCGCTGGAAATCGAGTCGATGATCGACAGCTATGGCCTCAAGGTCGAAACCGGGGGCATTGACCCCGCCCTGCTGTTCGAGGTCATGCGCCGTCAGGACCGCATGGGCCCTGCCGCCAGTGCGCGCGATCTGGCCCGCTCGATCGAGGACATGATCAGCGACTCGCTCATCACCGCCCGCCAGCAGGGTGCCAAACTGGTGCGCGTGGTGCAGAACGAAGATGGCATCGTGGCCGAAATTGCGGATCAGAGCGAGGCGCAGCAGGCCCGGATCAGTTCCTGACCCATGGCCACGCTGTTCCGCGCTGCCCCCGTGGCCTCCTGCATGGCGAAAGGCATGGCCTGCTGAATGTCCGCTTTTTCGCGCCTTTGGTATCGTGCGCCGCTATGGCGGCTGTGCCTGTACCTGATTGTGCCCTTCGTGGTGCTGACGTTTGTTTTCCCGCCGGGATACCTGACACGCAGGCTGCCCCGCATGGCGCAGATCGCGACCGCCATCCATAACCGCCTTGGCATGCAGGACACGCCCGCCGATGCAGACCAGGCCGGTGGCCCGGGGGATGGGGTCGTGACCATCATGCCCGTGACCGACCGGCTGACGAAGGCAATTCCGTTTGCCGGGCGCATCCTGCCGCTCCCTGCTGGCGTGTGGCACCCGCTCGTCAACATCGCCGCAGGCCCGCATGGCGAAGTGCTGGAAAATGTTCTGGTGCGGGTGCAGGGCCATATCGTGACCGGCATGATCATAGCCAGCGGCACGACCCAGCCAGTACCGGCTGCGGCCAATCCTGCGATTGATGAAGAATGCCATGATGACCGTAACTACATGGCGCATATCGTGACCAGCCACCCGCCCATGATGGAATGCTGGCTCACGCGCCTGATTGACCCTGCCGCCATCGACCATATGAGCATCATTGCCACGCAACTCAAGCAGGAGGACTTCGTGCTGCCGCCGGTGCTGCTCAGGGCGAAATGGGTCAACAGCACGCCTGCCCCCGATGACAATATCAATGGGGAGACAGTAACGGTCTATCTCAACCCCGTTAATCTCAATGATACCAAGATCCTGCGTTCACCCGATTTCTGGACCAAGGAGACGCTGGCGCAGCAACCGGCAGCCAGTGACTTCGTCAAACGCATGAATACGTGGATGGCGGGCTGGGCGCCGGTGCTGCATGATGGCTTCAACAGCGACATGCTGGCCTCAAGCGAGGAGCAACGCGCCCGGCTTTCGACTGACCCGGCGGCCCCACGCCCCGGCGAAGGCAACCCGCTGGACTGAACGGCACCTGAAAGTTTCTGGTTAAGCTGTTTTCAAAACGCTTCAGAAAAACGCCGCCTTTTGAACAAAGGCGGCATCCAAAAACTTTTATTGTTTTTTATCAATTCTTTATATTTAGCCCTGACGCAGCACGTCCGATATCTCGATCAGGAAATCGAGCACCGTGCGCGTGCGTAGCGGCAGCGTGCGCGGGCCGGTATGCACGGCATAGAAAGGCAGCTCGGGAATTGTCCATTCCGGCAACAGGTGCACGAGGCGACCTGCCGCGATGTCCTCTTCCACCTGAAATGTCGGCAGCATGCCAATGCCAAGCCCCGCGCGCACGGCCTGGAGCACGGCCTCGCTGCTATTGGCGCGGAATGGCCCGTTGGCCGCCACCGTGGTCTCGCTCTCGCCCTTGCGGGTGAACTGCCAGTCATGCCGTGTGCCGCCATAGCTGTAGGCAATGCAGGGGTGATTGAGCAGGTCGCGCGGATGGGTGGGCGTGCCACGGCGGGCAAGGTAATCGCTTGAGGCGATGACGCAGCGATGCACCGAGCCCAGACGACGGGCGATCAGCGAGCCCTCGGCAATGGAACCAATGCGGATGGCAAGGTCGAGCCCTTCCTCCACCAGGTCGCCAAACCCGTCGCGCATGACCAGTTCAACCGACAGGTCGGGATGTTCCTCCAGCAGGCTGCTCAGCCTGCTGGTTAGGTACAAGCCAAACGCCGTGGTCACACCCAGCCGCACCAGCCCCGACACCGAAGCCCGTCTGCGGCCCAGCGCGGTTTCCGCCGTTTCAAGAATCTCCAGCACTTCATAAGCATGTGGCAGGAGGCTGCGCCCGTCTTCCGTCATCATCAGGCTGCGGGTGGTGCGGGCAAACAGGGTTGCGCCGTAATGGGCCTCAAGCAGGGCGATATGGCGGGAAATGGTGGGCTGGCTTGCCCCCGTCTCCCTTGATACGGCAGAGAATGATCCCGTTGCAGCCACACGGACAAAGCTATGCAAGGCAGAAAGCAGATCCATGGGGCCTCATCATATCCGGCATGTTATTACACTATCCCGGCTTTAAACGGCATCGTATTTATACACAATACAGAGAAAAGGCACCGCCGATATGTGTTTAACGCAGAGGTAACTTATACCACTCACGCATAGATGAGCGGCCATAAAAAAACGGCGGCCCGCATGATACGGGCCGCCGTCCTCATCTCTCCATCCCGACACGGACCGGGATGGCGCTGCCTGTTATCAGGCTGCCTTGGTCATGCCACGCAGCACGGTCTGGAGAATGCCGCCATTGCGGAAATACTCCACCTCATCCAGCGTATCGACACGGCACAGCAGGGGTACGTCCTGCTTGGAGCCATCGGCGCGGGTGATGGTCATAGTCATGGTCATGCGGGGCGTGATCTTGTCCAGACCACGGATCTCGAAGGTCTCGTCGCCCTTCAGGCCCAGCGTCTTGCGTGTCGTGCCTTCCTCGAACAGGAGCGGCAGCACACCCATGCCCACCAGGTTGGAACGGTGGATACGCTCGAAGCTCTCGGCCACGACCGCACGCACGCCCAGCAGCAGGGTGCCCTTGGCTGCCCAGTCGCGCGAGGAGCCCATGCCGTATTCCTTGCCGCCGATCACGACCAGGGGCACGCCCTCCTTCTTGTATTCCATCGCCACATCATAGATGGAGCCTTCCTTGCCATCGGGGAAGTGCTTGGAAACACCCCCTTCGGTGCCGGGCAGCATCTCGTTCTTGATGCGGATGTTGGCAAACGTGCCGCGCACCATCACGCGGTCATTGCCACGGCGCGAACCGTAGGAGTTGAAGTCCTTCTTCGCCACGCCATGCTCTTCAAGATACTTGCCCGCGGGGGAGCTTTCCTTGATCGCGCCGGCAGGCGAGATGTGGTCGGTGGTGATGTTGTCACCCAGCAGCGCCAGCAGGCGCGCGCCGATGATGTCGCCACGCGACTTGGGCTCGGGCGTGATGTCCTGGAAGTACGGCGGGTCCTGCACGTAGGTGGAGGACGCATCCCACTTGTAGGTCTCGGAACCGGTGGCCACTTTCAGCGCCTGCCATTCCTTCGTGCCCTGGCTTACGTGCTTGTAGCGGTTGATGAACTCCTCACGCGTGATGGCGGAACCCATGAGGGCAGCGATCTCGTGATTGGTGGGCCAGATGTCCTTCAGGTACACCGGCTTGCCGTCCTTGGAGGTGCCCAGCGGCGTGGTGGTGATGTCCTCACGCATCGTGCCCAGCAGGGAGTAGGCCACAACCAGCGGCGGGCTCGCCAGATAGTTGGCGCGCACGTTCGGCGAAATGCGCCCCTCGAAGTTACGGTTGCCCGACAGCACCGAAACCGCCACCAGCTTGTTACCTTCGATCGCATCGACGATGTGATCTTCCAGCGGGCCGGAGTTGCCGATACAGGTCGTGCAGCCGTAGCCCACGGTGTTGAAGCCCATCGCGTCCAGCTCATCCTGCAGGCCGGCGCGGTTGAGGTAATCCGTCACCACCTGCGAGCCCGGCGCGAGCGAGGTCTTGACCCACGGCTTGGGCTTGAGGCCCAGCGCGCGCGCCTTCTTCGCCACGAGCCCTGCCGCGATCAGCACGGCGGGGTTGGAGGTGTTGGTGCACGAGGTGATGGCCGCGATCACCACGTCGCCGTGGCCGATCTCGTAATTGGTGCCAGCCACCTTGGCCTTCTTGTCCTTGTCGGCCGCGGGCACGCCCAGGCTGCCGGTCAGTTCGGTCTCGAACGCCTTGTCGGCACCCTTGAGCACCACGCGGTCCTGCGGGCGCTTGGGGCCTGCGATCGAGGGCACGATGGTCTCGAGGTTGAGTTCCAGCGTGTCGGTAAACACGGGGTGGGCGGATTCGGCGTGGCGGAACATGCCCTGCGCCTTGAGGTATTCCGCCGTCAGCTTGATGCGGTGCTCTTCACGGCCGGTCTGGCGCAGGTAATCCAGCGTCAGATCATCAACGGGGAAGAAGCCGCAGGTCGCGCCGTATTCCGGCGCCATGTTGGCGATGGTCGCGCGGTCGGCTACCGGCAGGTGGTCAAGGGCGGGGCCGAAGAACTCGACGAACTTGCCGACAACGCCCTTCTTGCGCAGCATCTGTGTAACCGTCAGCACCAGATCGGTGGCGGTGGCGCCCTCGGGCAGCTTGCCGGTCATCTTGAAGCCGATCACATCGGGGATCAGCATGGCGATGGGCTGGCCGAGCATGGCCGCTTCCGCCTCGATGCCGCCAACACCCCAGCCCAGCACGCCCATGCCGTTGACCATGGTGGTGTGGCTGTCGGTGCCGAACAGGGTGTCGGGGTAGGCATAGTCCTTGCCGCCCACATTCGCCGTCCACACCGCCTGGGCGATGTATTCGAGGTTCACCTGATGGCAGATGCCCGTGCCCGGCGGCACGACCGAGAAGTTCTCGAACGCTTCCTGCCCCCAGCGCAGGAAGGCGTAACGCTCGCCATTGCGCTCGAACTCGATGGTCACGTTGTCCTGCAGCGCTTCGGGCGTGCCAGCCACGTCCACCATGACCGAGTGGTCGATGACGAGGTTGACCGGAACCAGCGGGTTCACCTTCTGCGGGTCGCCCTTGAGCTTGAGAATGCCGTCGCGCATGGCGGCAAGGTCAACCACGGCGGGAACGCCGGTGAAGTCCTGCATGAGAATGCGCGCGGGCTTGAAGGGCACTTCCTTCGTGCTGCGCCCTTCCTTCAGCCAGTCGGCAATGGCCTTGGCATCTTCTACGGAGTAGGAATGCCCGTCCTCGAACCGCAGCACATTTTCCAGCAGCACTTTCAGGCTGACCGGCAGGCGGCTGACGGAACCGATGGTCTTTTCCGCTTCCGGGATTGAGAAATAATGGTAGGTCTTGCCGTCCACGTTCAGTGTGCGGCCCGTTTTCAGTGAGTCGTGCCCAACCGTCTTCATTGGCTTTGTTTCCTCCGAGGCATCAGCAACGGATCGTCCCGTGTGATCGTATGTCCTCCGCTGCCTTTTTTCGTGGCGCGGGGTTTGTGACCTTGTCGGGGACAACCTGCTTGATCTCCCAACGGTGGTAGAACATACCCGGACGCGGTTGCGACACAAGCTGGAGCCGGTAACAAGAAACCGGGAGCAGGCATTTTTTTGCCTTGCCCCCACCATCGACCCATTGCCCGGAGGATTTCCGTCATTCCTGCCTTTACCCCCCCCGGCCGCCCCCTGCTGGAAGTGGAAAACATCTCGGTTTTCCGCGGTGAACGGCTGGTTCTGGACCGTGTCGGCTTTACGCTCGAGGCCGGTGACGCCCTGCTCCTGACCGGCCCGAACGGGGCTGGCAAGTCCACCTTGCTGCGCGTGCTGGCGGGATTGCACAAACCGGAAGGCGGCCATGTGCTGTGGTCTGGCGTGGATGCGCTGGCCGATCGCAGCCAGCATGCGGGACGGGTGGCCTATCTGGGCCACCAGGATGCGCTCAAGCTGGGGCTGACACTGCGCGAGAACCTGACGCTGGCAGCCCGCGCAAGTGGCGGAAATCCTGACTTGTGCATGGAATCACTTAACATTTCCGGTCTGGCCGACCTGCCCGCGCGCATGCTCTCGGCGGGGCAGAAGCGGCGCGCGGCGCTGGCGCGCGTGCTGCTGGCGCAGGCGCCGCTATGGCTGCTCGATGAGCCGAGCCTGGGGCTGGATATCAACACGATGGGGCTGCTTGGCACCCTGTTCGCCGCCCACCGGCAGGCTGGCGGAATTGTGATTGCAACCACCCATGTTCCCCTGCCCCTGCCCGATGCCCGCACCCATGCGCTACCGGGGCTGAACGAATCCGACATCCCCCAGCCGCTGGAGGATTTCCCCGAGGACGACCTGCTGTGACACTCCGGATTCCCGCCCTCATCACCGCCATTCTCGAACGCGACCTCCGGCTGGCGCTGCGCCACGGGGCCGACACGCTGGGGGCGGTGCTGTTCTTCATTCTGGCAGGTGCGCTGTTCCCGCTCGCCCTTGGCCCCTCGCCCGAGCTGCTGCGGCGCATGGCGCCGGGCATCGTGTGGGTGTGCGCGCTGCTCGCAGCCCTCCTGCCGCTTGACCGGCTGTTCGGCTCGGAGCTGGAAGATGGCTCACTGGACCAGCTGCTCATGACCGGCCTGCCGCCCTCGCTCATTGCGCTGGCCAAGATGATCGCCCACTGGCTGACCACCGGCCTGCCCCTGCTGCTGGCCGCAGGCCCGCTGGCCATCATGCTCGGCATGCCCACCACCTCCATGATGGTGCTGCTGACCGGGCTGTTCCTCGGCACGCTCATCCTTTCGCTCATTGGCGGCATGGCGGCGTCGGTCGTACTGGGCGCGCGGCGCGGCGGCGTGCTGCTGCCGCTGCTGGTGCTGCCGCTGACCACGCCCGCGCTGATCTTTGGCGCGGCCGCCCTCGATGCGGCGCAGACCGGCCTGTCATGGGGGCCGGACCTTGAACTGCTCGGCGCGTTCCTTGCCGCGGCCCTTCCGCTCTGCCCGCTCGCCGCGGGTGCGGGGCTGCGGGCGGCGGTGGAATAAGGAAGGCGGCTATTTCCTGCCAGCAGGCGCTGCCGCGACGGCGGGGGCACCTGCGGGGTCCACGTCAAACGGCAGGTTCCCCTCCGCAGGCGTGCCGCCGGGGGCGCGCATGCGCCAGTGCAGCACGTAATGCCCCGGTGTCAGCGTTACGGTGGTGGCCAGGCCCTGCTGTTCGTCATCACTGGGAGAAGCCGCGAGCAGTTGCGGCACGCCGCTCGGCCCAAGCAGGAGCAGGCGCGCGCGGAACGGGTCAATCACGCTGTTATAGTTCAGTTTGATCGCCACATTGCCCGCAGGCACATGCTGCCCCGCCGATGGCGTGGCGTGAACCAGCACGGGGGCTGCAAACGCCCGCGCCGCCACGACGCACCCGATAAAGGACAGGCCCAGCAAACGCAGCGTTGAAACACGGAACACGGGCAAGAAACACCTCCGGCATGGATGGAACTGCCCTGTGTATCCCCCCGATACACGCAGGGCGGCAAGACTTTCGTCCTGCCGCCCTGGTATTCACACGTGTTCAGCTCGTGCTGAACGCAATCAGATATAGTGTTCCTGGATAGGCTTGAGGCCATTGAACCCGGTCGAGCAGTAGGTCGAAACATAGGCCCCGGTGGAGAGCAGTTCGATCCTGTCGCCCGATTCCAGCCCCAGCGGCAGGGCGTAGGGGGTCTTTTCATACATGATGTCAGCCCCGTCGCAGGTCGGGCCTGCAATGGCGACCGGGCCGGTCGCCGTGCCATCATGCGGGGTGCGGATGCCGTAGCGGATGGCCTCGCCCTCGGTCTCGGCCAGGCCGCCAAAGCGCCCGATGTCGAGATAGACCCAGCGCACGCCGTCATCCATGCCACGACGGCTGACCAGCACCACTTCCGATGACACCACACCAGCGTCGCCCACCATGAAGCGGCCCGGCTCGATGATCATTTCCGGCAGGTCATTGCCGAAATGCTCGGTCATGGCGTGGCTGATGGCCACGGCGAAACGGTCGATGCCCGGCACGTCGTCACGGTAGCGGATGGGGAACCCGCCGCCGAGGTTGACCATGCGCAGGTCAAGCCCCGCGGCCTTGAGATCGGTGAACAGCATGCCCACGCGGGCGATAGCCGCCTCGTACGCGCCAGTCTCGGTCTGCTGGCTGCCCACGTGGAAGGACAGGCCATAGGGGTCGAGGCCAAGGTCTCGTGCACGCAGCATCAGATCGCGCGCATTGTCCAGTGTCGTGCCGAATTTGCGCGACAGCGGCCAGTCAGCGCCCTCGTTCTCCACGATCAGGCGGCAGTAGACGCGCGAGCCCGGCGCATGGCGGGCCAGTTTCTCGAGCTCTTCCGCGCAGTCAAAGGCGAACATGTCCACGCCTGCGGCAAATGCGCGGGCGATGTTCGAGGCTTTCTTGACCGTGTTGCCGAACGAGACATCCGCCGGGCGCGCGCCTGCTTCGAGGCACATGGAAATCTCTTCCCACGAGGCGGCATCGAACGACGAGCCAAGACCCACGAGGCGGGTCAGGATCTCACGGGCGGGGTTGGCCTTTACGGCGTAGTAGATCCGGGCCAGCGGCAGCGCCTCGCGCAGGGCGCGGTAGCGTTCTTCCACCCGGTCGACATCAACGATAAGGCATGGCGTGGCAGGAGCCTGCTCAGCCAGATAACGAGCGATTTTGGGAGTCATCGCACCCAAATCCCTTCTGTACTGCCGCCCGGATGAACACAATTCTGGAATTGCACAAACGGACAGATGTTGCGAAACGGTCTAACGGACCAGCGACCAATAAGGACCCCCACCATGTGGTGGCCCGATTGCCAGAACGCTTGACGTCGTTGCGTAACCTCAGAGGGCCAGTGGCACGTGCGTTGTTGCGTAGGGAGCGCATATGCGCACAATACGCGCCTGACGCAATAGAAAAATCCTCACGATCCGTAATTTTTCCTTTAGGATCACACGATAGTGGCACAATACACACAGACCGATCCACTCCGCGCCCGGCGTGCCACCACATAACAGGACAAGAAGCCCGCCTTGATTGGTTCCTCATCTACTGAAATCGATATGACGGACATACCCCCGCCCGCGCGACACCTGCCGCATTTTTCCATGCAGCAGGTCAGGAAAGTGCTGCGGCAGGTCGCCCGCAACATCGTATCCGACCAGATCACGCTGGCTGCGGCAGGCTGTGCGTTCTACGCCACGCTGTCGCTGTTTCCGGCCATGAGCACGCTCATCTCGCTCTATGGCCTCCTGTTCGACCCGCAGACGGTGGAACCCCAGCTCGTGGTGCTGCGCAACCTTCTGCCGCCTGCGGCCTATGACATGATCGGCGCGCGCATCCACCTGCTGGTGGCCGAATCGCATTCATCCCTTACGCTGAACCTGATCATATCGACCACCATCGCCACGTGGTCGGCCTCGGCTGCCACGCGTTCGCTCATCCTGGCGATGAACGTGGCCTACAACACGCCCGAGACCCGCAGCTTCCTGCGCTTTCAGGCCATGGGCATGGCGCTGACCTTCTGCTCGATCTGCGGCGGCATCCTCACGCTGGCCCTCATGGTGGGGCTGCCGTTCCTGCTCGACTACCTGCCGCAGAAGCTTGAACTCGCCCCCCCGCCCGGCTCGGTCGAGCTGCTGGTGCGCATGGGCGGGCCAATGCTCATGCTTTTGTTCGTGCTGTCGCTGTGTTCAGTGCTGTACCGCTTTGGCCCCAACCGGCCCCATACGTACTGGCGGTGCATCCTGCCCGGCTCGATCGGGGCCACGCTGCTGTGGCTGCTCTCCTCGGCGGGGTTCTCGTATTATGTCAGCCATATCGCGGGCTACAGCGCCACCTATGGTCCGCTGGGTGCGTTCATCGCCATCATGATGTGGTTTTATGTCTCGGCCTACGTGGTGCTGCTCGGCGCGGAACTGAATGCGGGACTCGAGATCGAGATGAAACTGCGCTGCTCGCCCGACAAGATCATGGAAGGCTGGACCAAGCATCAGCGCCTCTAGGAGGCGCGCTGGCCCCTGCGGGCGCGTGAGGCTTCAGCTTTCTGAAAAAAGCTTCACCAGCAACTTTCATGATTTCAGGGCACTCTCGGGCCTGCCGTTTCAGGCGGCCTGCCTGATGCAGCCCCTAGCGCGTGGCGCTGGCCACTTCCTCATCCGCCCCGCGCGCGGGTTCTATTTCCACTGTCGAGACACCACGGCCCAGGATGCCGAGTTGCCGCGCGGCCTCGGGCGACAGGTCGATGATGCGATGCCCATGATACGGCCCCCTGTCATTGACCCGGACCACGACCGAGCGCCCGGTGCTGAGGGCATGCACCCTGACCCGCGTGCCCAGCGGCAGCTGGGCGTGGGCGGCGGTCAGCGCATCAGGGTCGAACTGCTCGCCCGAGGCGGTGGCGTGCCCGCTCTGCCTGCCCGTGCCATACCAGCTGGCCAGGCCGTGCTGGTTCCAGTTCGCAGGCACATGCGCCATGGCGGGCGGCCGCCTTACGCTGGCGCGGCCCCCGTGCCGGGTGGTGGCCACCGCATGGCGCGCCGCCGCCTGCGCCGCGTTGAGCAGGCCCGATGTCGCCAGCATCAGGCACGCTACCGCCACGGTTGCCCCGAAGCGCGCCGTATTGCCGCTCCGTTCGCCGCCCGCGCGCTGGTGATCGGTTTTTCCTGTCATAAAGCCACCATAACATAATTGGACCTCCATGACATAATTCAGCCCGCAAGCCGGGCGCAGGCGGTCCTGTCAGGGGGGAAGCCGCATGATCGGACTTGGAACCGGACGGCGGGCGTGCTAGGCGCGTGCATCATGGAGCGCCCTCTCATTGCCGTGCTGAACGGCCCAAACCTGAACATGCTCGGACTGCGGCAACCCGAAGTCTATGGCCATGCCACGCTTGACGACGTGGAACAGGTCTGTGTGCAGGCAGCCGAACGGCTCGATGTAGCCATCGACTTCCGCCAGACCAATGGCGAGGGGGAACTCGTTTCATGGATACAGGAATGCCGGGGCCGCGCACGCGGCATCATCATCAACCCGGCGGCCTATTCCCACACCTCGGTTGCCATACTCGACGCGCTGCTCGCCGTTGATCTGCCGGTGATCGAGGTGCACATCTCCAACATTCACCGCCGTGAAGCCTTTCGTCATCACTCCTACGTCTCCCAGGCCGCCATTGGCGTCATATGCGGGCTGGGCGTACGGGGGTATGCCCTGGCGCTTCAGGCCATGACAGACATGATTCTGGACGAGGACGATCAATGAGCCGACTGCTCGTGGATGCGGATGCCATACGGGCATTGGCTGAAATTCTCACCGATACCGGCCTGACCGAAATCGAGATTGCGGAAAAGGACAACCGCATCCGCGTGGTGCGCGCCGCCGCCCCCGTGGCGCATGCCGTGCCCGCCCCGGCCCCCGTGGCCGCCGCACCGGCTGCGCCCACGCCCGTGGCCCCGCCCGCCGCCAACCCGGCCGACCTGTCCAAGCACCCCGGCGCGGTGACCAGCCCGATGGTGGGCGTGGCCTACCTGGCGCCCGATCCGTCCTCGCCCGCTTTCGTATCCGAAGGCCAGCAGGTGGCCGCAGGCCAGACGCTGCTGCTGATCGAGGCGATGAAGACCTTCAACCAGATCAAGGCCCCGCGCGCTGGCACGGTCAGCCGGATTCTGGTGCAGTCCGGCGACCCGGTCGAGTTCGGCGAAGCGCTGGTCATCATAGAGTAATGTTTTCCAAGATCCTCATTGCCAATCGTGGCGAGATCGCCCTGCGCATCCTGCGGGCCTGCCGCGAACTGGGCATCCGGACCGTTGCCGTGCACTCCACGGCCGATACGGATGCCATGTATGTCCGCCTTGCGGATGAAGCCGTGTGCATCGGGCCGCCCGCCAGCCGCGATTCTTACCTCAATGTCGCGGCCATCCTCTCGGCGGCCACCATCACCGGGGCGGACGCCATTCACCCCGGCTACGGGTTCCTGTCGGAAAACGCCGATTTTGCCGAGACGGTCGAGGCCCACGGCCTGACCTTCATCGGGCCGACGGCGGAACATATCCGCATGATGGGCGACAAGATCACCGCCAAGACCACCATGATGGCGCTGGGCGTGCCGCTGGTGCCCGGCTCGGATGGTGCGCTGGAAAGCCTGGAGCAGGCGCGCGAGGTCGCGGCGAAAGTCGGCTACCCCGTGCTGATCAAGGCTGCGGCAGGCGGTGGCGGGCGCGGCATGAAGGTCGCCCCCACCGAGGCTGACCTTGAAGAGGCATGGAGCGTTGCCCGCACCGAGGCCCGCGCCGCCTTTGGCAATGACGAGGTCTATCTCGAAAAATACCTCGACAAGCCGCGCCATATCGAACTGCAGATCATGGCCGACACGCATGGCAACGTGGTGCATTATGGCGAGCGTGACTGCTCGCTGCAGCGCCGCCACCAGAAGCTGCTTGAAGAAGCGGGCTCGCCTGCCCTGACAGCCCGGCAGCGTGACGAGATCGGCGCGATCGCCACCGCCGCCCTGACCAAACTCGGCTACCGCAACGCGGGCACGCTGGAGTTCCTGTATCAGGACGGGCAGTTCTGCTTCATCGAGATGAACACCCGCCTGCAGGTGGAACATCCGGTGACGGAGATGGTGTGCGACGTGGACCTCGTGCGCGAGCAGATCCGCATCGCGGCGGGCGAGCCAATCGGCTACAGCCAGTCCGACATCAAGTTCTCCGGCCACGCGATCGAATGTCGCATCAATGCCGAGGACCCGCAGACCTTCATGCCCACGCCAGGCACGATCACGGTCTACCACCCGCCCGGCGGGCTGGGCGTGCGAATCGACAGTGCGCTGTACGCGGGCTACCGCGTGCCGCCTTATTACGACAGCATGATCGCCAAGCTGATCGTGCGCGCGCCGACCCGCCTTGAGGCGATCGAGCGCATGCGCCGCGCGCTGGATGAATTCGTGATCGAAGGGGTGAAGACGGTCATTCCGCTGCACCGCAAGATTCTCGAAGACCCCCAGTTCCGCAAGGGGGACTACACCATCCACTGGCTGGAAAACTTCGTGGCCCGCCAGCAGCAGGGCTAAGCGATCACAGCCTGATTGCCATCGCGCCTCAAAACAGAAAAGCGACCCCTGCCAGCAAGCAGGGGTCGCTTTTTTTATGACCGGCCTGAAAACATAAGAATGTTTTTGGCGAAGCTTTTTTCAAAAAGCTTCAGATCACGTTCCTCATGAGTATCAGCATAGAAATCCCGCTGCGCCTCACGCCATGACCGGATCCAGATACGGGCTGGAGGCATCAAAGAATTTCTGGTTGTGGTCCAGTTCAAACGAAATCACGTAAAGACACCCCAGCGCACTGTCTATTTCCAGCCGCACGCCCAGATTGTCGGCCTGCCCCGCAAGCTGCTGCAGGTGCATGATGGCGAATTTGGCCGAGCGCGCCGTGCGCCCGTAATGCCCGCCATAGCGACCGCTGAACTGCGCCATGCGCCCCATCATCTCACCCACCACGCGCTGCGCCTCGGGCGGCAGCAGGTGGCGCTCAAGGATGGCGCGCAGGCGGATGACATTCAGCCCGATGGTCATGGCTGACAGGATTCCCTGCAGGTAGGCATCGATAATGGTGTCAGGCGTGTTTTCCGCATTGGTCAGCAGCCGCACGAAGCGGTCCACGTTATGCTCGACCACATACAGCGTGGTGGGCAGCGTGCGCGCCCGCGCCACATAGCGCAGCCCACGCAGGATGCCGGTGCGCATCTGCCAGCGCATGTCGTTCGTATCGAACGGCAGCACCAGCCGGAACGCCCACATCGCATACCACAACCCGACTATGAGCGGCATGGCGGTGTTGAAGAACGCCACCTCATCCAGCCGGCTCTGGTTGCCCGGTCCGAGCAGGATGGGCAGGAACAGGTTGTACGAAACAGCCCCGAGGATCAGCGCCGGATAGGCAAAGGCCAGCCCCCCCGCCAGCATGGGCAGGAACAGGCACAGCGCCATGATCTCATATGTAGTGGGTGAGGCCAGACGCCACAGCACCAGCACGCCTGCCACGACCGAGGCAATGATGGCGCCACCAAGGAAGGCACGGGTGGCCAGTGCCGGTTTCTCCAGCGTGGAGAACAGGCTGCACACGATGGAGACGAACATGATGAAGGTCAGCCCGGCCGACCATGCGGTCGTGATCCAGATCACCCCCGCCCCGAAGATGGTAACCGAGGCGCGCAGGCTGTTGGTAAAGGCCTGCTGCCAGTCACGGAAGGTCTTGAGCCGGTAGTGAAAATGGTCATGCGCCAGCGGGTTGCGGCTGGCATCGAACTGGATCAGCGCCTGCTCCAGCTCGTCAAGGATCTGGCCCAGCGCGTAATTGAGCATGCGCTGCTGCGAGAGCATCTGCACCAGTTGCGGATCAACCGGCAGGCTGCCGGGGCTGCCCATTTCCTGGTTGAGGGAATCCACCACGCTCTGCCGGCATGCCGCCTGCAGTTCCGCCAGCCGGGCCAGCACGGGGTGGATGTCATCACTGGCCTCAAGCTCGCCCGCCATGTCCTTGAGGAAGGCCTGCACCTTGCTCGATGTCGCGTTGAACGCGGCATCGGGGCGGCCCACCGGCCCCTGCATGAGGGCGGCAAGGTCCAGCCCGCGCGAGAGCAGCATGGCCACCCGCGCAAGGGCCGCGCGCGCATGGTCGCCCTCATGGCCGCGATGAGCACCCATCTCGACCTCGGCAAACTCGATCTGGTCGCTCAGCGTAGTGATGTTGGAGAACACGCCCCGCGCCTGCTTGAGCACCTGCGTGTCACCCGACAGGAGGGAGGCCAGCGTCTGGGCCGCGCCATTGATGGCGGTCATGAAATTGTCGGCCAGCCGGTCTTCCGCGCGCTTGGCCAGCTTGAACTGGAACAGGGAGGAGACCGTGCTCTCCAGCACGATGCCCAGCACGATATAGGTCGCGCGTGACATGGCGGTCATGAAGATGTTCTGCGGGTCGGCAATGCCATCAAGCGAGATGATGGCGTAGGTAAACCCGCTCGCCCGCATGCCGTGAATGCGGTAGTTGGTCATGGTGGCGGGACCAGGCAGCAGCGTGCCGATAAAGCAGAACGTGCCAATGCCGATGGCCAGCAGCAGGATGAACATGAGCGGCGCCTGCGGAAACGCCGCCACCAGCAGCACGGCACAGATCGTGCCCACCACCATGCCGAACAGATGCCACCGCGCCTTGGCCACACTCTTGCCGCGCGTGCCCTGCGCCACCATCCACACCGTGAGCGCCGCCCATTGCGGGCTGCCAAGCTCCCACCACAGCGCAATGCCCAGCGCGATGAGCGAGGTAATGGTGGTGCGCAGCGCATAGCCGAAGGTGAAGATGCCCGGCGCATACAGCCACCGCAGATGGTCCTGGCGCAGGGTCATGCCCGGCGGCCACAGCCGCCGGAAAAATGCCCGTATCTGATCCTGAAAACGGGTCAGGGAAAGCTCAAGACCTTTCATCCCGGCGCGTGGCTCCCCCTATCCAGATACGATGCCTGCATAACGTACACCATAGCGGGTGTACGAACAGGCCGACAGCCGAATGGCCGCATGGAAGAAAGCGTATGCCGCATGCCACCAGCGCCCGGACTGCGGGTTATTCGTCGTAAGAGACGAGCGTCTTGACCGGTACATCCAGCCGGTCGCGGCCACCAAGGCCGGTCAGTTCGATCAGGGTGGCAGCTCCCACCACATTCGCACCCACCTTGTGCAGCAGGGCCACCGAGGCGACCAGCGTGCCGCCGGTTGCCAGCAGGTCATCCATCACCACAACACGCTGGCCGGGCTTGATGGCATCGGCCTGGATATGCAGCGAATCGGAGCCGTATTCCAGGTCATAGCTGTAAGATACCGTCTCGCCCGGCAGCTTGCCGGGCTTGCGCAGCATGACCAGCCCGCAGCCCAGACGGCTGGCAAGCGGGGCCGCCGTCAGGAACCCGCGCGATTCGATGGCGGCCAGCACATCGGGCGCCCAGGGAGCCACGGCTGCGGCAAGACGGCCCATGGCGATCTGCCAGGCATCGGCGTTCCGCATCAGCGTCGAGATATCGTAGAACAGGATGCCGGGCTTGGGAAAATCCGGGATATGGCGAATATACTGTTTCAGGTCGATCTGGGCGGTCGTCATGATCGGTGCACGGTCCCCGTTGCATGGTCATACAAATCCGGGACATACACGCCCCGTTCACGAAACTGTCGCCCACTGGACGGCCCCCCGCTGTAGCCGCCACGCGCCAGCCCGACAACCCCATCCGCACCCCTCGCCCATGCTTTGGCACCCATCACGCGTCAGGGCGGGGAGAAAGAAGATTTTATTCCTCAGCCGCCCCGGCAGGGATGGGCGTGGGTGCGCGCACGGGGCGCAGCAGCACCATCACCATCATGATCGCAGCCCCCATCAGCATCACGCCCGCCATGGGCAGCGGCGAATTGGCGGGCAGCATGCCCACGAAGGCACCGGCCACGGCACCCAGCACATATTGCAGCGTGCCGACAAAAGCCGAGGCGCTGCCCGCAAAGCGCGGGTGGTCGGCCAGCGCGCCCACTGTGGCATTGGGGCCGACGATGCCGGTCGTGCCCAGCGAGACCATCATGGCCAGGATCAGCAGGCCCATCATCCACAGCGGCGGGTGGCCGCCATGCTGCATGGCGAATGCAATGACAACGGCCATCACCGTCATGGCCATGGTGCCGGCCACCGCAACCCCCACCGAAGCGCCAAGAATGCGGGCGGCGTCAATACGCCCCACCAGCACGCCGTTGAGCTGCGACGCCCCAATCATGCACACCGCGAACACGCCAAACATCATGCCGAAATGCGCCGGCGACAGCCCGAACTGGTGAATGAACACCGAAGGCGCCGCCGACAGGTAGGTAAAGGACATGAAGCACGCGAAGCCCGCGATCATGGCATGGGTAATGAACCCCCGATCGCGCGCCAGCATGACATAGCGGCTGAACAGGGTGACCGGCGAGAACTCGCTGCGGTTGGCGGGCTGCAGGGTCTCGGGCAGCACGCGCCAGATCAGCCCGATGCAGATCACGCCATAAACCGCCGCCGCCCAGAAGATCGACCGCCATGACGCGATCGACAGCACCAGCCCGCCCAGCGTGGGCGCCAGGATGGGCACGACCCCCATCACCAGCACCAGCCGCGACATCAGCCGCGCGGATTCATTGCCATGCGACATGTCGCGCACGCACGCACTCGGAATGATCAGGCTGGCCGAAGCCCCGAGCGAGGCCACGAAGCGGAAGAACGAAAAGGTGGGAATGTCACGCGCCATGGCGCACCCGACCGAGGCCAGCGTATAGACCAGCGTGCCCAGCAGCATGGGCCTGCGGCGACCGAAGCGGTCTGATAGCGGGCCCATGGTGATCTGGCCGATGGCCAGCCCCACGAACCACACCGCCAGCGTCATCTGCGCCGAGCCCGCACGGCCATGCAACGTGGCTTCAAGCTCGGGGAAGGCAGGCAGGTAGATATCGGTCGAGACAGGCCCGACCGCGGTCAGGAACCCCAGCAGGATCGCGATCCAGCCCATGGGGCGGCCGGTCGTTTCGGGCACGGGGGTTTCTGCCGGACGGCCCGCCGTTGCGGATGAGCCCATGAGGCGCTCCAATATTAAAAGACAGTGGGGACTAGTAGACCAGCGCGGTCCATTTTTTCACCCTCTAATTACAACATCGCTGCAATTCACTCCTGCCATGGCCGCAGGCCGCGCATGCGGCGCATGAGCCACAGCCCCACCAGCGCGGAAAGGCCAAACAGCCCGATCGCAACCCCGATGCGCGCCCCACCTCCAAGCTGCATGCCCGTGCCCACCAGCACGAACACCACGGTCTGCGGCAGGCTGCCCAGCAGGGTGGCCAGCATGAATGGCATGACCCTGACCCCCAGCATGCCCGCAGCCAGATTGAGCAGCAGCGCCGAGCCCACCGGCATGAGCCGCAGCGCCAGCACCGAGGCGAAGGGGGCTGCGCGTACGCAACCTTCCACCCGCGCCAGGGTTGCACCAAGGCGGGCGGGCATGCGCATGCGCCCCGCCCAGCGGCCCCAGCCATAGCCCCACACGCATCCGGTTACGGTGGCCAGCGTGGCCAGCGCGCATCCCGCGCCGATTCCGTAAGCGGCGCCCGCGGCAAAGCATACCGCCTGCCGGGGCAGACCCAGGCCGCAGAAGGCGCTGGCCGCCAGCACGAACATGATCTCGCTGCCCGCGCGCGCATGCAGGCCATGCCCTGCTGTCAGCATCTCGCGCACGGCCGGCAGGCGACCGAGCACCACCGTCAGCGCAACAAAGGCCGCCAGCAGAAGCAGGGGCCGGACCAGCACGCGCAGGCTGCCCTGTAACCCGGGCACGGGCGGTGCGGCGTGCGGTGCTGTCATGCGTGCATCCCGGTTGTGGAGGAATATATGTTCCTTCGCGCCTAGCATCGCCTTGCGGCTGACTGCAAGGCCAGTCTAAATCCGGTTATGTCCGCATATCCTTCCACTGGCTCCCTGATGGGCCGCACGCCCCCTTCCGCGCAGGATCTGCGCAACAGGCAGCGTATCTCCACATGGCTGTTTGCCATCTGCTTCATGCTCGTGGGCATGATCGCCCTTGGCGGGTACACGCGCCTGACCGGCTCGGGCCTGTCCATCATGGACTGGCGGCCGATCACCGGCATGATCCCGCCGCTGAGCCATGCGGAGTGGGAGCGGCAGTTCGAGCTGTACAAGACCATCCCGCAATACAAGATCCTGCATGACGGATTCGGGCTTGCGGGCTTCCAGCAGATCTTCTGGGCGGAATGGACGCACCGCTTCTGGGGGCGGCTGATGGGCTTCGTGCTGCTGGTGCCGCTGGTGTGGTTTTCCATCACCGGGGCGCTGAGCCGGGGGCTGGCACTGCGGCTGGTGCTGTTTTTCGTGCTTGGCGGGCTGCAGGGCGCCATCGGGTGGTTCATGGTGGCATCGGGCTTCAACCCGGACAGCACGGCCGTCGCCCCCGTGCGGCTGGTGCTGCATCTGTGCTGCGCCTTCGCGCTCTACATCGCCATCTTGTGGACGGCGCTGTCCGTGCGCACGCCCCGCCCCGCCTTCATTCCCGCAACGCCGGAAGTCAGGCGCATGCACGCGCTGGTCTGGGCCATCTGCGTGCTGGTGGGCATGACCGTGATCGCGGGCGGCTTTACGGCGGGCACGCATGCGGGCTTTGCCTACAATACCTTTCCGCTCATGGATGGCCACCTGATCCCGCAGGGTTATGCGAAGCTGCATCCCTTCTGGCTGAACTGGTTCCAGAACATTCCCGCCATCCAGTTCGACCACCGGCTGCTGGCCACCACCACGGCGGTGCTGATTGGTGTTACGATCGTGCTCGGCCTGCGCACGCCGCAACTGGGCAAGGACGTGCATGCGGCCCTGGCCATGCTGGGCTGGCTGGTGCTGCTGCAATATGCGTTGGGCGTGACCACGCTGCTGCTGGTCGTGCCGGTATGGGCGGGCACAGTGCATCAGACCTGTGCGGCCATCGTGCTGACGGCGGCCATCATCACGCTGCACCGGCTGCGTGGGGTTGGCCGACCGTAATCCTGCTGAAAGACGCGACGGATCATCCGGAGTTTTTTTGGGGGGCGCTTTTTTGAAAAGAGGCGACCCCGGAAACTTTTATGGGTTCTGAAGTAACATAACGCGCTTCAGACAGCTTCCAAGTCTTGCCCGTTGCGATAACGGTTTCACAGCCATGGGGCGGCGTGAACCGCCGAGCATATGCTACGGAGTGTTACCACCCGGCGCCCCACGCTTGCACATCGGGCCAAACCGGGCAGAAATGCCGTTCATGAACAGGGAACACAGACCCGCCCGCTGTCCACCCCTTACTGGTGGCCAGGCAGGCATCCGGCCTGACTGTCCCTGCGTTATGGAACCGGGCGTTGCCGCGTCTTTTCCCGATCGGTGATTTTCTGCGATAAACCCCATCAAGACATGCAGGAATGGAACATGCACAAGCTGAAACAGGCACTGACAGGCGTGACGCTGGCACTGATCGCATGCGGCTCACTGAGCCTGCCCGCCCAGGCTGCCCCCCACGGGGGTGGCTTTGGCGGTGGCGGCCCTCGCGGCGGCGGTGGAGGCTGGCATGGTGGTGGCGGGGGCTGGCGCGGTGGTGGTGGCGGATGGCATGGCGGCGGCGGCTGGGGCGGATGGCATGGCGGATGGGGCTGGGGCGGATGGGGTGCTGGCTACTACCCCGGCTATGTCGGCTGGGGTTACCCCATGGGCGGATGGGGCTGGGGCGGTGGCTGGGGAGGCTGGGGCTGGGGCTGGCCCGGCTATTATGGCGCGGGGGCCGCGATGGGGGCTGCCGCGGCAAGTGCCAGCTATCGGGCCGCACCCGAAGTCTATAACGCCACGGGCAATAACGCACCCGAAGACGACTCCGTCTATGACAAGGATCTGTCCACCCTGCTGGCACCCGCTCCGGCACAGCCGCAGCCCGGCATGCAGGGCCAGGGCCAGCCTACGCCGCAGCGCCCGCGGGCTTCGTGCCCCAAAGGGCAGGTCTATAACGACCTGACCGAAAGCTGCGACCGGCCCTGACCGGGGCATTATCTATATTTTCGGGTGCCGCCTTTTTCCCCGAAGGCGGCACTTCCTGACGCTGTTCGAAAAAAGCTTCACCAGAAGCGTTCTCTGGTCTGCGGGCATGAATGGCCTTAGCCAGCCGGGGCTGCCGGTTTACGTGGCAGCCAGCCTGCCAGTTCCTCGCGCACCAGGGTCTCGAGCAGGTCTATGGCATCGGGCGAGTTGTTCAGGCACGGGATCAGCGCCAGTTCCTTGCCCCCAGCCTTGATGAAGTCTTCCGCCGCCTCGTTGCCGATTTCATCGAGCGTTTCAATACAGTCGGAAATGAAGCCCGGCGTAATCACCGCAATGCGCTCGATGCCCTGCGCGGGCAGCGACTCGATAAACGGCGCGGTATAGGGTTCCAGCCACTTGGCCGGGCCAAAGCGGGACTGGAAGGTGAGCGGCATCATCTGCGCGTCATATCCCATGGCGCGACGCAGCGCGATGATGGTGCGCGCGCATTCATCGGCATAGCTGTCGCCCTTTTCCACATAGACCCTGGGCAGGCCATGGAAGGAGGCGACAATCATCTGCGGCTTGAAATCAAGCGTTTCGAGCCGGGCCGTGATCGAGCGCCCGAGGGCCGCGATATAGGCCGGATGGTCGGCAAAGGGCGGCAGGGTGCGGATGGCGGGCTGGTTACGCAGCCGCATGAGGGCACGAAACGCCTGGTCGTTGGCGGTGGCCGTGGTGGTGGCGCTGTATTGCGGGTAAAGCGGGGCAAGCAGGATACGATCACACCCCTGCGCCACCAGCTCATGCAACGCCTGCTTTATGGAGGGCTGGCCATAACGCATGCCCCACGCCACCGGCACGTCATCACCGGCCAGCCGAGTGGCCAGCATTTCCGCCTGGTCGCGCGTGTAGGTGCGCAGCGGGCTTTCATCACGGTCATGATGCCAGATGCGATGATAGGCCTCGCCCGACCTGCGCGGGCGGAAGGTCAGCACCGGGCCATACAGGATCGGTTTCCAGATCACGGGACTGGCTTCGATAATGCGCCGGTCTGACAGGAATTCGGCCAGATAACGACGCACCGCGCCATAGCCGGTGCCATCGGGGGTGCCAAGATTGCTCAGCAGTACCCCGGTGCGCGGCGGCGCATCCTCATGCCCCGCCGCGCGCTTTACGGTAATGAATGTCATGCTTCGGCTGCTACAGGAAGCCGGAGGGCGATGCAAAAGAACAGCGGATCATCACCCCGCACGGGGGCATCCTAGCGCCGGGCGCGCACCCGGACCGGCTGCATGGCGCGCGCGGGAGCTGAACAGTAACGGGTGGCGGCAACAAGGCCCAGCAGGGCCACAACGGGGGAAAGCATCTGGACAAAAGCGAACATCACGGTCCCTTTCCTGATCGGACACCCGTTACTCAACCGCGCCGATCAGGGCGGCGTCAATCAAAAAATACCGGCCTTGCGTGCAACCTTTACGCATTTGTCCATGAGCGAGGGCAGCGCCACGGCTGCGTCACCGGGGTAATGCACGCATCCCGCCGCCGCCATACTGTTGGGAAAGGCCGCAATCCGCGCTGCGTACACATCCACCAGCAGGGTGAAATGGGTGAAGACATGCTTCACCTGCCCCACCATGCGCCAGTGTGGTTGCAGGCGGGGCGCTGCCGGGGCAAGGCTCAGCGCCTCGGCCTCAGGCCACGGGTCATCGCGCCAGTGCGGCCCCGGCAGGCCCATCATGCCGCCAAGCAGCCCCTTTTCGGGGCGGCGGACCAGCAGCAGGCCCCCGGCTTCATCCACAAGGCAGAAATGTACGCCATGCCGCACGGGCCGCACGGGTTTGGGCGCGCGACGCGGCAGGGTGGCGGCAATGCCCTGCGCATGGCCCGCACAGGCTTCGCGCCACGGGCACAGCACGCAGGCGGGGCTGCGCGGCGTGCAGATGCCAGCCCCGAGGTCAAACAGGGCCTGCGCGAAATCGGAGGGGCGGGCTTTCGCCTGCGCATCCGCGTTCAGGGTCACGGCGCGGGCGGCAATGGCCTTGCGGGCCGCAGGCAGCGGGTCGGTCAGGGCGAACAGGCGGCTGGTCACGCGCTCCACGTTGCCGTCTACCGGCACTACGGGGCGGCCAAAGGCGATGGCGGCAATGGCCGCTGCCGTATAGGCGCCGATTCCCGGCAGTTCCAGCAGCCCTTCCACCGTATCGGGAAAAACCCCGCCCCGCGCCGCCACGGCCTGCGCGCAGGCATGCAGGTTACGCGCACGCGCGTAGTAGCCAAGCCCTGCCCACAGCGCCATGACCCGGTCCTGCGGCGCGCGGGCCAGTGCCGTGACGTCGGGGAAAGCCGCGAGGAAACGCTCGAAATAGGGCATGACCGCCGTGACCGTGGTCTGCTGGAGCATGATCTCGCTCAGCCAGACCCGATAGGGATCAATTTTCTGGCCGGGCAGCGCGCGCCATGGCAGAATGCGACGGTGCCGGTCATACCAGCGTAACAGATCGGTAGCACAAGGTAACACGGACCCGTTTATGACGAACCCGCCGCCACGCAGCAAGAAAAAGAACGAAGCCCACGCTCCCGCCGAGCCGCCGCGCCGGGCCTTTCGCGCGCGCAGCATGGCGGCACTCCTGCCCCAGATCAGCCAGCCGGTCTTTCGCAGGCAGTCGGCTGCCGCCGTGCAGGTGATGACGGACTGGGCGGATATTGTCGGCCCGCATCTGGCAGCGCTGACCGTGCCGCGCAAGCTCTCCGCCGGCACGCTGACGGTGGGCTGCCAGGGGCCTGTGGCGATGGAACTGCAACATCTCGCTCCCACCGTCATTGCCCGCATCAACACCACCTGCGGCACTGGCGTGGTCAAGCGGCTGAAAATGGTGCAGGATCTGCTCGCACCACCCCGGCAGGCCGCTCCCCCAGCCCCGCCGCGCAGACCACCGCCGCCCGTGGAAATTGACGACATGCCTGATGGCCCGCTGAAAGAGGCGCTGGCTTCACTGGGCGGATGGCTCCGCGCCCGGCAGGGTCGCTGAAAGGCAAACGTTTCTGGTGCAGCTTTTTTCAAAACGCTTCGGCAGAACGCCGTCTTTTTGAAAAAATGCAGCACCCAAAAACGTTTATCTGTCGGAAGAGGGCACACTGTCATGAAAACGCCCTGTTCCAGGAGTGTTCTGACATACAACATCACGGAACGGTGAGGCATCGGATCTGGATATCTGGCCAATCCGTGCCAATATCGGTTCTGTATCGCTACGAAAAAGGAACCCGTCAGATGCGTAAGTTGGCCCTGCTGCTGGCTGTATCCATGGGATTGGTCGGCGTTCTGCCTGCCCCTTCCGCCCATGCATGGGGTGGTGGCTGGCGCGGCGGCCCCGGTTGGGGCGGCGGCTGGCACCGTGGCTGGGGCTGGGGTGGCTTTGGCATGGGTATGGCCGCCGGCACCGCGCTGGGCGTGGCCATGTCGCCCTATCGCTACCGGCCTTATGGCTATGGGTATGCCTATCCGGCCTACGGTTATCCGCCGCCGCCCTACCCGGTCTATGCCTATCCGCCGCCGCCACCCCCGCCACCTCCGGCCTATTACGGCTATTACCGCTAGGGTCTGAGACGGAAGAACGCTTTTGGTGAGGCTTTTTTCAAACAGCTTCGTAAAAGCGGCACCAAAACACTTTTAAAGCCCGTGGGCCGCCCGCACGAATTCATGGATCAACGCGGGCGACTTGACGCCAGGGGCGGTTTCCACCCCTGATGAAACATCCACCGCCCGTGCTCCGCTGAGCCTCACGGCCTCGCGCACGTTACCGGGCCGCAGGCCACCGGCGAGCATCCACGGGGCCGGGGCCTGCCAGCCCTCGGTCAGGCTCCAGTCAAAGGTCCGGGCATTGCCGCCGGGCCGCTGCGCCCCGGCAGGCGGGCGGGATTCAATCACCAGCCCATCGACCGCGCAGCTTTGTGGCAGATCGGCGCGGACAGCAATACCGGCAGCCAGCCACACCGGCACGCCAAACTGCACGCGGATGGCAGCAGCACGGGTGGCGGTGTCATAGATCTGCAATCCGTCGAGTGCGACCGTATCCAGCACGTGACGGATTTCATCATCTGTCGGGCGCACGAACAGACCAATGGCGCGCGGGCCATCGTGCGGCAGGCGACGCACCAGCGGGGCAGCCTGCGGAGCCGTGACATGACGGGGCGAGCGGCTGAAAAACACGAACCCCACCCAGTCGGCCCCGGCCGCACAGGCGGCGTCCAGCCCCGCCCCGTCACGGATGCCGCATATCTTGACCCTGACTGTCATGATGATTCCACCACCATCGTGTGTGTGAATTTATAAAAGTTTTGGGCCGCCGCCTTTTTTCAGGAGCGTGCTTTTTCCAGTTCGGCGGCAATCGCAGCCGCCGCAGCCGCAGGATCATCAGCGCGGGTAATGGGGCGGCCCACCACGATCCAGTCCGCCCCGGCGGCGCTGGCCTGTGCCGGGGTCATGACGCGTTTCTGGTCGCCCAGGGCGCTGCCTGCCGGGCGGATGCCGGGCACCACCAGCACCGGCCTGTCACCCAGTGCTGCCCGCAGCGGCGCAATCTCGTGTGAGGAACAGACCAGCCCATCCGCTCCGGAATCCATGGCCAGCGCACCAAGACGCAGCACCTGGGCCTCCACGCTGCCTTCCACCCCGGTTTCGTGCAGGGCGGTCTCATCCATGCTGGTCAGCACGGTCACGGCCAGCAGCAGCGGGCGGGCATCTGCGGGAAAGGTCTCGTCAACCGCCTTGCGGGCGGCGGCGATCATGGCGCGGCCACCGCTGGCATGGATGGTCAGCATGGCAGGCCGGAGTGCGGCCAGGCTGCCAATGGCCGAAGCCACGGTATTGGGAATATCGTGCAGCTTGAGGTCGAGGAAGAGCGGGCTCCCGCCTGCCGCCCTGCGCACCGCATCGAGCCCGCAGGCATAGGTGAACTCAAGCCCCAGCTTGACCATGCCCGCAGGCCCCGCAACCTGTTCGCGCCAGCTCACGGCCTGTGCGGTGTCCTTGGTGTCGAGGGCAACGATCAGGCGGGTGGACCGTCCATGGCTCATTGGCGGTGCTCCAGAAGCAGAAATGGCGGGTTGGTCGGGGTCAGGAGTGCTCGGGCGGCCTGGGCAGCGCCGGCGGCTGAGGGGCCGCTTCAGGAGCCGGTTCCGCCACGGGCGCGGGCGCAGTCTCGACCGGCTGCTGTGCGACATGGGCCCTGAGCATGGGGGAATTGGCCGGGGCCGATGTCAGCCCCGGCGTGCGGGCGGGCGCATCGGTATCAGGCAGGCTGGCGCGCAGGGCGCGCAGTTCCTGCTCGGCACGGCGCGCGCGGCGGATCTGGCGCAGCACCACGACCCACACACTGGCCGAGCCGGTGGCATAGAACAGCGCGGCCACGAGCAGGGCCAGCACGCCGGGGGATGACGTCCACTTCCACTGCAGCCATGACAGTTCCACTGGCGCCTGGTTGCAGGCCGCGAAAATGATCAGCGCCACGGTCACGGGCAGGGTGATGAAAAGACGTATCATGATCCTGTTCCCTACCCTCAACACCCAGCCCCTGCAAGAAAATCAATTCATGCGGCGCTGCCTTGATCGCGCAGCACGGGCATGGTTGCCTGTACCACACAGGGTGCAGGGAGCGGGGCAATGGGCAAGGTTGTCGTTTTTCGCAACACGGCGCGGCGTGACGAATCCTGGGCGGTGGAAGCCCGCACCGGGCGCGAGACGCGCATCGCCAGCATCTATGCCACCCGCGCAGCCGCCGAGGCCGATTGCGTGTGGCGCAACCAGCAGGTCGCGGCTTACCGCGCCTTCCTCGAGCGCAATGCGGTGGCCGTGCCGCAGTACAGCATCCGCCCCTATCGCCGTGCCGACCTGCCCCGCGCGTGGCGTCCCCTGCCCGCGCTGGGCTTCCTGCACGGGCAGTGCTGAAAAAAAACAGAAGGTTTGAGGTGCTGCCTTTTTTCAAAAAAGTGGCGTGCTTTCGAAGCTTTTTGAAAAAAGCTTCGCCAAAAACTTTTCAGGGTTTCCACGGCTTTACCCTGCCACAGCCTTTGCACCCGCCTGTCCTTGACGGCCCGCCAGATCCGTTGCTGTCATACGCGCCGTCCGTGCGCCTTGAAGTATGGTATGGCGCGCGGTCAGACCATCCGCCGCCTGCAGCAAACGGAGATTCCATGACCGCGCCCGCCCATTCCCTTTCTCCCGTTCTGGAACAGGCCGACCGCACGCTTGATGCGGCCCTTGAGCGGCTTTTTGCCTTCCTGCGCATTCCCAGCATTTCCACCCAGCCCGAACATGCCGATGACTGCCGCCGTGCAGCACAATGGCTGCGTGATGAACTTGATGGCCTTGGCTTTGACGTGACCCTGCACGAAACCCCCGGCCACCCCATTCTCACGGCCCATGACCGCACGCCGCCCGCAGGCCCGCATGTGCTGTTCTATGGCCATTACGACGTGCAGCCCGTCGATCCGCTGGAACTGTGGGAAAGCGGGCCGTTCGAGCCGAAGCTGGTTGTGGGAGAAAATGGCACGAAGCGCATCGTCGCCCGGGGTGCTTCGGATGACAAAGGCCAGGTCATGACCTTTATCGAGGCCATCCGCGCCATCCGGGCAACAACCGGGCAGATGCCGGTGCGCATCTCGCTGCTGATCGAGGGCGAGGAAGAATGCGGCGGCCCCAGCCTGCTGCCCTTCATGGAAAAACACCGCAAGGAACTGCGCGCCGATGTCGGCCTGATCTGCGATACCGCCATGCTGCCCGGCGTGCCCGCCATCACCACCACGCTGCGCGGCATGGTGGGCGAGGAAGTGCATCTGCGCTGCGCCACCCGCGACCTGCATTCCGGCATTTATGGCAATGCCGCGCGCAACCCCGCCGAGGTGCTGTGCCAAGTGCTGTCTTCCATCCGCGATGAGGCGACAGGACGGGTAACGCTGCCCGGCTTTTATGCGGGCGTGCAGGACCCGGCCCCCGAACTGCGCGCGCGCTGGCGCGAGATTGCGCCCGATGACGCAACCTTTCTGGGCGAAGTCGGTCTGTCACGCCCGGCGGGCGAAAAAGGTTACACTGCCATCGAGCAGACATGGTGCCGCCCCAGCTTCGAGATCAATGGCATTTCCAGCGGTTATACTGGCGCGGGCTTCAAGACCGTGCTGCCCGGCGAGGCCGTGGCCAAGGTGTCCTTCCGGCTGGTGGCGGGTCAGGACCCGGTGCATATCCGCCAGGCCTTCTGCAGCCATGTCCGCACCATGGTGCCCGAGGACTGCACGGTCACGTTCACGCCCTGTGGCGGATCGGTGGCAAGCACCCTGCCCGATGATGCCTTTGGCCTCAAACCCGCCCTGAGCGCACTGGGTGAGGAATGGAACACGCCTGCGGTGACCATCGGCTGTGGCGGCTCGATTCCGGTGGCGGCCGACATGCAGCGCGTGCTGGGCATGCCCGCCCTGCTGGTAGGCTTTGCCCTTGATGATGACCGCGCCCATTCGCCCAACGAAAAATATGACCTGACCTCCTTCCACAAGGGCATGCGCTCGTGGATCCGCATCCTGCACGCCATGGCCACGACCGATGCCTGAGGCCAGCGCCCCCCTGGCCCTGACCATGGGCGACCCGGCCGGAATCGGGCCGGAAATCACCGCAGGCGCCTGGCAGGCCATGCGGGCGGGCGCCACGGTTTTTGCCGTTATTGGCGATGCGGCCCTGATTGGCCGCCACGGCGTGCCGGTGCGCGAGATCGGCACGATGGGGGAAGCCGCAGGCGTGTTTGCCGATGCCGTGCCGGTGCTGCCGGTGACGCTGGCCGCCCCCGTCGTGGCCGGACAGCCGGACAGCCGCAATGCGGATGCCATCACCACTTCCATCGCGCGCGCGGTGGAACTCGCCCGCCACGGGCATGCAGCCGGTGTGGTGACCAACCCCATCAGCAAGATCGTGCTCAAGAAGGCGGGTTTCGCCTATCCCGGCCACACGGAATATCTCGCCGCCCTGTGCAACGTGCCGGGGCGCGAGGTGATGATGCTGGCCTGCCCCGAACTGCGCGTGGTGCCCGTTACCATCCATGTCAGCCTGCGCCGGGCTCTTGATGAACTCACCACCGGGGGCATCATCGCCGCCACCCGCACCACCCATGCGGCCCTGATGCGTGATTTTGGCCTTGCGCGCCCGCGCATCGCCATGGCCGGGCTGAACCCGCATGCAGGCGAAGGCGGCACCATGGGCACGGAAGAGCAGACCATCATCATCCCCGCCATGGAGGCGCTGCGCGAACACGGCATGGATGTAAGCGGCCCATGGCCACCCGACACCATGTTCACGCCCCCCGCCCGCGCACGCTATGACGTGGCGATGTGCATGTATCACGATCAGGCGCTGATCCCGCTCAAGACCATCGACATGACGCAGGGGGTCAACACCACGCTGGGGCTGCCGATCATCCGCACATCGCCCGATCACGGCACCGCCTTCGATATTGCAGGCCGCGGCACGGCTGATCCTACCAGCCTTGTTGCAGCCCTGCGCATGGCCATGCAGATGGCCGAACACAGGAACAGGTCATGAGCGCATCTTCTCCCGCCGCCATCAGGCTGGGCGTGAACATCGATCACGTCGCCACCGTGCGCAATGCACGCGGCGGCACGCATCCCGACCCGGTCAGGGCAGCACTCCTGGCCCAGAAATCGGGCGCTGATGGCATTACCGCCCATCTGCGCGAGGACCGCCGCCACATCCGCGATGCCGACCTCGAGCGCCTGCGCGCGGAACTTGCCATTCCGCTCAACATGGAAATGGCCGCGACCGAGGAGATGACCGCCATCGCCACCCGCCTGCACCCCCATGCCTGCTGCCTGGTGCCCGAACGGCGGCAGGAAGTTACGACCGAGGGCGGCCTGGACGTGGTGGGACAGGCCGAAACGCTGGCCCCGCGCATTGCCCGGCTGAACGGGGCAGGCATCCGTGTCTCGCTGTTTATCGACCCGGATGCCGCACAGATTGAAACCGCAGCCAGACTGGGCGCCGCCGTGGTGGAACTGCATACCGGCGCCTATGCCGATGCACCCGATGAAGCCGCCCGCGCCATCGAACTGGGCCGCCTGACCACGGGCGCGGCCCACGCCGCCCATTGCGGGCTGGAAGTGCATGCGGGCCATGGGTTGACCTACGACAACGTGGCCCCCATCGCAGCTTTGCCGCAGGTGGTGGAACTCAATATCGGGCATTTCCTGATCGGGCAGGCCATTTTTGATGGACTGCCTGCGGTGATCGGGCACATGAAGGCCGTCATCGCAGCAGCGCGGAGCGCATAAACCGGCAGGAAGATGGAACCACGCCATCCAGCGATCTCGCCATTCCGTTCTTTGGCTACAAATCCCATGTTTCCATCGACCGGAAGTTTTGACTGATCCGAAAATGGAAGACGACAGATGCGACCGCCAGTGATGGCGCGCGATTGAGAGAGGGACTGCTGGATCAAACCAATACGGCCTCAATGGTCTGGGCCGACACAGCCTATCGCTCAAAGGCCAATGAAGACTTCATGGAAAAGCAGGGCTTTAAACGCAGAGCAAACGCCACCACGGCAACCATCAATCAGCAGGTCTTCGATCCCTCCACTTTTTATTAGTTTCAATTATTTTTTTTATTGGAATCTATCATTTAATTGAAGTTCCGGGCAGGATATTCCTTAGGCTCAGGACCCATTGATTTTTGTAGGGAATTTTGATTCAGGCTCTGCAAGGAGACTGAAGATGAGCGACCTGTTCTGGCTGACGGATGAACAGATGGA
>NZ_NIRT01000025.1 GCF_003207795.1 Komagataeibacter nataicola | reverse complement strand
CCTTCCATCAGGCGGTCCAGGAGGTCTTTATCAATGCTCATGCGGGGGCTCCTCTTCGAGCAATTTATCACCACACCGCACAAAATTCAGGATAGTCCCCGGATGATGAGCTTGATCATCTCTCGGAGAGCCTCAATGCGATGCTCGACCAGAATGAATACCTGATTGCAAGTCTGAAACAGGTCTCCAATGACATCGCGCACGACATGCGCCGCCCGCTGGCGCGTATGCGCCAGAATCTTGAGCGCGCCATTGGGGCACATGGACCTTCCGATACCATGCATGAGCAGGTCGAGTGTGCAATCGAGGATCTGGATGCCGCATTGGAAATATTTTCCTCGCTGCTCAAGCTGGCGCAACTTGAGTCCGGGGCATGGAACAACGAAATGGAACCCCTCGATCCCGCACGACTTCTGGAATCAGTTCTAGAACCGTATCGCTCCGTTATCGAAGACAATGGACAGCGCCTGGAAACCGAAATCATTCCCGCCTGCCCTACCGTCACCGGTCATCCAGTCCTTTTACGGCAGGCGTTCTCCAACCTGATCGAGAATGCCGTACGCCATACGCCCGACCAGACCACCATCACAGCGACCATAATGCTTTCGGACAAGACCATCACGATAGAAATAGCCGATAATGGTCCAGGCATTCCGGACGAAGCCATGCTTCGGGTATTCGACCGCTTTGTCCGTCTTGATACAAGCCGTACGCATGACGGTAACGGGCTAGGGCTTACCATGGTGAAAGCCGTAGTACAACTGCACCGGGGCACGATCGTCTTGTCTCACAACAACCCTGGCGTAAGGTGTATCGTTAAATTACCCATAGAGCTCTAGCCTTCACGGCCTCATAGACAGCAGACCTCCTGGCTGGTTAGAGATGTGCAAATACGACTGAAGATTGGGGCATTGTAAGCTGACATCCCCGTGAGCTTTCGCCAGAAATAATGATGCCGCGCGCCCATGCGATGTGGCCGCCTGCAACGGTCCCGGCGAGCAGGGATCCAAATCGGGATTCATACAAACCATGCTGCTCTGGTCCCTGATTCTGGTTGCATCAGCCGCGGCATTTGGCCTGAGCGCCGTGTCGGGAGGCGGTGCCGGGCTGCTCCTAATGCCCCTGCTGGGGCTGGTGCTGCCTGGCACTCAGGTGCCAGCCGCCCTGTCGATCGGGACAGTTGCCAGTTCGGCGACGCGCATCATCTCGTTCCGGCAGGCGATCCGGTGGGACATCGTCCGGCATTTTGCGCCCACCGCGTTGCCCTTCGCCGCCCTGGGCGCATGGGCATTGAGCCGTATGGAGCCAGCCTATCTGTCGCTGCTTCTTGGCGTATTCCTGATGGGGAATCTTCCCCTTCTCTTTCGCAAGCCTGCACCCCAGGTCACTGTGAAAACGCCCCACGCTATCGAACTGCACGTGCTGGGTGCTACCGCCGGCTTCATTTCCGGTTTTACCGGAGCGGTCGGCCTGGTGTTCAATGGGTTTTATTATCGACTTGGTCTGCGGAAGGAAGAAATCGTCGCAACCCGCGCGGCCAACGAAATCATGCTGCATGTGCTCAAGATCGCTCTCTACGCTGAGTTCGGCCTGTTGAATACCCGGGCCAGCATTGCGGGTATCGCTGTTGCTGCGGCGGCGGTTCTGTCATCAATAATCATGAAGTACCTGTTGCCGCACCTGCATGATCGCCTGTTTCACCATATTGGTCATGCCGCCATGGTCGTGGCGGGTGTCATGATGGTGATCTCCGCCAGTAGTCAGTTAGCGCGGCAGGCAAATGTCACGGTGCATTTCGCCCACGTAGCCCATGAAGCCGCAGCGTCCGTGTCATGGCGACAACACACTTTCGCGGTCGAATGGGAAAATGGTGATGAACGCGAGTTGAGCCCCCGAGTGCTTTCCAGACTGGCTTCATCCCCTATGATAACAACCCATTGATTTAAGTGCGGGAATCTGATTCAGGCTCTGTGAGGAGACTGGAGATGAGCGACCTGTTTTGGCTGCCGGACGAACAAATGGAGCGTCTGCGGCCCTTTTTCTTTAAGAGCCATGGTAGAGCCTGCGTTGATGACCGCCGAATGCTGAGCGGCATCATTTTTGTCAATCGGAACGGCTTGCGCTGGCGCGATGCGCCCCGGGAATACGGTCCACATAAGACGCTCTAAAACCGTTGGAAGCGCTGGGGCGCCATGGGGATCTGCGCCCGGATGATGGACGGTCTGGCTGCCGGAAAGGCAGAGCCCCAGACCATCATGACTGATGCGACGTATCTCCAGGCACACCGCACGGCTTCGAGCGTGCGGCTAAAAAAGGGGATCCAGGTCGCTTGATCGGCCGCACCAGAGGGGCATAAACACGAAGCTGCATGCGATCACCGACCAGAGTGGGCGACCGCTGAGCTTTTTCATGACTGCGGGACAGATAAGCGATTATACCGATGCCGCTGCCCTGCTGGATAGTCTTCCTGAAGCACAATGGATGCCGGGAGATCGCGGGGATGACGCCGACTGGTTCAGGGACGCCCTGGAAGCAAAAGGTATAAAAGCCCTGCATTTCAGGACAGAAATCTCGCGGAAAACCGGTCAGATACGACAAGAGAAAATATAAACGCCGCAATCGCATCGAGATCATATTCGGAAGGCTCAAGGGCTGGCGGCGGGTTGCAACCCGCTACAACAGATGCCCGACCGTCTTCTTCTCAGCCATCTGTCTCACCGCAACCGTCATGTTCTGGCTATGTGTCCCGAGCCTAGAAGCCGTCCGTACTTTGGTAAAAATCTTTCAACACCGTAATAATAATAACGTCCGCTATCATTATATTACCCGCAACAAAATGAACTTTGCACCTGAAGATTATATGAATCTTACTTCACACGAGATTCACTATGACTACAGTGACATTTTTTTCATCGACGGCTTCAAATGTTCTATCAACTGTTTGAGGGAGGCATCATGCCAGGATGGAAAAGTGAGCAAACACATTATCCTGAACCACTAGTGAGATCCAGTAATACCAAGGGCTACTGTCTCTGACTCATCTGTGAAGTGACGCGAAGGGCCTGTTCTGATTCTGTCGTGAGAGGGAGGATCGGGAATGGCTGGTGCGATTGCCTTACGGACGGATTATACGGCTTCTGCGTTACGGCGTCTGGCCTCTCGTACGCGGGATGCGAATGTTGCACGGCGCCTTTTGTCTCTGGCTGCGGTGCGCGACGGTGCCAGCCGGGGCGAAGCGGCGCGGATCGGCGGGATGGACCGGCAAACCCTGCGGGACTGGGTGCACCGGTTCAATGCTGCGGGGCCGGATGGCTTGCACGATCAGTGGCGCAACGGGTCGGTCTGCCGCCTGACAGCGGACCAACTGGCAGAATTATCGGCGCTGGTCACGACAGGGCCTGACCGTGCCCGGGACGGCGTGGTGCGCTGGCGTCGGGTCGATCTTCAGCGGGTCATCGAAGAGCGTTTTGGCGTCTCCTATCACGAACGCCATGTCTCCGCCCTGTTGAAGCGGCTTGGGTTCAGCCACGTCAGCGCGCGTCCGCGTCACCCCGGACAGGATCCGTCCGTCATGGACGCGTTTAAAAAAACTTCCCCACGATCCTGAGCGCCCACACCGGGCATCTGCCCAGAGGCAGGCGGATTGAACTCTGGTGGCAGGACGAGGCCCGCATCGGGCAGAAAAACGGTCTTGTCCGGCAATGGGCGCGGCGTGGCACCCGACCACGCCAGCCTGCCGATCAACGCTATGAGAATGCCTGGCTGTTCGGCGCCATCTGCCCCGCACTCGGCAAGGCGGCAGGCCTGGTGTTGCCGTTTACCGGCACGGCCAGCATGCAACTGCATATCGAGGAAATCTCACGCTGCGTCGCACGCGGAGCGCATGCCGTCGTCCTGCTCGATCGTGCCGGCTGGCATACAACACCCAAACTCAGACTGCCGCGCAACGTCAGCCTGATCTTCCTGCCGTCCCGCGCGCCCGAACTGAACCCGGTCGAGAATATCTGGCAGTTCCTACGCGCCAACTGGCTGTCCAACACCGTGTTCAGCGGCATCGAACACATCATCGAAGCCGCATGCACCGCATGGAACAACCTCACCGCCCTGCCACAGACCATCCGATCCATCGGCCTCAGAAAATGGGCTCATATAGGTCAAAGGTGATAGCCCGTAGTATAAGCTCATTCCATCGGAAAATGCCATAAATGCATCAACGGCCTGTACTATGAGATGGCGAAACTGACAAGCATTGCCCAGTATACACTGGTTATTGCCAGATGGGTGACAGGCGCCAGGGGATTCTTTTTCAGTTTCCATGAGCCGCATAATATGACCGACGTTGATGTTTCTGGCAGACACAGCCAGACGGATGCCACCAGTACCTCCCCGGGTACCTTGTACGATCCCGGCATGACACAGGTGTTGTACAACTTTCACAAGATGATTGTGCGAAATGCCCTGCAACTCAGTGATGTTCCTGACGGTAACACGCGAATCAGGATTACACGCCAAGTGGATCAACACACGGAAAGCGTAGTCGGTACGCAGCGAAAGAGGCATCAACCCCACCACCCATAGGCACGTGTTGACTGATTTTCCCAAGCAGCCTCTAAGAATATTGCCAACGGGCTGCTGTACCAGGCAACCGTGACGCAGGGCATTCGTGACATAGGGGAGTAGAGTACGCAAAATGGAGTTGCCTGCGCGTCTGTTCCTCTACTGTCATGAATTAGGTTACCTTCGAGTTTGGAAAGGTGACACACACACCAAATCCTCTGGCAGATCCTGTAAGTGGGGAACGTAAGCGCAGAGTAACGTCCATTTGGGTAGCGATATTACTGGCAATGGCGAGACCCAGGCCACTGCCATGATTACCGGTCCCGCCGCGCACGAATGGGCTAGTCAGCCGCTGGAATATGCCGGGTGGCAGCGCGGGGCAGTCATTGGTGATGTCGATTCCACCATCTGGTAGCACGGCCACCCGCACGGGCATATGGTGCCCTCCATGCAGCAGGGCGTTTTCAAGCAGGTTGCGCAACATGATGCCGGTCGCATCCATGTCACCATGTACGAATATGTGGTGAATCCCGTCTGGCGCGATGACAATGCCCTGCCCGTCACACGGATTATGCCCAAGATCATCGACAAGGACATGCACTACGGTCATCAGGTCGAAACGGTCGCGCCGGAAAGCGACGCCGGACGAGGCGCGGGAAAACTGCAGCAGTTTTTCCACCGTGCGGCCCAGCCTGCGGGTCCGGTCGGCAATGAGCTCCACCCGCCGGCCCGTATCCGAACCCGCCGGCATCAGTCGGCCCAGCATCTGTACCTGCGCCAGAAGGGCTCCAAGCGGGTTACGCAGTTCATGCGCAGCGCTTGCGGCAAAGGCGCGCTCGGTAGAGAGCGCTGCCTCCAACCGCGCCAACAGCGTATTGATCGAGCGCTGGATGGAGACTAGTTCGTCAGGGAGATCAAGGGGGGGAATGGGCTGAAGGTTGCCGCTGCCACGTGCGCGCATCTCGTCATGCAGCAGGTCCAGCGGGCGCAGGGCGCGCCGCACGATCAGGCGCACCAGCCACCAGATCACCGGCATGAAAAGCAGCATGGGCACGACAGAGATCAGCATCGCGCGCCGGACGGCCTCGCGCCGGTGGAAGGTCGGTTCCCCCACAAGAACGCGGTATTTCTCCGCCACGGGTGACGCGACATAAACGCGAAAATGCGGAACATTAGCAAACCCGGTCCGCCACGCGCGCTCGAATGCGTCCTGCGGGGCATTCTGGGAACGCAACACGACATGCCCGGTCACATCCACGATCTGATAGGCCAGGGTGCGTGGCCCGACTTCCGGCAGCCAGGCGATGGATGACGCCGCACCCGGATCATGCAGTCGTGTCTCCACAGCCGTCTGCAGGCGCTCGGAAACTTCCTGCAGCGAGTTGTCCAGCCGTTCCGTTACCTCGTAGCGGGTAAATCCACCTACCGCGACACTGAGGATCAGCAGCCCCAGTATCACGACCATGAGTACGCTGATGATGATCCGGGTAGACAGGCTCCAGCTTTTCATGCGCCGTCCCTTGCATCGAGGCAGTAGCCACGGCCGCGTATGGTCCGGATGACCGTGTTGCCGACCTTGCGCCGCAGGCGGCTGATGAAAACCTCGACGGTATTGCTGTCCACGTCCCGGTCCAGCGCATACAGCGCGGTGTCAATCTGCTGGCGCGAATAGATCCGGCCCGGACTGCGCGACAGCAGTTCCATGATGCTCCATTCCCGCGCGGTCAGGTCCAGCCGCTCGCCATCACGCGATACAGACCGGTTCTCCCGGTCTATCGTAATCTCTCCCACGCGGCAGTGCGCGTGCCTGCGCGGCGATGCATACCGGCGGGCCACTGCCGCAATACGGGCCACGAGTTCATTCAGGTCATAGGGCTTGACGATATAATCATCTGCCCCTTCGGACAGACCCGCGATACGGTCACTGATCTGGTCCTCTGCCGTGGTGATGAGGATGGCGATGTCTGATGATGTCCGACGGACCTCACGCAACAGGTCGCGCCCACTTCCATCGGGCAGGCCAAGGTCGAGCAGCATGAAATCATAATCCACCGTTGCCATGGCCGCGCGCGCGTCCTCCAGCGTCGTGAACCAGTCCACGGCATGCCCGTCCAGACCCACGCGCTCCTGCACCGCCACACCCAGATCGTATTCATCCTCGACAATAAGGATACGCATCAGTCCTGATCCTTTTCCCGCATGACCCGGGCATACAGTGATGGCAGCACAAGCAGGGTCAGCAACGTGGACGTGACCAGCCCGCCGATCACCACACTGGCCAGCGGGCGCTCGACTTCCGCGCCCGCACTTTCGGAAAACGCCATGGGAAAAAAGCCAAGGCTGGCGACAAGGGCTGTAGCCATGACGGGACGGAAGCGGGATTCCGCGGCCGCAAAGGCCGCCTGTGCCACGGCCATTCCCCGTGCCCGCAGGGCTGCGATCTCACTGACCAGCACCACGCCATTCAGGATCGCCACGCCAAACAGCGCGATGAAGCCGATCCCCGCCGAAATGCTGAACGGCATGCCGCGCAGCGTCAGCGCCACGATGCCGCCGGTTGCCGCCACCGGCAGGTTGACGAACACCAGCAGCGCGGGCCGCACTGCGCCAAACGCCACCACCAGCAGCGCAAAGATCAGGCCAAGGGCAACGGGCAGCACGATCTCCAGCCGCCTTGTAGCTGATTGCAGGTTACGGAACTGCCCGTCCCACTGCATGGTATAGCCCGCGGGCAGCTTCACGTCCCGCGCCACACGGGCCTGTGCTTCGGCTACATAGGAAGACAGATCACGCCCGCGCACATTGGCCTGCACCACCATGCGCCGGCGTACCCGGTCGCGGCTTATGCGCGGCGGCCCATCGACTTCATGCACATGCGCCACCTGTGACAGCATCGCATTCCCCTGCCCGTCCATCCGCCGGACCTGCAGCGCGCCAATGGCGGCGGCGGATGTCGCCACGCGGGGGTCAAGGCGGACCTGCGTGCCGATGATGGCGTTATCCACGATCACCGGCCGGGCGCCGATATGCCCGCCTATGGCCTCCACCGTATCGAGAATGTCCTGCACCGCCACATTGCGGCTGGCAGCCTGCGTGCGGTCAATGTCGACCACGATCAGCGGCACGGTGCCGTCCCCCGCAGCCGCCACGTCCGCTGCCCCCTTCACGCCGGACATAGCCGCCACCACCCGGTCACCCAGCTCGGCCAGCATGGCCAGGTCATCGCCAAAGATCGAGACGGCAATCTGCGTGCGCACGCCAGAGAGCAGGTCATCCATGCGCATCTGCACCGGCTGGCTCCATGAATACAGCGCATCGGGCAGTTCGCGCCGCAGGGTATCATCCATCGCGGCGACCAGCCCCGCCTGCGTGCGGGCGGTTTTCCATGTGGCGGGTGGGTTGAGGAAGATGAAGCTGTCGGTCTCGTTCACGCCCATCGGGTCGGTGGGAATGGCCGATGTGCCGGTATTGCTGACCACCGCGCGCACTTCGGGGAAGCGGCGCAGGATCTGCTCCTGCTTCGTGACTGACGCCAGAACCGTATCAAGCGAGGCCGAGGGCAGCCGCGTGGTGGTGACCGCCAGCGCCCCTTCATCAAGCTGGGGAATGAACTCACCGCCCAGCCTCATCGCAAGCCCCGCTGAAAGGGCCAGCACCACCAGCGTACCGCCAAACAGGATGCGTGGATGGGTTTCCCCCCATGTCACCATATGGGTATAGGGCCGGCGCAGGAAGGCAATCAGCCGCGTATCACCCGCAGGCCGCACGCCCCCCAGCGCAAGGGCGGCCAGAACGGGCACGCAGATGAAGCAGTACGCCAGCGACGCCAGCAGCGCCATGATGACCGTCTGCGCCATGGGGCGGAACATGTGCCCCTCGATCCCCTGCAGGGTCAGGATCGGCAGATAGACCATGATGATGACCAGTATGGCAAACCCCACCGGGCGCATGACCTGCTGCACGGAGGAGATGACCAGCGGAATGAATTCGGCGTCCGGCTCCTCCTCCCTGCGCGACAGCACATGTTCGATCACCACCAGCGAACCATCGACAATCATGCCGAAATCGATTGCGCCAAGGCTGAGCAGGTTGGCCGAGATACCGAACTGCCGCATGCCCGCCATCGCGCAGACAAGGGCAACCGGAATGACCGAGGCAATGACAAGGGCGGCCTGCCAGCTCCCGATCACCACCACCAGCACCCCCACCACCAGCACGGCGCCCATGACCAGGTTGTCACGCACGGTGGCGATGGTCTGCCCGGTCAGGGTGGCGCGGGTGTAATAGGGTTCGATCGTGACGCCTGCGGGCAAAGCCTGCCGTATGCCCGGCAGCGCACGGTTGATGGCGGCAAGCGTTGCGTTGGAACTCGCCCCGCTTTCCATCATCACCACGCCGATCACGATCTCGCCCTGCCCGTCACGCGTTACCGCCCCCAGACGGGTGCGCGCGCCTGCGCGCACGCGGCCAAGATCGCGCAGCCGCACGGCGGACCCATCGGGGTTGGTGCGCACGGCAATGTTGCCAAAGTCGGCCAGGCTGCCGACCAGCCCGCGTCCGACCACGCTCTGCTGTTCGGCATGGTGCGTGATCCATCCGCCGCCGGATGCCGCGTTGCCGGCATCCACCGCACGATAGACCTCGCCTACCGAAAGGTTGCTGCCGATCAGCCGCGCGGGGTCCAGCGTCACCTCATAGGTTTCTTCCGCCCCGCCATTGACGTTGACATCCACCACACCGGGTACAAGACGCATCTGCGGCACCACGGTCCAGTTCATGATGCGGTTGAGTTCCATGAGCGAACCCCCCGCGCCACGGATCTGGAACTGCATGATCTCGCCCATGCCGGTAGCCAGCGGCCCCATGCTGACGGTAATGCCGGGCACGGATATGCTGGCGCGCGCCTGCTGTATGCGCTCGTTCACGCGGGTGCGGTCCAGGTTGATGTCGGTATCATCGGCAAACTGCACATACACCACCGAGACGCCGCCGCGCGATACGGAACGCAGGTCAGTCATGCCGGGGATTCCGGTCATGCTGGTCTCGACGGGAAAGGTGATGAGTTTTTCCACTTCCTCCGTCGCAAGGCCCGGCGCCACGACCGAGACGAGAACCTGCCGGGGCGAAATATCCGGCACCGCTTCCACCGGCAGGCCCAGGACAGTCATGATGCCCGCGGCCAGCAGCAGGCCAAGACCGCCCAGCACCAGCATGCGCGCGCGGATCAGGGTGGCAAGGTAGGCATGTGCCATCAGTCTGCATCCATTCCGGCCAGACCGATGACGGAACGCAGGGCAAAACTACCATGACCCACCACCGGCTCGCCCTCTGTCAGGCCGGAACGCAGCACTGCCTGCCGCCCGTCATCCAGTGCCACATCGACCACGACCGGCCGGTAGTCCGTCGCGTTCACCCGCACGAACACGACGCTGCGCCCGTCAATCTGCTGGATGGCTTCGGACGGCACGACAAGACCCGCCACGCTGTCACGCTGAGCCAGTGCGGAATCCAGCACCATACCGGGCACCAGCGCGCCAGTGGGGTTTGACACACGGCTTATGACCCGGACCAGCCCGGTCAGGGAACTGGCCATCCCGTCCACCGTATCGATACGGGATGTAAACGGGCCGTCTGCCGTCCGCGTTACCTGCTGGCCGCCTGGTGCGATCCGCGCCGCCTGGTCCGGCGGGATGTCGGAGACAAGCCATATGCTGGACAGATCCGCGACGGTGGCCACATCCATGCTCGGGTCCACATCACCCGCCACTGACGTACCGATCACCTGCACCATGCCGTTGACAGGGGAGATCAGGGTCGAGGTTTCGTCTTCCGCGCCCTGACTGTCCTGCTCCGATGATGAATTGAACTCCTCGGCAAAACGGTGGCCCAACGTGTCCACATCCGCCTGGCGTGCACGCATGGTGGCATCCGCCTGTGCCAGCACGTCCTGCCTGCGGCGCAGTTCGGCCAATGATATGCTCTCGCCAGCCAGTGCCCTAGCCCGCTGCACCGCGCCTGCCGCATCGGTCCGGGCCGCAATGGCGGCAGCAAGCGCTGCACGCATCTGAACCGCCTGCAGGCGCGCAACATGCAGGGAATGATCCTGATAGCGCACCAGCGCCTGCCCCCGCTGCACGGATGCTCCGGGCTGTACCAGTACTGCCAGCACCTTGCCACTGCCGGCGGGATGGATATGAACGACCCGCGTCGTATCGGGCATGACCCGGCTCATGACCGGCAGCATGGGTGCCACGCGACCCGGCGTGGCTGTGACGATGGTTACCCCTTCATTGGCAACCGCCGCCCCGTCCAGCTTCACGATCGGGGGCAGCGTCCCCTCCCCGGCATGGGCAGGCAGGGCGGACAGGCCGAGAAGAAACAGGATGGAGGCAATCCGCTTCATGGCACGACACCTGTTGCAATCAGCATGCGGATGCTGGCGACATGCCATTCCACTTCAGCCCGGACACTGGCCAGTCGGGTATTGGCGGCCGCCTGCCGGGCGGCAAGCGCCGTATCCACACCGGCTTCGCCTACTTGCCAGGCCCGTTCCTGCGCCTGGGCCCGCTTTTCCATATTCTCTGCGGCACTGCGGGTAGCCTGTCGTGCCGTGGTGGCCGCGATCAGGCGTTCACGCACGCGCATCATTTCCAGATGCACCATGCGCCGCGCCTGCGTTTCCTGGCTGGTGGCCGTGGCCAGGCGGTTGCGGGCTTCGGACATGATGGGGGTGTTACGGACCTCGCTGGGCAGGGGGATGCTGAAATTCACGCCCACACGATCATCCCACGGGCTGCCGTACTGCTTTTCATGAATGGCGTCCACGCCGATTTCCGGGTTGGGCATGAACGAACGGCGCGCCAGTTTCATGTTCGCTTCGGCGGCTTCCACATTGCGGTGCGCGACCTTTATGCGGGGATCGTTGTCTTCCATGTCGCGCGGGCTGACAAAACGGGCCTGCGTCACGTCGCCGCCACCATAACGGCTCAGGTCAGGCACAACCGGGCGCCCCAGCAGCACCTCCAGGGCCGTAGTCGCGTTCTGCGCTTCCTCCTGTGCCAGGGCCAGTTCATTGCGCGCGTTCTCCATCGCCGCCTGCGCCATCTGCCCATCGACCGAGGCCAGTTCCCCACCATGCACCGCATGCGTCGCATTGCCGGCCATGCGCGCTGTCGCATCGTACAGGGCATGGGCCACATCCATCCGGGTACGGGCAATCAGGGCGGCGGCAGCTGCGTCCAGCACCCGGATGGATAGCGCCATGTGTTCGACATTGAGCTGCTCATCAATCGACGCGGCTTCCGCGCTGGCTACCTGTTTTGTTGCACTGCCCTGCCCCGGCAACCACAGCGGCACCGATACGCCGCCCTGATAGGTTGTATAGCCTTCGTTACTGCCCAGCATGTGGTCATCCATGTATTCACCCGACAGGGTCGGGCCGCCGGCAAACCATGACCCGGCAGCGCTGGCGCGGGCGCGGGCGGAATGATGGCCGACCTGAAGTTCGGTGCGGACGGGATCGATCGCCCAGGCCATGCCGACGGCTTCATGGAAGGATGGGCCAGGGCGGGCGTCCTGGGCCAGGGCCATCCATGGCAGGGCACAGGCCATGGCGATCGACACGATGGGGGGGATGGGGGGGATGGCGCGGTTCATGCTTCAGGCCATCATGGAATGGCGCGACCACCATGGCTGATCCGTTCGGCCAAATCGCTCCACAGTCGCGCCATCAGCAGATTGATCTCGGACGTGACCGAAAACGGGGACTGCGAACGCGCCAGGGGCGAAAGGGACATGCGTTCCCCGATGACAAAATGCCCCTGCGAGAACAGCCGGGCCGAAATCGCCCCCTGCTGCCCCTGCCCCATGGGCCTCGTAACGGAAATACGCAGGTGTGGCGGCGGGTCGGCAATGAGACCGAAGACATGCCGTTCAGCTTCATCAGAGGGGCACGCCACGCCCTGCAGCACGGCGTCACGCAGTACGGAATGGGGATAACCCCCATACATGCCATCTACATGCAAACGTATACCATGCCGGACCGTCATACATATGCCCTCTGTCCCATCATCCGCCCAAGCGGCCGACACCCCTAGGAAGAAAATACAGGCTGCATACAGACTATCCCGCACTATCCTTTGCATAATAAGCGTCTGTTCCCCGGCGTACATAAAGTTCCTGCCATCACGACGATGACTTTCTGACGGTAACAGAGAAACCTGACGTGAACCTGAACATCCGGTCTACAAAAGAGAATTTATATTATGAAAATGATTATCATTTCTATATTTAGAGTAAGCGATAATTTCATATGTGAATTTAAGGCTCTGTTAGAGCCTGAATTAGAAAGCGGTTTGATTGATTTGTCTCAGCACCCTGCAGATATGGACAATCATCAACTGTGCACAGGATAACGAGATTGGTGCCTCGACATGTTTCGTGAAACGGCGGCAGCGTCCGAGCCATACGAAGCGACGCTCCACGATCCAGCGTTTCGGCATGATGATGAAGCCTTCAGCCCGATCGCTGCGCTTGACGATCTCGATCGTCCGTCGGCCACGTTCGACCAGCACACCACGCAACTTCTCGCCAGCATATCCACCCTCACCAATCAGATGGCGCAGCCAAGCGAACAATGAGCGTATTTTGGTTGCTGCCGGCGGCGCACCGTTATGATCCTGAATGTCGGCGGGATGCACGACAGCTGCCACGACATGACACAGCGTGTCGGTCGAGATATGCCGCTCGCGACCCTTGATTTTTTTTGCTCGCGTCATAACCACAGCGGCCGCTGTTGTAGCGGTTTTAACCGACTGGCTGTCAATAACACCCACCGAAGGCGTGGCGTCTTGCCCACTTGTGCTGCTCTGCCACAGCTGGCTAGGCTCGTATCTCGGATTTGAGCATCTGTTAAAGTTCCTTGCTACGGACGGACATGATGCTGTCGTGCCCTCGGTACCCAGCTCTGCCTTTTTCAACCCGATCACCGGTATCATACATAGGCCCGCGTTGTGCAGCCGCACTCATATGCGGGCTGATGGCTCGTCTAGCCGGTACCCGGCGTTTTGAACGCTCATCGGCGTCAGGATAAGGCTCCAGACTCACCCCGCACCCAGACTGAAACAGGTGATTTCACACCCCTGCCCAATTAGATTACAAAACCCGACCACAGCCCGGTGCCATTGCTAACGTATAGCAACCTACCGCCAGGAATGTGCTGGCAGCCGCAACCGAACGTGACCCTGTTCGGCTGTGCTGCACATCTCATGTTTCCGTTTTCTGGCGCAGAGGCCAACGTTGCCCTGTATGTCGGCGTAGAACGTGGTTGATCGCTCATCAGACAAGCGCATGGAGCGTCGAACCTACAACACATATTAAGAAGTCCGGCAGGACATGTTTGAATACATAGAAATGTTCGGGCTTCCCTGTTTTCCTCGGCCAGCCAGTAATCTGGCATGCTGACGAACTGCCTCAATTTCCTTTGCCGAGACCTTTCCTTTGAGCTTCGCGTTCCGCATCCGCCAGTCCAGACTTCTCACCTGATCAGAGAGGACCACACTGGCGGGTTTTACTACTACGGCTACTTCAAACGGATAGCCTTTGATTTTAGTGGTCATGGGGCAGCAAAGCGTCATCCCCGCTTTGGCATTATAACTTGCAGGGCTGAGAAGCACCGCAGGCCGATGCACAGCCCGTTTCCGCCCCGGCTGAGGGATCAAATTCCAACCAGACAATGTCGCCGCAGTCCGGAACCCACGTGACCTGCGATTTGGTGTTCACCAGCTTTCGTCACCTACAGACTGTCCAAAGTCAATTTCATCATGCCCGTTCAGATCGGTAATCCCGGCGACGAGATCTTCCAGTTTGAGCAGTGTGGCGCGAACTGGCGCAATGATAACTCGAACATCTTCCTCATGAACATTCACCATCTGATCATCCTGACGTTCGGGTGATGCCTGGCTGCCTTATGACAAAGCCGGATAGGCCGGGCTGATCAGTCAGACCTTGGCCCCTTTTGCTTTCGTGCCGGTCTTCCGTACCGCACGCGGTCTCGCTGAAGTCTTGGAACCCGGCGTTTTCTTTGGCGATGCCGCGGAAGATCCGGTTTCAGTTGCCGACGACCTGGATCGCTTCGAAATCGTTTTTTTGGGGGGTAATACAGCCTCAGCAGTGTCGACCAACACTTCTTTCGTCGCACTATCGACAGAAGGTGCTGCGGTTGCTTCGTCCACGGGAGCGGTCTGGGGCACCAAAACCTTACGTCCAAGGCCCGCGTCTCGCGCCAGAGTCGCCCGCATTTTGGCATACTCCGGAGCAACCATGGGATAATCCATAGGAAGTTGCCACTTCTCTCGGTATTGCGTTGGCGTCATTCCGTACCTTGTCTGCAGGTGACGCTTGAGCATTTTGAGTTTTTTGCCATCTTCCAGACAGACGATGTAGTCAGGAAATACCGACTGCCCGACTGGAACTGCAGGCTGCTGGGCAGGGATGCTGCTATTTTTCTCTGTGGCCGGTGTTGTTTCGCGGATAGCAGCGTAGACATCGCGGATAAACGCCGGGACATGTTCTGTCGGCAGAGAGGTATTGGTATTGCCGAGATGCGCTGCCACGATGTCGCTCATGGCAATTACAATTGCCGGGGATAGGTCGTCTGATTGGTCCATGATAAAGCCTCTCCGCTATATTTTTACCGAATAACATTGCCGGAGTGTAAGTCTTTATGCAATCGGCAAAATATGGCGTATCGAAAGCTGAATTATATATTGCGGCACGTTGCCTACATCGATCACATTGCACCATGAACATCAAGTTTTACGCAAATTGTATGCGGCGGAGCCTGCCCCTGATTACGCTATCAGACGGCGTAAACTGGCTTATGCAGCGGGCCTTTCACGAAAACTACGGCTCACCCCAATGTCGATGATAAGTTTTTTAGTCCGAATATATCCACACACGAATTTTCCATGACGTGGTGAGCGGATACAGTATTTATCTCTATCACCTGTCCGATGATCACACCGGGTTACCCCTGCAGGTAATGCAGCCAGTCATGGCTGTGTAACGATATAGCCGCGTTTCAGGCGATAACGGATCATCGCGGTCAGGGCATTCACCGCGGCGCCTTCATCCGGATAGAGATCCACGCGCTGGGTGCCAGCTGTCCCGATCCTGCCCCAGTTACGAACAAGCGCGGCACCACCGAACAGGTCGGGCTGAACTGACAGTCCGTAATACCGCCACTCATTGAAACTGGGTTGAATACGGCGCAACTGGACCGATAGTGGGAACAGTCCAAGCTGTATTGTTTTCTCTGGGGGAACGGCGCTCGTTGATCTTCTGGATGTCATATTGGTCCTGCGCATCGCATGATGCTAACATGATCTATTATCCAAGTACAGATATTCTGAACTTCTTTCAGCCTTTTGCAACTTCGCTTGGAGCATGCATGGATCATTTCCTGCGATCTATGGGTCGGATGGTACGATGCGGATGTCTTCCGATACGTCAGTCATCCAGCATGTTGGTGGTTGCTTCAAGCCACGACCGATCGCAAGATGACGTAGAAGACGCTTTTTCTTGCCATCCAGGCATGACTGCCCTTCGATCACCCAGCAATAGCTCCGCATGTTTCGAACATACGTTGCCCGCAGAATATCTATGAAACACTCGGTAACAATAATGAGATATACGTTACAACAAGACGGAATCGTGTAGATTGGGCAGCCTGATCATGATTCCGTGTAGCTAGGTGACCAGATTAAATCACGACGAAAATCGTGAATAATAGCAAAGTATATCGGGTTATGCCGCTCCAGCGCTCCGTAAGAAACATGGCAACCGTGCACTGCGTTGCTTCAGTGTGTTCGTCTTGATCCGTGTGAGGATGACATGAAGTTTGATGAACTTCGCTCGCGTTTCGAGCTTATCGATGACGAACAATCCGGACAGCTATGTCTGACGCTGGTTCAGGCGATTTTAGCGCTGAGATGCAATATTGAATACATTGCTTCTCCAGCGAAAACATCAACTGCCAGGCGTGAGCAGGCAAGATCATTGCACCCCATTCTGGTGCTTTGCCACGAAAAAGGCCGTCAGTTGAAAGACGACCATCCGAATTCCCATTATTTGCAACTCCGCGTTGATATTCTTGTAAAAATGATAAGTGAGATGTCGGTCGACGAATTAGGAAGCGAAGCAGGAGAGACGTTTATTCTCTCCCCGATCACCCCCCCTTTTGAAAATCCCCTGTCTCGAGAAAGGGGGAACGAAAAGGAATGATTTTTTTTAATCGCAGTCGCATGATCAGGGCGTACGGGACATAGGTATTGTCCGGAGTCCGCCATGCGCAGTTTCTACGTGTTGCCATTTCTCCTGCTCATACACGCGCCAGCGCGAGGACAGCAATGCTCTGTGTCCACTCCGATTGTGTCCAGGAGCAACACCATAGGGCCGCCCCTGGAACATGATAATAAAGGTAGGACTGATGCAGTCGCCCACCTTGGGATAGCAGGGGCCAACATCGAAAAACTGCCCGATCTCCACGGCTTCGAAGCTGGCATCGCCCATACCCGGAACGAACTCCTCGTCTTTTTCGCTCCGGAAAGCCATGCAATCGTGCTTAGCGGCACGCTGGTTCCGGTACCATACGACACCCTACGTTCCCTGGCCGGATCGCGCGCCCACGATCTCACGCCGGTCGAAGGCATCAGGGGAATGTTTGTTCGGGCGGATAACCGTTTTCAGGTCGTCTATGCGACCCCGGATGGCAAGGCAGCAGTCGCGGCCCGCATGTGGGGCGCCACTGGACAGGACATCACGAAAGACCAGATCAGGGACATTCCCGGAGCCGTCCCAGAAATCAGTATCTCTGGCCCTTCATCCGACACTAACGAACAGTCCGGGCTTCTGGGTCTCTCGGGAGGCCTTATAGGGACACCTTCAGCCCCGGAAGTCATCATGTTCATAGACCCGCAATGTATCTACTCGATGAAGGCAATGCATATCCTTCAGCCCGCAATCGATGCGGGGAAAGTTCGCCTGAAAATAGTCCCGCTGTCATTGCTTGATTACGAGGATAATGGCGCCAGTACCGTCAATGCGAGAGCCATGCTGTCGCTTCCGGCAAACGAGATGGCACAAGCGTGGGTCAACGGTCGTCTAAACCCGAGATTGACTGTACCTGAACCGGATAGTGGGGAGAAGCTTGCCCGCAATACCGGGATTGCACGGCAGATAGGGCTCACAGGGACCCCAACCTTCGTCTGGATGCACCGCAATGGCAGGATCGGCCGGCTCGACGGCGTTCCCACGGATGTCATCACGTTTCTCACCTCGGTCTCGCAATGAAGACACGACAGGACCAGACCGGCCCGCGGCGTTTTTTTGCAAAAACGCGCAAAGTGGCCCGCCTGATGATTGGCGACCCACGTACATTGGTCGCCTGGTCCGATGTGACGAGGAACGCCGCGCTGATTGAAGCCCTCGGGAAGGCATTACTGAAGCCTAAAGCCAGTATGCAGGGCCCGCGGGCGCCAGACGGTACCCCTATTGATATCGCCGCGATCGCTGCCGAATATGGCGTCGAACCCCGCGTTGTGGCGATCTTACTCGATCGGAGACAGCATGAGACATACAGGCGGGCGCTTGCTGCCAGTATGCTCGCTGTAGGTCTGATTCTTGGCTGGGCCGGAGAGATGCTCCTTTCCCACTGGAAGGGCACCCAACTCCTTGCTGCGCTGGAGTTCGCACCCTTCTGGACATTTCTGGCACTCGTGGCGTTTCAGAACGCGTGGCTCAACTGGCAGATCCGCGAACGCCGCCTGTGTTCCGCCCGCCAATTTGTCGCGACCGCCGACAGCCTCATTCCCCGCAAGCCGTAAGCGCAAGTCCATCTGCATTGCGCTGGTGAATAGATAGGATCGGCGGAGCACTCAGAACGTCCCGGGAGGCGCGTTCTTGTCGCCGCCCTGAGCGCCTGTTGCCCAAGAGGCGTGTTCATAATCCTCGCGCCCCTGCATCACCCGTGGATCATCAGGCCGGACGATCGTACCGGCGCGATCGCACGTAGGGGGTGTCCAGATTACACGTGTCGATCCGTAGGCAGCGTGCGGATCATAACGCGCATGCCTGGTCGGCGGAGCCTTTGGGCCATGCACATGGGCAGCAGACGACACGTTGCCAGCGCTGCATGCCGCAAGCCAGGGGGAGAGGACAAGAGGTAGAATGAGATGTTTCACGAATGGTCTCCCGCTTAGAGGAGACCATCCTGACCAAGTATCTTGCGACTAGGACTGCCGCTTTCTCCATTCATTTTCCATGGAAAGATAGCCCCAAATCCGTCGTTCCATGTTCTCGGCCTTGGTTGTCAGTGTGACATGGTCATCGCTGAGTCGGCGGTAATTGACACGGATTGCCTCAAGTTCTTGCGCCCGGTCTTTTTCCTGTTCCCTTGATATTTTGAGATCGTTGGCAAGCTGCTCAGCATGAGCACTCGTCCGACAAAAATGGTCTTTCAGTTCTCTGATCTGGGATTCCAGGCCATGAGCGTAGTCTTTCCAGTCTTCCAACTGGCTTTCGAGTTTATCGGAGTGAGCATTTGCCAGATTAAGTGCCTCGGTCAAGCGACTGATTAACCGAACCTGCTCTTCGAGTTCGTTAAAATGCGGCGGAGCAGCACCATGAAGGGCCTGTCGGATATTGCGTTGCAAGCTCTCGCTATACTGACACGACATGCGTCCGAGTATGAAGCCTGCCGGCCCACTCAACCCGTTGCCACCAAACATTTCATGCCCTCCAAGTGTAACGCACTATAGGATCTTTTTCATTGTCGTATCTACAGCTTTATTTGCACCCGTATATATTTGCTTACTATTTTTATCATCCATAGGCTGGGTCGCAGTTCGATCGCTCCCACCGAGCGACTGCTGAATCGAGAGCAACGTGCCCGCCATACCGACAACGGCGGCGTCCCGGCTGAACTGGTCGATGTCGACCCGGTCCACGTCACCAAATCCGATCATGGCGGGAACCCGCTGGGGTAGGATCGAGATCATCCTGAATGAAATGAACGCCAAAGTGACATGAATCATGACAAACAGGCTGACCAGAACAATCATGCCGAGGAAGTTGCTCACAATCCAGCCGTTTGACAGCACCAGTCCGGCCGCAATGCCGAAACACATGTGGATCAGCCACGACACTGAATCAAATATAAAATATCCAAGGAAAAGTCCGAACAGCATCAGCACCGGCCGGAAGATGACATTGAACAGAAGGGCATAACCCTGTTTTGCATGACCGTGCAGCCCCTCCCCGTTCATGGTCATATGCGCGAGCATCCACAGAGGCGCTGCAATCACGGACTCACAGACCATGATGAACCATCCAGCCACGGCAAACATCCACATGACAAACGGGATCATCGGGATGACATAGGCGATGGTGAGGCCTGGCATAAGCATGGCGAAACAGCCGCCGATAATCGGCGCGCCAAAAAAGTGCATCAGTGCGTGCCCGGCCCCTGCCGCAACGGCACCTTCAGGATTTCCGCTCAGAAGCGACAGCACGCCAATACCGACGGTGCCGGCCGTAGAAGAAAGAACCGACGCAGTGCCCATGGTGAGAAGGGCGGTCGTGATCATCCAGTTGCCAAGTGACATGAGATTGCCAAACGGATCCGTCCAGTAGCCGTTCGTACCGGACGGCTCGATAAATCCGGTCACGATCTGCAGGGCGTAATCATTCAGGTGCAGGGCGCGGAACAGCTGGTCGAGCACACCCGCACCGTCTCCGCCCGGTATCGCTCCTGTGTACAGGTCAGCATTCCCGCCTGGCGCGGTCACGCCATCCTGCGTTGCAACCATGCTGTCAATGTTCTCCATAAAGGTGTCCGCAGACTGCACAAGAGGCGCAATGTCCGAGGCAAGATAGTTTCCGAGGCCGGAATAGGATGGCGTGGTGATGGTTGGCGTTGCGGTCATGAGAGACAGGGTCTGGCCATTGAGGCGCGCAAATTCGAGATAGTAGGCTCCTGCGCCGGTCCACCCGAGAGTATCCATCTGGTTGCTGGTGTTGACCGAATCTCCGTTCGTCGAAATCCCCCATTGGTGAAGCGCGAGGGTCTGATTGTTGACCGTGTCCTGAAGCTTGGACCGCAGTTGTGCCGCCTGCGTCGTGAGACGCGACGCATAATCGTTGGTGGCATTGACGATGATGGTCATGAGTGGGGCCAGGGACGCTGTCGTTTTCGTCTGCCAGTAATTCTGGGCCACCTGCGCAACCTGGCTGCGAATGTCGCCAAGGATCACGGAATCAAGGACCTGTTTTTGCATACCCGCCTGGTCGACCTGAAAACCGGCCAGATTCACCGCGTCAGTATTGGGCGCCTGCAGACTTACGGCCCCGCAAACTGGTGTCCCGTCTCCTGCGCCGGCTGCCATATTGTAAGAATAGTTGATGATCCCCATCTTCCCGCCGGTCACGGACAGGACGGTCTGCCCGGTCGGGGCCTCAATCAGGTTCGTGTTATTCGCAGCAATGTTAATAATGGCCCGGCAGAACTCATTTTTCACAAGACCGGTCACAATCCCCTTTGTGCCGGGGATGAGGGGCTGTGCGATGACCTTGCCGTCGGGTCCGATCGCCTGCTTCGCCTTGTCATAGACGACCTTCGCCATACCGATGCCCCAGAGCGAGCCCTGCACGACAACGGCCTGCGCCGCATTGAAGCCGGTTGTCGGAAGCGGCCACATCAGGATGGCCGCAATCCCGATCCGCACAATCGACATGCTGGTCTGGTTGTTACCAAGGAGTTGCGCTGTTTCTGCACCCCGGTGGATGTTCATGAAGTAGATATAGCTTACGACCGCCATCGCAAATGCCATGACAAACCCGGAGAACCACCCGATCATGGTTCCTATGACGGTCGCCTCGTTGCCGATGCTGGGCGCGCCCGTATCCTGCCCGAAAACCGGGAATACGGACCGGATGACCTGCGCCGCCCAATCACTGCCCGGATCAAGCAGGTCCCATGTCACGTTATAGCCCGTGCTGCTGGCTGCATCCCCTGAACCGGTCGCGACGACCGTCTGCGCTGCAGCGGACACGGTAAGAGCCGACAGAAACAGGAGCGGCAGGATGGCGAATACAAGGCGACGAAAGGGCGTCATGGTTTGTCCTCCAGCGGCGAAGTCACGGCGCAGGACTGGCGGTGGGACCGGGATTCATCCGCGTCATGAAATCCGTCACCGCGGTTACGGCCTTGTGCATCATCTCGCGGACCTTTTCGCTCACATCTTCCAGCGCACTGGCCCCCTCCTTTTTTCCGGGCACCTCGGCCGCAGTCCTGCCGATCTCGGCATCGAGCTGGGTGAAGCGCTGCGTCACACTGCCGGGCATTCCCATGCGCTGGCCTGTTGCCTCGGCGGCGTCCCTTCCCTTTCCGTAGGCTTCGAGCCTGCTGGTGACATTCTCCAGTTGCGCCGCGAACGCCTGGTTATTCTGTTTCTCCGTCACAAACTGGCTATGCAGATCGGCATACCGGCCACCGGCCTTCATCTCCGACAACACACCGGCAACACCGTCAGGATCACCCTTTCCTGCATCTGAAATCGCCGCCATGATGGAGGAAGCTGGCCGCTCCCTGAGGTCACGCAGGGCCTCCACCGCCTGCTTTCCCAGACGTTCGGTCGCCTCCAGGCTCTTTTCGTCACGCGCGTTGTGCAGCCGGGTGCTGAAATCGACGGCCTTTTCCATCCATGATGATGCCGGGCTCGCAGGCTGGCTATCAATGCGCGAGGCAATCGCTTCCGCGAGGCGGGCAAAGCCCCCGCCGCGAATAACCTTTACTTCCTCCTGCTCCCTGGTAGCGGCGTTCGTTTCCCGTGTGTTCGCTGCCGCCTTTTCCTTTGTGCCGTTGTCATCCATCGTCGATCGGCTTTCCGGCGCATCTTTTGCGGGACCTGTCTGTTTCTCTCGAAAGTCCTTCTGAGGATCCATCGTATGGGTCTGTCCGGGTTGGCTGCTGGCCGACTGCTCCGGTCCTTGCGGAGCGCCCCCACCCGGGGACGCCATTCCACGGGTTTTATCCGCTTGACCTTTCTCATCGTGCGCAGACCCGGCAGCATGATTCTGCCCTGGCGCTGGCTGGTGCCCCGGTTCGGGAAAGACGGTCGCCCTCAGGCTCTCGATGGTGTGCGCGATGTCCGGGTGGTCCGGATCCTGATGTCCTTCAACCAGTTCACTGGCAAGTGTCCGGATCGCGTTTACTTCTGGCTGCTGAAGGCGATGCGTTTCACGCATCATCGCAGCGACCACAGGTTCGTTCAGACCTGGGTAATGCGCCGCGCGCTCTGTCATCTCGGCGCGGAGAGGATGCTCCTTTTCAAGCGTCGGTCCCAAAAGGCGCTCTACATCCTGCACGGCGTATGCGACGCGCGTACGGAACCCGGGATCATTCTGGACGTCAGGCTCACGGGATTCCTGCCGCAGCCGGTCATATGCGGCGGCCTGCCCGGGCGCCTGCTTTCTGTATTCGGACTGCACGCGATCGAGGGTTTTCAGCACATCCTCGATATCGCCGGTTTTCTGCTGGGCCTCAGACATGGCAAACCTCTAGGGATTGATCGTGGGGGAAGGCATCGGTGTCAGGCCGTCCTTGAAGGCGACCTCTTCTCCCTGCGCGACCCGGGCAGCTCCCATGGTCGCGAGGTAGAGCCCGAGACGGTAGTTCTGCAGCGCAAGGTAATTGGACTGCGCCATCTCGGTGGCAACTTCGCGCATGACCGACGCGGGAGGCATTGCCTGGAGCGAGGCGTTCCAGCTTACGCTGGAGACCCTGCGATTGACTTCCAGCGCCATGGCCTGCAGCCATGACGCCTTGTCGAGCGGTGTGAGCCCCTCAGCCGTCATTTCAGCCTTCTGGTCACGCGTCAGCGTGACGGACGGCACGCCAAGAGATGTGACGTAGCCCGTGACCCAGCGGGCAAGAGACATACGACTGTTGTATGACCGGCGCCGGGTTGCGGCTTCACGTCCACGAAGGCTGGACAGCTGCTCGCCACGCAGGGCCGCCGGCGCTACTGGCTGGATGAGGGTAGTCGCATAATCATTGGCTGCATCCACAGCTCCATCCGCAGATAGGGTATCAGCGCCGAACAGGCTGGCAGCACGCTGGTCGGCGTTCGGCAGCCGGGACACGGAAGAGCAGAGCCCCTGGGCCACGTCGTCCGACGAACAGTAGCGCTTGAGGTGCAGGGACATGTTCGCATCCGTGCCTTGTGACTTGCCGTAATAGGAGGGCGTTCCCTGACCTGCCTCACCGCGGGGATCGCTCACGGTCGCAATGGCGTACACCGCAGAGCGCGCCGCTTTGGACGCGGCCACGGTGGACTGCTGGGCGTCAAGGCCCGCGCAGAATTCCGGGTTCATCATATGCTCGTCCCGGATTCCGGTTTCCTGCTGGCGCCGTAGAAATCCGGCCATCGCTGCGTCCTGGGCATCCATGAGTTGCGACTGGGCACCGACCTGGGCTTTCGCGTAATTGGCAACCTGCGTGAAACCCTTCGTCAGGAGAGACGCAACGGAATTCGGGTTTGTAAGGCTACTGAGGTTTGAATCGATGCTGTCCGTCAGATTTTTTGTCATCGTATTGAGGGCGTTGCCCGTGAACGCCTGAAGAAGCTTGATCGCTGCAACGACAGCGGCGTCACTGAAAAGCGCGTATGCCGGACGCGGCGTGACTGCCAGCACGCAGACGCACGAAGCAACACCAATGATAACCATCTGCAGCCTGCGCATCAGAACACTCCGTCCACGAGATTGCTCAGGCTGTATCCGGTCGGAAGCTGGGGAGATCCGTTGATATACAGATCAGTCGTACCGCTCGACGTCCCCGCAATGGCGGTCGCGATTGGCGGCCCACCACCACCGAAACTCAGGCTCGGGCACATGAGCCCGCTACTCGAGCCAAAACCGAGCCCCAGGTTAACGCCTGACAAACTGAGTCCACATTGGGTCGACCCCATGGCGTTACCCCATGCCGCCTGTGCGGCCTGACAGACCTGGCCACCTATCTGGCCCTCGACGGCCTGCAGGAGTGCCGCGGGGTCAAGGCCGTTCGTGATGAGATTCAATCCGGTGCCGTTGAAAAAATTGCTCAGGCAGGATAGGCCGTTGACGCTATCCGGCTGCTTTTCGTAAGCATCGTTGGCCTGAACGCGTTCGTTTACGGCTGTTGCCGCCGCCTGGGTCAGGGCGGCGCAGCCGACGCTTCCCGTAGATGTCGTGGCGCCAGAGGCGGCTGATGACATGGTCTGCGCATGCCCCTGTATCGATACAAGAGCGGCGGCCACTGACAACAGGACACGGAAGCGCAGACCGATCATGCGGCCTCCTGACGTGTAGCCGGACGCGTCACAGCCTCCAGCAGGGCAATCCTTTCCGGAGCAAGAAGGCGATGAAGCGCCTGGCGCCTGCTTTCCGAGATTACGCCCCGTCCAAAAGGGCTGTCCGCCGACAACAGGTCCCTGCGGCCGCGCAGATAGGGGATCAGCGCGTCAAGGGAGCTGACCAGATCCGGCCATTCATGCGGCGCGACACCAGCGAGGATGGCGTGCCAGGCCGTCCTCGCTGTCATATCATTGTCCAACATCGCGATGACGTCCTCCCCGCCCCTGATGCGCCAGATCTCGCCGAGCGCATCCAGCGCAAGGGAGACATTGGGCATCGGGGAAGAAAGTCCGGATTTCCGGACGGATGAGGGCTTGTTCATGGAACCTTCCTCGGGTGATTACGACGAAGGTGTCGGGCCATCATGCGACCAGTCAGCGAATTCGACGTCGGACCGCGACTTTATTATGACCAACATCAATGACGTCACCCGCCTGGGCTACCGTGGTCGCCAGAACCTTGTTCCATTCCCGGCCGCCCTGCCAGTCAACAGGAACGCTGGTGTCCACGTCCGCCGCGAACACCACACGCACCCCATGCGGAACGATCTGACGCACGGCGAAACCAAGTGGGACCTGCTTTCCATAACCGCTGGCGATATGGAAATACCGACGGGCTGGAACATTCCCGGATGTTCGAGGATCCACACCAGTATCAGCCAATGCGCCCGGACCTTCCTGCCCAGCGTCTCCCGGTGATGGTAAGGCTTCCCCGCCGGTTGTCCCCATCAACGCCGGCTGGGACGGAGTGTCCGGAGAAGTTGTCTGGACAAGATGAAACGCGGCAGGTGTGACAGATATGGGGCCAGAGGCCAGCGCCATAACCACGGCAGGCATAACAGGCATATGAGTGTCTCCATCAAGTTCTCCTGACCAGAGCAGCGGCCTTTGCGACCTCAGACACCTTTTTTGCGGGCTCCAACTCGACTATCATGACGTTCCGTCACGCGTGATCCCCTGTCAGGACGTGACCAGTCGATATCTTCTGGATGTTGGAAGTTTCTTTTGCCGAGGAAAACGCCCGCCGTGAGAGTAAACGAAAATGTCCCATGACAATGGCAAGATGCAAGCCGAGGCTTTATTTGCATCCGGCCAATTATATAGAGACATTGGGGAAATCATTTATGACAGGCGCACTGCGCTTGACTGGACGCAGGTACACCTCGCCAAACTGGCACGGTTGAATGTATCGGTCATACGGAGCATCGAAGCCGGTCGTCCGGTTTCCCTGGAAACATTATCGGCGCTGCTACGGGTATTTGAGATAGATCCGCGCGATATTCTTCCGCAAGGCGCACCAGAAGGTACATGGTTTGCCCATCTGGATCTGGTGGCATCCGCCACGCAGCTGAAAAAGACCATGAAGCAGTGTTCGGACTACAATCTGGCAATCCAGAAATTACGCGACATTATTGGCAATATTTCAAAGACGTTTAACCTGCCGGAAATACCGGTCAGATTGCCGATCGATCATTATTCACACAGTGTCGCCTTCACCTCGGGGGAACGGCAGGACCTCCTCGAGATATTTGGGCGCAGGATTCAGATCTTCAGGACGCTTCAGGGGGCAACAGCGAGCCAGATCGCCCATAAATCACATGTTTCCCTGACCAGCCTGAGCCTGATCGAAGCAGGGCTGAGAAATCCGAGCCTTGAAACGGTTTATCGCATTGCCGAAGGACTGTCCGTCTCCGTTTATTACCTGATCCCGGGAATACATGACGACGCAGACCTCTTGCGTTCCCTGGACATGACCGCGTGGGCAATGTCCGCGCAATCACAACTCGAAGCCCTCGCTGATCTCGAGTCCATTATTGGTCACCTCGACGATATCGCAAACCACTGACCGGGTGATGAAGGTATGGAGACTGTCAGGAAAGAGGTCTCCTTTCTTATGGCAGACCCTATGCCTTGGGCTGTCCATTCCAGGTGATGTGGCCCGGCGGATCACCAACGCGGACCGGAAACCGCGTCTGGAGTCATATTAGCGCGTTCTGCGCTATTTATTTCTTGACGGTTATATAACGCTTAAGAGATATTATTCCCAAAACACGCAGCCTATCCCGAAAACGCGATGACGAGGGCATACCGCCATGAAGTCAGCATCGTTCGGCCAGGTTATAAAACACGGTCTGTTTACATGGCTTCAGACCTATCCCACGCCAGAAATGATACGCGCCCTTTATGCCAGGCTGCGCGACGAGGTCCTTGTGGCGACCATGCTCACCCTGACAGTGCAGGAGGTGAAGGAGTCAGTCGCGCAATGGGCCGACCGACCCCAGAATGTTTTTTACGAAGCGCCTGCACGCAGGGGAGCATGGACAAGGACCCAGTTGCTCATCCTTGGCCAACGCTGGCTCTGTGGTGATAAAACCGCCGACATAGCTGAGATGCTTGGCCGCTCGGCCGGGAGCGTGCGTGCAAAAAGAAAGCAGCTTGGCCTGCCACCGCGCATCAGGCTCTCAAAAATACAGGCGGAGACCATACTTGCCGAAAAGCGGAGCGCCATTCCCGCAGATCCCGAAGCTGTCCTGACATGGGAACAGGCCTCCCTGCTGCCTCATGAAGCCCGGCGGGGACGGACATGGCTTGTCAGGAACAGCCTCAACAGGCTGACCCTCACAGGACATAAGGGAGGAGACAAGGTACGGTGGCACGAGGCCGCCAACATTGAAATCGCCTACCGCCATTTTGCATTTCAGAACCCGCGTGAAATTGCGCGGGACTTCCTTATTTCGGAAAGCGCGCTGAAATCCCAAAGCTGCTGGGAGCAGCTTCCGCCACGACGCGGCGCCAAAGTGCCCTGGTTCATTCACGCGAGGGCCGAATATTATATCGGCGAACACCAGTACATCCGGCGGGAATGCCTCTGCAAGAGCGGATGCTTTTTCTGGACCACCCGCAAGGGTGGTGACCGGGTCAGCAGACGATACCGCCGCAGCATTGCCGCCACGCATGGCATTGCCGCCTGAGTAGTGCCGGGAACCGTCAAAGAAAAAACGTGCTGGTCGCAAGATAGACTTCCAGCCTGCTCTCATCACCGTCGGGAAATGAGAGTAGAGTGATGACCACCTTTTTTCATGCCCCCGTAAGGGAGGCGCGCCATGCGGCTGTTTAATTCCGCAGTAACCAGGCGGCTTACCGACCCCGACTTTCAGGGGATTGTTGTAGACAGATCACTGCTGCTCAACATCGCACTGGCGGGCGTGGTCATCGTGTTCTCGGCGCACGACGCCTATATCCGTGCACACCCGCCCACACCCCTCTATTTCTACGTTGACGGCCAAAATGCTCCCCGACCGGCCGTGGCGCTCACCAGTCCGGTACTTGGCCAGGACCAGCTTCTCGGCTGGGCCGTCAAATGGGCGATCGCACCCTACAACATCAACTATCGTGATTTTCCAACCCAGATGAACACCGCGGGCGCTCACTACACGCTCAACGGATGGAACACCTTTGCAAAGTCTTTCATTACGCAGGGGAATCTGGCGAAACTCAGGGATGCAAAACTGCTCTGTTACGCGCAGCCGACACGGGCCGCGACCGTACGCGCCGAGACTGTCGTGCAGGGACACGCGCGCTACGTAATACAGTTCCCTTTCATCCAGACCTGCGAAAACGTCAACCAGCAGAATACGCAAATGCTGATGGCAACCGTGACGATTGATCGCGTGGAGGACCTGGATCACCCGGATGGACTGGCCATCGAACAGCTTGTCGTCTCGTCGGGGAGGGAGTGACAACTGTGCGAATTCTTTCTCTCTTTCCGCTGACCCTGTCCATCCTGCCACTTGCGGCACTCGCACAGCAGCCATCACAGCCCGGGCCTGCGGCAACGACACCTGCAGACGATCAGGATCAGGCAGCCGAAGATGAAGCCGAGCATGAGGCCATTCCTTTCACGCCCGAAGAAATCCTTCGACTGGGGGAACGCCTGAAGGACGTGCGTCGTGCCACGGAGCAGGTCGGTACGGAATTCGCGACCCCTAATGCGCGCCCGGCGATCCGTGTCTCCTTTGCGCCTGGTCAGCAGACAAGCCTGATCTTTACGACAAAAGGCTATCCGACCGCATTGTCCTTCGTGGACAGCACGGGACAGCCCTGGCCGATCGCATGGAATACGTCTGGCAATTCCGCCAACCCGGACGGCAGCACGAACTGTGCTTCCGGCAAAAGCGGCGCATCAGCCGGGAATCCTGCGGTTGAGACAACAGGTTTCTATACCTGCGTCCCGTTCAAGGGCTCCAATACCATCAATGTCGAACCGATGTCGCTCCAGCCCAGAGGCGGACTGCTCGTAACGCTTCAGAACGCGCCAAAGCCGGTCTCCTTCCTGCTGATCGCGGGACGTGGATCCTACGATGACAACCTGACCGTTCGCATGTCCGAGGGAGGGCCCAATGCCCGGGAGCCGGTCGACAGCCGCCCCGGAGTGCCCGCGACAGGCGAGCCCTACATGAACGCCATGCTAAGCGGCATTCCACCAGCGTCAGCCGTTCCGCTGGCCGTCGAGGGTATTTCACCCGACGACGTGCGCGCCTGGCGGATTGGAAACGAGGTCTATCTTCGCACGCGCCTTCATCTCATGACGCCCTCCTCGGACAGCATGGAGCAGGGTGAAGGGGGATACACGCTCTATGCCTTCCATGAGTCCCCCGTTGTCCTTCTCTCCGATGCGGGACGGACGGTCTCGGCCCATATCAGGGACGCACAGTGATGAAACCCAGATTCAACCAGCTGTTCAGTGATGCGTCGCGGGGCGGAAACCGGCGTCTGCTCGCAATCCTTGGGAGTATCGGCACCGTTCTGGGTGTCACGCTGCTCATCTCCACCATCCACCGTAAGGAGCTTCCACGCTCGGACCCCGGCAGGCCGCCCGCCGCCAACCCCCTGCCCGGCGGCCTGAATTCCAATCCGCGCCAGCAGGAACTCCGCGAAGATCAGATCCACGACGAGGCAGACCGGGCACAGACTGCAGGACAATCGTATTCACCCGATATTGCACCGGGCACGCCCACCCATCCCGACGACAAGCCTCCCCCGCCCGCAGTCGCCCAGGAGGTCGGGGCGGACGTCAACCCGGCGATGGCCAAGGCCGCCGCGGCGCCAGCCCCGCACGCGCCTGAGGTCGTACCAAGCGTTCCCGTCGTACCAGTGCAGACGGATGCAGCCTTCCGCGCCGCCGTGCCACGTGACCCGCAGCTCCAGAAGGACGCCATCACCGCATACAGACATGCGATCATGGATCTTGCAGGCCGTCTTGATGGACGCTTTCCTGTCACAAATGTACTGTATGAAAAGACGGAAACCGGAAGGGAGCAGACAAAGAAACCGATGGTCTCCCCTTCAATAACTTCGGCGGCGACAGCAAATTCCCAGACGGCCCTCTCCCGCGTCCTTGTTCCTGCCGGGCGGGGGATTTACGCCCATACGGTTTCAGCAACCAACAGCGATCTCGGGGGAGAAATCATCCTGGAAGCTGATTCAGGTCCACTCGCTGGCGACAGGATGAAAGCATCCGTCAGAAGGGCCGGGGGACATCTGAACAGGCTGGTTGTCCGCGTTGATCAGGTCTTCCATAAAAATGATCCAACCCCGATCCAGGTCGAAGGTATGGTGGTTGCGCCGGACACCATGGAAGCTGCCGTGGCCTCAAGCGTTGACCAGCTATACGTTGAGCGCTTTGTTCTTCCCGCCGCAGCCGCCTTTGTCCAGGGGCTCGGGCAGGCGATCGAGATGACGTCGAACACGACCGGTTCGATCGGAGCCCTCGGCAACGTCAACTACGTCCAGTCACTGAATTTCCCGCAACAACTGGGCGTGGCGGCCGGTGCAGCGGCCTCGCAGGTCAACAGCGCGCTCATGCAGCAGATGCCGACCCAGCCGCGCGTAAATCTTGCCGCTCAGGTCAGTGTTGGCGTGATCTTCATGTCGGACGTCGTCATGAAGAAGTAAGAGACTGTTTGAAAACAACCCATTGATAAAAAATAATAAAAGTTTTTGGGTGCTGCCTTTTTTCAAAAAGTCGGCGTTCTTTCGAAGCTTTTGCAAAAAGCTTCACCAAAAACTTCCTTTAATTTTAAAATGCTATGATGTGCTGACTTTTCAAACAGTCTCTAAGGTTTCGGGCACCGGTCGCATGATATCGACGAATTCTGCACTCTCTACCAGAAGGCAGCATTCACCATGACCTCAGCCGCAACCGCAACGACGTCCCGGGATCCGTTCAGCGCGGATCGCGGCATCGAACCTGTTCCGTTCCGCAAGCTGGGCACAATGCCCGAGCCTGACCCTTCGCCCGAGGCGGACACAATTGCCGAGCCACCCTCCCCTCACCTTCAACCTGTAACAGCAGCACCTGACAGGAACCGACCCGTTCCACATGCCATAGCCCTTTTCAGGGCGCTTCCGCGTCGCAGGCAGGTCATGATCGCGGGTACTGCCGTCGGCAGTCTGCTCTCCCTCTTCCTCGTGATGGGCATAGCAAAGAGGCAGGCGTCTCCTCTGGGCCAGGAAGTCGGAATGATTTCCGCCCCGCTGCCATCAGGCCCCAAAGCATCTCCAGCGCCGGGGAACTCACCTACATCATTGCCATCACCCCCGGCATCTCAGGTCTCGGCTACAGATGAGGATCTCAAGGCACTCCTTGCGATGAAAAAGCCGCCCCATCCCGCCGGCCCAATACCGGCTACCCCGTCGGCCGAGAACACGCCCGCGCAGAAACACGACACTGGCATCGAAAAGGCTGTTCCGACGGACGATGCGGTCCAGAAAGCAACCCGCCTGCAAGCGGCTCCCCTGACATCGGACGACCAGATGCAGGTACTGCAGCTTGTAACAGAAGAAGCAGCACTGGTGCAGCGGACCCGCAGCGACATCGCAGCACTCCGGCAGGATCTTGACCGGCTGCGTATCGCAGATACGGCAAAGGCTTCGGATCTCAACCGCCGGATGTCGCTCCTCGAAGCCAAACGAGCCGTGGCCGACGCCGAAGCGCCCCCGTCAGATGGACCGGCCGCCACACGCGCCGCGGCCGACAAGGCACGGGCAGCTCTGGAAGCGGCGGCGGCCGAGCCGCAGCCAGCACCAACGCCGCCGCAATCTCCAGCGTCCCGGACAGCGAAAATGCGCCCGACGCCTCCTTCTCCGCCCCCGACATGGACGCCCCACTACCGGATACTTGCCGCATCTCCCCAGCTTGCCATGGTGCAGGACGACGCTGCGCCGGCCGGACAACCGCCGCAGTCCGAAATCGAAATCGGCACCGATCTCCGCGGATATGGTCGAGTGCGCGCCATCTCTCAACGCGGCACGATGTGGGTGATCCAGGCTGAACGCGGCATCATCCAGTAAGGCAAGGACACATCGACGTGCAAGGTCTGGTCAACCTCGTCAACGATCTCGCTCTCGCCATGGCCTGGCTGCTGCCAATGGCCTGCTATATTGCAGCGTGGATTGCCTTCCTGACCGGGGCATGGGGATTATGGCAGCAGCGCCAGCCCCAGAACCCGTTCGTCGGCCGTCCCTGGGTGCCCTGGATCGGGATTGTCCTGTCCGGCGTCTTCGCCACTTTTGACAGGATACTCACCAAATCCACCACCTCTGCCGGTCTCGATACGCAGGTTTCGCTGGGAGCTTCTGTCACCGGCTACACGGATGCCGCGACCGGAAGCGTCATTTCCGGGACAGGCCCAGAGGATGCCATCCTGTCAATCGTCAGTGATTTCGCCCTGTTCTTCGAAATGTTCGGCGCCTGGGCGGCGTTCATGGCGGTCGTTGCGTGGAACGCGTCGGCGACCGGAAAAACAAACCGCTCAAAACTCAGTTGCCTCATCCAGTTCGTTTTCGGCGTGATCCTCCTCAATCCCGTCAAGGAAGCAACCTGGATCCTGAGCCACTGGACAATGTCCGGCTAAAATTATGACCCGACCCGTAGCGCTGAGATTGGCCAAGGTTCGACACTTTCCTTCCTGCGCATTTTTTTGATAACCGATAAACATGATAAAATTGGGAAATAACAACCCGAAAAAGCGGGGCGCGCCCCATCTGGAGAGATGGCCACATGTGGCCGTGCGCCAGGGCATTAACCGTGCTGGAGCAATCCGCCGGCTGATCGCAAGGGAACTTGAAGCCGCCGAACGCGATGGCTGGGATGGGTAATCTTGTTCATAACGAACGGACCAAGCTGCGGGCAAACCTGCTGAATACCGCTGCGGGATCTTGCCTTTCGCTAGGTGTTCTATCTCCTTTGGCTGCGTCATTTTTTAATCTGACAGCCAACCGCGTTCCTACTCATATCGTTATCTTGGGAGTCGCTTTCTGGCTGGGAATGGCGTATTTTCTCCATCAGCGGGCACAAGCCGTTTTAGGAGGGCTTCGAGAATGACCTTTATGCAGTTCTTCGCCTTTATTGGCATGCCAATCATCATTGGCGTTCTTGGTTATGGTATTTCTAAAATGCCTATCAAGGATAATTGAGAGTTTATCGTCCGTTCCAATCAATGGTTGATCGTATGATACTTGTTTATAATTAGTATAACAGACCCATAAAATTTGATGTCCATGCAGAAATAAGGGTGTATTCACGTTAATACCTAAACTATTCTCGATCACTTTCGCTTACTGTTCATATTTTATAGAAATTAAACAAGAAATATTTCATTATTACTAAATATTCGAGCGATTCTGGATAAAGATATATGCCCCGGATTTTTATGCTATCGGGCATACGAGGTTGATGGTGACCTGTCGAAATGGCTAAAAGTTGCGGGATGCCCGTAGTTTTCACTTTACAGCAACTACGGTAATCCCGTATTATCGTCTCATGGATAACAGGTTTGACCCCGCAAAAGACCTCGCCAACCAAAAAAAGCACAAACTGTCTCTGGCCTTTGGCGACCGTATTTTCGAGGACGATAATCACCTGATCTTGCCCACCATCCGCATTGAGGATGAGGAGGATCGCTACAAAGTGGTTGGCGTCGTGGGCGAGAAGCTGTTCACCGGTGTGTTTGTCTGGCGGGACGATCTGCCCCGCTTTATTTCCGTGAGAAGGAGCAACAAAGGTGAAGAGAGAGCATATCATTCTGCCTGCTGATCCGGCGGATTCCGAAGACCGCGCGGTATCCATCGAAGGCATGGAGCGTGGGCAAAGGGCGCGGTTGATCCGTAAAACCCGTAACGATCTCGGTCTGTCTCAGGTCGAATTTGCCAGCCGTTTCCGCGTTCCTGTCGGTACATTACGGGACTGGGAGCAGGCACGGGCGATGGCCCCCGACTTCGCTGTAGCCTACGTTCGGGTCATCGGACGGCACCCCGATATGGTAGCTCAGGCGGTGGCCTGAGCTGCCTTCCCAACCAGCCGGGGATTCAGCCCATCAACCCCAAACGCCGGATAGCCATTTTTATACCGAAGTCATAGTGTAATGTTCGACAAGGTAGATTTTTTCGGAAAAAACATTCGCAGTCGCATGTTACTGGCCGAAGACTCCTCTGAGGGACATGCCTCCCTCTTTAACGGAGCCCTTGACCATGAACCTCTCTCGCACAAGCATCCCCGACGCGGCGCGACTGACGCGTCTGGTGACACAACGGGCCGGATACAGACAGCGTGCCGTCACGGCACTTGGCACATTGGCCGTCCCGATCCTCATTGCCAGCCATGCGCTGGCCCAATCCGCAACCGGCAGCGCAAACGGTATCGGGGCCCAGATGCAGGCCACCGCCCAGGAGGGGCTGACAGCGGGCGGCTTTGTCGCTGCTGCATGCATGTATGTCGCTGCCTTCATCTGCTTCATCGGCGGCGTATGGGCGGCCTGGCAGAGCCGCAACGAACAGAACCGTTCGCCCGGAAAGGTCGGTATGGCAATCGCCGGCATCGTGCTGTGCGGTCTGTTCGCAACGGGTCCGCAGTGGATCAACAAGGCTGCCAACACCGCGTCCGGCGGCTCGGCAACCGTTGGTACGCAGGCTCAGGCCTATCAGTTCACGAGCGGCGGCTAGGAACCCGATCGCAATGGCCCGTCTCACACAGTCTTTCCGGCTGCTGCCGCGCCCATGGGATCCGTCAGCGCCAGGCGCCAGGGAGATGGGTGAGTCGGGCCTTTTCACATGTGCCTGCTGCGGCCTGATAACGCCTGGTCGCAGGTTTCCATGGCATGGTGACGGACCCGGGCCTGTCTGCGCCTTATGCAACATTCTGCAGGATCCGACCCGTCCGGCCATTGAACGCGAAGCCGTCCTGATATGGTGGCCGAAACTGCCGCAGGCCCGCATCATGACCCTGACCCGCTGCGCGCATCAGGCCCTCATCCAGACGCTCGGCAATGGGCCAAACGGACAGGATGTCGTCTGGCATCGTGCAATGGACACGATTGCGTCAGGGTCGGACACCGCGATGATGCCTGCGCAATGCAAAAGCGCTCTCGCTGTGCTCCGCGCTTTGCACGCGCGAACGACCGAAGCCCGGCGGCGGCTGGAGACAACCTCTCCCCGACTGCTGGCGACTGCCCTGCTGATGGCGAACCGGGCTGACCCGCAGATCAATGAAAGCGCGACCACCCTGATGGACGGCATCCGGCTCTTCCCCCTGGGCCGTCTCTACAACGGCCCCACCGACATCTACCCGGCGCTCGTCAGGGAATGGCTTGATGCCGATCCCCAACCGGTCATGACATGACAGGATCATATCAATGGGCGGTATTCTTTCCAGTCTGCTGGCCGGCATCAGCCTCGGGCTGCGCCAGCCCCTTGCCTCATTCTGCGATGTGGAAAGTACGCACGGGGACCATCTCATCACCAAACGCGGTGAATATGTCTCCGTACTGCGCATCAATGGCCTGCGTCGCATGTGCACGCGGCAGGAAGTGGAAGCGCTCGCCGAGCAGCAGCGTATAGAATTGCAGGGTCTCCTTGAAGAACGTGGCCATGCCATTGTGGGATGGTATATTTCCGATCCCGAGCGCTCAGGTATCGAGATTGACCGCCTGAGTCTCAATGGTTGCCGGTCCATAGCCAGACAGATCGGAGCAGACCTTTCGGACGTCATCGAAGAGAGGCGCCGGCGCTGGCCAAACGTCATGCGCTGGGAGGCCACTTGCTATGTCCTGTGGACCCGGCCCAGCGTACTGACACGTGAGGACCGCAAACAGGTGGCAGAGGAGCGCCGGACCCTTGCCTCCCAATTTCCCCGCGTGGGCAATACCCAACGTTTTGCCCTGCGCTCCGATATCATGGCGGCCCGCCATGAATCGTTCATTTCACGCGTCCAGGCTGCCCTGCAGGGGTTCGACATTTCCTGCGAATTCCTCGGTCCACATCAGGCATTGCAGGTCGCGCGCGAAGCGACCTATCGTGAAACGGCGGGGTCCGCCTGGAAACCGACCCTGCTGGGTGACCGGGTCATGCCACGGCTTCCCGACGATCTGGATGATCCGCAGCCACACCCGCAGGGCCTGCTCTGGCCGGCGATCCGGGACCAGATTTTCAATGCCGACGCCGAAACGAAAGGCGGACAACTCGTGACCGTGGGGGATTATACATACGCCCCGGTCGACATGACGATTGGCCCAGAGGATCCGCGCCCGTTTTCCGAACTCTCCAGCGTGCTTGGCCGCAAGAGACTGCCATGGCGCAGCGCCATGATCCTGGAGGGTGGTGGCCGCGCCGCCTTCGGCTTCAAGGAAGCCGGAGCCGGGTTTCTGGCGATGTTCCCCGGAAATAGCGACATTCGACGGGCGTTTGCCGCACTCAAGCTGGAGCGCCAGAAAAACAACCATAATTCCGTGCGGATGCGCATGACCGCCACAACCTGGGCTCCGGTTGGAGCAGAGGCGAAGCTGCGACGGCAGGCGTCGGACCTCTCCCAGGCGATTGATGCGTGGGGCAACAGCAAGACAACTCGGATTTCCGGCGATCCGCTGGAAGCGGCCATGGGTTCTGTCCCTGCCCTGGCGCTCGGTTCGACTGCGACCTCATCGCTCGCCCTTGTCGGTGACGCGTTCTCCATGATGCCGTGGGCACGCAGTGCATCACCGTGGCAGAGAGGATCCATCCTCTTCCGCAAACCCGATGGTTCAATCTGGCCCTACGATCCGACCGGGGGCGGGCTACGCCCATCCGTCGTAGACATTATCGTAGCCCCGCCTGGCGGCGGAAAATCCGTTCTGGCCAATACCATTCTGCTGGGCTTGATCCTCAGCAGCGCCGCGATCAGCAGCCACGGCACCAAGCTCCCCTATATCGGCAAGCTCGATATAGGGCCGTCCTCGCGCGGACTGATCGAGATGCTGCGCAACGCGCTTGGCCCCGAACGCCAGCACGAGGCGGTTTACGTCAAAATGCAGGCAATCCCGGGCTTCGAGGTCAATGTCTTCGATACCCAGGTCGGACTGGAATATCCCCTGCCACTCGAGCGCGTTTTCCTGCAGAATTTCATCTCGCTCCTTGCCACGCCGCTGGATGGCAGGCCTTGGGAGGGCATGGACCACCTGGTAGAGGACGTGATTGATGAAGCCTACCGCCTCTGTACCGGGGTGCAGGGGAGCACGCCTAAAATCTACACGCCAGGGATCGAGCCGGATGTCGATGCCGCAATAACATCGCTGGGCATAAGCCTGCCCCACCATGCGGGAGAGGACGATCCGACATGGTGGCGGGATGTCGTCGATGCCCTTGTCAGTCTCAGGGAGTACCGCCTCGCAGGTTTTGCCCAGCGTCATGCCATACCGGTCCTGCAGGATCTGCTGATTGCGGCCCGCAGCCCGGAAATCGAAAAACGCTATTCCAAGATCACCCTGGAAACTGGTGAAAGCCTGATCGACACGTTTGATCGCTACATCATGAACGTGATCAAGAATTTTCCCATGCTGGCGTCCCCGACAAGGCTGGATATGGGGGATGCGCGCGTGATCGTTCTCGATCTTGCCGAGGTGGCACCTTCCGGCTCTCCCGCAGCCAACCGCCAGACGGCACTCATGTATATGCTTGGCCGCCATATCCTGGCCCGGAATTTCTTTCTGCATCCCGATTATGCGGACGACCCGCATATGCCCCCGTCCATGCGGGACTATCATCTCGCCCGTTTCACGGAGATGTACGAAACGACGAAACGTGTCGACTTCGATGAGTGGCACCGCACCGAACCCGCGCCCCAGGTAGACAAGCAGGCTGTGCGCGACGGCCGCGAGGGACGCAAGCACAACGTCCAGCTCGCCTTCATTTCACAGAACCATACCGATTTCAGCGAGGATCTCTACAAGATATCAACCGCCCGATGGGTCCTCAAATGCGGTGATCAGGAGACGGCAGACAGTCTTATCCGACGTTTCAAGCTGTCCGATGCCAGCGCCTATGTCATTCGCAACGCGCTGCCGGGTCCGGGAAAGAATGGTGCGCCATTCTTCGTGGACATGTCGGCCGGAGAAGCAAAGTATGAACAGCTTCTGGTGAACGTCCTGGGGCCAATCGAACTCTGGTCTTTCTCAACGACGCCTGGCGACACGGCGCTCCGTTCGCGCCTTTATAAACGGATCCATTTTGCCCGCGCCCTGCGGATGCTCGCCACCGTATTTCCCTCGGGAACAGCAAATAGCGAGATCGAACGCAGAAAAAGCGAGCGCATGAATGTTTTCGGTCTCGCGACCGATGAAGCATTTGCCAGCGTTCTGGATGAACTGGCGGATGAGATCGTGGAAGGTAGAGGCGTGGCCGCAGGATTGTATGAAACCCTGCGCGCCATTGATGAACAATCGGAACTCGAATTTACCACTGGGTAGAAAGTGACCGATATTCGCCTGACTGCCTCACGTCTTGAATGTTACAGCGATGTTGAAGCAAACGCCGATTACGATATTGGCGCTGAAATCAGGCATCAGAACGAAGCACCGTCCAGATCAATAACACCCGTTCTCCCATGCGCGGCCTTATCCTTGTCCTGCTGCCTGCGTAACGTGGTCGCGGAAGCTCGGCCTCGACGAGGCTGACGTTCAGCAGTCAACGCCAGTCCCAGATCGTCCATGCGGATATCAATCAGGTCGGCCAGAGTGCCGATCCCAACACCGGAATCTCCCTTTTCCAGGCGCGCGCCACGAAGGTCATGGCCAAGTTGTTCAAGAGCCAAGCGAAATTTGGGTGAGCCCATGACTATAATTCATATCTGACATACAACACGCCTTATACCGTCATATATGACCTTCTGCGAACTCTGGCACCCGCCTTTTACGGCACCCTTCCTACCAGCAGTCGGCTCCTCGCGTAGAAAACGGTGTTCGCACTCCCCGCCATAGTGCAGGTGCGTATAAAAAAGAGCGCAGATCCGCCCCCCTGCTTCGGGCGCAGCATCGGTCTTCAAGGTACCAAATTTGCCTTCAATGCTGCCCCAGGCCCTGTTCGTTCCCATGTTGCCCAAAGCCCTTACGCGTGCCTCAATCGACTTCGAACTCGCCACCTCACAAGTGGTGTTAGGCGTCGCCTGCTGCATCACCCGTCACGGAACGATCACCGCTACTCACCATCATTGACTAGGTAGGATATCTATATATATATCTATCTATCATATCCCAGGAGGGAATCATGGTCGCAGTCCCAAATCGAGAAATCACGAACACCGGCATTAAGCCGATAACTGGCTCTGTTCGTGAAATTCGCGAAAGTCTGCAGGATACAGACAACAATCAATTCGTTGTGTTTCAACTTGCACATGCCAATAAAAGCACCGCATCGGCATTTGCAGAGGCCGTTCGGCTTATTGCTCCCCTGATCATTGATCGGCTTGCCATTCATAAAACAGCGACCCTCAAGAAGCTTGTTGATGCACTTGTTCCGGCTGCGTCTCCTCCCGAGCACCTCATTACTGAGGCACGCATGAACGCAGATGCTCGGCAAACGGTTCTTGAGAGCGCAGAGTGGATCAGCGCTGTTCGACTATCTGAAATTGCAGGTTTCAAAGGCCAAAATGCCAGCGCCCAGCCAAACAAATGGAAACGCGAAGGAAAAGTTTTTGCTTTGCGACATGACGGGAATGATCTGTATCCGGCGTATGCACTCGACCGCGACATGCAATACCGCCCAATCAAGGGACTTGTCCCAATTCTAAAGGTGTTCAAAGGCAAACTGGATGCATGGGACATTGCAATCTGGTTTGCGTCAGCAAACAGCTTTCTTGGCGGCACGGCTCCTAAGGATTTACTTAAAAGTGCGCCAGAGCGCGTCTTAGCGGCAGCAGAAGACGAAATTGCAGGTGTGCTCCATGGTTAAACCGAGGCGGCCAACTCAGCCAAAGCCTCGTAGCACCGCGCATTCCGGTACAACGAAGATATCCACATCTCGCGCAAAACCGAAGACGACAGAGTCACCGTCGACCCCGCCTGTCGCCGTCACAGCAACGTCCTGCACAATCGCGCGTCCCCCTCCAGACCTTAATGCTCTCGTAAAAAAAACGATTTGGTCGGCAGACAAGACAATCCACCGCATCCATCCTGAGACTTACGGAGCAAATACGTTCAATCCTGGTCCCCAAGGAAATGCCCGATTTAGCCCGATCATTGATGCAAATGGTATATCCATTCCGACCATTTATGGCGGCACGACGTTAGAATGTGCAGCCATGGAGACCGTCTTCCATGATGTTCCCCATGAGCCAGGACTGAAGACCGTTGCAAAGCGAAAGCTAAAGAACCATCAATATTCACAACTTCAGTCCTCGACTGACCTCACGCTTGCAGATCTTAGCAGCACAGCCTTGCGCAAGCTCGGTATTCCACGTGTTGATCTCATTGAGACTGATAAGGATATATATCCTCAAACGCGCAAGTGGGCCGAAGCCATTCACGCTCAGTGCCCAGACGTTCAAGGTTTAGAGTGGGTGTCGCGTCAGGACGACCGTGCGCGCGCTATCATCCTATTTGGAGATCGCTTGCCACCAGATCCATTGAGCAGTATTGCACCTTCGGTCGATATCGTGGAAAATGAAGACACTTATGCGGCTCTAGTCGAGTTAGCCGAGACCATCGGTGTCCAGATCACTGGGAAGTAATATCATTCTTTTGCCGATTCAGTTCCAGTCTCTATGGCATCAAAAATACCCATCTCGGCCAATGCACCAGCCGCCCGCCGGAAACTACGGACCGGATATGGACGCCCAGGTTTGGGATAAGCCTCCGTGTAAGCAATAGCAGATTCAATCTGTTCCTCGGTCAGGGTCGGATAGTCCGCTTTGATCTCCTTGATTGTCTGTCCCTGTGCGAGGGCAGCAACACGATAAGCAGATATATCCGTTCCCTTGATAACAGGATCAGTCCCATCCTCCTCTAATATATTTTTCTTGGCATCGAGGAGTTTCTTGTATTTGGATAGAAAGTTACGCTGAATTTCGGTAATATTGGCTTTAAAAGGACCAAAGCTTACGGTTCTGGCTTTTGCTTCATTTTTTTTGAAGGCCTGATATAGCTTCCGACGCCCCATCGGAGTTAGATCCGCATGCATCTGCTTTTCAAGCGCCAGAAACAACAACTCCGAGAGGCCGATCTTTCGTACCCGCCTACGCCCTTTCTCCACACCGTGAACCGGCATGCCCTCTTCCGGCTCGCTGATCTTCTCTACTTCCCCACGATCAATCGCCCGGTTGATATCCTTTTCTGACATACCGATTAGAAACTGCGCTTCGCGTGGGGTAACGGGCTGGATTTCTATCATGTGCGTCTCCAATTGATCCCATAATAGGGAATAATTAGGATATATCAAGTCGTACTAAGCGCCTGCCATGACCCTGCGGGTCAATTTAGCGAAAGCAAATTCCAAAGAAGACCCAAATCTGCTCTCGGGGCCTGCATGAAATAAAAAGCAACGCAGCCAATTTTTGCTGTAGCAGTCGCAAGATGATCTTCGAAGCTTCTCCCATCATCCGGAGAAGCTCATGAAACATTCTCTGCTCATTTTTCTTTTGTCCATGGCGCTCAACGCCTGTGCGCAGAGCCTGTCGTCACCTTCTCCCATTGCGACGACCGGCATGGCCAATCCTGAACTGGCCTTGCAGCGGTCAATAGCAGAGACCACGACTGATCTTCGGGAACTTGGCAGCATCCGCCCGTCTCCGGTCGTTGCATCTACCAACCAACCCCCGCTCCCCGATGACCTGACCCGCCGGATCTGGTTCGTGTGGGACGGCCCGCTGGGCAAGGCCGTCGCAAAACTTGGCCAGGAGATTGGCTATAGCGTGACTGTCACCGGCCATCCCCGAGCAATGCACGTCGCGACCAACAGCGTTGCCGCCGTGGTGGATATCCTTCGGACATTGGGCGATCAGGCCGGAGATCAGGCCATGGTCTCGGTAGACCCGCTTCACCACGCGATAACGGTGGCATGGCATGCGTAAGATGGCGCTCTTTCTATCTTCGGCCATCGTCGTGACGGCCGCAGGCAGCCCGACCCATGCGGCGTCTGTCTCCACGGGGAAGGTTGTCATTGAGGAGGGGCAGCACGTCCGGCTACCGACATCGTCTCCATCCCCGCCATCGGCCCGCAGCGGCACATTGGTCCCGGAGCCACAGCCGCCCCAGCCGGGTGCGGATCAGGTGGACGGGGCTGACCCCGCCCTTGCCAATCCCATCAATAAACCGGTGACAGGAGCCTCAACGCTCGACGAGGTGGTCGGCGGCGAAGCGCCCCCCTCTCTTGAGGCCCTTGAGAACACCCGCCCCAATGACGAGCCAGGCGATGACCTGAAACCCGGTCGAAGCGTCCAGCTTCGGGAAGCCGCGCATATTTACGGTGCGCAGGGCGGTCTGGCCGCCCGGGCATTCGCCATCAACGAGATGCTGCGGCGCCATGAGGAGACACTCGACGCCACTTATGATTTCCGGTCGATCGTGCTTCCGATCGGGAGTGGCCAGACCCTCATGCAGCCTCCCATCGTCACCGAGGCACAGATGGCCTTTGCGCTCAATGACACCGGCCAGGTGGCGCACGAGACAGAATGTGTTTTCGAGATCACCCGGGAGGCACAACTGACATCCGCGCCCCCGGACTGGCGCACGTATCTCGTCCGGACATGGGGCAAACCGCATCACCCGGTAGCCGCGGCCCTGCCCCGCACAAAGGCGGAAGTGTCACACTGGAACCAGTGGGTGGCGGAAGGCTGGGCAGATGGAGAAAAGCAGGCAACCGAAATCTTCCTCTCCGATCTGTCGCGCCTGCAGCGCGACATTACCGGCATGGCCCGCTACCGGGTGCTGCTGAACGCCGGGCGCGTCGAAGAACCACGCGTCGTGTTCGAGCACCAGGACGCCGTGGGAGGAGGAGACACCCTCCACCTCAATGACCGCACGATCCGGATCGCGAGCCAGCCGGGGCTTCAGGGCCACGTCCGGCGCGGAAGCGACTACGGTTATCCGGAGCATTGCCGATGAATATCACCATCCCCGTCACGACCGACGAACGCTGGCCGGATGAAGGCAGGAAAGGGTTTGCCTGGGTCGAGGAGCGACGGCGTAACGCGCCGGGGCTGGACTCCCTCCTTCGCTGGGCGCATGGCCTCGGCGCCTCGCGCATCGACATCAAGACCGGCCATCCGGTCACGATCAAGGTGCACGGCGTGATCCGCTACGCCACATGTAAAGCGACGGACTCCCTCGCGCTGGCGGATATCGTCGGCCATGTCTATGCCTCTGACGGGATGGCCATGCTTGGTGTCGGCCATATCCTCGATACGGCCTACCAGCCTGTCGGGTTGGGGTACCCTGTGAAGGGGTAAGGCTGTAGAGTGTCGCGATGAGCCGCTTCATCCCGTTTGACCGATCCCAGCCGTATCTTCTGC
>NZ_NIRT01000105.1 GCF_003207795.1 Komagataeibacter nataicola | reverse complement strand
ATACCAACCATTGTTTGGCCTGACTCACGGGGTACCCATCGGTTTAAAAATGTGATTCATAGGATGCAGACCATTCTCTGAAGGAGGCATTCTGGATGGGCAGCCCTCTATCCCTGCGTGACGATCATGATAGTTCGGAGTTGCGACGCCTTGCGCGCAGAAGCCGGCATGCGGGTCAGTCGCGTCGCCTGTTGGCGCTTGCGGCGATTTATGATGGCGCCTCGCGCGGCGAGGCGGCCCTGCTTGCGGGGACAGACCGTCAGAGTATCCGTGACTGGGTGCTGCGTTTCAATGCGGATGGCCCGGATGGCCTTGTGGATCGTCATGGCGGGGGACAGAAAGCCCGCCTGACACAGGAGATGCTGTCTGCCTTGAAAACCCGGCTCGAAGAAGGACCCATCCCTGCGGTGCATGGTGTTGTCCGCTGGAGACTGTGTGATCTCTGCGGGTGGCTGCATGAGACCTATGGCGTCAGCCTGTCGGAAACGCGTCTGGGTCAGATCATACGCCGCGAGGGGTTCCGTCTGCTGACAGCCCGGCCACGGCACTATCGCCAGGATACAGAAGCCCAGGACATTTTTAAAAAGAGTTCCCCGGTGTCATGGCGGCGATCAGGTCCAGACATCCCGGAAAAGATATCGAAATCTGGTGGTCTGACGAGGCGCGGATCGGCCAGAAAACGAAGCTGACCCGACGGTGGGCGAAACGGGGCACCCGGCCCCGGGCCGTTGCTGACCTGCGCACCAGATCCGCGTGGATTTTCGGGGCCATCTGTCCTGAAAAGGGAGCGGCCGCAGGCCTCGTGCTCCCTGTCTGCAACCTGCACGGCATGCAGCTCCATCTCGCGGAGATTTCACGCACGGTCGCGCAGGGCGCTCACGCCGTCCTCATTGTGGATCAGGCCGCATGGCATACCAGTCAGAAGCTGGATGTTCCCTACAATATCACCATTCTCCCGCTGCCTCCCCGGGCTCCTGAACTGAACCCGGTGGAAAATCTCTGGCAGTTCCTGCGCAATACATGGCTCTCAAACAGGATCTTCAGAACCTATGACGATATCGTTGATATCGCCTGCCATGCCTGGAACCAGCTCGTCGATCAACCATGGCGCATCATGTCAATCGGACTGCGCAATTGGGCTCATAGGTTATAGCAATCAACGGTTGGTAT
>NZ_NIRT01000024.1 GCF_003207795.1 Komagataeibacter nataicola | reverse complement strand
GACGGTCGTGACCGAAGGCGTCGAGACCGAGCAGCAGCGCGACCTGCTGGAAAAACTGAACTGCGACGTGATGCAGGGCTACCTGTTCGCCAAGCCGCTCGCACCCGACGACTTCGAGAAGTGGATGCGCCACCACCACACGATCCGCCAGATGCTGCCTGCCGCGAAGACTGCCAAAAATGTTTCGCCAGAAAAGAAATCATCCTAAATTACCGATAGGTCAATTCAGGTTTTCCGATCCGTATCCGAGGTAACAGAATGTCAGCACCGCATGATAACAGGCTCCGTGCCCTTACACATGAAGATGCCGACTTCTGGGCGGATGTGGTGGATAATGTCCTTATTGTTGCAGTCACTGACCGCAAGGGCGTTATTACTTACGTCAATGACAAATTCTGCGAGATCAGCCAGTATTCCCGCGAGGAGCTTCTTGGCCATACCCACCGCATCCTGAACTCGGGCGAGCATGGGAAGGCCTTCTTCCGCGAGATGTACCAGACCCTGTTCGCAGGCCGCACCTGGTATGGCAACCTGTGCAACCGCGCCAAGGATGGCAGCCATTACTGGGTGGCCACCACCATCATGCCGCACCACAATGCGCAGGGCGAGATCACCGGTTTCGTGGCAAGCCGGTTTGAAATCACGGAACTGATGAACACCAAGGTCCGGCTCAAGAAACAGGCCGCGACCGATGTGCTGACCGGGCTGCTCAACCGTGGCGGCTTCAATGCCAGCCTTGTCACCGCACTCGAGAACGCCAAGCGCCCGCACCCCGAGCCGCAGGCGCTGGTCATGTTCGATCTTGACGGGTTCAAGCCCGTCAATGACATCCATGGCCACCATGCGGGCGATGAAGTGCTCAAGGTGATCGGGCAGCGCCTGATCGAACTGATCGGCCCCGATGACGCGATCAGCCGCCTTGGTGGCGATGAGTTCGCCATCATCCTGCGCCGCAGCCTCAAGCTCATGCCGCTCGAGACCATTCTGACCAAGGTGCAGAACCTGCTTGAGGAGCCGATCATGCTCGATAGCGCCACGGTGCGCATATCCGGCAGCATCGGGGCCACGCCGATCACGGCAGCGGACACGCTCGAGGGCCTGCAGAAAAACGCCGATGTGGCGGTCTATGCCGCCAAGCAGTCGGGCGGCAAGCAGGCGCGCATGTTCACACCCAGCCTGCACAAGACCACGATGGAACGGGCCAAGATCCTGACCGAGGCCCGCAAGGGCGTGGAACTCAGGCAGTTCGAGGTTTACTACCAGCCCATACTGAACGCACGCACGGGCCGCATCGAGCAGGCGGAAGCACTGATGCGCTGGCACCACCCGGACCGGGGCCTGCTCTCCGCCGGGGCGTTTACCGATGTATTTGCCGACTCGGCCCTGGCCCAGATCATGGAGACGCACCTTGTGCAGTCCTTCCATGACGATATCCAGAAATGGAAGGAAGCAGGCCTGCCCAGCCTGCGGCTGGCGGTCAACCTGTCGCATCTGGACCTGCTCAACCTCGAGCAGCAGATCGATCTGTTCAGCGAGATCCGTGAACTCAACCTTGAACCGTCCACCTTCATGCTGGAAGTGACCGAGCAGATGCTGCAGGGGCGGCGGGCAGAAAAAAGCCGCCTGCGCCTGCGCGCCCTGGCGGAAGACGGGTTTGGCCTGGCCATGGACAATTTCGGTTACGGTACAGTGCGCCTGTCCACCCTGCGCGAACTGCCGCTGCAGTCGCTCAAGCTTGACCGCTGCCTCGTGCGTGACATCGCCACCGACGCGGAAGCCCGCAACCTGCTTGCCGCCCTCATCAAGCTCGGCCATGGCTACAACCTGGCCGTAACGGTGGAAGGCGTGGAAACACAGGAGGAATTCGACACCGTGCGTGCGCTGGGCGTGGATTACGTGCAGGGCTTCTTCATCTCACGCGCGGTTTCCGCAACAGAACTGATCCGCATCACCCAGCGCGATGCCTGGAACCCTGTAAAGACGCCCACGGCCTGAGAGGGCGTGGGCCGACTTTTTCAGAAAGACGGCGGACTTGTGAAGCTTTTTGAAAACAGCTTCACCACAAACTTCTTTTGTCATTCATAAAAAAACCCACCCGGCAGCTCTGTTGCCGGGTGGGTTTTGTGTTGTTGCGCCGGGTCAGATATGGATGGCGCGCTTGTCCACATCGAGGGCTGCTTCCTTCACCGCCTCGCTCAACGTGGGGTGGGCGTGGCAGGTGCGGGCAATATCTTCCGACGAGGCGCCAAACTCGATCGCCATGGTGCATTCGGCAATCAGTTCGCCCGCCATCGGGCCGATAATGTGCACGCCGAGCACCTGGTCGGTGGTGGCATCGGCCAGAACCTTCACAAACCCGTCGGTCATGCCGATGGCGCGCGCGCGGCCATTGGCGGTGAAGGGGAATTTGCCAACCTTGTAGGCAACGCCCTCTTCCTTCAGGTTTTCTTCGGTCTTGCCCACGGTCGCCACTTCCGGCCACGTATAGACCACGGCCGGGATCGCGCCATAATTTACATGGCCTGCCTGGCCTGCCAGCAGCTCGGCTATGGCAACGCCTTCTTCCTCGGCCTTGTGGGCCAGCATGGGGCCAGCGATCACATCGCCAATGGCGTAGATGCCGGGCACGCTGGTGGCGTAATGCGCATCAGTCACGATGCGGCCACGCCTGTCGAGCTCAATGCCGGCTTCCTCCAGCCCAAAGCCCTTGCTGGCTGCCGTGCGGCCAATGGCCAGCAGTACCACATCGGCTTCCAGCGTCTCGGCCGTGCCACCCTTGGCGGGTTCCACGCTCAGGGTCACGCCCTTGGGGCTTTTCTCGGCCTTGGTCACCTTGTGGCCGAGCTTCATCTTGAGGCCCTGCCTGGTCAGGATGCGCTGGAAGGTCTTGGCCACTTCGTTATCGGTGCCGGGAACCAGACGGTCGAGATATTCGATCACCGTCACATCCGCGCCGAGGCGGTGCCACACGCTGCCCAGCTCAAGGCCGATCACGCCACCGCCAATCACCACCATCTTCTTGGGAACGGCGGAAAGCTCAAGCGCGCCGGTGGAGGTGACGATCTGCTTTTCATCCACGTCCACGCCCGGCAGGCCCGCGCTGTCGCTGCCGCTGGCAATGACGATGTGCTTTGCCGTAACCGGCTTGCCATCAACCGTGATGCGCCCCGTACCCTCGATCCTGCCGGTGCCCTTGAGCCAGGTGACCTTGTTCTTCTTGAACAGGAACTCCACGCCCTTCACGTTCGCATCGACCACGGACTGCTTGCGCGCCATCATCTTCGCCAGATCCAGCTTCACGCTGTCGATGATGATGCCCATCTCGCCATATTCATCCTTGGCGGCATGGAAGTTCTCTGACTGCTGCAACAGCGCCTTGGACGGAATACAGCCCACATTGAGGCAGGTGCCCCCAAGGGTCGCGCGCTTTTCCACGCATGCCACCCTGAAGCCAAGCTGGGCTGCGCGAATGGCGCACACGTAACCGCCAGGGCCCGCGCCGATCACGATCACGTCGTAATCCGTCTCGCTTGGCGCCTCGGCCGCGGGGCTGGACGCGGGGGCCGCCGGAGCGGACGCGGCAGGGGCAGCCGCCTGCGCGGGCTGGGCTGCGGGGGCCGGAGCCGCCTTGGCGCCGCCAGCACCCGGCGTAAGGGTGGTCAGCACTGTGCCGACCTCGACCTCATCACCTTCCTTGACGGCATGGGCACCGAGCACGCCCGCCTGCGGGGCGGGTACTTCCACGCTGACCTTGTCGGTTTCCAGCTCGGCGATCGGGTCATCGGCATTGACCGCATCACCGGGCTGTTTCAGCCATTTGGCGACCGTGGCCGTGGTCACGCTCTCGCCCAGCGTGGGCACCTTGATATCGATTGTCATGTCTTGTCAGTCCTGCTTGCTATGCGGTTGCGCGTAGGGGCCGCGACACAGGCGCGGCCCCGGCAGGCATCAGACCTGCAGCAGCAGACGGCGCGGATCTTCCACGTTCTGCTTGACGCGCACAAGGAAGCTGACCGCCTCCTTGCCATCCACGATCCGGTGGTCGTAGGTCAGCGCGATATACATCATCGGGCGGATCACCACCTGCCCGTTCACCGCCATCGGGCGCTCCTGGATGGCATGCATGCCAAGGATGGCCGACTGTGGCGCGTTGATGATGGGCGTGGACATGAGCGAGCCATAGATGCCGCCATTGGTGATCGAGAACGTGCCACCCGACAGCTCATCGATCTTGAGCGTGCCTTCGCGCGCCTTCTTGCCAAAGCCTGCGATCGCGCTCTCGATCTGGGCGAAGCCCATCTTGTCGGCATCGCGGATCACGGGCACGACCAGCCCGTTGGGGCCGCCCACGGCAATGCCGAGGTTGACGAACTCGCGGTAGATCACGTCATCGCCGTCGATCTCGGCGTTGATGGCCGGGAATTCCTGCAGCGCTGCAATGACCGCGCGGCTGAAGATGGACATGAAGCCCAGCTTCACGCCGTTATGCTTCTTGATGAACAGTTCCTTGTATTCGGCGCGCATCTGCATCACCGCCGACATGTCCACCTCATTGAAGGTGGTGAGCAGGGCTGCGGTGTTCTGCGCATCCTTCAGGCGGCGGGCGATGGTACGGCGCAGGCGCGTCATCTTCACGCGCTCTTCACGCGGGTCGTCCTGACGCGGCGGGCGCGGGGCGGCAGCGGGGGCAGCCGCGCGCGGCTGCGCGAGGAAGCTCTGCACGTCACCTTTGGTGATGCGCCCGTCCTTGCCCGTGCCGGTGCCGACCTGGGCGGGCGTTATACCCTGCTCGGCCATGGCCTTGCGCGCGGCGGGGAAAGCCACGTTGGCCGCACCCTGAGCCGCGACATCGGACGGCGGCGTGGCGGGGCGCGCCACCGGGCCCGGGGTTGCGGGCTGGGCCTGCACGCCACCAGGGGCGGCTTCTTTCTTTGGCGCGGGAGTGGCAGCGGCCTTGGGGGCGGCGCCACTACCGGCCTCGATGGTGGAGAGCACGGTGCCCACTTCCACTTCAGCGCCTTCGGGCACCAGCAGCGGGCCAAGCACGCCAGCCTGCGGGGCGGGCACTTCCACGCTGACCTTGTCGGTTTCCAGTTCCACCAACGGGTCATCCTCGTTCACGGCGTCACCCGGCTGCTTGAGCCACTTGGCGATGGTTGCCGTGGTTACGCTTTCACCCAGTGTCGGTACCTTGATCTCGGCGGACATTTCCTGTTTCCCAATCCCTTGGCCGCCCCTGCCCCAACCAGGCTGCGGGGCGGCCCCATTCGTTATTTGGGGGTACGACCGGCAGGCCGCCCCCGTGTTGTTATGTTCTACCCGGTCCGTATCAGGCGCTGACGCCCAGCGCCTTGTTCACCAGCGCCGCCTGCTCGGCAACATGCACCTTGGCAAGGCCCGTGGCCGGGCTGGCCGCCGCAACCCGCCCCACAAAGGTCGGGCGCGTGCTCTTGTGGCCAATATCGGTCAGCACGCCCTCGATCAGGCGATCGACAAAGGTCCAGCCGCCCATGTTCTCGGGTTCTTCCTGGCACCAGATCACCTTGGCCTGCCTGTAGCGGGCCAGTTCCTCGCCCAGCATCTTGCCGGGGAAGGGATAGAACTGCTCGAGGCGCAGGATTGCGACGTTATCGAGCTTGCGCTCACGGCGTTCGGCCAGCAGGTCGTAATAGACCTTGCCCGAGCAGATCACCACCCGGTCCACCTTGTCAGGCGCTGCGATCGGGTCGATCTCGCCAATGACCGGCAGGAAGCGCGTGCCCGGCCCGAAATCCTTGAGTTCCGACACCGCCAGCTTATGGCGCAGCAGGGACTTCGGCGTCATGATGATCAGCGGCTTGCGGTAGTCGAGGAACAACTGGCGGCGCAGCGCGTGGAAGTAGTTGGCGGGCGTGGTGATGTTGCACACCCGCATGTTATTCTCGGCGCAAAGCTGCAGGTAGCGCTCGAGGCGGGCGGAGGAATGCTCCGGCCCCTGCCCCTCATAGCCATGCGGCAGCAGCATCACGAGGCCCGACATGCGCAGCCACTTGGTCTCGCCCGAGGCGATGAACTGGTCGATGATGACCTGCGCGCCGTTGGCGAAGTCACCGAACTGCGCCTCCCACAGCACCAGCGCATTGGGGTCGGCCAGCGAGTAGCCGTATTCAAAGCCCAGCACGCCGAATTCGGACAGCAGCGAGTTGTAGATCTCGATGGCCGCCTGGTCCTTGGCGATGTTGTTGAGCGGCACGTAGGTGTTCTGGTTCACCTGATCGATCAGCACCGCATGGCGCTGGCTGAAGGTGCCGCGCTGGCAGTCCTCGCCCGACAGGCGGACATGGTGCTTGTCAAGCAGCAGCGTGCCGAAGCCCAGCGCCTCGCCCGTGGCCCAGTCGATGCCCGCGCCGGTCTCGAACATCTTCGCCTTGGCCTTGAGCTGGCGGATGATCTTGGGGTTGGCGTTGAAGTCATCGGGCACATGAGCCAGCGATGCGCCGACTTCCTTCAGCCGGTCGATGGAAACACCGGTTTCGGGCGCGGGCAGGGTCGTGTCGACTGGCGGCGGCTTGAGGCCTTTCCACGCGCCTTCCAGCCAGTCGGCCTTGTTGGGCTTGTAGCCCTGGGCGGCCTGATAGGCCTGCTCGAGCTTGTTGTGGAAACCATCCCACTCGGCGGTCACTTCAGCTTCGGTCACCACGCCTTCGCGCACGAGGCGATCGGAATACAGCGTGCGGATGGTAGGCCGCGCCGCGATGGCCTTGTACATGGTGGGCTGGGTGAAGGACGGCTCATCGGACTCGTTATGGCCGTGGCGGCGGTAGCCCACGATGTCGAGCACCACGTCGGACGCGAACTTCTGGCGGAACTCGGCGGCAAGGCGCGAACAGTAGATCACCGCCTCCGGCTCGTCGCCATTGACGTGCAGGATCGGGGCCTGCACCGCCTTGGCCACGTCCGTGCAGTACAGGCCCGAGAAGGAATGGACCGATACGGTGGTGAACCCGATCTGGTTATTGACCACGACGTGGATCGTGCCGCCTGTGCGGTAGCCGATGAGCTGCGACATGGCCAGCGTTTCATACACGATGCCCTGCCCCGCGAATGCGGCGTCACCATGCAGCAGCACGCCCATGTGGCGGCCGCGCTGGTGGGGGTCGTCATCATCCTGCGTCGCGCGCACCTTGCCGATCACGACCGGGTCCACCGCCTCAAGATGCGAGGGGTTGGGCTGGAGCGAGATATGCACGGGCGTACCGCCAATCTCGACATCGGTGGAGGTGCCGAGATGGTATTTCACATCGCCCGAGCCCTGCACGTCGTCCGGCTTGAAGGACACGCCGGCGAATTCACTGAAGATGGCCGTATAGGGCTTGCGCACGATGTTGACGAGCGTGTTCAGACGCCCGCGATGCGGCATGCCGATGGCCACCGAGCGCACGCCGCCTGCGGCCGCCTGGTCGATGATGGCGTGCAGCGCGGGGATGGTCACGTCCTCGCCCTCAAGGCCGAAGCGCTTGGTGCCGACATAGCGCTTCTGGCAGAAGGACTCGAAACCCTCCGCCTCGGTCAGCTGCTGCAGGATAACCTTTTTCTGCTCCGGGCTTGCGCCCTTGCGCCAGTTGTCACCCTCAAGGCGCGCCTGCACCCACATGCGCTGCTCGGGGTCCTGGATGTGCATGAACTCGGCGCCGATCGGCCCGCAATAGACCGCGCGCAGGGCATCGAGCACCTGATTGATGGTGGCGGTGTCCGAGCCGATCAGGCTGGCGACGATGTGGCCAAGATAGATCGGGCGGTCGCAGTCCTTGGGGCCGAAGCCGTAGGTGGCGGGGTCGAGATCCGCATGGGGCTTGGGCACCTGCAGGCCGAGCGGATCGAGCCGCGCCTCAAGGTGGCCACGCACGCGGAAGGCGCGGATGAGCTGGGTCGCGCGCAGGCTGTCATCAGCCGCCGCCTTCAGGCTCTCCGCCGTAACGCCCGCCGCCTTGCCACCCGGCAGGGGGGCCGGTTCATCGCCAGTGATGATATGCGGGCGCGGCGCCCAGGAGGCCCCTTCCGCATCATGAACGATTTCGGTGCCTTCCTCATGCAGTTCCTGAAACAGGGAGGCAAAGGAAGGATCGACGCTGTTGGGATCGGCCACCCAGCGCGCATACAACTCGGCCAGATAGGCCGTATTGGCGCCGCTGAATGCGGTCGAAAGAATATCTACGCCCGCCATATTGAAGACATCTCCTCGCTGGCGGCCTTTGTGGCCGCGCTATTTCCGGATCCGGCCTGAAACGGCAGCCGGCCCGATTTGTATCGCTACCCTAGCCGCACCCTTGCCGGGATGCCGCCATCTTTCATCAGGATCAGGTCTGCTTGCCGCGCATACTGACATTTTCGTGCCTGACCCGTAATGGCGGGGCATGGCGCTGCAAAACATCGCTTTTCGCGGCACGGATCCCGGCTGATGCGAACTTGCCCATACCCAAGCAAAGACCGCACGGCTTGCCTACCGCCCCGGCAGTCACACCACCGCCATAACCGTCACGATGGCGTGACCCTTCTGCCGTTTGCGTCCATCATGCGTTGAGGTGCGGCAGCTGCATATAGGCCGCGCTCTGCATCTCCTCGAGCCGCGAGGCCGTGCGCTCGAACGCGGTCGCCCCCTGCCCCCTGGCATAGATGGCATCGGGCTGGTCCTCGGCCGAGGCGAACAGCTTGACGTTCTGTTCGTACAGCGTGTCGATCAGCACGATAAACCGGCGGGCCTCGTCAAAATTATCCGGCCCCATGCGCGGCACGCCATCGAGCACGAGGTTGGGGAAGCGCGTGGCCAGTGCCAGGTAATCACCCGCGCCGAGCGGCCTGCCGCACAGCTCGGCAAAGCTGAACCGCGCCACCGGGCCTGCCGCGCGCGCCACCTTCAGCGGGCGCCCCATGATGTCGAGGGTTACGGGCACCACCGGCGCGCCACCGGCCAGTCTGGCAAAGATCGAGTCGAGCTGCCTTGTCGCCGCCGCATCGACGGGGATGATCCATGTCTGCATGCCCGGCGCGTTGCCCCGGCGGTAATCACGCGGGGAATCGAGGATGACGGTATCAACCTCCTTGAGGATCGCGGCGATGAACGGCTTGAACGCATCCGCGCCGGGGCGGTTCTGAAACAGGTCCTCGGGCTTTGTGTTGGATGTGGCCACCACCACCACGCCATCGGCGAACAGGTAATCGAACAGGCGGCCAAGGATCATGGCGTCCGCGATGTCATTGACCTGGAATTCATCAAAGCACAGCAGCCACGCCTCCTGTGCGATCTGGCGGGCAAGCGGGGGGATGGGATCGGACAGGTCGGGATCCGCTTCCTTCATGTCATGCAGGCGCTGGTGCACATCCTGCATGAAGCGGTGGAAATGCACCCGGCGCTTGTGCTCGACCGGGGCGAGGCTGAAGAACAGGTCCATCAGCATGGTTTTTCCACGCCCCACCTGCCCCACCATGTACACGCCGCGCGGCCGGGGCTGCCCCTGCGCCGCCCGGCCCGCAAGGCCAAGCCGCGCCTTCAGCCCGCCAAGCCAGCCACTGGCGGGTGGCGCGGACTGGACCACCGGGTGGTAGTCGCGCAGTTCGCGCCAGAGCTGGTCGAGCCTGCGGGCGGCTTTTTCCTGCTCGGGGTCGCGATCAAGACGGCCTGAAGCCACGCGGGCCTCATAGGCGGCGAAGGGGCCGGTGCCTGCGGGCTGCGCCGCAGCGGACAGGCGGGCGGGGGCGATATCCGTATTCATGATATTTTGGCGATAGTCCGTTAAAAAAGCCCCAGCAAGGCCCCGATCTCGCCAAACTGTGTCATGACAGGGGTTCTCTCCATCTGGTGAACTCAAACCCCATCAGATGGAGGTTTTGTGATGACTGACTGGAACGCCTACCGCGCCCATCTGGGCGAGTCCATCGGCGCGTTTGCCACCCTCTCGCCCGGCACGCTCAAGGGACTCCAGACCCTCGATCGCGCAGGGGCCGAAACCGGCCACCTCGATGCCAAGACCCGCGAACTCATCGCCCTGGCCGTGGCCGTGACCACACGGTGCGACGGGTGCATCTCCGTGCATTCCACCGCGGCGGTAAAGGCCGGGGCCACCAAAGCGGAAATTGCCGAGGCGCTGGGCGTTGCCGTGGCGCTGAACGCGGGGGCCGCCGTGGTCTATTCCAGCCGCGTGCTCGATGCGGTGGATACGGTCAAACCCTGATCTGCCCGATCACTTGCGGGTGAAGGCAACTGGCCCTAATCTGGCGCGTATTGGTTTTCTGGCCCGATGACAGGGCCGCTTTCACCCGCGTGCTTGCAGAGATGGCATGATCCAACCCGTCACCCCCGACTATGCAGCACTTGAGGCGACGCCGGTCGCAACCGCACCCTTCGCCCATGTGGTGGTGCCGCATTTCATCACGCCCCCCGACCTGCGCGCGCTGGCCACGAGCCTGCCCGCCATCCGCTCGGGCGGATCGTTCCCGCCTGCGGCGCTCAGCCTCTCGCCGCTCATGGCAGGGCTGGTGGCGGAGCTGGAGGGGCCGCGCCTGCGCGCGCTCATTGCCGCCAAATTCGACCTCGACCTTGATGCCGCCCCCACCATGCTGACCCTGCGCGGGCGCACACGGGCGAAGGACGGGCGCATCCATCGCGATTCCGACAGCAAGCGCGTGACCGTGCTGCTGTACCTCAACCCGGCCGACGAGGCCGCCTGGGCCCGGCATGAAGGCTGCCTGCGCCTCTTGCGCAACGGGCATGACCTTGAGGATTTCGCCGCCGAGATCCCGCCCGTCAACGGCACGCTGCTCATCTTTCCCAACGGGCCGGACACATGGCATGGGCACCGGCAGTATGTCGGCCCGCGCCATACCATCCAGCTCAATTACATGACCAATGACACCCGCGCGCGCAACGAACTGCGCCGTCACCGGTTATCCGCCCTGACCAAGCGGCTGCCCTGGGTGGCCTGAACCCAGCCCGGGCCATTGTTTCGCCACGCGCGGCGCCTATCATGCCCGCGTTCTTCGCCTTCACGACACGCCGAGGTACTCAAAGCCCATGAAGCTGCGTAAACTCACTGCTTCCCTCCTGTCAGCCAGCTTCGCCCTTGGGCTGCTGGCCACCGCTGTGCCTGCGGCCCACGCACAGCCCTGGCATGGTGGCCCGCGCGGTCCCGGCCCCGGCTGGCATGGCGGCCCGCCCCGTGGCGGGTGGCATGGTGGTGGCTACCGCCGTGGTGGCGGTGGCGCGGGGCTGGCCGTAGGCAGCGGCATTGCGGGCCTTGCGGTTGGCGCCATGCTGGGCAGCGCCCTGGCCGAACGGGGCGCAGCGCCCCCGCCGCCCGCCTATTACCCCGCACCGCCGCCACCGCCGCCACCCCCGGCCTACTACCCGTATGGCGGCGGTTACTGACCGCCTGACATCCCACGCACCCGATCTCTCCCGCGAAGGAAAATACACAACATGATGTTCCGCCGGTTCCTCCCCGCCGCCGCCCTCCTGATGCTGCCCGCCATGGCCCTGGCCGCCGACCCGCAGCCTGCGGCCCCCACGGCCCCCGCAGCGCAGGGCACGCCCAACTCCACCGCCTCGCTCGCCCACACCCCGCATGACCCTGCCCCCGACGAGGTCGAGGCCCACATCAAGGCCCTGCATGACGAGCTGGGCATTACCAAAAAGCAGGAAGCGCTCTGGACGCCGTTCGCGCAGGACATGATGGACAACGCCCAGCGCCTGCATGACGCCATCGAGGCCCGCCGCGAGAAGCTGCCCAAGATGAACGCGGTGGAAAACATGCAGTCCTATGCCGACCTCGTGGCCGAGCGCGCGCATGACATGCAGACGCTCAACAGCGCGTTTGCACCGCTTTATGACAGCTTCTCCAAAAAGCAGCGTAAGCATGCCGATACCCTGTTCGTGCAGGGTGACAGCGCGCATGCCGAGAAGCAGCAGGAGCGTGCCGCCGCAGCGCAGGGAGCAACAGCCGCCGCCCCCGCCGCGCAGTAACCTCCTGCCCCACAGGCATGAAAAAGCCCGCGCCGTGATGGCGCGGGCTTTTTTTGTTCAGTGAAAAGTTTCTGGTGACGCTGTTTTCCAAAAGCTTCAGAAGAACGCCACCTTTTTAAAAAAAGGCGGCACCCGAAAACTTTTATGACTTCAGGCTTTATCCAGCGGGTACCAGGTCCGCCCGTCACGCGCGAGCAGTTCATCAGCGCTCCTCGGGCCGGTGGCGCCTGCCTCATATAGTTCGGGGCCAGTGCTGTCCTGCGCCCAGGCCTGCAATACGGGATCAACCGCCTTCCATGCCGCCTCGATATTGTCGGCGCGCTGGAACAGGGTCTCATCACCCATCAGGCAGTCATAGAGCAGGGTTTCGTAACCCACATTGGGTGATTTGGTGAACACGTCCTCGTAGCGGAAACGGGCCTGCACGTCGGTCAGGTCCATTTCCGGCCCCGGCTTTTTCGCACCAAGTTCCACCGTCAGCCCCTGCGCGGGCTGGATGTTGAGAATGATGCGGTTGGGCGGCAGGTTTTCGGTCTCGGTATCGCGGAACATCAGCATCGGCGGCTTGCGGAACTGCACCACCACCTCCGTGCGGCGGCCCCCCAGCCCCTTGCCGGTGCGCAGGTAGAACGGCACGCCCGCCCAGCGCCAGTTCTCCACATGCAGCTTGAGCGCCACATAGGTCTCGGTATTGCTGTGCGGGGCCACGCCGGGGCTTTCGCGGTAGCCCACCATGGGTTTGCCCTCCACGGTGCCTGCGGCGTACTGCCCGCGCACGGCATCGCGGGGGTCGATGGGGGTTACGGCCTCGAACAGCTGCTCCTTGGCGTTGCGCACGCTCTCGGCATCAAAGGTGTTGGGCGGCTCCATCGCCACCATGGCGAAAAGCTGGAACAGGTGATTGGGCACCATGTCGCGCAGCGCGCCGGTGGGTTCATAGAACGCGCCGCGCTGCTCCACGCCAATGGTCTCGGCGGCGGTGATCTCGATATGATCGACATATTCATTGCGCCATAGCGGCTCGAAGATCAGATTGCCGAATCGCATGGCGAGAATGTTCTGCACCGTCTCCTTGCCCAGGAAGTGGTCGATGCGGAACACCTGCGACTCGTCGAGCACCGAGAGCACGCGGCGATTAAGTTCTTTCGCGCTGGCAAGGTCGGAACCAAACGGCTTTTCAATCACCACCCGGCGGAAGGCACCATCCTTCTGCGCCACGACTCCGGCAGCCCCCAGCGTTTCCACCACGGTGGCGAAAAAGCGCGAAGGAATGGCGAGGTAGAAAATGGCGTTGGCGGGCAGTTTTTCACCGAGCGCGCGGATGGCCGCCACGTCACTGAAATCCGCCTTCACGTATTCCAGCCGCTGCGCCAGCCAGTCCCACTGCGCGGCATCGATGTGGGCGGGGTGGAACTCGGCATTGGGGTCATGGGTAAAGGACTGCATCATGTCATTCAGTCCGTCGCGCCATGCAGCGGTGGTGCTGTCCACCCGGTCCACCCCGATCACGCGGAAATCCGGGTGCAGCAGGCCGCTGCCCACCAGGTTGTACAGCGCGGGCACCAGCAGCCGCTTGGTCAGGTCGCCATGTGCGCCGAATATGACCAGCGTGCACGGTGGGGCGCGGTGCGCGCCTGCGGGGGTGACCGGGCGCCCTGCTGCGGGCGTTGCGGAAATATCAGTTGGTGAGGCCATGATCTCTCTAACCGTCCTTGCCTGCGCGGCCGTGGGGCAGGCCACAGAGGCCTCCCGCGCACGGGCGCGATGGGTCAAGCGTGCCTCGGGCACGCGGTACGCCACAAGGCCTATCACCGCATGGAAGCCGCCACCTTGACCTGCCCCCGATTCGATTCCCCCCGTTTGGGGCGGCACAGGCTGCTTGCACGTTGGCGGCACAGGCTCTAGGTGTGCCTACAGTGACGGAAAACAGCCGGTTCCGCGCGAATGGACCGGCATGACAGGACAGGAAAGACGATTATGGGTTACCGCGTTGCGGTGGTGGGCGCCACCGGTGCTGTGGGGCGCGAAATCCTCAAGACTCTGGCCGAGCGCCAGTTCCCTGTGGATGAGATCGTGGCCCTTGCCTCCGCCCGCTCGGCGGGCAAGGAAGTCTCGTTTGGCGACAAAAAAGTGCTCAAGGTCCAGAACCTCGAGACCTTCGACTTCACCGGCTGGGATGTCGCCCTCTTCTCCCCCGGCGGCGCGGTCTCGGCCGTGCATGCGCCGCGCGCGGCCAAGGCGGGCTGCATCGTGATCGACAACACATCCCACTTCCGCATGGAACCGGATGTGCCGCTCGTGGTGCCCGAGGTCAATCCCAACGATGTGAAGAAGGCGAAGCGCGGCATCATTGCCAACCCGAACTGCTCGACCATCCAGATGGTGGTGGCCCTCAAGCCGCTGCACGACCTGTTCACAATCAGGCGCGTGGTGGTGGCCACCTACCAGGCGGTTGCGGGCGCTGGCAAGAGCGGCATGGACGAGCTGTTCAACCAGGCGCGCGGCAGCCTTGTGGGCGACCCGCTCAAGGCCGAGCAGTTCACCAAGCAGATCGCGTTCAACTGCATCCCCCACATCGACCGCTTCATGGATGATGGCGCCACGAAGGAAGAGTGGAAGATGACGGTCGAGACCCGCAAGATCCTCGATCCCGACATCGCGGTTTTCGCCACCTGCGTGCGGGTGCCGGTGTTCATTGGCCATGCCGAGGCCATTACCGTGGAATTCGAGGAACCCGTTGATCTTGCACGCGCCCGCGAGGCCCTGCGCGAGGCACCGGGCGTGGTGCTGCACGACAAGCGCGAGGATGGCGGCTACGCCACCCCGCTCGAGATCGTGGGCGAGGATGCGACCTATGTCTCGCGCCTGCGCATCGACCCCACCGTGCCTAACGGACTCGGCTTCTGGTGCGTGGCTGACAACCTGCGCAAGGGCGCTGCCCTGAACGCCGTGCAGATTGCCGAAACCATGGTCGCCCTCGACCTGCTCGGGCACTGAAGAACAGGCCTGCGGTGGCGGCGCAACGCGGCTGTACCGCCACCGTGGCGGGGGCAGGGTCTCTCAACCTCGTGTTCCCCGCCTGCGTTGACCCCGCCCGCCGCGCGGCGTAGGACCGAATTCAGACAAGGCGACGGAACAAACCGAAGCCATAACAGGGAAATTGACGAGACGACCATGCAGGATGTCCGTGATGCGCTCTATGTAGGGCAGCGAAGCGACGGAACTCTGACCAGGCGGCCTATGTCCCCACACCTCCAGGTCTACCGCTTCCGTCTTTCCATGTTCCTTTCAATCGCGAACCGCGCTGCCGGTGTCGCCGCCGCAGGCGGTTCGGCACTTGGCCTGTGCTGGATCAGCGCGGCGGCAAAGGGACCCAAATCTTTCAGCAAGGTCCAGAAAGTGACCGGCAACCCGCTTGGCCAGATGCTGATGGCAGGCTGGGCGCTGGCTCTGGTCTACCACTTCGTGGCGGGGCTGCGCCATCTGGCGTGGGATAGCGGCTATCGCTTCTCCAAAAAGGAAATCAACGAGGATGGGCCGGTCGCCGTGGGTGTCACGGTCGGCACCACGCTGGCACTCGTCGCCGGTATCGTTGGCGTTGCGATCTGTCGCTCCCGCAAGAAGGCATCCTGACCATGAGCAATCCAAAGAAGCCACATGTCACGGTCATGCGCTCGCAGCTTTCACGCGCGCGGGGCCTGGGTTCGGGACAGGCCGGCGTCGGCCACTGGTGGGCCGAGCGCGCATCGGCGGTGGCCCTCGTGCCGCTGTCGGGCTGGTTCGTGATCCAGGTGTTCCGCCTTGCGGGCGCATCACAGCCGGAAGTGGCGAAGTGGGGCGCACGCCCCTTCAACACCACCATGATGCTGTCGCTGGTGATCCTGACCTTCTACCACACCCAGCTTGGGCTGCAGGTCATCATTGATGACTACGTGCACGGCAAGGCGCACCTGCCTGCCGGCCTGCTGATGAAGGGGATCGTCTTCCTTCTGGGTCTGTTCGGCGCGGTTTCCGTACTGAAGCTGGCGCTGGCCGGCAGCAGCCGGAGCACGATCGCCGCGGGCTGAAGCCCGCGCAATCGCCTGAGCAGAACATGACATTCGCGGACCGGCGGGCCGCACCTGCGGCCGGCCGTCCGAACGAGCATCGGGACACGTCCAAGAAATGAACGCGACCACTTCACCACTCACCGGCTCCTACAGGATCGTTGACCACGCATATGACGTGGTTGTCGTAGGTGCTGGTGGCTCCGGCCTGAGGGCCACGCTGGGCATGGGGGCCGCTGGCCTCAAGACCGCCTGCGTGACCAAGGTTTTCCCCACACGCAGCCACACCGTTGCAGCCCAGGGCGGCATTGGTGCATCGCTTGGCAACATGGCCGAGGATAACTGGCGCTGGCACATGTACGACACCGTAAAGGGGTCGGACTGGCTGGGCGATCAGGACGCCATCGAATACATGTGCCGCGAAGCGGTGCCCGCCGTGCAGGAACTCGAGCACATGGGCGTGCCGTTTTCACGCACGGAAGATGGCAAGATCTACCAGCGCCCCTTTGGTGGCCACATGCGCAACTATGGCGAGGCCCCTGTGCCCCGCGCCTGCGCCGCAGCCGACCGCACGGGCCATGCCATCCTGCACACGCTGTACCAGCAGTGCCTGAAGCATAACGTTGAATTCTTTGTCGAATACTTCGCCATCGACCTGATCATGGATGAAGAAGGCGCCTGCCGTGGCGTCATGGCCTGGTGCCTGGAAGATGGCACGCTGCACCGCTTCCGCGCGCAGAAGGTGGTGCTGGCCACCGGCGGCTATGGCCGCGCCTATCATTCCTGCACATCCGCCCACACCTGCACCGGTGATGGCGGCGGCATGGCCATCCGCGCGGGCATTCCCATGCAGGACATGGAGTTCGTGCAGTTCCACCCCACCGGCATCTTCCCCGCAGGCTGCCTGCTGACGGAAGGCTGCCGTGGCGAGGGTGGCTACCTCACCAACTCCAAGGGCGAGCGCTTCATGGAGCGTTATGCGCCCACCGCCAAGGATCTCGCCTCGCGCGATGTCGTCTCGCGCGCCATGACCATCGAGATCAACGAGGGGCGCGGCTGCGGGCCAGAGAAGAACTACATCATGCTCCACCTCGAGCATCTTGGCCCCGAGATCCTGCATGAGCGTCTGCCCGGCATTTCCGAGACCGCGCGCATCTTCGCAGGCATCGACGTGACCAAGGAGCCGGTGCCGGTCCTGCCCACGGTGCACTACAACATGGGTGGCATCCCCACCAACTACCATGGCGAGGTCATCCGCCCCACGGCCGATGATGTTGATGCGGTGGTGCCCGGCCTGATGGCCGTGGGCGAGGCCGCCTGCGTGTCCGTGCATGGCGCCAACCGCCTTGGCACCAACTCGCTGCTCGACCTTGTGGTGTTTGGCCGCGCCGCCGCCCAGCGCGCCGCCGCCACCATCAAGAGCGAGGAAGTGATCCGCCCGCTGCCCGAGGGTGCGGGTGACGCTGCGATCGCGCGCTTTGACAGGCTGCGCTACGCCAAGGGCAAGACCCATGTGGCCGATATGCGCTCCAAGCTGCAGCGCACCATGCAAAAGCACGCCGCCGTGTTCCGCAACACCGAAAGCCTGGCGCAAGGTGTGGAGAAGATAAAGGAAATCTGGTCGGAACTGCCCGACATCTCGATCAACGACCGCTCGCTGATCTGGAACAGTGACCTGATGGAAGCGCTCGAGTTCGAGAACCTGCTGGCCAATGCCACCGTGACCATGGCAGGCGCCGATGCCCGCCACGAAAGCCGCGGCGCGCAGGCGCATGACGATTACCCCGATCGTGATGACAAGAACTGGATGAAGCATACCGTCGCCCACATGACCGACGCGGGCGATGTCACGCTGAGCTACCGCCCCGTGCACATGAAAACGCTGACCGACGATGTGCAGGTCTTCCCCCCCAAGAAGCGCGTCTACTGACGTAACGGCGGAAAAGGAACGAGACGATGGTCGAATTCAGACTGCCAAAGAACAGCACGGTGGGCAAAGGCCGCATTTTCACGGCTGCTCCCGGCGCCTCCAATGTCAAGAACTTCCGGATCTATCGCTGGAGCCCGGATGATGACAGCAACCCCGTGGTCGATACCTACGAGATCGACCTCGACAAGATCGGCCCGATGGTGCTCGATGCGCTGATTCATATCAAGAACGATGTGGACTCGACGCTCACCTTCCGCCGATCGTGCCGCGAGGGCATCTGCGGGTCGTGTGCGATGAACATCGCAGGCGAGAACACGCTGGCCTGCCTCAAGCCGATCCGCGACATCGAGGGTGATATCGCGATCTACCCGCTGCCGCACATGCCGGTCATCAAGGATCTGGTGCCCGACCTTGATGGCGCGTATGCCCAGCTGCGCTCGATTGATCCGTGGCTGAAATCCGACACGGCGCCGCCGCCCGATTCCGAGCGCCGCCAGAGCATTGAGGAACGTGCCGAGCTTGATGGCATGTGGGAGTGCATCCTGTGCTTCTGCTGCTCCACCTCGTGCCCGTCCTACTGGTGGAATGGTGATCGCTACCTCGGCCCGGCAACGCTGCTGGCGGCCTATCGCTGGATTGCCGACAGCCGCGACGAGCATGCGGGCGACCGGCTTGATGCGCTGGAAGATCCGCTCAAGCTCTATGCCTGCCGCACGATCATGAACTGCACCCAGACCTGCCCCAAGGGCCTGAACCCCGCCAAGGCGATTGGCCGGATCAAGGAACTGCAGCTTGAACGCAAGGCGTAAGGACTTCTTCCTTCATTCCTGATTGACGCGGAAAGCGCTGGATGTGAAAAATCCAGCGCTTTTTTCGTCTCCACCCGTTTGAAAGGACAAGGCCGGTGTTTGAGGGAAACCTGTCCACCCCCGCTGGCCGAAGCCGCGCCTGGATCGACAGCCTGTTTGTTGACCACGCCATTTTGCGCCAGACCTGGACCAACTTCCGCACGGTCATTCCTGGCCGGGTCTATCGCTGCAACCACCCCACGCCGTGGCGGCTGCGGCTGGCCACGCGCCGACTGGGCCTGAAAACGCTGGTCAACCTGCGCGGGCACCGCAAATGCGGCTCCGATGCCCTCTCACGCGAGGCGGCGCATGCCCTTGGCCTGCGGCATATCGACATGGCGTTCGAGAGCCGCAATGCCCCCCACCGCGACCGTATCGAACGTTTCGAGCGGATTTACCGCGATATCCGCTTTCCCATGCTCATGCACTGCAAGTCGGGCGCTGACCGCACCGGGCTTGCCGCAGGGCTGGTCATCCTGTTCGAGGGCGGCACGGCGCAACAGGCGCTGCGCCAGCTTTCATGGAAGAATGGGCATTTCAATTCATCACGCACCGGCGTGCTTGATGCCTTCTTCCTGCGTTATCAGGCGGAAGCCGAAGGGCGCATCCCCTTCATGGACTGGGTGCGCACGGAATATGATGAAGACCGCCTGCGCCAAGACTTCCGCGCAGGCAAGATCGCATCCTTCATGACCGACCAGGTGCTGCGGCGGGAATGAAAGTGGGGCGCGCCAGTCGTTATAAAAAAGTTTTTGGTGAAGCTTTTTTATAACGCTTCAGAAGACGCCGCCTTTTTGAAAAAAAAGCGACACCCGGAAACGCTCTGATAATGACAGGCTTATGCCCCCATGGAGCGCACAAGGTCCAGCACGCGGCGGCGCGTGCCGCTATCCTCGATTCCGTAATAGGCGCGCACCAGGTCAATCGTCTCGCGGCGTGACAGCAGGGCGAGATCATCGACCGGCAACTCCGCCCTGGCGTCTTCCTTCAGGGCAGGAATCGGGGCCACGCAGGCCACAGGCTCAGCCATGCCCGCAGCTGCATCCGCTACGCCAGCACCCTGCTCCATGCCACGATCGGGCAGGCCCTCAAAAAAGAAGGCCACCGGCACGTCGAGCACGCAGGCAAGGTCATACAGACGCGACGCACCCACACGGTTGCGGCCGCGCTCGTATTTCTGCACCTGCTGGAATGTGAGGCCAAGGGCATTGCCCAACCGCTCCTGTGACATGCCAAGCAGGGTACGGCGCAGGCGGATACGGTTGCCAACATGCACATCCACCGGGTTGGACGCAGCAGACATTTTCCCGATCACAGTGATAGCCTTACCTTTCCTGTCTCATACGGCGCAAACCGCTGGAACGTGCAGATACCCATCAGATAATGGGCCGGGCATTAATCTTTTTTAAAGCAAGCCCGGGTACACTACATACGCTATTTCCTGCACTGTCTGCGCCCAAATGAGGCAGGCATGCATAAAACTTTCCCACTGCAACAGGCAGGGAAAAATTAGGAAAATATTCATGCATTTTTGATGCACGAATAAAAAATGGACTTATCCTAAAGAGGTATTCAAGAACCCTCTTTAAGACGCGGCCGCCGCCAGATTACGCCCGCAACCCCCGTCAGCAACACCAGCAGCAGGGGCACCAGACGGCCATAATGACCAAAAAACGTACAAGGCAGCGCATCGGGCAACGCATGGACCAGCACGCCCTGCCGGTCCCACCCCAGCCGGGCCAACTCGCGGCCACGCCCGTCAAAAATGGCTGAAATGCCGGTATTGGCGGCACGCGCCACCGGCAGGCCTTCCTCCACCGCACGGATGCGCACGGCGGCAAGGTGCTGGCGGGGGCCTGCGCTATTGCCATACCAGGCGTCATTCGTGCTGTTGAGCAGCCAGGTGGGGCGATCATGCGGATCAACCACCTGACCCGAGAAAATCACCTCGTAGCAGATCAGCGGCCCCACCGGGGCAACACCCGGCAGGTGCCAGGTCTGCACGCCGGGGCCGGGGGTCATCCCTTCCCCCGGCACGACATGAAAGGGCAGAAAGGCAGGCTGGTATTCACCAAACGGCACCAGATGCGCCTTGTCATAAGGGGTGGCGGGCTGGCCATCAGGCAGGAGCGCCACCATGCTGTTGCGCCAGTGCCTGTCCTCCAGCCAGCGCAGCGTGCCGATTACGCCCGCCGCAGCCCCCTGGCCTGCCCGCATGATCATGGGGCGCGCGATGTCATCTTCCAAAAGCAGGCCGGGAAAAGCCGATTCCGGCCACGCAAACACGACCGGCCGGCCATCCGCCTCATGCAGCCCCGCCTGCACGCCCGCATGCGTCAGTTCCAGATAGCGGCGGAACACCGCCACATCGGAATCGCGTGATATTTTCTCGGTCTCGGGCACGTTGCCCTGCACCAGCACCACCTCGGGGTTATGGCCATAGGTATCATGGATGCTGGCAACCCGCAGCGCGCCACAGGCCACCCATGCCGCCAGCGCGCCCGTGCAGGCCAGGCGCCCCGTGCGGCCATAAAGCGGCGCAAGCGAGAGCAGGCAGGTCAGCAGCGTCAGCCCATCCACCCCGATCCACGCGGCGGGCTGGAGCATGACATCCCCCGCAAGCCCCGGAAATGCCCACACGCTGCCCGGCGGATTCCACGGAAAACCGCTGAACACGTAAACCCGCGCCATGTCCGTCAACGTCCACAACGCCGCCAGCACCACCAGCCGCCCGGTGCCGCGCGGCACAAGCCGGCTCAACCCGGCCGAAAGCGCGCTGAGCGGCGCCAGAATGACCGCGCAGCCCGGCGAGGCCAGCGGCACCAGCCACCAGAAATCATCCGCCCGGAGCAGGATGGCGTACATGAGCCAGTAAAGGCCCACGGTGTACAGCCCCATGGCGAACATGAAGCCCCGCCGCGCGGCCTCTTTCCAGCTGGTCGCGTTATCAATGGCCAGCGCCAGCAGGCAGAAGGCCACCGGCAGCACCACGACCGCATGCACGGGGGGAAAGCCCAGTGCGTACAGCCCGCCCGCCAGTACCATGGCAAGGTCCGCGCGCCATCCATGCTGGCGCGACAGCCTCATATACAGATCAGAAAGGAACCTCATGCAGCGCAACGATCCGCGCCGTGGGAGAGGACGCGCCTAGTCCAGCGCGTCACGCAGGCGGCGCTCGTAATGGCGGTAGTATTTGTCAGCCAGCAGCTCGCTCTTGACGAGCACGGCCACGTCAATGGTGTTGAACTGCTCATCAATCACCGCGCCATCGCCCACATAACCCCCAAGCCGCAGATAACCCTTGATCAGGGGCGGCAGGCGCGCGAGCGAACGGCGATGGTCGAGGGTCTGCGGATCGGTGCGCAGCATTTCCACCCGGCGCTCCGGCACGGCGCTGATGCGCAGCGCGGGCGGGGCAAGGTGATTGTGGTACAGATAGGTCAGCTCATCAGACAGAGCATCGGGGTTGGTGCCGGGCAGGCTCGCGCAGCCGAACAGCACATCAATGCGGTGCAGGAAGATGTAGGAGGCAATGCCACGCCACAACAGCTGCATGGCCGCGCGACCGCGATAGTTCTGGTCCACGCAGGAGCGACCCACTTCAAGCAGCCGACCGGGAAACTCGGTCAGGCGCGAGATGTCATATTCGCCCGATGTATAGAATTTGCCCAGCTTCTTCGCAGCATCCCCCTGCATGAGCCTGTAGGTGCCCACAACGCCTTTCGCACCCGACGAGATGGCATGGTCGATCACCAGAAGGTGATCGGCGTATTCATCAAATTCGTCCACATCCCGCTTCAGCCGGGCGGTACGGGAATCGGGGCGCGCGCCCATTTCCTCATAGAAGACACGGTAGCGCAGCGCCTGGGCGGCATCGCGCTCCTCATCTGTCGCGGCGATCCTGACGCCAAGGTTCCCCCCGCGCAGCTCGGGAAAACCGTTGCGCTCAAGGTCCAGAGTGGAAAGGGACTGTATGGTTTTCTCGATACTCAAGGCCGTGACCTGCCCTTCTGCTCCGTTTGCGCCGTATGGTCCGTCTGTTCTTGTGCCACGTCGGGTCGCCTGCGCGCAAACAGTTCCAGCCGATGAGATACCAGCTCGAACCCCAGGGAAGCCGTGATCTGGCGCAGCAGTTCGGCATGGGCGGCATGGGTGAACTCAACGACCTGCCCGCTTTCAACATCGATCAGGTGATAGTGGTCGCCTTCCTCCGTCGCCTCGTACCGTGCGCGGCCGCCGCCAAAGTCACGGCGTTCCAGAATACCGTTTTCTTCCAGCAGGCGAACGGTACGATACACCGTGGCAACCGATATGCGCCCATCAAGCGCCGAGGCGCGGCGGTAGAGTTCCTCCACGTCCGGGTGGTCATGGGCCTCGGACAGCACGCGCGCGATGACACGGCGCTGGCCTGTCATTTTCAGGCCGCGCTCCATGCACATGCGCTCGATACGCGTCTGTAGTCCGTTACGATCTGTTGCCATACCTATGGACGTAGCCGATCCTGCCGATACCTGTCCATATGACCACCCGGCACGGGGATCAGTCCTCGCGTTTCGTGCCCAGCCCGATCTTGCGGGCCAGGGTGGAACGGTGGCTGGCATAGCTCGGCGCCACCATGGGGTAGTCATGCGGCAGGCCCCAGCGCTCGCGATATTCATCGGGCGTCATGTTATAGGCGGTCTTGAGGTGGCGTTTGAGCATCTTGAGCTTCTTCCCGTCCTCAAGGCAGACAATGTAGTCAGGGAAGACGGATTTCTTGAGCGGCACCGCCGGCACCGGCTTCTCGGGCACGGGCTCGACGCGACCGAGGGAGGCAACGGCCTCATAGACCCGGTGAATCAGATCGGGGAGAGTTTCCGCATCGATTTCATTCCGCGAGACATATGCCGAAACGATTTCGGCAGCGAGTTCGCGCACTTCAACTTCTGCCGCTGCATCAGCCATTAATCTGATCCTGTCACTCTGGAATAATGATGCATCCTATATAAATAATTCCAGAAGGATCGCAACCGGTCATAACAGAGGTCTCATGGTAATATGTCTGATATAGAGATGGCGAAACTGGATATCACCCATGAAGTGTGCCCCATGACTTTCGTACACACCCGTCTGGCACTTGACAGACTTCCAGCCGGGGGAAAACTGCTTGTCCGCCTGCGGGGAGCAGGCCCGCTGGACAATGTTTCTCGCAGTCTGAAGCTGCTTGGTCATGTCGTGGAAGAAATACAGACAGAAACAGATGGCATAACGCACCAGCTGACCGTGCTCAAATCTCCCGCTTCATGACACAGGCATCGGCGCCATCGGGGTAATAGCGCCGCCTCACCCCCACCACCACGAATCCCGCCGCGTGATAAAGCCCTAGCGCGGCCACGTTATCGCGCGCCACCTCAAGGAACATGCTGGCCACCCCCGCGCGCGCGGCCTCATCCAGGCACCGCCCGAGCAGGGCGCGGCCAATGCCCTGCCCCTGCCAGGCGGGGTCCACGGCAAAGGTCAGGATCTCGGCTTCATCAAGCAGGACACGGGCCATGATGAAGCCCGAAACCGGCGGAATACCCTCACCCTGCGCAAGCAGCACGAACACGCCCGGCATGGCCAGCAGGGCCGTCATGGCCTGCGCATCCCACCGGTGCACTGGCGTGAAGGCCGCCGCGTGGATGCGGGCCAGCAGCGCAGCCTGCCCTGCGGGCACGGCATTGTCTGTCATGGGGTGACGGGGGCCGGGCGCAGGCCCGCGGCGGGCAGCCGGGCTTCCGGCGCATCGACATAAAGCGGCTGGGCCACGCGTGGCGGCAGATCGCCCTGCACGCGCAGCAGGGCGGCGGCGGCAATGGCCTGCGGGTCGGGTGGTGCATCGGGCAGCAGGTGCATGTCATCCCGCCGGGCGGCGGCAGCCTCTGCTACCGCCTGCGCGCCGTTACCGGCCAGCAGCAGGGGCCCCGGCGGCAGGTCAAGTGCATCAAGCATGCAGGCGCGGACCTGCCCCAAGGCTGAGTGCGTGCCCGGCGTTTCAATAAACACGCGGCCCCGGCGGGCCATGGTGCAATGCAGGGCGGTTGCTCCCAGCGGGGTTGCGGCCGCGCGCAGGGCCGGGGCCATGACCTCGCCTCCGGTAACACCCACCACCATGCAGCCCGCCCCCGCCGCCAACCCGTGCGCAAACGCCAGCGAGGCCCGCAGCCCCGTGAACGATCCCGGCCCCACGACCACGCCCGCCAGTTCGGGCATGCCATGGCCCCAGCCACAGTGCGTGAACAGTTCGGTGGCCAGCAGCGGAAACTGCTCGGCCGCGCCACGCCCGGTGGCGATACGGGTGGCAAGGAGAACAGGCGCGCCCGCCGCATCAGCCGCCAGGCAGGCGATCAGGGCCTGCGCCTGCGCACCGGTCGCAGCCCCGTCCATGACCACAATCCGCATGGGTCAGACAATCACGCAGGCATCATCAAAGCCCAGCCGCGGGGCACGCGGCTCAGGCGGCGGCCCGTCACAATAGCCCAGGCAGAGCAGGAAATTGGCCTGCCAGCCCTGATTGGCCAGAAAGGCCTCTTCCACCATCGCCGCATCGAACCCCGACAGCGGCAGCGCCGACAGGCCCAGCGCGCGGGCGGCCAGGATCATGTAGCCGCCTTCCAGCGTGCCGTTGCGCTGGGCGGTTTCCTCGGCCAGACCAACATCAGCGGCGAACCACTGGCGCACATGGGCCTGCGGGTTCAGCGTATCCATGCGCTCGAAGAACAGCGGGTCATGCGCCACAATCACCGTAACCGGGGCCGTCATCATGCGCTGCACGTTGCCTGCCGAGAGCGCCGGGCGCAGGCGCTCGCGCGCGGCCTCCGTGGTCAGGAACACGAAGCGGGCGGGGCAGCAGTTGCCCGATGTCGGCCCAAGGCGCACCAGGTCATAGAGCTGGCGCAGCGTATCGGTGCCGACGGGCCGGTCATTCCACGCCACCGGCGTGCGTGCGTTACGGAACAGAAGGTCAAGCCCAGCATCATCAAGCGCCATGAAACATTCCCAAGCTTACGCGCAAGACCTGCCGATCAGGCCTCTACCTGCTCCACCGATACCACTTCCGGCACGTAATGGCGCAGCATGTTCTCGACCCCGTGCTTGAGGGTGGCGCGCGAGGACGGGCAGCCCGAGCATGCGCCCTGCATGGTCAGGCGCACCACGCCATCACGGTAGCCACGGAACACGATGTCACCGCCATCGCCCGCCACGGCGGGGCGCACGCGGGTATCGAGCAGTTCCTTGATCTGCTGCACGATCTCCTCATCCCCCGGCGCGATCAGGTCTTCAACCACCAGGGCTTCGCTTTCCACCACGGGCTGGCCGGTGGAGAGGTAATCGGCCAGCACCGAGAGCACCTGCGGGCGCAGGGCCTCCCACTCGGTGGCATCGGCACGGGTCACGGCCACGAAGTCATTGCCAAAGAAGACGCGGGCCACGCCATCAAGGTCGAACAGCAGTTCGGCAAGGTGCGAACGGCCCGCCACGGAATCGGGGCTGATGAAGTCAGCCGTCGCCCCGCTGGCCATGATCTCGCGCCCGGGCAGGAACTTCAGGGTGGCGGGATTGGGTGTGTCTTCCGTTTCGATGAACATTGCTCGGTCTTCCAGACATGACGGGAAAGGGGGGACAGGCAAAAGTACTTCCCGGGTCCTGTTATATGATCGACCCGATCACAAATCCAACCCCACGCACACGCACGGCGTGCATTTACGCCCCGTGGCCTATCACGGCATGCGCGGCAGGACAATTTCCGCACACAATCCACCCCCCAGCCGGTTGAACAGCCTGAACCGGCCGCCGCCACGCGCCACCTCACGGCTGACAATGGCCAGCCCCAGCCCCAGCCCGCCCGTACTGCGCGAGCGTGAGCCCTCCACGCGGTAAAATGGCGTGGTGACCCGGTCGAGCTCGGCCTCGGGCAGGCCGGGGCCGTTATCCTCCACGCGGATGCACAGCGCATCTTCCATCAGCGTCAGGCTGACATGGGCGTTGCCGCCATAATTCACGGCATTGTCAATCAGGTTACCCACCACGCGCTTGAGCGCCAGCGGGCGCACGATGGCCTGCGCCTGGTCCGGGCCATCATAGGTCACGTCGCGGCCCTGATCGGCATCGTCATCCACCCGCGTGGCGAGAATGGAGGCCACATTGACCGAACGCGCGGGCTCGGGGTCCTTCTCGCCAGAAAGGTAGGCCAGCACGCCGGTAATCATGGCCTCCATTTCGGTCACGTCGGCCTCGATCTCCTTCTGCGCGTTCGTATCCTCCAGAAAGCCCGCACGCAGGCGCAGGCGGGCCAGAGGCGTGCGCAGATCGTGCGATACGGCAGCCAGCGCCTCGGTGCGGTCGGCAATCAGGCGGTTGATGCGCTCCTGCATGGCGTTGATGGCGCGGGCGAGGTAGCGCACCTCACGCGGGCCCTTGTCGGCCAGTGGCACCCACTGGCCTGACCCCACCGTATCGGCCACGTCGGCCAGCGCGCGCAGCGGCATGCTCAGGGCGCGCACCAGCATGCCGGCCGCCCCGATGACCGCGCCAGCAAGAATGGCCGCCGAGACCAGCCCTCGGCGCATGTGATGCGGCTCGAGGATATCGGGGGCGAGAAAGCCCATGTAGCTGCCATCGGGCAGGCGCAGCGTACCGCGCACATCCGCCGTGCCCATGATGGTGCCCGACAGGTTGAGCGCATCGCCCTGCAGCACCGGCAGCGTGCCCGCCAGCCGGTCATGCAGCTTGCGCAGCGAGGGGGGCTCGACCTTCAGGGCGCCCTGCTGGCCCTGGTTGCGCCAGTCCACCGTAAGATCGCTGGTGGAGAGCATGGCGGCGAGCACCATGCGCTGCGAGGTTGGCGTTGCCGCCAGCACGCGCGCGTCGATCACCAGCCGCTCGCCCACCTGTTCAAGCTGGGCGTCGTCTATGGTGTAGGTCTCGGCTTCCTCATAGAAAACGGAACTGCCCACGAACACGAGCGCCACCGCCACGAGCAGCACGAACATGACACGCCCGACCAGCCCGCGCGGCCACAGCGTAATGCGCCTTGCAACCGCCTGCGGCGCGCGCGCGCCCTGTGGGCTGGCCGGCCCCGCCACCCCGCGCGGCCTCAGACCCGCTCCACTTCAGCGGTAAAGATATAGCCCATGCCGCGCACGGTGCGGATCAGCCCATCCGAATCCGGCCCGAGCTTGCGCCGCAGGCGGCTGACCAGCACATCCACACTGCGGTCGGACACATCGCCCAGCCGCGTGCGCGACAGTTCGAGCAGCCGGTCACGCCCGATCACGCGCTGCGGGTTGTCAAGAAAACTGGTGAGCAGGTCATGCTCCGCCCCCGAAATCTCGACCGCCATGCCCGAGGGGTCGGTCAGTTCACGCCGCCGCAGGTCGAGCATCCACCCGCCAAAGCGCACGGTTTCCTTGCGCTGCCGCCCGGCGCTTGGCGTGGTTACGCCGCCGCCGCGCCTGCGCAGCACCGCGCGCACGCGGGCGAGCAGTTCCTTCTGGCCAAAGGGCTTGGGCACGTAATCATCCGCGCCGAGTTCAAGGCCCTGCACGCGGTCAAGTTCCTCGCCACGGGCGGAGACGATAATGACCGGCACCTCCGTCAGCGGAGCCTCGCCCGGCACCGAGGGGTCAGCCTGCGCGCGCAGGCTGCGGCACAGGTCCAGCCCGTTGGTGCCCGGCAGCATCACGTCAAGGATGATGAGGTCGGCCGTTTGCGCCTTGAGCGCATCCCACATTTCGGGGCCATCCTGCACGCCACGCACGCGGTAACCATCACCCTGCAGGGCGCGGACAATCAGGGTGCGCATGCCGGGATCATCTTCCACCACGAGGATGCGGGCGGGCAGATCGGCTGTGGCAGGTATCTGTGTCATTCTCTCGGCCATGTTCCGGTTCAGGGGCAACGCCAGGTGCCCGTCATGCAACGGCACCCAGCATAACCAACGCGCGGCATGGGGATAAGGCCATCGTTCATATCATAAAATGTCTGCCACATACACAGACGGGGCGCCGGATAATCCGGCACCCCGTCTGGCAGACAGCCTGTAAAAAACAGAAATTTCTGGGCGCCGCCCTGTTCTGAAAAGGCGGCGCCCGCCTGTTTTTATCAGTGTGCGGCAGGCGCCGCGTTCAGCTTGAGCACCCAGAACTGCGCGATGTCACGCGCGCCATTGGTGCCTTCCACGCTGTTGAACGTGGTGATGGCAGCCGCCTTCTGGCCCGCTGCCGCCTGCGCCAGACCATAATGCAGGCGACCGATATTGATATCGGTCGGCCCCTTGGCCAGGCCCTGCTGCATCAGCGCCAGACCCTTGTCGGCCTGCCCATTCAGCACGTAGTTGTAGCCTGCCGTAAGCATGGCGTTGCCGGTTGCGGCCTGGCTGGCAGCCGTATCGAGGTTGGCCTTGGTGCTCTCGGCAGTCTGGGCCACCATCGCCTTCAGCTTCTCGCTGCGCGGGGCAGAGGCATCATGCCCCACCACACCGCTGGCATAGCCCTGGTTGATGATGTCGAGCGCAAGCTGGGGCAGGCCCGCCTGCATGGCCAGCTCGGTAATGTCCATATACTCGGCCGAGGTCTTGACCAGCCCGGACTCAAGGCGCACGCGGTCGATATCAAGCCGCAGGCCCGGCGCCATGTTGGGGTTGCTCAGCACGGAATGGACCACCTGCGCCCAGTAATCGGGCTTGGGGTAATAGGTGGCGAGCATGACATAGGTCTTGGTCAGCGCCGCGTTGTCCTTCAGCTGCGCCTGGCAGGCGGCGAGCAGCTGGAGCTGGTTCTCGGTGGGCTTGCCACCGGCCTTGATGGTGGCATCGATCTGGCCCTGCTGCACGCGCGCGGCGTTGGCGAAGTCATGCTGCAGATAGTAGGCCTGGATCAGGATGGTCAGCATCTGCGGGTTCTTGCCACCCGCCTTGATGTATTTTTCGCTCACCGTAACGGCAGTGGGGTAATCCTTGGCGGTAAAGGCCATGCTGCCTTCGGCCAGCGCCATCTGCTCCTTGGTGGCGGCAGGCGTGCGCGGGGAGGCGATCAGCGTGTCATAGGCCGAGATGGCGGCAGGCACGTTGCCCGACTGGGCGGCCACGGCGGCGCGCATCTGGGCAATGGTGTAGGATTCGTAATCGGTCTTGCCGCTTACGGCGTCGGCTGCGTCCACATCGGCCATGGCCTGCGGATACTTCTTGGCGGCGAGGTCGGTCTGGGCCTTCTGCAGCGCCGTGCCCACCTTCTGGCCAAGCTGGTCAGCCGCGTGCGCGCCGTGCAGGGGCAGGATGCCTGCTACCGGCAGCGCCATCATGACCCCGGCCAGCAGGCGGCCACGCAGCCGGAACAGCGATTTGGATGTGATGTTTTTCAACTGTGATGTCCTTCCATGAACGGGTCATGGCCCGAATGATCGGCCAGGGCATCACGATGGACCCGTGCGGCCCATCATTCAATCCGCCCCCGACCGCAGGCGGGGCGGCTCCATCGAGCCGCCGCGCCGTGACGTTGAAATCAGGTTACGTGCGGATGGCGGGTTTATTCCGCCGGGTCGTGCGTTTCATGGCGGTAGCCGCCGATCAGGATGGACTGTACGTCGGCGGCGAAGTTGCGCACCTCGTCAAGCGCGCCCTTGTTGCGGCGGACCAGCATGTTGTAGCCCAGCACCGCAGGCACGGCGGTGCCCAGGCCGATGGCGGTCATGATCAGCGATTCACCCACCGGGCCCGCCACCTTGTCGATCGAGGCCTGGCCTGCGATGCCGATGGCCGTCAGCGCGTGATAGATGCCCCACACCGTGCCGAACAGCCCCACGAACGGCGAAGTCGAGCCCACCGTGCCGAGGAAGGCAAGGCCACCCTGCAGGCGGTTCTGGATGAAATCGACCGAGCGCTGGATGGACATGGTGGTCCAGGAATACAGGTCGATCGTTTCCTGCATCGTGCCTTCATGGTGCTCGGCGGCGGTAATGCCGGTATCGGCGATGTAGCGGAAGGGCGATGCGGTATCGAGCAGGGCAGCACCCTCCTTGATGTCGTGCGCGGGCCAGAACTTGGCCTTCACTTCCTTCGCCGCCTTCATCATGCGGGCCTGCTCGAGGAATTTGGTAATCATGATGTACCATGTCCCGACAGACATCACGACCATGATGATGAGCACGGTGCGGGCGATGAAGTCACCATTCGACCACAGCGCACCCAGCCCGTAGGGATTATCGGCGGCGGCGGCGGGCGTGGCGTAGGCCAGTGCTGAAAAGGCGGTCAGCAGCGCGGCCGCCATGACTGGTTTACGATGCTGTCGGGTCATTTACCTCAAATCCTCTGACGAATAGGGCCATGCTTCTGGCCCGCAACACATTTCATGACTGTTATCTGACCAGTCCGGACGCTGAAAATCAATCCACCTGTATCGTTTTCAGAACAATTCCGGCTGACGGACCCTGTTATCACGCCCGATGACCGGGGCGGGAATGACCGGAACCACCGGCACGACCATGACCGGACGCACGGGTGGCGGCGCGGGGGGAACCGGCGGCGGTGGCTCGGGAATGATGCGGATCGCCAGCGGCGGCAGGGGGCGATATGGCTCGGGAAACATGGGCCTGGCCTTGGGGCGCAGCCCGTAGGCCAACGCCGACACGACAACGACATGGACCAGCACGATCACCCCCGCCACGCGCAGGTACGGCGTGCGCCGCCGCTGCTTGGCGGCATAATCCTCTCCCATGACTTCGTCAGACCACATGCCGCTCCTGTCCAGCCCCCCTGCGCAGCAACCCGCGCGGGCGCCTGCCGTTCAAATTGCCCGAAGCGGAATTGGGCGTGCTCGGGGGCGCTGTGTCAAGCATCATATGACACAGGTTCGAAACAATTTTCCCTTGGCAGAACAATGCCCCAACGCCCACGGCATGAAAAAACCCCGTGGCCTGAGCCACGGGGTTGCCTGCATGCACGCCCTGGTTGCGGCGTTACTGCGCCTGGGCACTTGCTTCCGAGCGGGTGGCCCCCACGCGGGCGGCAAGGGCGGCGGCCATGAAGTCATCGATGTCACCATCCAGAATCGCATCCGGGTTGGTTTTCTCGACATTGGTGCGCAGGTCCTTCACCAGCTGGTAAGGGGCCAGAACGTAGGAGCGGATCTGGTGCCCCCAGCCGATATCGGTCTTGCTGGCCTCGGTCTGGGCGGCGGCGGCCTCGCGCTTCTGGAGTTCCTGCTCGTACATCCGCGCCTTGAGCATGGTCATGGCGGTGGCGCGGTTGCGGTGCTGCGAGCGGTCGGTCTGGCACGCCACCACGATTCCGGTGGGGATGTGCGTGATGCGGATGGCCGATTCCGTCTTGTTGACGTGCTGGCCGCCAGCACCCGAGGCACGGAAGGTATCGACACGCAGGTCAGCCTCGTTGATCTCGATCTCGATCGAGTCATCCACCACCGGATAGACCCACACGGAAGCAAACGAGGTCTGCCGCCGTGCCGCCGCATCAAACGGCGAGATGCGGACCAGCCGGTGCACGCCCGCTTCGGTCTTGAGCCAGCCATAGGCGTTGGGACCGGTCACCTGGATGGTGGCGGACTTGATCCCGGCCTGCTCGCCCTCCGAGCTTTCCATCATGGTCACCTTGTAGCCATGCTGCTCGGCCCAGCGGGTGTACATGCGCAGCAGCATCTCGGCCCAGTCCTGCGCCTCGGTGCCGCCCGCGCCCGCATTGACCTCGAGGTAGCAGTCATTGCTGTCGGCCTCGCCCGAAAGCAGGCTCTCGGTCTCGCGGCGCTTGGCTTCCTCGGCCAGGGCGCGCAGCGTGCCAAGCGCCTCGGCCACCACGGACTCGTCGCCTTCCATCTCGGCCAGTTCAACGAGTTCGATCGTATCGTTCACATCGGCTTCAAGCCGCTGCACGCCCTCGATCTGGTTGGCCAGCATGGTGCGCTCGCGCATGAGCTTCTGCGCTGCGTCCGAATCGTTCCACAGGTCGGGATCTTCGGCCCGGTTGTTCAGTTCCGCGAGGCGGTCGATTGCGACATCCCAGTCAAAGATGCCTCCTCAGCAGCGCCACCGACTGCTTGATCTGGTCGTTCAGGGCCTCTGTCTCGGCAGACATGGGCTTGCTCCTTGGTCAACGGTCAACAGTGCGGGCCCATATACGCTCAGGCCCGGCCATAAAGGGCGTCAATACAGCCCGCCCATGCCAATGTCACCCCCGGAAGGCTGCGTGGCGGGGGCCGCCGCAGGCGCTGAGGGGTGGCCTGCCGATGTCGTGCCATCAGGCATGGTGGTGGGGCTCGCGGCCATCGTAGCCATGTCATTCTCGGAATCGGGCATGTTCTCGGCCCCCGTATCCGCCGCCGTCAGCGCCATGCCCGAGCCTGCGCCCAGATCCACGCTCTCACCGGGCACCTGGCCGGGCTTGAACGCATCGATTGCGACTCCCATGCCGGTATCGTAGCGTGCAAGCTGCACGCCATCGGGCACGCGGAAGTCAAGGCGCGGACGCGTGGCGAGGGCCGCCTTCATCACCTGGTTCCAGATGGGGCCTGCGATCACGCCGCCGGTCTCGTTCTTGCCCAGCGACTGCGGCGTGTCGAACCCGATCCACACCACCGTGACCAGATCGGGCGAGAAACCCGCGAACCACGCATCATTGAAGTCCTGGCTGGTGCCGGTCTTGCCCGCGATGGGCCGGTCGATGCCCGCGCCCGCGCGCACGCCCGTGCCCCGGCGCACCACATCCTGCATCATGGCCACGATCTGGGCCGCACTGGTGGCGGAGACGACCTGCGGGCGGGTATCGGCCACCTGCGGGCCCTCCTGCGGCGTGCTGCCGGGCTGCAACGTCACGCCTTCGGGCCGCCACACCACGTTGCCGTTGCGGTCCTTGATGTCATCAATCAGGGTGGGCGTGACCAGCCTGCCGCCGTTGGCAATGGTGGCGTAGGCGCCAGCCTCCTTCATCACGGTGGTCTCGACCGCGCCGAGGGCCGCGGGCAGCACCAGCGGCATGGAATGCACGAGGCCAAGGCTCTGTGCGAGCCCGGCCACCGGCTTCATGCCGATCTGGGCGGCAAGGCGGATGGTGACGAGATTGCGCGATTCGCGCAGCGCGTCATGCAGGGTGGTGGGGCCCCAGAAATCCTTCTCGTAGTTGTTGGGGTGCCACTCGCCGTAGCTGACCGGGGAATCATCGAATTTCTGCGAAGGCGAAATCCCCTGCTCCATCGCCGCCAGATAGACAAACGGCTTGAACGAGGACCCCGGCTGGCGCGCGGCCTGAATGGCGCGGTTGAACTGCGATTCGCGGAACGACCAGCCCCCCACCATCGCCAGCACGCGTCCGGTGCGCACATCGATGGTGGCCAGGGCACCTTCCACGCGCGGCACCTGGCGGATGGCAACGCCGCTGCCATCGGCCTGGGGCTCGACCAGCACCACGTCGCCGGTCTTCATGCCCTTGCCGGTACGCATCCACGCCATGTCACGCGCCAGCACCGTGCCGGTATGGGGCATGACGGGATCGCGCCCCTCAAGCCAGCCCACCCGACCCGTGGTGGCGGACAGCACCACCGCCATCCGCCACTGCTCCAGCATGGCGGCGGGTGCGCTAACATGCACCAGCGCATTGGCCCAGTCGCCCGCCACGTCTGCCTCGTCAACATGCGCGAACGCGCCCCGCCAGCCGCCATGGGCACGATCATAGCGCAGCAGTCCCTCGCGCAATGCGCCGGTGGCCACCTGCTGCAGGTGCGAATCCAGCGAGGTATGGACCGAAAGCCCGCCCTCCATGGTGGTGCCGATGCCGTAGCGCTCGATCAGTTCGCGGCGCACTTCCTCGGCAAACCATTCCGAGCCGGGCACGGGGCCGGGACGGGTGAAGTTGGCGGGCACGAGGGGCTCAAGCTGGGCGGCGCGCGCTTCCTCTGGCGTAATCACCCTGAGGTCGGCCATGCGGTCGAGCACCCAGTTGCGGCGGTTGGTCGCCGCCTGCACGTAGCGGTGCGGGTTGTAGTTGGTGGGCGATTTGGGCAGCGCGCCAAGGAAGGCGGCCTCGGCATTGTCAAGCTGGTCGAGCGGCTTGTTGAAATAGGTCTGGGCGGCGGCGCCAATGCCGTACGCGCCCTCGCCCAGATAGATCTCGTTGAGGTAGATCTCGAGGATCTGCTCCTTGCTCAGCGTCTGCTCGAGGCGCATTGCCAGGAGCGCCTCCTTGATCTTGCGGTCGATCGACACCGCATTCGACCCCAGCAGCATGATGCGCGCGACCTGCTGCGTAATGGTCGAGGCCCCGATGGGGCGGTGCTTGGTGCCGTGCATCATCATGTCGGTCACGCCAGCACGCAGGATGGCCAGCGGGTCCACGCCGCCATGGCTGAAGAATTTCTGGTCCTCGGCGGCAAGGAAGGCGCTGCGCACGCGCTCGGGTATGGCGCTGTAGGGCACGAAGATGCGCCGCTCGGCGGCAAGCTCGGCCATCACCTGGTCATCACCGGAATACAGGCGGCTCATGACGGGGGGCTGGTAGGTGCGCAGGCCATCGACGGTGGGCAGGCCCTCGCTCAGGCGCTCATATTCGCACCAGCCCACAATGCCCGCACCGCCGCCGCCAAGCAGCAGCACCGCCAGCGTGGTGCCCGCCAGCCAGCGCACCATGCGGTAGCGCGGGCGGCGCGGGCCACCCCCACCAGGGCGGGAGGGTCCATCCATCCGGCCATCGCGGCCTGATCCGTCAGCAAGCGTCATCCGGTGTCCAATAAGGAGAGAAAGGGGCTGTTCTGTGTCGTGAGGCCCCTGTCTAGCATTGTCCCGCGCTGCCGTCGCCCCCGATCCGCCCGTGCCCGTTCAGCCTGCGTTGCGGCTGGCCCATTCGGCCCGGCCATCATTATCAAGCTGGCGGAATTCCTCATCGCTCAGCTCGATCGCGGCAGCCGCCGCATTATCGGCCACGTGCTCGGGGCTGGACGTGCCGGGAATGGGCAGCATGACCGGCGCGCGGCGCAGCAGCCACGCCAGCGCGATCTGGCCGGGCTGCACGCCCTTCTCGCCCGCAAGGCGCGTGAGCACGGTATCGCCCCTGGTCAGCCCGCCCGCGGCAAGCGGCGCCCATGGAATGAAACCGATATTCTCACGCGTGCAGTAATCGAGCACGTCCTCCGAAAAGCGGTTGACGAGGTTGAAGCGGTTCTGGACCGTCGAGACCGGGAAATACAGCCGTGCGCGCTCGATCATCTCCACCGTCACCTCAGAAAGGCCAACATGGCGGATCAGCCCCTGCGCGCGCATGGCGGCAATGGCCTCGAACTGGCGCTCGGGCGTGCAGTCGGCCCCCACGCGGTGCAGCTGCCACAGGTCGATGCGCTCGACGCCAAGCCTGCGCAGGCTCATCAGCACGCACTGGCGCAGGTAATCGGGGTTGCCGACCGGCTTCCAGATATCCGGCCCGTGGCGCGTATGGCCGCCCTTGGTGGCGATGAGCATGCCCTCATAGGGGTGCAGCGCCTCGCGGATCAGGTTCTCGCTCACCTCGGGGCCATAGGCATCGGCGGTATCGATAAAATTGATGCCGAGTTCAGGCAGGCGCTTCAGCGTGGCGAGTGCCTTCGCCCGGTCGGCCGGCTCACCCCATATGCCCGGACCCGTAATGCGCATGGCTCCGAAGCCGAGCCTTGTAACCTCGATATCGCCCCCGATCATGAATGACCCGGACTGGCGGGCATCAGGCGTGAACATGGCTTTACTCCCTGCTCGATGGGCACGCCCGCGCCTGTGTGGCGGGCGTGCGGTTGGTGCCTGCCCACCATAAGGGTGCGTGGGGGGCGGGGTTGCATGCCGATGCGGCAGTTCAGCCCAGCAGGCGGCCGATCACGCGCGCGGTGTAATCCACGACCGGGATGATACGGCCATAATTGATGCGGGTCGGCCCGATCACGCCAATCGCGCCCACGATGCGGTTGCTGTCGGTGCGCGCGGGCGCCACCACGACCGACATGCCCGCCATGCCGAACAGCCCGCTTTCCGCCCCGATGAAGATGCGCACCCCCTCGGATTCACGCGCAAGGTCGAGCAGGCGCAGCATGGTCTCCTGTGTTTCCAGCCGTTCGAACAGCATCTGGATGGTGGTCAGCCGCTCGATCTCGGTCACATCGGCCAGCAGGCGACCCTGCCCGCGGATGAACAGCGTGCCGCCGCGCTCCTCGGCATCGCTCCATGTGGCAAGGCCACTGGCCACAACCCCTGCCGTCAGGTGGTCGAGTTCGTTGCGGTTGGCGGTCATGTCGGTGCTGACCGTCTCGCGCAGGCGGTCGAGCGTCTGGCCCGACAGGTGGGCGTTGAGATAGTTGCCCGCCTCGACCAGCGCCGAGGGCGGCAGGCCGGGCGGTGTCTCGATCACGCGGTTTTCCACCTGCCCGTCCGCGCTGACCAGAATGACCAGCGCGCGCCCCGGCCCAAGGGCCACGAATTCGATATGCTTGATGGTGCCTGCATCGCTCTTGGGCGCCATGACCAGCCCCGCCGCCGAGGACAGGCCCGAGAGCATGGACGATGCCTGCGCCAGCATGTCCTCAAGCGAGCGGCCCTTCACATCGAGCGTGCCCGCAATACTCTCGCGCTCCTCCTCGCTCAGGCTGCCGAACTGTAGCAGGCCATCGACAAACAGCCGCACGCCCTTTTCGGTTGGCAGGCGGCCCGCCGAGGCATGGGGCGAGAACAGCAGCCCCGCATCGGTCAGGTCGGCCATGACGTTGCGAATCGTGGCCGGCGAGAGCGAAAGCGGCAGGCGCTGCGACAGGGTGCGCGAGCCCATCGGCTCGCCCGTTTCCACATACTGTTCCACGATCTCGCGCAGGATCGCGGCGGAACGCGCATCAAGCCCGGACAGCAGGGCCGGCTGCGATACCGGTGATCGGGTTTCCATCGCCATGCCTCCTTTGCACATCGTCATCCGCCAGCACCCATTATAACAGATCCCACCCGTCCCTGCCCACGCGGGACTGGAAATAGAGGTGGATTGCGCGCTATGCCGCCCCCTCACCTTGCGGAGTTGCCCCATGCGCCCATCCGGCCGCGCCCCCGACGCGCTGCGTCCTGTCTTTATCCAGACCGGCTTTGCCCGCCATGCGGAAGGCTCCGCCCTGATCCGCATGGGCGGCACCGAGGTGCTGTGCGCGGCGAGCGTGGAGCCACGCGTGCCCTCCTTCCTGCGCGGCAAGGGGCAGGGCTGGGTCACGGCGGAATACGGCATGCTGCCACGCGCCACCCATAACCGTGGCCCGCGCGAGGCGGCCCGCGGCAAGCAGAGCGGCCGCACGCAGGAAATCCAGCGCCTGATCGCCCGCGCGCTGCGCGCGGTGGTGGACCTCAAGGCTCTGGGCGAGATCTCGATCACGGTGGATTGCGATGTGCTGAACGCCGATGGCGGCACGCGGTGTGCGGCCATTACCGGCGCGTGGATCGCGCTGCGCCTGGCGCTGGAAAAGCTGGTACGTGACGGCGTGCTGCCTGCTGTTCCGCTCAAGGGGCAGGTTGCGGCCATATCCTGCGGGCTGACCGAGGCAGGCGCCGTGCTCGACCTTGACTACGCCGAGGACAGCAATGCCAGCGCCGACGCCAATTTCGTGCTGACTGCTGATGGCGGCATTGTGGAAATTCAGGGCACGGCGGAAAAAGACCCCTTTACCGAGGCACAGTTCAACACGCTCATGCGCCTGGCCCGCACCGGCACCGCCGAGCTGTTCCATATCCAGACCGTAACCGTGAACGAGGCGCTTGCATCATGACCATCCCCCACCTCAACCGTGGCGACACGCTGGTGCTTGCCACGCATAACAGGGGCAAGATTGCCGAATTCGCCGCCCTGCTGGGCGGCTACGGCATCCGCGTCATTTCCGCGGGCGACCTGTCGCTGCCCGAGCCTGACGAGACGGCGGACAGCTTCGCGGGCAATGCCGCCATCAAGGCCCTAGAAGCGGCCAAGGCCGCTAACCTGCCCGCGCTGGCCGATGATTCGGGCTTCTGTGTTGCGGCGCTGGATGGCGCGCCGGGCATCTTCTCGGCCCGCTGGGCTGGCCCCGGCAAGGACTACCCCGACGCCATGCGCCGCATCCATGAGCAGATGGGCGACAACCCCGACCGCAGCGCGTGGTTCATTTCGGTGCTGTGCCTGGCCTGGCCCGATGGTCGCACCGAAACCTTCGAGGGCCGGATTGATGGCCACGTCATCTGGCCGCCGCATGGCGCCAACGGCCACGGCTACGACCCGCTTTTTGCCCCCGGCACCGGCACGCGCAGCTTTGCGGACATGACGGATGCGGAAAAGAACGCCATCAGCCACCGGGGCCTGGCCTTTGCGCTGTTCAGCGAGGCGTGCCTGCCAAAAACAGAAGTTTAAAGGTTTTGGGGTGCCGCCTTTTTGAAAAAAGCTTCACCAGAAACTTCTGCATGAAAAAAGGCCGGCCCCTTACGGGTACCGGCCTTTTTTGCGTGATCCGCCCAAGCTCAGCGCCCGGTCATGATCCGCTCGAGCAGTTGCGCCACCGTGGGCACGAAACCGTTGGCATAGAACGGGTCGGTCGCGAACCGCCACGCATTGGTGCCACCGAACATGAGGTTGTGGTCGATCACCTCGGCCTGGTCCGGCCCGTGGGCGTGGGCCGCATCCTGAAGGGTTTTCTGGATGCAGTAGGAGCGCGGGTCCGCCTTGTGCCCGTTGGAATAGGCAGGCGGCTTCTGCGACCAGTTGGAAAAGCGGCACTCAGACAGGCAGCCCATGCAGGCCCCCTGATCGGTCAGGATTTCACGCGCGCGCTCGGGTGAGACGAACACCAGCGTGTTGTCCGGCGTGCGCATGGCCTCGGTGTGGCCTTCTTCCATCCACAGATGGGCGCGCTGCCCATCGGCAGGGGTGACAAAAACCTGCCGCCCGCGCGCGCCAATGGCCAGCGCAGTGGTGTGCTCGCCCACGGCCTCGGGCGAGAACGGGATCTGCCGCTCCGAGCGCCCGCGCAGTTCACGCAGGAAGCTGTTGTTGACGGCAGAGGAATAAAAACCCGTAGGCGAGAAGCGGTTGAGGAACACATCCCCCTTCTTCAGCGTCAGCAGGCGGTCTTTCCATGCCTGTGGAATCGGGCTTTCCTGCGTCAGCAGCGGGCGGGTGCCAAACTGGAACACGATCGGCCCGAGTTCGGGGTTGTCAATCCAGTCCTGCCATTCCTCCAGCCACCACACGCCACCGGCCATGATGATGGGGGTCTCGTCCAGCCCGAAGGCCCGCATCTGCTTGCGCAGCGCCAGCACGCGGGGGAACGGATCTTCCGGTGCCAGCGGGTTCTCGGTGTTGGACAGGCCATTATGGCCGCCTGCCCGCCAGGGGTCTTCATACACCACCGCGCCCAGCAGTTCGGCGGTCTTGTGATACGACCGCCGCCACAGGGCGTTGAACGCACGGGCGGATGACACGATGGGATAGTAATGGATGCCGAATTTCGCCGCGATGTCCGACAGGCGGTACGGCATGCCCGCGCCACAAGTCAGGCCCTGGATCAGGCCCGGCGCGCCTTCGAGCACACCATTGATGACCCGTTCCGCACCGCCCATTTCCCACAGGATATTGGCATGGATGCGACCCTTGCCACCGGCGATCTCATGCGCGATGCGGGCCTGGGCGATGCCGCCGCGAATGGCGTAGTCAACCAGTTCCTCATGGCGTTCGCGCCGGGTCTTGCCGTGATAGATCTGCGGCACGATGTTGCCGTCCGCATCGTAGGAATCGGCGTTCACGATCGAGACCGTGCCCGCCCCCCCGGCTGCCGCCCAGTGCCCGGCAGAAATGCCGGTGGAGATCGAGACGCCCTTCCCCCCCTCGACCAGGGGCAGAATATCCGTCCCGCCCATACGGATCGCATTGATCGGCTTCATCACCATTCCATCGTCATGTGTCTACCCGGCCACGCGGGCGCCATGCAGGCGCACGGGTGGCCGGGCTGTCTGTAGGCCGGAACCGCGCGCTTAGCGTGCGGCGGGAGCACGGCCGGGCTTGGCGCCCACGGTCTCGGTAATGTCGGCACCGGTCTCCTGATCAACCACGCGCATGGACAGCTTCACCTTGCCGCGGTCATCAAAGCCCAGAACCTTCACCTTCACTTCGTCGCCCTGCTTGACCACGTCCGTCGTCTTGGAGACGCGGCCCTGTGCCAGCTCGGAGATGTGCACCAGACCATCACGCGGGCCGAGGAAGTTGACGAACGCCCCGAAATCGGCGGTCTTGACCACCTTGCCGTTGTAGATGTGGCCCACTTCGGGTTCAGCCACGATGCCACGGATCCGCTCGATGGCCTTCTCGGCCTGATCGTCGGAGGATGCGGCGATCATGATCGTGCCGTCATCGTTGATATCGATCTTCGCACCCGAATATTCAACGATCTCACGAATGACTTTACCGCCCTGCCCGATCACATCGCGGATCTTTTCCTTCGGCACGGAGATCGTGGTGATCTTCGGCGCGGAGGAGGAGACATCCGTGCGGCCTTCGGTCAGCGCCTTGGCCATCTCGCCCAGGATGTGCATGCGACCATTGCGGGCCTGACCCAGCGCGATCTTCATGATCTCGGGGGTGATGGACGTGATCTTGATGTCCATCTGCAGCGCGGTCACGCCCTGCTCGGTGCCCGCCACCTTGAAGTCCATGTCGCCAAGGTGGTCTTCATCGCCAAGGATGTCGGACAGGACGGCGAAGTCCTCGTCTTCCTTGATCAGGCCCATGGCGATACCGGCCACCGGGCGCTTGAGCGGCACGCCCGCATCCATCAGCGCCAGCGACGTGCCGCACACCGTCGCCATCGAGGACGAACCGTTGCTTTCCGTGATCTCGGACACCACGCGCATGGTGTACGGGAAAGTGTCCTTGCCCGGCAGCAGCGGGTGGATGGCGCGCCATGCCAGCTTGCCATGGCCGATTTCGCGGCGGCCCGGCGAGCCCATGCGCCCGCACTCACCCACCGAGAACGGGGGGAAGTTGTAGTGCAGCATGAAGTTGTTGCGGTACTCGCCTTCCAGCGCGTCCACGATCTGCTCGTCCTGGCCGGTGCCGAGGGTCGCGACAACGAGTGCCTGCGTCTCGCCACGGGTGAACAGGGCGGAACCATGCGCGCGCGGCAGGATGCCGACTTCGGACACAATCGGGCGGATCGTCTCGAGGTCGCGGCCATCGATGCGGTAGCCAGTGTCGAGCACCTCGGTGCGCACCACGTCGGCTTCGAGGTCCTTGATCATCGGCTTGGCGGCGTCGGCCTCGGCCTCGCCGATCTTGGCGAGAATCGCCTCACGGGCGGCGGCGACCTTCTTGTAGCGCACCTGCTTGGCGCGCTCCTTGTAGGCCTCGGCGATCAGGGCGCGACCGGCCTTGTCCACCTTCTTGCGCAGCTTGATTTCCTCTGCCGTCGGCTCGGCCAGGTCCCACGGGGCCTTGGCGGCGTCTTCGGCGAGGTCGATGATCAGGTCGATCACCGGCTGGAAGGCTTCGTGGCCAAACGTCACGGCGCCGAGCATCACGTCCTCGGACAGCTCGACCGCCTCGGACTCGACCATCAGCACGCCTTCGGCGGTGCCGGCCACCACGAGGTCAAGGGCACTTTCCTTGAGCTGCGAGATGGTCGGGTTCAGCACGTATTCGCCGTTGGAATAGCCGACGCGAGCCGCACCCACCGGGCCAAAGAACGGAATGCCCGACAGCGTTAGCGCCGCCGAACAGCCGATCAGCGCCACGACGGCGGGATCGTTTTCCATGTCGTGGCTGAGCACGGTGGCCACGACCTGAACTTCATTGCGGAAGTTCTCGGGGAAGAGCGGGCGCAGCGGGCGGTCGATCAGGCGCGAGTTCAGCACTTCGGCCTCGCTCGGGCGGCCTTCACGCTTGAAGAAGCCACCGGGGATCTTGCCAGCCGCGTAGGCTTTTTCCTGATAGTTGACCGTAAGCGGGAAGAAGTCCTGCCCCGGCTTGACGCTTTTGGCGCCAACGGCCGTGCACAGCACCACCGTGTCGCCATAGGTTACGACCACCGCGCCATCGGCCTGGCGGGCGACCTTGCCCGTTTCCAGCACCAGCGGGCGACCGCCCCATTCCATTTCCTTGCGAAAATAATTGAACATCCAGACAAACCCTGTCCGTTGACTGCCGCAATGCAGGCGGGCCGGACATTGGAACGTATGATGGCAGCGCCTCGGACGGCATGGAGCGATGGCGGCACATACCGCCAGAACACCATGTGGCCTGAAACGCTGCGATCCGGTCCGGACATCTCCGCCGTGGCGTCGGCAGCGTGTTGGCGGCGCCCGTCAGGGGCGCCTGAAAAAATGCGGCCCGGCGGGGCATGGCCATGCCTGTGCATGCGCCATGCCCGCATGGGCCACGCGGGAGGCGGGCATTATGCCCATCCTCCCGCGCGGTCGCAAATCAGCGACGCAGGCCGAGGCGCTTGATCAGCGTTTCGTAACGGGCCACGTCCTTGCGCTTGACATAGTCAAGCAGGCGGCGGCGGCGGCCAACCAGCATCAGCAGGCCACGGCGGGAATGGAAATCCTTCGCGTGGGTCTTGAGGTGGTCGGTCAGGTTCACGATCCGCTCGGTCAGCAGGGCAACCTGCACTTCCGGCGAGCCGGTATCGGTCGCGGCGTTGCGGTATTCACCAATAAGCGCCGTGCGGCGTTCGGCAGTAATCGACATCATTCTCTCCATTGATCATTCGGTTCACAGCATGCGCACTGATCGCAGCATGCCCCCCTCGGGGCGGCACAGCCCGACCACGCGCGCCCCATCCATCGCACGCACGACCCCGCTGCGGGGGTCGGTGTGCGCGGGCATCCGGCCTGCCAGCTGGTCCAGGTCGATCACCTGGCCAAATGACAGGGCATCCGCTTCCTCACGGGTCAGGGCCAGCGCCGGGATGTCGGCCAGCGCGGTCGCGACCGGAAGAAGCAGATCCGGTGGAGCAGGCGCGTTGTCGGCGCTTGCGACAATTTTGTCCAGCGGAATCGCATGGGATTCATCAAATGGCCCCACGTTCAGCCGCCGCAGCGCCGCCACATGCCCCACCGTGCCGCAAGCCAGCGCAATGTCACGCGCCAGCGCGCGCATGTACACTCCCTTGCCCGATTCCACCTCGAACACCGCCGTATCGGCATCGGGGCGGGCAATCAGCTCGAAACGGTCGATGCGCGCGGGCCTTGGCGCGAGTTCGGGCGCGTTGCCCGCGCGCGCCATGTCATACGAGCGCTGGCCGCCCACCTTGAGCGCGGAAAACACCGGCGGCACCTGCATGATCTCGCCGCGGAAGGCGGCAAGCGCGGCCTCGAACGCGGCGTTATCAGGCCGCACGTCCGATGTGGCGGTGACCGCACCCTCGGCGTCATCGCTATCGCGCGCCTCGCCGATGCGCAGGGTGAAGTGGTAGCGCTTGGTGCCATCCATGATGTAGGGCACCGTCTTGGTGGCCTTGCCAAAGGCGATGGGCAGCAGGCCGGTGGCCAGCGGGTCGAGCGTGCCGCCATGGCCCGCCTTGGCGGCATCGAACAGGTAGCGCGCGCGGCCCACCACCTGCGTGGAGGTCATGCCCAGGGGCTTGTCGATGATCAGCCAGCCGTCAAGCGGGCGGCCACGTCTGCGTCGCATTGCACGGCACCTTTGCATGGAATTGGGGAGTGCCGTGCGTTTAGACGAGGCACGCATGCACTTCAATGCCCCATTCCGCCACGGGGGCTGGCCGCCTGCGCCACACATGTTAAAAGGAAAGGCGGGCACATGCCTGCCATCCCCCCAGCCTGCTTGGCCAGCGGGGCATGGAGTGCCATCTTGCAGCAAAACGGATGCATGGATAACCGTGTGCCACAGTATTTTTCATTCCGCGTCTAGCAGCCTGTCGGGTTGGGCATTTTGCGGCTGATAACGCCGAGGCTGACCCGGCTTATGCTGCCTGAAGCCGTGCCATTCTTTTGCAGTTGTATGCGAG
>NZ_NIRT01000086.1 GCF_003207795.1 Komagataeibacter nataicola | reverse complement strand
GCGAATGGTATGCTGTCAGATGCCAGCTCGCCATCATGTTCGATGATCGTTTCCCAATGGCCTGAAAAAGTGCCACCGCACAAAATTCTACACAGTCTCCTGTTCTGCAATCTGCCAAATCCTCGAAAACGTCGAGGACTATTTCCGATAGCGGTGTTATATACGGGGCCACAGTTTTTTCGTCTGTTAAGGTGATGGACAATGCCCGAAGAACAACAAAGACAGCTGGCGCTGACCGTGGAAATCATAACTGCTTATGTATCGGAAAATAAAATATCGCCGGATGAACTTATCAGGCTGATTAGGGCTGTTTACAATTCATTGTCCGTCCCGACTGCTTCGAACGTAAAAGAACAGATACCTGCCGTTCCCATCAAGCGGTCCGTATTTCCGGATTATATCATATGCCTTGAAGATGGGAAAAAGCTGAAAATGCTCAAACGGCATCTGCAGGCATCCTATGGCATGACGCCTGAAGAATATCGGCGGAAATGGGGACTTCCGTCTCATTATCCTATGGTCGCTCCCAATTACACAGCACGCCGATCGGAACTTGCAAGAGAGATTGGGCTGGGGCGGGATATAACGTCCACTGCCACCAAATCTGGTGATGAGGGCACGACAGAGCCTGCATTGCCTGACAGGCCGCAAGGACGCCGCCGGGGTAGAAAGAAGGCCGCCCACTAAAAGGGGAACGCGCCGCCGGACCGGGCGGCGCGGCGATCTCCTGGCTCAGGAACGCGGCAATATACGAAGGCAGCGCTTCTTCGCTACGCCGTAGGGTGCCGACTGCGGCTGTTCCTGTTTGACCGGACCATGATCCAGTTCAGGGCGTTACGTCGATAAATCCGGACGAAAGATGCCTTTTATACAATCCAGGTTGCGGATTGCGATCCTAAGCCCTTGCGTTATGCACCTTGTGGAAGAATTCAGTTCTCAGTGAAAATCCATAGGCGATGACTACAAAGTTGTGCTCTCACGAGGGCAGCCTGCCTTTTCCGCTCTGACAATCCTTTTTCAGATCCCATATCTGGTGACGGACAACTTTCTACTTATCACGGTCGGTCCACGCGCAATCATTCAGAGAATGAACGTAATCATCCGGCGAGAGACGCGGGCGTATTCAGGCGGCGATGGTATTGTGGACCTGCTGGTGGGCTTTCCAGTGCCAGGGCAGGAGTTCATGGAGGC
>NZ_NIRT01000023.1 GCF_003207795.1 Komagataeibacter nataicola | reverse complement strand
CCTTCCATCAGGCGGTCCAGGAGGTCTTTATCAATGCTCATGCGGGGGCTCCTCTTCGAGCAATTTATCACCACACCGCACAAAATTCAGGATAGTCCCAATTCCCGCAGCATCGCATGGCGCTTCTGCTTGAGCGTTACATCGTAATAGGCGGTCATGCCATCAATGCCGGTAACCTCATGGCCCTCGCGCAGCAGGCGCTGGGCAACATGGAAACCGATGAATCCGGCCGTGCCGGTAACAAGAATACGCATTCTATACTCCAGAAAATTGCGGTGGCCTGACATAAGCCACCCCTGTTTGGTCCTGATGGAACAAGACGAGGCTCTCGCGCTCCCTTAACGGGAATCGCGGAGCGCGTAGAAAAGCAGAAGCGAAATGGCCCATGCGATGAACGCGCAGCCCGTCACGGTCAGCGGGGAAAACAGATAAATGGGGAAAGGTTGCCTCGCCCGCCTTGACCGGCCGGACATAGATCAGCACGTACGCATTCTGCTTGGCGGCATTCTGGCGCAGCTCACGCAATGTATTGCGGGCTTCGTCATAATGGATCTGGGCTTCTTTCATCTGGTCAAGCAAGAGGGTGTTGGTGTCAATGACAGAAGCCCACCCGCCCGCCGGAGGCGTGGTCTGATCCGCCGGAGCGCCACTGACGCGCTGCGAAATGGTATTGGCCATGCGTTCGCTCAATTGCAGCACGCCATCGGCCAGCGCATAGGAATCATTGGCGCTAAAGGCATAGGTATTGAGCATGATGATGCCTTTGGTGACATCATATTGCAGGCGCACCTTCTTGTGCCAGTCCGCCACGACATCCTCGATCTTCGCATGCGATGAAAGCCTGCTGAAAAAATCGGCCCGGGGTGATGACAGCATCACGCGCACGTTCACGCCCGTCTGGGTCAGGTCTTCGATAGCGGGCGCGGAATTGAGGTAGCTGAGCAGCCCGTATGACTGCGTGGCCGAGACCGGGCCGGTGGGCGGCCCGAATATGCCAGCCCCGCCCCCTGTTTCGCTCCCGTAGCGGTCTGACGTGCTGCGAATGGCAAATGTTGCCACTGGCAGCAGCCGGTCGTGACGATATAGAGGATCGCCTCCACGACCCGGCGCCAATCCGTACATCATGGTCTGCCCAGTCGTTTCTTCTCGGGCATCAGCGGTGCAATCAGCGCCCACTCCGCATCGCGAAGGTCGCTTGCATACTCCATACTCCAGGTCGTCCCTTTGATACTGCGCGCGGGTGAGTTCAGTCCAGGCCCTCTTGATCTCACCAGGTTCTCGCAAACCCATGAAATCACTCCACTCATTTTCGGTCAGACACTTTAGAGTTGTCGCAACTCGCTACGACAGGCTCAAATCCACATTCCTTGCCGCCATCCCATTCGCATCAATTATTATCATGTTTAACTGACGACACGCCTTAGAATTCTAGACAGATCTTGCCGAAATGCTGGTTGCTTTCCTGATAGCGGAAGGCCGCCACGATATCTTCAAGTGCAAAGCTGCGATCAAGGACCGGACGGATGCCGCTGCCCTCAAAGGCCCGCACCATAGCCTTCTGGTCTGACCGACTGCCCACCAGAACGCCCTGCAGCCGGAACTGCTTGAGCAGCATGGGCACCACTTCCAGTTGCCCCGCCACGCCAGTAAGAATGCCGATGACGGAAATATGGCCCGCCACCCGGATGGCCGCCATCGACTGCGCCAGCGTGGCTGGGCCACCAACCTCGATAATATGATCCACGCCCCTGCCGCCGGTCAGTTCCCATGCGGTGGCACCCCATTGCGGGTTTTCACGATAATTGATCACATGGTCCGCGCCAAGGGCGCGCAGGCGTTCCAGCTTCGCGGCACTTGATGAAGTGGCGATAACCGTCGCCCCCGCCATCTTGGCAAATTGCAGCGCAAAGATCGACACGCCGCCCGTGCCCTGTACCAGCACCGTATCACCGGGCTTTACAGCATCATCAACAAACAGCGCGCGCCATGCCGTCAGCCCTGCCGTGGTCAGCGTCGCCGCCTCGGCATATGACCAGCCGCGTGGCGCATGAGTAAAGGAGGTGGCTGGCGCGGTCACTTCCTCCCGCGCATAGCCATCCACTCCATCGCCCGGCACCGTGGCAAACCCGATCACCTCTGGCGCGCCCCCCAGCCAGGTGGGGAAGAATGTGCTGACAACCCGGTCACCGGGTGCGAATTCGCTCACCCCTGCCCCCACTTCCAACACTTCACCCGCGCCATCGGCCATGGGAATGCGCCGCGCCGCGGGTGCCCACATGCCGCTGACAACCGCATAATCATGATAGTTCAGCGAGGATGCATGCAGCCGGACCCTGATTTCACCCTGTCCCGGCGCGCGGATGGGCTGGTCGGACATGACAACATGATCGAAACCGCCGGGCGGCTGCACAATAACCGTTCTGGGCATCGCGGATATCTCCTCACTACAGTGAAACGCAAAATACCAGATACAGACTACGAATTCCAATATGAGCCCGTTGCAACACGCAGCCCCAGAATGCCTGCCCGAAGTAAGGGGCCGATAAAACCTGTAATCCGAACGCGGCGCGTAAGGGGGTAGTGTCATATCGTTACATACAGGTAACGTAATATTCCCCACCCACATGCTCATTCATGCATATGAAATCCGGAATATCCTTTCCCGCCCCGATAACGGGAACACGCATCCGTGCCATATTTATTTTTGTTTTATAATACCTTAGCTTTTGTTTTCGGCCTTCACTCCGCTTCAGACAGCAGATTGGTCTAAAAATTTCCCAATTATTATACTTTCATAATGAATCGGCATTTTCCTCTCATTTGAGGCGAAACAACGCGATTATGTTCTGGTTGCGGAATGTAAATTGATAGTATGCCCTTCCCGTTCTGTGGGCAGAATGTTGCAGTATCGAAAGCAAGAAACCGTCATCGGTTCGACTTCACTCCGTTTCGAACGACGCGCTCAGGGGATCGCAATGACTGATAATAAATTGTGCTCATTGGTTGGTATCCACACGACCGTCCGTACACATGACCTGTTCCGTTATCCGGCATGGTCACGATCCAGGTTCCTGTTTCTTTCCGTTGCCTCTTTCATGCTGCCTTTCATGAGCGCGGGCGCCGATGCGGCAGAAAACACCAGAACCGCCGCGTCACAACACGCCAAGACAACCACGACAACAGCCAAGCCCGCCCCGGCTGCTGCCGCCGCCGCGCCACCGCAGGCCAAGACGGAATTCATTCATGTTACCCATGGCACGCCAACATCAAACGGGGTGACGAACACCACGCCGGGCGGCGGCCTCATGCCACCACAGACCATTGCAAAGTCCCGTAGCGGGCTGACGCGCGATTTCATTGCAAAACAGAGCCCGACCTCCAACGCGGTTGCCATGATCGCCAGCCTGCCGGGCGTCGTTTATGGTGGCAATGACCCGCTGGGCACCAATGATGACCAGCAGGGACTGACCATTCGCGGCCTGAACCAGCAGGAAATCGGCTATCTGTTCGAAGGCATACCGGCAGCAGCCCCGGTTTACCTTCTGCCCTATACATCTGCTTCATCCGATAACGAAAACATTGAATCCGTTACCCTGACCCAGGGCTCACCGGATACGAAGTCCCCGCTATACAACGCCGTCGGCGGCGAAATGTCCGTGAAAATGCGTGACCCGTCACGCAAAATGGGCGGTCATGTCAATCTCAGCTATGGCTCTTTCAGCCTGCGGCGTGAGTTCGTGCGTTTCGATACCGGCGAGATCGGCCATACCGGCATCCGTGGCTTCGTGTCCTTTTCCGACCGCACGGCCGATGAATGGCGCGGCGTTGGCGCGACAAAGCGTTATCATGTCGATATGAAGTTCCTGAAAGAATGGGGTGACGGCAACCGTGCCTCCCTTGTTTTCGCCTACAACGACGCACAGCAGTACTACCTGCGCGCGCCCACCAAGGCGCAGTGGAACCAGTACGGCGTCAATTTCAATTACAACGACACGCCAGGCGGCAGCTCACCTGCGAATTACTACGGTTTTGAAGAAAACCGCATGAAGAAAATCACCATGGGCGCACCGGTCAATGTCAAGCTGGCCAAGGGCCTGACGCTGGATGTCACCCCCTACTTCACCTATTCCTGGGGTTACGACAACGGCGCTTCGACCCTGAGCCGCAACGGCTCCTATTATGGCAGCCAGCCCGCTGGCACCCTGCAGAACACGGGCGCGCAGACCGGCTCCTCCATCCTTGCCGGGTCGATCGATACCTATACCCTCGCCTATTCCGGCATCAACGCCGCACTGTCATGGACCAAGGGCCACAACACCCTGACGGGCGGTGCATGGTATTCCTACTTCGACCAGTCGGAACCGCAGAGCTACCAGGCCGCCAATGGCGATGGCACGCCATCGGGCCAGTGGGGCAGCAACGCCATCCTGACCCAGAACGGGCAGGTGCTCTCCACCTACAACATCCACCTCATCCAGCAGACCAACGCGCTGTTCATCAACGACACTTACCGCGCGCTGCATGACCGGCTGACCCTGACGGCGGGCTTCAAGGAAGTCATGGTGACGCGCAGCGAAACCAACGCCATCCCCGATGTGACATATGGCACCGGGCAGAGCGTGGCCGAACCCCTGCCGCAGTTCATGGCCAGCTACAAGATCACGCCTCATGACCAGATCTACATCAACGGCACGTCTTCCTTCCGCATGCCCGCCTCGATCATGACCTACGCGGACCGCTACAGCATTTCCAGCGGCCAGCTTTCCACCCGCCACGCCAGGGGCCTGCAGCCTGAGTTCGCCATCGGGGAAGAAATCGGCTACCGCCATACCGGCTTCGTCAACCTGTCGCTTGCCCTGTTCAACTACAACTTCACCCACCGCCAGCTCAGCACGACAACCTATTCCGGCACGCAGGCCATCTCGGAATCCATAGATGCAGGTGGCCAGACCGCGCGCGGCGCCCAGATCGAAATCGGCCTGCGCCCGTGGCATCACTTCAGCCCATACCTCTCCGCGCAGTATGAACATGCCACCATCGACAATAACCTGAAGGCCGCCGCCACCGATGGCACGACGGTCTACATGCCCACGGCAGGCAAGAACGCGGTCAATACACCCGAAGTTACGGTGGCCGTGGGCCTGAATTACGACAATGGCTCCGTCTTTGCCGGGTTCAACATGAACTATATCGGCAAACAGTATTCGACCTTCATGAACGATGAGTCGATCCCCGGCTACGAAACGTTCAACATGAACATGGGCTACCGGTTCAAGTCGTTCTGGTATGCCAAGCACCCGCAGATCCAGCTGAACCTGATCAACATTGGCAATAACGGCTATCTGTCCGGCACCAGCAGCATCAAGACCAACGGGCAGGCCATGGTGGTCAACGGGCATCAGGTCGCTGCCTCCGCGCCGCAGTATTACGTTGGCGGCGGCTTTGCTGGCGTCCTGTCCTTCACCACGGGTTTCTGATCACTACAACAGGCTGAGGAATATCATGAAGCGTTTACCCAAAGCCCTGACGTTCGATGTCGTGGGCACATTGATCGATTTTGAAACCGGCATGATGAACTTCATCCACACCCGGTGTGGTGAAGCCGGTGCGAAAGTGGAGCGCGAAGCCTTCCTGAGCGCTTACCGCGAAATGCGCGCACGCGGCGAAACCCTTAATTTTCCCGATGACCTGATGCCCATCTATGAAACCCTGGCCCCGCGCTTTGGCCTGCCTGAAGGCGCGGAGCAGGTAAAGGCCTTTGCCCAGGCTGCCCATGACTGGCCCGCCTTCCCTGATTCAGTCGATGCCCTGGCCCGCCTGGCCAAGCACTTCAAGCTCGTGGCCATGACCAACACGCAGCGCTGGGCCTTCAAGGGCATGGAAAAGACCCTGGGCATGCCTTTCCATGATTCGGTCACGGTGGATGACGCGCTGTGCGAAAAGCCGGACCCCGAGTTCTTCGCCTTCGCCCGCGGGCGCCTGAGCCGTGATGGCATCGTTAAGAACGAGATCCTGCATGTGGCGCAAAGCCAGTATCATGACATCTCGGTGGGGCGTGACCTTGGCTACACCGTGTGCTGGATCGAGCGCCGCAAGGCCGTGGGCGGGTTTGGCGGCACGATTGCCGTAGCCGAGCTGACCACGCCGGATTACCACTTCTCCACCATGAAAGAACTGGCTGACATGGCGGACCGCAACGAACTGTTCATGATTTACGACTGAGCCAGCCCGCACGCGATCCATAACGGGTCGCGTGCGTGTTTGTAACAGCACCATCATCGAAACCGAGATGTCCGTTGTGGACAGGGCCAAAACGGGGCTGCACCTGTTTATCACCGGCCCGCAGCCCCGGCACGGGGCCCCTGCGCCACCGGCGGCATATCCCGCTTACCCGCACATATCCACCAGCGATCATGAAGGATGGGACCGGCCGCGCAATGCAAGAACAACCACAGACTTCTCCCTGCCTCATCGATGATCTCAAACCCTCGGGCTTCCACCTGCGACTGGCCCTTGTCGCCGGTGGCGGTCCGTTTTGCGATGGGTACATCCTGGGCATCATCGGCATTGCCCTGCCCGTCATGGTCAAGGACTTCCACCTGTCAGGCAACATGACGGGGCTGCTGGGGGCGTCCTCACTGTTCGGCGTGCTGCTCGGCGGCCTGGGTGGCGGCATCATTTCAGATCGCCTGGGCCGCAAGCGGCTCTATACGCTCAACCTGCTCATGTTTGCGATATGCTCGTGCGCGCAGTATTTTGCAGGCAGCCTGTATGCGCTGCTGTTCTGGCGGCTGCTGATCGGCATGGCCATCGGCGCGGATTACCCCATTGCCACCGCTTACGTGACCGAGTTCATGCCCCGTGTCTGGCGTGGCCCCGTGCTGTCGGGGCTGATTACGTTCTGGTGGGTGGGATATATCGTCAGTTTTATTGCGGGCTACCTGCTTTCACTCTACTTCCCCGATAACTGGCGCATCATCCTGGGGTCGAGCCTCGTGCCCTCGGCGCTGCTCATGCTCTTTCGCATCGGCATGCCGGAATCCCCGCGCTGGCTCATGCAGGCCGGCCGCGCGGAAGAGGCCCGGGCGGTTGTGCGCGAACATCTGGGCGCGCATGTCCTGCTTGATGAACCCAAGCCGGGCGACACGCCCAGACTGTCGCTCAGACATCTATTCCAGACCCGTTACCGTGGCGCCCTGGCTTTTGTATGTGCTTTCTGGATCCTGCAAAGCGCGCCCTCCTTTGCCATCCATACCCTGCAGGCCCCGATACTCGAGCAGCTCAGGATGGGGAACTCCCTTCTGGCCTCATGCATTGTAACGAGCTTCACGTTACTGGGCTCCGTTCCTGTCTCTCTGGGGCTAATAAATGTAATGGGCCGACGCAAACTGCTGATCGGTTCATTTGCGTGGGGGGCCATCGCCTTATTTTTTGTGGGTCTCTATCCCCACCCGGCCAACTGGTTTATAATCGTTGCATTCATAATATACTCTGCGGTTGAAGCTGCGGGGAGTGGCCTACAGTTTGTTTACCCCAATGAACTCTTTCCCACCGAAATTCGTGGCACCGCCGTAGGCTTCGCCTCATCGGCCAGCAGGCTCGGGGCTGCGGTGGGCACCGTGCTGCTGCCCATGGGCACAATACAGTTCGGGGTGCACGCCATGATGCTGGTGGCCGCAATGCTTCTGACACTGGGGGCCGCCATTTCATGGCGATGGGCGCCCGAAACCGCTACCCTCAACCTGTCTGAAGCCAGTCAATCGCTTACATCCTGATCGGATACGGAGTCATTTCCAATGAAGCTGACATCTTACTGGCTGGATACCGCACCGGCCTTTACCGGCACCCCGATTGCCGCCCTGCCTGCAAAGGCGGATGTGGTGGTGATCGGCGCCGGGTTTAGCGGCCTCTCCGCCGCGCTGAAACTGGCCAAATCGGGCGCCAGCGTTGTGGTCATTGATGAAGGCCGGGTTATCGGCAAGGCGTCGGGCCGCAATGGTGGCCACGTCAATAACGGTCTGGCTGGCAATTACGGCATGGCGTGCGACAAGCTTGGCGTCGCTACGGCAGCACGGCTGTACAAGGTGCTGAACCGCGCGGTGGATACAGTCGAGCGTATTGTCACTGAAAATGAAATTGACTGCCATTTCCGCCGCTGCGGCAAACTCAAGCTGGCCAGCCGCGAAAGCCACATGGCCAGCCTGCGCGCGGACCAGGCGCGCATCGCCCTTGATGTTGACCCGGATTCCCGCCTGCTGGAAGCCGATGCGCTGGGCACTGAAATCGGCTCATCCAAATTCTCCGGCGGCGTGCTGTATCCGCATAGCGGGCAGATGCATATGGGCAAATTCGGCATCGGCCTGGCCAACAGTGTGCTCAGGGCTGGCGGCCATATCTTTGAAAACACGCCCATGACCGCCCTGCGCCGTGAGGGCCGGATCACCCGCGTTACCACCCCCCATGGCGTGATCGACGCCGGGGCGGTGCTGCTGGCCACTGGCACCAGCCGGCATGCGCCCTCCTATTTCCGCAAGCGCATCATGCCGGTCGGCAGCTTTATCGTAGCAACCGAGCCGCTTGATGACGCCACGGTCAGATCGATCATGCCCGGCCACCGCAATGTAGTCACGACGCAGAACATTCACCATTATTTCCGCATTGCCGCTGATAACCGCCTGATTTTTGGCGGACGGGCCCGTTTTTCCAAATCCCGCGAAAGCACGGATATCTCGAGCGGCGAGATGCTGCGTTCCGCGCTGCAGGCCGTTTTCCCGCAGGTGCCCGATATCCGCATCGATTACTGCTGGGGCGGCGATGTGGACATGACCATAGACCGCCTGCCGCGCGCTGGCGAATGGAACGGTGTTTTCTACACCATGGGTTATAGCGGCCATGGCACGCAGATGTCAGTGCATATGGGGCAGTGCATGGCCGATGTGATTGCGGGCAACCCGCATGCGAACCCGCTGGAAAACATGCCCTGGCCGCGCATTCCCATGTATGGGCTGGCTGAACACTTCCTGCCCGCCATTGGCATGTATTACCGCATCAAGGACAAGCTGATGTAATCGGCCTGGCCTGCCTCAGGCGAATGAATACATGACAGACGTTTCCGGGCACCGCCTTTTTTTCAAAAAGGGCGGTGTTCCGTTAAAATGTTGTCTGACAACAGATCACTGATAAAAAAGTAGGAAAGCTTTCCAGGCCCACCTTACTTCTAAAAAAGGTGATGTCTTCCGAAGTTTTCAAAAAAAGCTTCACAAGAACTGTTGTCATTTCAGAATATGATTGGGCCTGCCTTTTCAAACAGCCGCCAAACTTTCTAAAACAGGCTTCACCCTCAAAGCTTTTTATGAACCGTAGCGTATATGGACGTTACGACCGTTTAATGCCGCAACGTCAGCCATGCCAGTGTGGGTTCAGTATCCCATCGCGCGGTCAACCAGGCCAACCGGCGCTTCGTTATTGAGATAACGGCGAATGTTGTTGATAATCGTCATGCCGCCACTTTCCGCAGGCGTAGAACTGGCAATATGCGGCGTAATCAGCACATCCGGCCGGTCCCATAGCGGATGATCGGCAGGCAGGGGCTCGGGGTCCGTTACATCGAGTATGGCGGCGGCAAGCTGCCCTTCCTCAAGGGCTGCCATCAGGTCATCCATCACCATCTGCCGCCCGCGCCCGCACTGGACCAGGGCAGCGCCACGCGGCAGTTGCGCAAACAGGTCACGGTTCAGTATGCCCGTCGTCTCTACAGTCAGGGGCAACAGGCATACCAGAATATCGGTGGTGGCCAGGAATTCCATTCGTTCCGCTTCACCAGCAAAGCATTTTACGCCATCAATGTCATGGCGGGAACGTGCCCAGCCCTGCGTCACATACCCCATGCCCCGCAGGGACTGCGCCACGGGCACGCCCAGTTGCCCAAGCCCCATCACGCCCACCCGGAACTGCGATGCACTGCGCACGGGGCGCGCCTGCCACACATGCTGGCGCTGCTGGTGGATATAGCGCAGCATGTCACGCTGGATGGCCCGCACGGCAAACTGCACATAGGCCACCATGCCATCGGTCAGGCCGGTTTCAATGGTGCGCACGACCTGGATATGGGGCGGGATCCGGCTCAGGTCGAACTGATCGATGCCCGCGCCAACCGAAAACAGGATTTTCAGGTTGGGGAACTGTTCCAGCAGGTTTTCAGGCGGCACCCAGGTGGCAAGGTATTCCACCTCCGCCGGGTCGCCAATATCAGGCCAGACCCGGAAGGGCACATCGGGCAGGTACCGGGCAAACAGCCTGCCCCACACATCCGCCCGTTCAGCCGTGGATTTGAGAAGCATGGACATGACGCGTTCCTTAACCAAAAGCCTGGCTGCACAGGGCAAAGCGATGCATAGGGTTCTCCACATCATGACTGTCATGGCTATCGGTCACCATGGCAGCGACCGCATCGACCCGCAGCAGGCCGATTTCATCGAGCCAGCGTGACAGGGCGCAGTCCTGGGGAATATCGAGGCGCATGAACTGCCCGGCATGGCTGCCGATCCAATAAGCGATCATGGCCGCCGCGTATTCAAGCGATGTGGCGACAACAGGGCCAACAACCATGCCCCAGCCAAATTTGCGACAGAACGCGTAACCGGCCACCTCTCCGCCTTCATCGACAATCATGCCCTTGCCTGCCGTCAGCAGGGCGGCGATCAGGTCGCGCCGGTCCATGCCGCACGCCTGCGTGTCACACGCCACGAGGGCATCAAGATCATTATGCCCCGCAGGTCGCAGGCGCACCCCCTGTGGCAGGGCGATCAGCGGCTGTGCGGCGGCGTTGCTCTGCCGCTGCTCGACAATGCCACAGGGGCGGAAGCCCATTTTCTCGTATAACGGCACCCCCGTGGGCGTGGCGTTGAGGTGAATGATCGCACCCGGCAGGGCATTGCGGGCCTCGGTCATCAGCCGTCGACCGATCCCGTGGCCGCGCCATGCATCATCAACGATCACCATGCCCAGGGAGGCATGGGTTTTCCCATACCGCCACCACATGATCGTGCCGATGACCTCGCCCGTATCGGTCTCGGCCACCCTGCCTTCCCCCACGGAAAACATGAATTGCCAGTCTTCCAGACGATGCGGCCAGGACAATGCCTTTGACAGGCTGTAACCGGCTTCCAGATCGGCCTCGCGCATGGAGCGGATGCTGATCCGGGTCAGCAGGGCTGCATCAGTCATGGTCATATCCCATTATCATGGTTCTTGGTTTTCCGGGGTTGCGGGCTTCAGGCTTTTGGCCCGCCCATATGAAAGCTTTTGATTTCGAGGAATTCATCAATGCCGGGATGACCGCCCTCACGGCCGAGGCCTGACTGCTTCATGCCACCAAACGGCGCGGATTCCATGGAGATGGCGCCCGTATTGAGGCCAACCATGCCAAATTCAAGCGCCTCGCCCACGCGCCAGGCGCGGTCGAGATCACGGGTAAAGAAATAACTGGCCAGACCGAACGGCGTGGCGTTGGCCATGGCTACCGCATCCGCCTCCACATCAAAACGGAAGATGGGCAGCACCGGCCCGAAGGTTTCCTCGGAGGCGACGCGCATTTCGGTCGTGACATCCGTCAGCACGACGGGGCTTACGAAACAGCCATCAACCTCGATCGGGCTGCTGACATAACGCGCGCCCCTGGCCAGCGCATCCGCAACATGCTCCTTCACCTTGGCAACGGCTGCCGCGTTAATCAGCGGCCCCATGGTCATGCCGTTTGCCAGGCCATTACCCACCTTCAGTTCGGCCACCGCCTGCATGAGGCGTTCGACAAACCGGTCATGAATGGCGTTATGCACGAACACGCGGTTGGCGCAGATGCAGGTCTGCCCGGCATTGCGGAACTTGCTGGTCATCACGCCTTCAACCGCCTGCTCCACATCGGCATCATCAAACACGATGAACGGCGCATTGCCTCCGAGTTCAAGGCTGAGGCGCTTGATGGTCGCAGCGGACTGTTCCATCAGGATGGAGCCGACACGGGTCGAACCGGTAAAGGACAGCTTGCGCACCGTGACATTGGTGCTCAGCTCGATGCCAACCTGATCGGGCATGCCGGTCACGACACTGACCAGCCCTGCAGGCACGCCCGCGCGCTCACCAAGCACGGCAACCGCCAGAGCCGAGAATGGCGTCAGTTCCGATGGCTTGACCACCATGGAGCACCCGGCGGCGAGGGCGGGAGCGCATTTGCGCGTAATCATGGCCAGAGGAAAGTTCCACGGCGTGATTGCTGCCGTAACACCCACCGGCTCCTTCATGACCAGCACATGGCGGCCGGGCGTGGGGGGCGCCAGGATGGCGCCATCAATGCGGCGTGCCTCCTCCGCAAACCATTTGAAGAAGGACGCGGCATACCTGACCTCGCCCTTCGCCTCGGACAGTACCTTGCCCTGCTCGATGGTCATGATGCGGGCCAGGTCATCAACATTTTCCATGACCAGGTCATGCCATGCCATCAGGATGTCTGCCCGCTCGGCTGGCAGGCGCTTTTTCCATTCGGCCTGCGCCACTTCAGCCGCGGCAATGGCCTCAAGCGTCTGCGCCCGTGAACAGGCGGGCACATGGCCCATGACTTCGCCCGTTGCAGGATTGTCCACCGCGATACGGGCGCCATCGGTCGCATCCTGCCACTGGCCTGCAATATAGGCCTGCTGCCGGAACAGCGACGGATCAGAAAGCTGCATGTTAATCATGACATACCTCTTGAGAACTCAGGATTCACAGGAATGCGGGGACGCATCGGACGCGACGCCCCCTGGAAAGGCAAGATCCGGACACGGCCGGTAACACGCAATCCGTGCACCATCGGGCAGTGTGTGCACCGGCACGGGATCCCGGTCGCATTGACCCGGCATCCGCATGTCGCAGCGTGAAAAGAACTGGCACCCGCCGCCTGCGTCATGCTGCGCCACAGGTAACTCGTCCGCGTGCCGCAGGGCCACGGCATCGGCCAGCCAGCCCGCCCGCATTTCCGGTACGGAAGATACCAGCAGGCGCGTATAGGGATGATGCGCACCCACCGCGAGGGACTGGCTGTCGCACTGTTCAACCACATGCCCCGCATACAGCACCGCCACCTGGTCGCATACCGCGCGCACGGCATGCAGGTCATGGGTAATGAAAATATAGGAAATGCCCAGCGTTTCCTGTAATTCCACCATCAGTTCAAGAATGGCCGCAGCCACGACGGGGTCAAGCGCTGCGGTAATTTCATCGCACAGCACCAGATCAGGCCGGGCGGCCAGGGCACGGGCAAAATTGACGCGCTGCTTCTGCCCGCCCGACAGTTCAGCGGGGTAGCGCTCCAGCACGGCATGGGGCAGGCGCACCATGTCGAGCAGGCGCATCGCCTCCGCGCGGGCTTCAGCCCCCTTCATGCCATGAAAGAAGGTCAGCATCCGCTCGATCGTGGCCCCGATACGCCATGCCGGGTTGAGCACCAGATCAGCATTCTGCGCCACGATCTGCAAACGGCGGCGCTGCTCGCGCGTGCGGTCGGCCACGGCGGGTGCAAGTGCTTCGCCCCGGAACATTATCTGCCCCGCGGCCCATGGCTGCAGGCCCGATATGGTGCGCGCGAGCGTGCTTTTGCCACAGCCGGATTCCCCAATGATCCCCAACGTGCTGCCCTGCGGCACCGACAGGCTGACATGATCGAGAATACGCCGCTCCGGCAGGCCCCCGGCCGTGCGGCTGCCATAACCGACAACGACATCGGACAGGTCAAGCACCCTGTCCCTGCGCGCGGGCTCCATCGGCGCACAGGGCGTGGCGCGTGGTGGAATCCGGCATGCGGCCACCAGTTCGCGCGTGTAATCATCCTGCGGGTTGCCCAGAATATCCGCCACCGTGCCGCTTTCACGCACCTGCCCGTGACGTAGCACCACGGCATGATCGGCAATCTGCGCCACGATGGCCAGATCATGCGTTACGTACACGCCCGTAATGCCCCGGTCGGCCAGCACGGTGCGAAACGCGGCCAGGACCTCGATCTGGGTCGTGACATCAAGCGCGGTTGTCGGCTCATCGAAGACAACGATTTCGGGGTCCGTAATCAGCGCCATGGCCGCCATGAGGCGCTGAAGCTGCCCACCGGAGAGCTGATAGGGGTAACGCGCGCCGATCGTTTCAGGCTCGGGCAGCGCCAGTGCGCGGAACAGGTCGACCATCTTGCGTTCCGCCTGCTCGCGCGTCATGGCCCAGTGCACGCGCGCGGGTTCGATCACCTGCTGCGCGATGCTCAGCGCCGGATTGAACGCCGTGCCCGCATTCTGCGCCACGTAGCTGATGGTGCGCCCCCGCATGCTTCGCAATTCATGCGTGGTCATGCTGGTCACGTCATGCCCCGCAACCCTGATCTGGCCGCCGCTGATCGTGCATCCCGACCGAACATACCCCAGCAGCGACAGGGCGATGGTGGTCTTGCCCGAGCCGGATTCCCCGATCAGGGCCAGCATCTGGCCTTCGCGCACCGCCAGGCTGACATCGCGCACGATCGGCACGTCATGCCCGTCGGGGCGATGCCCGACGATATCGAGGTTCCGGACCGAGATCACATGCGCCCTGCTCATCGCCGCGACGTTCCATCGAGCACGAGGTTGATCCCTACCGTCAGCGCCCCGATCACGACTGTAGGCAGGATCACGGCGGCCGATCCATACACCAGCCCCAGCACGTTTTCGCGCACCAGTGAGCCCAGATCGACCAGCGGCGGCTGCACCCCCAGTCCGAGAAAGCTGAGATTGCTGAGCAGCAGCACCGCGTAGATGAACCGCAGCCCGACATCGGCCAGCAGCGGCCCGCGCATGTTGGGCAGGATTTCCTTCCAGATAATGAAGAACGCTCCTTCACCCCGCGCCATGGCAACGGTGATGTAATCCATCCGCGCAATACGCAGCGCCAGCGCGCGGCTGGTGCGGTAGGCACCGGGCGTATAGATGACCCCCATGGTCAGGATCAGCGCCAAGAGCGAATCCCCGAACGCCGCGATGACGAGCAGCGCGCACAGCAGGCTGGGAATGGACAGGATGCCATCCATCAACCGCCCCGCAACCTGTTCCACCCAGGCTGGCATGGCCGTGGTGGCGATGCCCAGCAGGATGCCACAGCTGCATGAAAATGCGGTGGACAGGGTGCATATCAGCACCGTGTAGCGCACGGCATAAAGCAGGCGGCTGCCCAGATCACGCCCCAGGTAATCCGTGCCCAGCCAGTGCCGGTGCGACAGCGGGGCAAACACCTCCGTATCGATGATCTGCCCCGGCGCATAGGGCGCGAAGAACGGCCCGCACACTGCCAGCACCAGCCAGAACCCGAACAGCCCCATGACACGCTGCGCCGGTGTCAGGACAGGCAGGCCCAGAACCCTGTAGCGGGTTGTCGTGCCACTCATGCGCCCCGCCCCTTCGGCACGGAGGCCAGCGCCACGATATCGGCCAGTGTGGTCAGGAACAGGTAGGTCATGCAGAACAGGAGGGTGCAGGCCTGGATGATCGGCACATCACGCGACATGACGGAATCCACCATAAGCTGTGCAAGGCCGGGATAGTTGAAAATGGTCTCGATCACGACCACGCCGCCGAGCAGCGATGACAGGCTGAGTGCTATGGCATTGGCCACCGGGCCAATCGCATTGGGCAGCGCATGGTGCAGCATGATGCGGACGGGCGGCACGCCCTTGATTACCGCCATCTCCATATAAGGGGCAGAAAACACATCGATCATGCAGGCCCGGATCATGCGGATCATCTGCGCCATGGTAATGCTGGCCAGCGTGGCCACCGGCATGGCGAAGGTGAGGAAAAACTGCCCAACGGAATGGATCGACCGGATATCGGACAGCGCCGGCACGACCCGGAACTGCACGGCAAACACAAACACCGACACCGTGGCGATGAGAAAGGCAGGCACAGAGACAATACCCAGCGTCAGCACCGTCATGACACGGTCAAAAACGGTATGGCGCCATGTCGCGCAGGCCAGCCCGAGCACCAGCGCCAGCGGCACGGCAACCAGCGTGGTGGCACCGGCAAGCAGCAGGGAGTTGTAAAGCCGTGGGGCAAGCATTTCGCTGACCGGGCGCCCAGTCAGTAGCGAATTGCCCGCATCCCCCCGCAGCATGCCGCCGCACCAGTGCACGAACCGCAGCCAGAGCGGCTGGTCGAGATGCAGCGCATGCCGCAGGGCCTGCGTGGCATCGGGCGTTGCGTTCTGGCCCAGCAGCATATCCGCCACATCACCCGGCAGGGCTGCGGTGAGAACAAAGATCGCCACCACCACAAACAGCAGCGAACACAATGCCGCCCCGACCCGGCGCAGCACCAGTGTGGCCAGGCGCGCGTTCATGCGGCCCCTCCCGGCGCATCGGCCAGCCAGACGTGACTGAGAAAATCATACCCCATCAACTGCCCCGCCTGGCTTGGTGCAAGCCCCCGCACGCGCGGACTGAACGCATCAAGGCTGGTGGTGAAGGCTGGCAGGCAGATGCCCGCTCCATCATGAATCATCACCTGCATGTCGTGATAGATCTGCCGCCGCGCGCCCTCATCGCGCTGGCTGCGCGCGGCAAGCAGCAGCTGGTCAAAACGCGGGTCGCGCCAGTGCGACTCATTCCACGGCGCGCCCGAGGCGAAGTTGAGGGCAAACGTCATGTCCAGCGACGGGCGGGGATTGGTGTTGCCAAACCCCATCGGGGTCTTCATCCAGTATTCCGTCCAGTAACCATCGGCTGGCATGCGGCGGATGGGCAGGCTCATGCCGGCCTGCTGCGCCGCATATTGCAGCACGACCGCAATATCAACCGAGGCCAGCGCCGCGGGTGAACAGACCAGCGGCACGCCTGCTTCCATCATGCCCGAACGCTTGAGGTAAAAACGCGCGCGGTCGGGATCAAAGGGACGCTGCGGCAGGTCGGCTGCAAAATAACGGTGTTCGGGCGGGATGGGCTGGTCATTGCCCAGCCGGGCGAAACCCAGAAAAACGGAATCACGCACCTGCTCACGATTGAACAGGTATTTCATGCCCGTGACAAAATCCTGCGACCGGCCCGGTCCTTCATCAAGACGGATGGCCAGATCGGTATAGGTGCCGACAGGACTTTCCATGACCCCGAACCCGCGCGCGCGCAGCAGGCGCACGAGGCGCGGATTGACGGAGGCAATGATATCCACATCATTCGACAGCAACGCATTGTGACGCGACATGTCATCGGAAATGCCAATCATGTCGACACTGTCCAGCCAGGGCGCAGGCCCCCGCCAGAAATCCGGATTACGCCGCCCCGATGTACGCACGCCGGGCGTGAATTCCGTACAGATGAAGGGCCCCGTTCCATTGGCCCGCGAAAAATCCGTCGTGCCATCGCGCACGATACTGAAACTGACAATGCCGAGCATGGACGGGAAATCGGCATTCGGCCCATGCAGCGTCACGCGCACTTCCAGCGGACCTACAGCTTTTATGTCCGCCATTTCCTGCGCGATGACACGCTGTTGGGAGCCTGTGGCCGGATCCTTGTGCCGCGCCAGCGAATAGACCACATCCGCCGCATTCAGCGCCGCGCCATCATGAAAGGTCACATCCCGGCGCAAGGTGATGTGCCATGTCTGCAGGTCATCACTCTCTATGCGTTCAGCCAGGGCTGGATGCGGCATCATTTCCGCATCGAGCATGACCAGACCATCATAGAACATATGACCACGGATATAGTCGGTTGCCAGGGCGAAACGCGCCGGGTCCAGCGTATCCGCCGTTGAGGCGGCCAGACCCGCAAAATTCAGGTGCCCGCCCCGGCGGGGCTGCGGGTCCTGCCCGCCTGCGGCCCGGGCCGCGCGCGCGGGCAGGCCTGCGGCAACCAGCCCCGCACCGGCCAGGCGTAGCGCCTGCCGCCGACCAAGCGCGCCTGTCGTACCATAGGGAGCACGACCACCCCGCATCAGGAAAGCGCGCCCTCGGGCTGGCGCGCCTGCCACCACATGCCACCCGGCACGCGGGCGGCCAGCATGTCAGAGCAGTTGCTGGCAAGTGTCATGATCGTGCTTCCCTGCGGTGTGGTGATCCCGGATATGGTGACGCGCGCCCTGCCGGTTTACAGGCCCAGAACGCCCGGAAGGCCGCCGATATCCCTGATTTCGGTATAACCATATTCCGGCGTGGAGGGTTCATGCCCACGGGCCACGAACACCTTGTTACGGATGCCAAGGTCACGCGCGGGCATGAGGTCGTAACGCAGGGAAGACGAGACATGCAGGATGTCTTCCGGCCCGCAGCCGAGCTGATCGAACATGTATTCAAACGCGCGCATGCGCGGCTTGTAGGCCTGCGCGTCTTCTGCCGTGAACACCTTATGGAAAGGCACATCGATATTCGCGACATTGGAATGGATCTGCGAATTCATGGCGTTGGACAGAATGACGAGCGGAAACTCCCTGGCCACGCGGCGCAGCGGCTCGGTTACATCGGGCCACGGGCCCCATGTCGGCACTGCATCGTAAAACTTATTGGCCACGGCAACATCAAACGGAATGTTCCAGCGTTTGCAGGTGCGCTCGATCGCGCCCAGCACGACGTAACGGTACGGCTTCCAGGCGCCAAGCACTTCATCAAGGCGGTAGCCGGCAAAGTCGGCCACGAACTGGTCCATGTGCTCGGGCGCGATGACATCGGCATAGAGCTTGCGGGCCGTCTCACCCATTTCGAAATGGATCAGCGTGCCATAGCAGTCGAAAGTGATGAATTTGGGCTTAAAAAGGGACATGACAGGATAACACCTCATTCCGTAGTGCTCATCAATAAATCATGAAAACGCCACGCGGGAATACTCGTTTATATATAATTTTCAGCATAATGTATCGAATTGGAAACCAACACGAGCAGGGTCTGCTTTCGTACATGCGGACACAGAAAATATGCGATTTCTTTATACCATACATAGGGTTATGGCCGAACCCATATCTGGCCCATGCTACCTGGAACACCCCGCGCCACCATGCGGAAGGCAGATCATGCCAGAATGACCACACAGGGCGATTCACAAAGCAGAATATGCCACGGACTGCCCACCACAGGCGCACTCGGGCAGCATGCGCAGCCCTGCCCGGCTTTATGGATTCGAGGCCCATTACCGAAAAAATGAAGTTATATAAACGAACCATCAGAAAAAAATGAGGAGAGGACACCGCCGCAGCCCCTGCTCATATGCCTCCTCACACAACCGCATAACCTGTCATGCCACAGACGGCAGCACAATAGATAACGGGTCGCAACAATTCATACGGTTACTTTCCGCCTCATAAAAAAAGCGGATGAACCAGTCTGCCTGGTTCATCCGCTCCAGCCGGCATGGCATCATCATGCCAGCACGTTCATGTTCCCGTCATGGGGAAGGATCGACAGCGTCCTGTCAGCGCATGTCGTGCAGGGCCGCGGCAATAGCATCCCCGAACTGTGCCGTGCTGGCCTTGCCACCAATGTCAGGCGTGCGGGGAGCTGCGGGATTGGCCAGAACCGTCTCGATGGCCCTGAGCACCATGCGCCCGGCTTCCGGCTCGCCAAGGTGATCGAGCATCATGGAAGCCGCCCAGATCTGGCCAACGGGATTGGCGATGTTGCGCCCGGCGATGTCGGGAGCAGAGCCATGCACGGGTTCGAACATGGAGGGATAACGCCGCTCGGGATTGATGTTGGCGGACGGCGCCACCGCGATCGTGCCCGTCACCCCCGGTCCGAGATCGGACAGGATATCGCCAAACAGGTTACTGCCAACCACAACATCAAAATATTCAGGCGACAGGACAAAACGCGCGGCCAGAATATCGATATGGTGGCTGTCGATGCGGGTGCCCGGATACTGCGCGGCCATTTTCTCGAACCGTTCATCCCAGAACGGCATGGAATGGAACAGACCGTTGGACTTCGTGGCCGATGAAACATGCGGGCGGTCCAGCTTCTTGGCCAGTTCAAAAGCATACCGGATGATGCGGTCCGTGCCATGCCGGGTGAACACGGCGGTCTGCACCACGCCTTCGGCATCCGTGCCCTCGGCAAAACGGCCGCCGATGCGCGAATATTCGCCCTCGGTGTTTTCACGCACGATCCAGAAATCAATATCACCGGGCTTGCGGTCAGCCAGCGGGCAGCGAATGCCGGGCAACAGGCGGACGGGGCGCAGGTTGACGTACTGGTCAAAATCACGCCGGATGGGAATCAGCATCCCCCACAGCGAAATATGGTCCGGCACGGTCGGATACCCCACCGCACCGAGCAGGATGGCATCATGCTGCGACAGGCGGTCCATGCCATCGGCAGGCATCATGCTGCCGGTCGCGAGATAGGTCTCGCAACTCCAGTCATATTCAGAATACTGGAAACCGATATCGCAGATCCTGCCAATGGTATCGAGCACCTTCAGCGCAGGCGGCATGACTTCCTTGCCAATGCCATCACCGGGCAGGACCGCGATCTTGTATGTCTTCATGATACTTCATCTCTCCGCGTCTGTTGCGCAAGATAATAACGGGCCAGGCGCTCCCAGTAGGTCACGCCGCGACCAATCACGCTGTCATTGAAATCATAATCCGGCGCATGCAGGGCAGCAGACGGGCCATTGCCGATCATGGCATAGGTGCCCGGACGCTGTTCGAGCATGAAGCCGAAATCCTCCGAGGCCAGACTGGGCGGCACATCGGTATCGGCAGGTGGCCAAGCTGTATCCGCATCCATGTCACGCATCACTTCGCCTACAATGCGGGTGGGGGCTGCCGCGTTGACGGTAACGGGATACGGGCTGTGATATTCCACCGCCATTTCAACCCCGCCCGCCTGCGCCATGCCTGCGGCCAGTTCCACCAGTTCTTCACGCAGGCGTTCGAGCGTGGCGCGGTCCAGTGCCCGGATCGTGCCAGCGAGTTCCGCCTGGTCGGGAATGATATTGTCCGTGCTGCCCGCATGGAATGTACAGACAGACACCACGGCTGGCACCAGCGGGTTCGTGCGCCGCGCCACAAGCTGCTGGATGGCCTGCACCAGCGCCGCCCCGGCCAGAACCGGATCGGCTGAAAGATGAGGCTGCGCCGCATGCGCCCCGCGCCCCCTGATGCGGATACGGAACCGCCAGCCCCCCGCCATGATCGGCCCGTTGCGCACCGCGAGCTGCCCCGCCGGCAGGCCGGGCCAGTTATGCAGCCCGAAACACGCTTCGGCCGGAAAGCGCGTGAACAGCCCTTCCTCGATCATCACGCGCGCGCCCGCGCCCCCTTCCTCTCCGGGCTGGAAGACGAAGTGGATCACCCCATGCTCCGGCGGCCGTGCCGCCAGCCGGGCGGCGGCGCCAAGCAGCATGACCGTGTGCCCGTCATGCCCGCAGGCATGCATGCGGCCCGCATGGCGCGAGACATGGCCATGCGTGCTCCGTTCCTGCACCGGCAGCGCATCCATGTCGGCACGCAGTATGATCGATGGGCCGGGCTGGTTGCCATGCAGGCTTGCCACAACCCCGGTCGTGGCAAGGCCACGGACAGGCGTGTAACCAATTTCGGTCAGATATTCATACACCAGATCGGCTGTGCGGACTTCCTCGAAGCGCAGTTCGGGGTGGGCGTGCAGATCCTGCCGCAGGGCGGTCAGTTCGGTAAGGCATGCGGCCCGGCTCATCGCGCGTTATCCCTCAAACGATATCAGCACGCTTTTGTGCCGCAGGTTGGCTTCCACCGCCTGCCGCCCGAGGTCCTTGCCAAGGCCCGAACCGCCAAAGCCGCCGGTGGGAATGACAAAATCAGCTGATCGCCCGTACCGGTTGACCCACACCGTGCCCGCCTTCAGCCGCCTGACCGCCCGCATGGCGCGACCGAGATCAGCGGTATGCACGCCAGCGGCCAGCCCATATTCGGGGTGTTCGGCCAGCATCATGGCCTCCTCTTCCTCCCTGAAGGTCTGCACGGTCAGGACCGGGCCAAAGATTTCCTCGCGCACGGCCACATTCTGCATGGTCACGTTCGTCAGCACCGCGGGCGAGAGGAACACCCCGCCACTATCTGGCAGGAGACGGCGCATGGGCACGGCCTGCTGCGCGCCCGCCGCACAGGCACGGCTGACAATGTCTTCTATCCGCTGTGCCTGGGGGGGGGAAATAATCGGGGCATAGGCCGCATTCCCATCCCATGTGGGGCCGGGGCGGACCTGACCTGCCAGCGTAGCGATGCGCTCAATGAGGGGGGCTGCGACCTTTTCATGCACGATCAGGCGCGAACCGGTCACGCACACCTGCCCGGCATTGCCGGTGAAGGCACGAAAAATGCGGGCGGCCACCGTGTCAACGCAGGTGATGTCCTGATAGACCACCTGCGGGCTCTTGCCACCAAGTTCCAGCGTAACCGGCTTGGGCCCGCTCTGCGCCGCCGCCTGCATGACCGCGATGCCCGTGCGGGTGGAGCCGGTAAAGGTGAGCTTTCCCACCAGCGGGTGCTGCGACAGCGCCGCCCCCACCACGCTGCCCGCACCCTGCACCACATTGAACAGCCCAGCGGGCAGACCCGCCTGCTCGCCAAGCCGGGCCAGCAGCACGGCGGAGAACGGCGTCATTTCCGATGGCTTGAGCACCACGCCATTGCCCGCCACCAGGGCGGGCAGCACTTTCCAGCTCCCCATCACCAGCGGGAAATTCCATGGTGCGATGGCGCCGATCACGCCATAGGGCTCGGCAATCGTCATGCCCAGCAGGTCCGACTGGGTGGCGGCCACATCACCACCCAGCTTGTCGGCATATTCCGCGAAGAAACGCATCCCCTCCGCCGTAAACGGCACATCCCACGCCGTGGTCTCGGCAATGGGGCGGGTGGAGCAGAAGGATTCCAGACGGGCCAGCTCCCCTGCATGTTCTTCCACCAGTTGCGCCCACCGCCGGATCACCCGCGCGCGCTCACGCGGGGCGCAGGTGGCCCAGCCGCTCGTGGCCTGCGCATGGGCCGCACGGCGCACGGCCTGATCGACAATATCCGCGCTCCCTGCGGGGATATGCCCCACCACCGCGCCGCTCGAGGGAGCATGTACCGCAATCTGCTCCCCATCCGCGAGCAACTGGCCACCAATGAAGTGGCCAGCGGGAATATCAGCAAGGGCGGGATCGAAAGACAGTGAGGACGACATGAAACGTTTCCTGAACCAATATGCGTTTTATCCGTAATGCCAGACCGGCCCGGGCGGCGGCGGCCATCAACGGGGCGCGCATGACACGCAGGGCCTGCCCGTCATTGTAAGGCGCAGGCCGGACATTATGTTTCGTACTCCACACAGAAACGGTACTTCCTGCTTTCCTGCCCCTGTTTTTTTTAAACAAATTTCATTCCGGGTGCGTGACTCTTCCGGGTATGTAAGTTCAGGTCACATTCTCATATCATTCGGCATATGCCCCGCCAGCGGACCCAACCCAAGAGAGAACCAATGCCGGCTTTATTCCGACGCGTAGCCGAAAAAGACCGAAAAACCATACACCTGTTCGTGGATGGCCATGAAATCGAAGCACTGGAAGGCGACACAGTGCTTGTGGCCGTGCTGACACGGACCGGGCGACTGCGCCACAACGAATTCGACAACGCGCCCCGGGCGGGTTTCTGCCTGATGGGGGCATGCCAGGACTGCTGGGTGTGGACCGAGGACGGCACGCAGCTGCGCGCATGCTCGACCACGGCGCAGCCCGGCATGCGCATTACCACAACGGAGGTCCCATGGCTGACGAACCTGTAATCGTCATCGGCGCGGGGCCGGCTGGCACGCGCGCGGCGCAACGGCTGGTGCAGGCGGGCCTGCGCCCGGTCGTCATTGATGAAAACGACCGCCAGGGTGGTCAGATCTATCGCCGCCAGCCGGAAAACTTTCACCGCGCGCCCGAAAAGCTGTACGGCACCGAAGCGGCGAAAGCTAGCAGCCTGCACACGGATTTCGACCTGCTGCGCCCCCATATCGACTACCGCCCCGGCACAACCGTATGGGGTGTTTCGAATGAAGGGCTCATGACCGTGCGCGGGCAGGACGTGACCATCGTGCCATTCAGCCGGGTCATTATCACATCGGGGGCGACCGACCGGATCATGCCGGTGCCGGGCTGGACCACGCCAGGGGCCTACAGCCTTGGCGCCGCCCAGATCGCGCTCAAGGCACAGGCCTGCGCCATCGGGCGGAAGCCGGTTTTCATGGGCACGGGCCCGCTGCTTTATCTTGTGGCCTGGCAATACCTGCAGGCGGGCGTAAAACCGGCCGCCGTGCTTGATACCAGTGCGCTTTCCACCCGCATGCGGGGCCTGCGCCGCATGGCCAGCCGGGCGCGGGTCGTAGCCAATGGCGTGCGTTACATGGCCAACCTCGCGCGGGCAGGCGTGCGGCTGCATGCCGGGATCACGCCGCGCGCCATTGAAGGCAGCAACAACCAGGTATCGGGTGTGGTATGGCGCGACAGCCGGGGCAAGCTGCGCCATGCTGCGTGCGATGCGGTGGGCATGGGCTACGGCCTGCGCTCGGAAACGCAGCTGGCCGACCTGCTGAAATGCGAATTCATCTTCGACCCCTGCTTTACCCAGTGGCGCCCGCATGTTGACCGCAACGGCCGCACCAGCCGGCCCGATGTCTATCTGGCAGGCGATGGCGTACTGCTGCGCGGGGCCGATGCAGCCGAGGCCGCAGGCCAGCTTGCAGCCTGCGCCGTGCTGCGCGATGGCGGCCATGTTGTTGCCGATACGGAATTCACGCAACTGCACGAGACACTGACGGTCATGAACCGCTTTGGCCGAGGACTGGCCGAGGCATTCCCCTGGCCTGCGCATCTGGCCCGCGCCCTGCCAGATGACACGGTGGTGTGCCGGTGTGAAAACATAACGGCAGGCGAGATCCGCCGCGCGGCGGGCGAACTCGATGCCCCCGAGATGAACCGCGCCAAGGCCCTCACCCGCCCCGGCATGGGGCGGTGCCAGGGGCGCATGTGCGGCCTCGCCGCAGCCGAGATTCTGGCCGCCGCGCGCAATGTGCCGGTGCGCGAAGTCGGCCGCCTGCGCACGGCGGCCCCCGTCAAGCCCCTCCCCCTTAACTGCACGGTAAGATCATGACCGCCTATCCGACCAACCGCATGCAGGCCGATGTGATTATCGTCGGCGGTGGCTTCATGGGGGCCGCGACGGCTTTTTTCCTGCGCAGGCAGGGGCTGTCAGTCATCCTGCTGGAACGTGACCTGGTGGGGCAGGCGGCAAGTGGCGTCAATTTTGGCAATGTGCGCCGCCAGAGCCGCTATCTGGGCCAGCTCCCACTGGCCAACCGCTCGCGCGATATCTGGCTCAACATGCCCCGCCTGATCGGGGAAGATGCAGAGTTTGTCATGAGCGGGCACATTTTGGTCACCACCAGCGAAAAAGACGGCGACCGGCTGGAAAAATACGCGGTGGACTGCAAGCCCTACGGCCTGGACCTGACCATCATGACCGGGGCGCAGGCGCGTGCGAAGTTCCCCATGGTCGGCCCCGAGATCCGCACCGTTTCCTATTCCCCGCTCGATGGGCATGCCAATCCCCGCCTTGCCGCCCCGGCCTTCGGGCGCGCGGCGCGGCGGGCAGGTGCGCGGGTGATCGAAAACACCGAAGTGTGCGCCATTACCAAATCGGCTGAGGACTTTATTGTCGAGACCCGGAACGGGCAGTCCTTCCAGGCCCCCCTGCTCCAGATTTCGAGCGGGGCATGGGGGCGCGCCATGGCTGCCTCCTTTGGTGAGGATATTCCCTTTGCCGCCAATGGCCCGCAGATGGGGGTGACCGAACCGCTCCCCTACCGCATCGAACCGGTCATCGGCTGCGCCTCGAGCGTGCCGGAGGAGGGTGTCTACCTGCGGCAGGTCAAACGCGGGAATATCGTCTTTGGCGGCGGGCTGCGCAGCGTGGCGGACATCGTGACCAAACGCGCGCCGATAGACCCGCTCAACACCATGCGCCAGATGCCCCACCTTGCCCGGCTGGTGCCACAGATGGCGCGCCTGCGCATTATCCGCACCTGGTCGGGGGTGGAAGGATATGTGGGCGACAACCTGCCCATCATGGGGCCGAGCAGCAGGGTGCCGGGGCTGTTCTTCGCCTTCGGCTTCTGCGGTCATGGCTTCCAGCTTGGTCCCGGCGTGGGCATGACCATGGCGGAACTGATTGCAACCGGGCGCACCGATATTCCGCTGGAGCCCTTCCATATAAAACGGTTCCAGTAACCCGGCCCGGCAATGGCATGGCACGCGCGCGTTCACGCCATTGCCGGTCCTCCTTAACGCGCCTCCCGTCCCGGCGCAGGGTGCATGATAAAGCGCTGGGGGCATGCGATCTTCTTTTCTTATCCGTGCGGACATGCCACCTTCATGCTGCACTGCACATCCACGCCCCGACAGCGGTTTTTATATGGACAAAGGTAATCGGCCAACATGATATCCCAGCCAAAACTGGACCGGATTGACCTGCGTATCCTCGCGCAACTGCAGCGCAACGGACGACTGACCAACGTGGAACTCGCACGCCGGGTGGGCCTGTCGGCCAGTCCGTGCCTGATCAGGGTCAAGCGCCTGGAAAAAGCGGGATATATCGTCAGTTATGGCGCACAGATCAATTTGCAGAAAATAAGCAGCCTGCTCACGGTCTTTACCGAAGTGACACTATCGGACCACCGGCGGGATGATTTTTCCCGTTTTGAGACCTATATCCAGAAGATCTCGTCAGTGGTGGAATGCCACCTGGTCAGTGGTGGCTATGATTATCTGCTGAAGTTCATGACCAAAAGCGTGGATCATTATCAGGAAATCGTGGAAACAATGCTTGATCGCAATATCGGCATTGAAAAGTATTTCAGCTATATCGTTATTAAATCCCCCATCATAAAATCCGCCGTAGCGATTGAAAGCCTGCTGGATAGTAATGATACGTGAATTTCATGCCCCGCCCGCAAGGCAGGACCAGAATACTACCAGAATCAATGCCCTGCCATCAGGATGATGGACTGCACAAATGTCGGAAACGGCATAATCTGCCCTGGGTAGCGGCATTTCCCGTAACATCTTCTGTTGGTCTATGACACAATCAACAGGTCTGTTAAAACTCCATAACATTTGGCCAAGCGCGACATGACCCCAGAAAAACTGATTTCCATCGACCGGGACCACCTGATCCATCCCGTTTCCTCCTGGCGGGATCAGGAAGAGGCTGGTCCCCGCATCCTGCATTCAGGCCATGGCGCCTGGCTCAAGGACATCAACGGCAAGGAACTGCTTGATGGCTTTTCCGGCCTGTGGTGCGTCAATGTCGGATATGGCTGCAAGAGCGTGGTCGAAGCCGCGACCGAGCAGATGGCGCGCCTGCCCTATGCCACGGGGTATTTCGGCTTCGCCAGCGAACCCGCCATTACCCTTGCGGGCCGACTGGCCGCGCGCGCACCGGGCAACCTCAACCGCATCTTCTTCTCGCAGGGCGGGTCGGATGCGGTGGATAGCGCGCTGCGCTTCATCCGCTTCTACCAGCATGCCCGCGGCACGCCCGAGCGCCGCCATGTCATTGGCCTGGCCCGTGGCTATCATGGCTCCACCTATACCGGCGCGGGACTGACGGCGCTGGCGGCTTTCCATCGTGATGCCGATGTGCCCCTGTCGTGGCAACACCACATTCCCAGCCCCTATGCCTATCGCCACCCCGGCGACAATAGCGATGCCGCCGTCACGGCGGCCTCCGTCGCCGCGCTGAAGGCCAAGGTGGCCGAACTCGGCGCGGACAAGGTTGCGGCCTTCTTCTGCGAACCGGTGCAGGGGTCGGGCGGCGTGATCGTGCCGCCCGCGGGCTGGATGAAGGCCATGCGCGAGACCTGCCGTGAACTGGGCATCCTGTTCGTGGCCGATGAGGTCATTACGGGTTTTGGCCGCACAGGCCCGCTATTCGCCTGCGAGCGCGAAAACGTGGTGCCCGACATGATGACGGTCGCCAAGGGCCTGACATCAGGCTATGCCCCGATGGGCGCCGTGTTCATGTCTGAAGATATTTACACCACCATCCGCGACAACACGCCCCCCGGCGTTGCGGTTGGCCATGGCATGACCTATAGCGCGCACCCCGTCAGCGCCGCCATCGGCCTGGCCGTGCTGGACCTGTATGAACAGGGCCTGCTGGCCAATGGCGTCAAGGCGGGCGAGCATCTGGCCCACCGCCTGCATGCGCTGGGCAACCACGCGCTGGTGGGTGATGTGCGCATCAGCGGCATGCTGGCCGGGATTGAACTGGTTACTGACAAGATGACCAAGCACAAGCCGGATGCGAAGCTCAAGATTGCCAGCAAGCTGTCGAGCATCGGTTATGAAAAGGGCGTGCTGTTCCGTGCCTTTGGTGATGACATCATCGGCCTCGCCCCGCCGCTGTGCTGCACCATTGAGGAAGTCGACCTGCTGTGCGACCGCCTGACCGACGTGCTCGATACCGTGCGCGACGATGCGGAAGTGCGCGCTGCCCTCAAGGGCTAGTTACTGCCCCTGAACCGTTATCAGGACCGGGCCGGGATATGTGCATATCCCGGCTTTTTTTATTATGCTGTCCTGATAGAATTTTCTGGATGCCGTCTCTTCTGAAGCTTTCTGAAACAAGCTTCACCAAAAACTTCCTTATGGTCAGACGATAGTACCACTGTGGGCCGGGCGATAATAATCAGCCCTGGCTCCCCCGCTGCCGTACCCTGTAGATCACGACAAACAGCAGGCATGTGCCCAGGCTTGCAACCGCCGTTTCACGCTGCGCGGGGTTGCTGAACATGGCGGCAAAAATCACCACCACTCCGCCCAGGCAGGCAATATTGATGGCTGGAAACAGCGGCAGATGGAAAAACGCTTTTTGCTCATCCCTGCCCGCCCGATGGCGCAAAACGATATAAGCCGTCATGATGAGGGAATACACCACAAGGATCACCGCGCCGCTGCAACTGAGCAGGAACGAAAAGACCGTATCGGGCGCGACAATGGAAGCGAAGGCCACAATACCTCCGGCCACGGAATTGGCCACGATGGCGTTGACGGGTGTATTCCGCCGGCCATGATGCTGAAGTGCTGCCGGGGCATCACCATGGCGTGCCAGTTCCGCCAGAATGCGTGATGTGATGTACAGGCTGGAATTCATGCACGAGATCACCGCCGTCAGCACCACGATACGCATGCCCGCTGCGGCACCCGGAATGTGCATGGCCTGCATGGCCATGACAAAGGGTGAATGCCCCGGCACGATATCACTCCACGGCACGATCATCAGGATCAGGCCGATCGAGAGGCTGTAGAACAACGTCAGCCGTGTGCCCAGGCTCCGGGTTACGTGCGCGACATTGCGGGCAGGCTCTGCCGTTTCCCCCGCCGCCACCGTCGCGATTTCGGAGCCGATCATGGTAAACAGGACAGTGGGCACAATAGAAAGCACCGCAATACTGCCATGTGGCATGAAACCGCCATGCCCCAGCAGGTTACGCGCCACCGGCACGGGCGGCCCCAACAGATGCCCAACATACAGGCTGCCCAGCAGCACGAACAGCACGATACTGACCACCTTGACCATGGACAGCCAGAATTCACATTCGCCAAATATGCGCACCGCCACCAGATTGATGACCATGAGCGTGACAATCAGCCCCGTTGCCAGCAGCCAGACAGGCAGATTGATGCCTTCATGCAGCAGGATGGCGCCAGCAATCGCCTCGCTGCCCAGCACGACCAGCCAGAAAAACCAGTACAGCCAGCCTGCGGTAAACGCGGCTCCATTACCATGGGCCTCACGGATATAAGCCACGAAGGAGCCCCGGCCGGGACGGGCCGTTACCATTTCACCCAACATGCGCATGACCAGCATGACCAGCAGCCCCACCGCCACGAACGCCACCAGCACGGCCGGTCCGGCCGCGGCAATGGCAGCGCTGCTGCCCACAAACAGCCCCGCCCCAATGGCCCCGCCAAGGGCGATCATGATGACATGGCGCTGCCTGAGCGTGGACAGGGTATGATTGGAATAAGAAGGACCAGCCGTATCGCCCATGCCGTGTACCATTCCCTGCAAGGTTGGAAGAATACTGACCATGGTGGATGAATTTTTCTTATCCACCATGACCAGTCCATATCGTTCCCAGCCATTTATAGTACTGGCATATATCTGACCTGTATCGTTTATTAATGTTTCTTTTTAGAAATATTATGCGCGGCAGGTTTCAGCTCAGCCGGGTGCCATTGGGCACACTGCGCTCGATCGATGCCAGCACAACGCCATCAGGCGTTTCAAAACCCGATAGCAGGAACTGCGAGCGGAAGGGACCGATCTGTTTTTCGGGAAAATTGATGATCCCGATCACCTGCCGCCCCACCAGCGTGTCGCGGTCATACAGTCTTGTAAACTGCGCGCTGGTTTTCAGTTCGCCATAGGGGCCGAAATCGGCCCATATCTTATAGGCTGGCTTGCGGGCTTCGGGGAAATCCTCGACACGGACAATGGTGCCCGCAACGATCAGAACCTTTTCAAAATCATTCCAGCTGATTTTTTCCATGAGATGTCATTCTCCATCATGTAACGGGCAAATGGCGCCGATGTTGTTGCATCGTAATGGGATCATGGCGCACCGGTTGCATCAAACCTTATTCCATCATGTCCCAGCGGTGATAGATAACCACCGTCTCCCCGTAACGATAGGACAGTGTCCTGCCATCTCTTGAGAGAGCATAATCCGCCGTGATTTCCACCTTGCCATTTCTTTTGACCACAAGATGGTAATTGTCATCATCGACCTTTGTAAAATACACGACATTGAACGGGATCGCGCCGCCCTGGCTGTGATACTCGATGCCGGGCGTGCCATCGACCTGCGCTGCCCAGTGCCCGGAACTGAACTGTCCCCTGGCATTGAGCGTCATGAAGGAGACCAGAACCTTCCCTCCCTCCGTATAGGAAAAAAACCGCAGCGCCTTGCGCGGTGGCGGGTCGGTGTAATGCGAGGCGGCAATATCGGCTTTCCACGGCCCGAGCAGGGCGGCAGATACCTGCTGGCGTGCATCGGTGCCGTGCCATGCTTCCTCCGCCGCCCGGGCCGTGGGCATCATCGACATCATGGCCACAACCGACAGGCCCATCGTGGCCCCGCGCCAGCGCAAGCGGGAACCGGTGGGGGCAGCTTTCCTGTACATATCCATTTCTGCTCCATGCCACGACAGGAGACAACAACAGGGTCGTCAATCGTGGGTATGACTATATCCTGTTATAATAACCGTAATTATGGGGTACCATTTCTTCTACTGCGCGCCATGCCTGATCGATGGCGGTATTGCACAGATCCTGCCCAGAGGCATCGCTATTGGCGATGGAAATCCGGCCAAACTGGCGGCGAGCAATCTCGCAGGGCTGTTCACCCGTCGGGCTGGGCGGGTCAAACAGCGAATTCTGCGCCATGGCAAAACCATGCGGCCAGCGATTGACGGTAATGCCCAGAATGTCGCGCGCGGCATCAAAACCATAAGGGCCCAGCGCATCGTTCATCTGGGTGCGCACGGCGCGTTCAAAAACCGAGAAGGGTGTCTGGAGCAGGCCCATCCTCACCATCCTGAACTGCTGCTGCATGGTCAGGTTGTCGGGCATGTCGGTGCCCATTATGGCGCGCGTCATGGTTTCGTTATTCAGGATTCCGGAATTGGTCCCGGTCATGAAGATCACGATAACGCCCTTGCCGGGGTCCATATCCGGCTGCCCGTCATCCTGCGCCCACGGCACATCAAGGGCAAAACTGCCAAAGAAGCCGGTTGGCGTATCCACATGCGTCACCCCGGCCTTACGGAAGGCCTCCCAGTTGCGGATCAGGACGGTGGTGATCTGGTTGGCGGCGCGTACGGCCTTGTGCTGGGCGGCTTTCTGTTCCTCGGGCATTTCGGGGCACAGATAGGGAATCATGTTGTTATTACCAGCAAGAATGACATTTCTTGCCATCACGCGGCTGCACCTGCCATCGCGCATGTAATCCACGGCGACCGGGCGCGTTTCGGGTTCAAACAGCCCCACCGGAGCCGCACCGACATGCTGGACACGCACCACAATACTGTTCAGCCGGATGCGGGCCGGAGCCTTCGGGCGGTCAAGCGTATCATAGCGCAGCCGCACCGTTTCCAGCGACTGCCACGTGCCCTGCGGCAGGGATTGCGGCACCAGTTCGCGCACCATGAGCCGCGCCAGATCCGAATTGCCTGCGGGCATATGGAAATCAGCCGCCTCGTCCTCCGGGGCTTCTGGCGAATAGGGCGCGCGCGCCACCCCCAATGTTGAAAAACCCGGCGCATAACGGAAATAGGCAAACCAGGCGCTGGCCGCGGTCTTGCTCAGGCACCACACGCCCGGCAGCCACGGCAGGCTCTCGGGGGCCACCTTCACGTAATCCAGCAGGTACTGCTGATATGTTATGGATTGCAGGCGCGCGATCTTCTGCGCCGTGCTCATGCCCGCCATATAATCGACCGTGCCGTGATAGACTGCGGCAAGATCTTCGCGCACGCGCTGCGGCAGGTGCGCGGCCTTGAGGAACGCGGGCGTTGGCGCGGTAAAACGGACATGCGGGTAAAGCCGCCCATCGCCCCCGCTTTCGCGCGACAGGAAGGTTGCAGGCCGCATGCCCAACGCGGCGAAAGGGCTGGTTTCCCTGCGCCTGACCGTAAAATCGGCGCCAAGGCTTCTGACAAATTCCTTCGCCTGATCCGTCCACTGGTCTGGCGCGACAAAATAGGCCGAGCCCCCGGTGGTCATGAGCGTGCGGCCATCGCTGACAAACTCGTTGCGCCTGGCATGCCCCCCGAAATCATCATGGTTGTCCAGAACCAGAACCCGCGCCGACGGCCCGAAGCGCCGACGGTAGAAACAGGCCGCCGCAAGCCCGCTCAGCCCTCCGCCCACCACAACAAGGTCATAGGTTTCACCGGTCGGGACGGGAGCAGGATAAGCCGCGCCATCACGGCGGCCATGCGCAGCCTCGAACGCACCTGGATGGGCGCCGCGCATGCCCTCGCGCAGGGGGGGATAGGTCGCGGCACCGGCAATCGGGGCAGCAGCCTCGCTGGCGCCTGATCGGGTCATGGCAGCGCCAAGCGCAGTTGCGGCAATGCCATGAATGAGATCACGCCGTGAAATCGCGGCGCCCATGCCCAGCTTTCTGTCACTGCTCTTCATACATGACCTCAACACCAGGGATATCAGGAAATGATGACAGGAAACGGGTTTCAGCCTTCGGCCATTTCTTTTTTGTGCGCCTCGGCCAGTTCCGCCATGGAGTTGAAGCGGAAATCAATTTTCGGCATGCTGCCGGGGTCCATCGTCGCCCCGAACCCGTCCTGCGCGTGGCGGCGGTAGATCCAGCACGATGCCAGCCCCGCCCTGTTGGCGGGCTGATGGTCATGAAACAGGCTTTCCGCCGTGTGCAACACATCTGACGGCCCCAGCCCGAGGTCGGCAAGGTATTCGAGCATGTATTCGAAATTGCGCATGGACGGCTTGTACGACCCGATATCCTCGGCGGTGTAGATACCATCAAAAACGACATTCAGCCGGGCATTACTGCCACTGAAGGAACGCGCATCGACATTGGACAGGATCACCAGCCTGAAATGCTGTTTGAGGTACTGAAGCGCGTCAGTGCTATCGGGGAATGCAGGCCAGTTCGGAACGGACTGTCCGTAATCCTGCGCTTCAGAAATGGTGTGAGGCACGCCCCACTCCTCCGCAAGGCGGCGATAGACACTGGCCAGAATGGCCGGATAGGGGCGGCCCGGGGTCCATTTTTGCTGGCGGGACTCATATTTGGCATGCGCCTGCAAGATGGCATCGCGGCTGAGTGGCGTCCTGAGGCGCGATGTCAGGGGGGTCAGGGCGTTGATGATGCCTGTCTCCCAATCGATCAGGGTGCCGTAACAGTCAAAGGTCAGAACCTTGAAGTCCTTTAATTTCATCATGCGCTCCATCATTGCGAAAATGCATCCTGCCCCCGGCGCAGGCCGAAAACACAAAGTAACATTACCTAAAACCGTGTGCATTTGCGATATGTAATACTATGTACAATGGATTGATGATCTTATTTCATCCAATTCCTTTATGAAGCCAGTTGAAGCACAAGCGTTTCATTAACGATACGATGGCACATCCGGTATGCGCCATTCTATTATATTTCGATATAAAAACGATATTCCATGTCGTACCGGCGCATGAAACGGCAGAATGTAGGGCATCGCGCATACAGCCCACGGCAGGTCACGCCGCGTGCCTGCAGGGCTTGATCCCGTCACCATGATAGCCATTTTCATAACAGAAAACCGTGTCTATGACACAGGCACGGACAAGCCGATCATGACTGGACTGGATCATACCCTATGCCCCGCATCCTGATTGCCGCAGGCGTGCTTCTTGTTGCCGCAGGCCTGTTATGGCCTTTCCTGTCGCGCCTTCCCCTTGGCAGGCTACCGGGTGATATCCTGATACAGCGGCCGAATTTCACTCTTTATATGCCGATTACGAGCGGCCTGCTCATCAGCCTCCTTGCGTCGTGCATCCTGTGGCTCATGCGGCGCTAGAAGCGCGGGCTGAGCGCAGGCGCAATGCCTTTGCCCTTGTTTTCGCCCTACCCGGCCGATGCAGAACGGCGCAAAGCACTGAAAACCATGTGGACTTCAGCATGATATTCCTTGTTCGCAATGATAGGCATGATTCATGAAGGACTTGCCTTCAGATAATGAAATGCCGCCGAATTCCAGCAATCGCGGCAAGGAGTGCTGACATGAAATCATGGCCGGAAGTACTGACATTTGATGTAGTTGGAACCCTGATCGACTTTGAAAGCGGCATGGTGGACTTCATCCGCGCCCATTGCGGCCCGGCGGGGCAGGCCATGGACCGCGAGGCCTTTCTCGCCGCCTATGGCGCGGCACATGACCGCGCGGGCACGCTCCTGTTTCCTGATGATATGGTGCCCGTCTATCACATCCTGGCCGAACAGTTCGACCTGCCGCGCGATAACGGCATTGCCAGAGCCTTTGCACTGGATGCCCGCAACTGGAAGCCCTTCCCCGATACGGTTGCGGCGCTAAAGCGGCTTTCGAAGCACTTCAAACTGGTAGCCATGACAAATTGCCAGCGCTGGGCATTTACAGGGCTGGAAAAGTCACTGGACCATCCGTTCTTTGATACCATAACGGTAGATGACGCCTTATGTGAAAAGCCGGACCCGGAATTCTTTGCCTTTACGCGCGGGCGACTCAGCCGTGACGGTATTGTAAAGGACAAGATCCTGCATGTCGCCCAGAGCCAGTTCCATGATATCGGCATTGCGCGGGAGATGGGCTATTGCGTGTGCTGGATCGAACGCCGGCAGGGACTCGAAGGCTATGGCGCGACTATCGCCGCAGAAGAAGCTACCATGCCCGATTATCATTTTGCCACGTTAGCCGAACTGGCTGACTTCATGGATGAAAACGCCCCCGTAGCCGCCATGGCATAAAAGAGCATCCAGGCGCCGCCTGTATTGAATAAAGGCGGCGCCAGACCCTGAACAGCTACGGGTTTACCGCAGAGTAAAATGCGCGGAAAACAACACCATGGTAGAGAAAAAACATCACGTCATGCGCCTGCCTTCCATGAATGCGCCATGCGCTTTCTGGAAGATTGGCAAGCAGGCCATCCGGGCATTTCCACAATCTGTCATGAGACTGAAGCCCGACGCGGCTGACCCGGACTGACAAAGACAGGGCCGACGTGATGCTGGCACGCAACCCGGACCAAACTTACCCAGGGTCCTGATACGCACTTAAAACGTTCGGATGACCGGCACAGCTTCAATACCGGTCACGACACGCTGTGTTTTTTCAAAGAGAAAGCCGGGCCAGATGTGCGCAGACCAGTTCCGCCAGTTGTACCTGCGGGGCGTTGACATCCAGCACCATGACCACTTCCTCATGCATATCGGGTTCCTCCAGCGTGGCGAACTGGCTGTCGAGCATGGCAACCGGCATGAAGTGGCCGGTACGCTGGTAAAGGCGGGGCATGATGTCCTCCCTGCTGCCTTTGAGATAGACAAAGCAGACATCCGCGCTGTCAGCACCAATCTGCCTGCGGTAGCTGCGCTTGAGCGATGAACACGTCACGATGCCATACTGGCCTGCCTCGCGCCATGACCGTATCCGCCCGGCAATAAGATCAAGCCATGGCTCACGATCCGTATCGGTCAACGGGATGCCGTTGCTCATGCGGGCGATATTGGCGGGGGGATGCAGTTCATCCCCTTCAATAAGGGGCCAGCCCATCCGTTCGGCCATCAATTGGGCAAGCGTACTCTTGCCACAACCCGAAACCCCCATAACAATCAGTACGCACGGTCGTCCTGCCTCACCAAATCTATGTGAGAGTGAAACCGTATCCTGTGCAGTATCATACATGGCGTATCCCACCGAATATCATCATGAGAAAACAGTCAGTTCTGGTCCACCGTAACCAGGAACGAAGCAACGAGTCATCGTTTCTCGGCTGGTCAACATTCCAGATATCGATATTCTGACAAAAACGGAACGCACAAATCAAGTAAAATAGATGACATAAAGCCACTTCCGTTTCATGAATACAATAACATTGGCAATCGTTAAATTTTCAATTCCATTTTTATAAAGTAAACAGGACAAACCCCCAAAAGCAGGAAGGATGCCCGGGCTGAAGGTCAGCAAGGCCGGGCCATCAGCTTTTGCAGACCATAAACGCCTGTTTTACAATATCGTGAAATCCCCTCAACAACAGATACAATCAGGCTATGCCTCTTATACATATAACCTCCAGTCCGGTTACAGAATCTGTATCTGTGATTTGAACCCCACGAACTCCACATTCTTCAGGTTTTTCTGTGCATTCGGGCGGAAATAGATCTGGAAATCCGGAGCAAACACCACACCGCGCATGACATGAATCTGGTAGTTCGCCTCAAATACAGTTTCGTGCCCCTGAATACCCGTAGCATGGTTAGGCGCCGTTTTGGCGGGAACCATACTCAAGTCCAGCATATCCGTATCTGAAACACCGGGAGCAATTTTTACATAGGTCATGACCATGCCAAAAGAATCATAGGGACGGCTTCTGATAAAACCCCGATCCACAAACGCCACATAAGTTTCGTAATTACGCAATGACGTGCGCGGATCATTATAGATCACGCCAGTCATTGCAGTCAGACCGCCTTCGGCATTGGAATAGGAATGGTGAAGGAGCTTCTGGTCGATTTCAAACCATGTACTCCATGTCTGCTGGTGGTTGCGGGCCGTCCTGCCAGAAAGGGCATAAGGTTGACCCTGACTGTCATAATAATTGTCAGGATTGGGGGCGGAAATCACCTGGCCGCCAATCTTGTAATGTCCCGGCAGGTTATGCCTGTGCCCAAACACTGGCTCCCAACCCAGTTCAATCGGCGCAAGCTGCCCTACAATATTGGATGAATTGAAATGAAAACCGGTTCTATGCTGGCTGTTCGCGTAAATTCCACGTTCGGCAAAATAAACACCGGCCTGTATGTAAATGTAGCGCGATGGACGCCCACGGACACGAAAGCCCCACTCTCCAGCCGGATAGGACGTAATATACTGATTATCGATCGCGGCTTTGGGCCGTCCGCAGAAACCGTTGTTCTGAAAATTGCAGAACAGCGAACTGGCACTGAATTCACTCATTTCAGTCAGCCTCCCCCCGGCAATACTGACGCGACCACCCAGCAGGTTTTCTTCCCCATATGCCGTAACCAGATGCACGACAACATTGCCCCCTCCGCCATATATTTCTGATGAGTGCGCAAGCCAGTCTCCCATCATACGGTTGGCGGTCGTGCCATAGCGGCTGGTAAAAAGCGTATGGGTGGCAAACCCTTTCAGGCCGATGATCTTTTCCCAATTGATATGAAGGGCGGTATTCATCTGCCCTGCGTTACTTGATCCCTGCTTGTAATTCGGATAACCGGGCGTCGGCTTTGAAATGGCGGCCGTATATTCATTCGTGTTATCCATTGTCAGTGCAATGCCACGCGCACGCAGCCATGATGTCATGCCGAACGGGTCCGTAAACAGGGCTTCCGGCCGGGAAAACGGGGGAACCACAGGCCCGTTTGACGGGTGGGCCATAAGCGGCGTCGCCACACGTAGCCTGGCGTCACTGGTGGAGTTGTCCTGAAAAGTCTGCGCTGCTGCCTGACCGCACAACATCATCCCCACGATGATGATCAAGGCTTCCGTTCTGAAAACCTGTTTTGGACGGCACAATGTCATAATAACCGTCAAGAACGCACGCATCCATCCTGTTCCATTTTAATTTGTTTTATATAAATAAATACCCATTTTATGAATATTTATTCATGACATTTGGAAATATAGATGCATGAAGCATGCCCTGCCCGCAGGTATGTCTTCAGTATGTGGTGGATACGCCAGGCTACGTGGCGTATCTCACACAAGCAGTACGTCAGTTCAGATCACGGCAGTCAGCAGTGCCTGATCCGCAAAATGGGCAGCAAGATTTTTTACAACCAGATCTCCCATGGCCAGCCGTGTTTCCACCGTTGCGCTGGCACGATGAGGCTGCAGTACCACACGGGTGGAATGACGGAGCGGCGCAGGCACGTCGGGTTCATGCTCGAACACATCCAACGCCGCACCACCGAGTTTTCCCGCGTCAAGCGCCTGTATCAGCGCCTGTTCATCCACAACCGAACCGCGGGCGACATTGACCAGAAAACCATCAGGCCCCAGCGCCTCCATAACCTCAGCGTTGACCAGATGCCGTGATCCCCCGCCACCCGATGCCGCAATGACCAGAATTTCACTGTTCCGCGCCAATGACAGCAGATCAGGCACGAAGGCGTAATCCTTCAGTTCAAAATCCCGCAGGTCGGTATAGGATACAGGCATGGCAAAAGCCTGGGCGCGATGCGCAATCGCACGCCCCACCCGGCCCATGCCTATGATCCCGAGCTTCCTGCCCGTTACCTTGCGCCCGAGCGGCAGGGCCGGTTTATCACCCCACGCCCCATCACGGACATACCGGTCCCCTGCGGGCAGACCGCGCAGAAGCGACAGGACAAGCCCGATGGCCATATCCGCCACATCATCAGTCAGGACACCCGGCGTGGTGGTGACATGGATATTGCGCTCCCTGGCCTGCTTCAGGTTTACGGCATCCGTGCCAATTCCGTTTATGGCTATGATTTCAAGGGCAGGCAGGCTGTCCATGACGGCCTGTGGCACACCGGTGGCGCCACCCGTCGCAATGCCGCGTATATTGGCCGCAATGTCCTTCAGTTGCGCAACCGAGGTAAAGCGATGCACGGTATAGGCCGCATCAAGCTGCCTTTCGATTTCGGGCATCATGGGTTCAATCAGCAGAATTTCGGGTTTCATAATATCAGGTTTCCAGTTCAGGAAAGATGGGCATGCACGCTGCCAATACCGGGAAAGCGGGCCGTGACTGCGGTATCATGCCCAACAAAAATCGTTCCGGTTGTTGAACCGGTTGTGACAACACTGCCAGCGGAGATGCCGATTTTGCGCCTGCTGGCATGGTTGGCCAGCCACACCAGCAGGCGCAGGGGATCACCTGCTGAGTTGCCACCAGCATGATCTGCCACGGTCTGGTTATTGATGGACAGGATCACCTGTTGCGCCACCGGCGTAAACTGACGCCACTGCGCCACGCCATGCCCCACGATCAGGGCGCCGTGGCTCTGCTGGTCCGCCGTATGAAGAAACCTGTGCTGTGAACCGGGCTTTTCAAAACGGCTGTCCAGAATCTCGATGGCTGGATGAATCGTGCCGATGGCGTCAAGCACCTCGTCGCGGGTCCATTCCTCAGCACGCGGTGGCAGGGCGCGATCGAACCGATAGACAAGTTCGGCTTCCACGCCCCGGTGGCGGCAGAGGCCGGCCGGAATGTCAGCGCCATCGCTGAACACGGTGGCGGCGTGGATGGGCGCGCAGAACGGTTCTGAATCAGGGGTTTCCGATCCAACCTTCCATCCTGCGATCGGCCCGAGATGGCGCCTGACCACATCCTGTATGGCATAGGCTTCCTCAATGGAGCGTGGGATCAGGCTGTCGGGCACCTGGGCGGGGGGGGCTGCCGTTCCATTCCGCACGGATTGCAGCAGGTGCGCGACATCGGATGACATAACGGTGCACATGTACATATTTTCCATTACAAAATAAAAAACAACTACAGTATGTCGTGCTGCTCAACGAGATCACGGTCGCGACATTCCGGAATAATAAAAGTCGTGCCGATGGTAATGCCAGCAAGAAACATGACATAGACCGAAATGGGCAGCCATGACATCTGGCCCGGATGCGCCGCATGCGGGGAAAAGGTCGCAACCCACCTGATGATGCACGAACCCACCAGCGGCGTCAGGCCACCGCCGATAACCGCCGAGACTTCACGCGACATCGACACGGCCATATAACGGTGCCGGGCGCCAAACATTTCGGGTAGCATCGCGGCCTGCGTGCCGAACATGCCCCATGTCGTCACACCCAGCGCCACGGACAGGCCGATGACAGCTGGCAGCGGACGCCCGGTGCTGAAGGCATACCATACCGGCAACGCCGTTACGGCCTGCAGGATTGCAAAGGTGCGGTATGTCCTTATCCGCCCGAACCTGTCGCTCAGCATACCTGCCGCGGGCACGGTAAAGCCACCAATGACCGCAGCCGTAATCAGCGATGTGGTTCCCCACAGCCCGGGCAGGCCCATCGTATTGACAAGATAGCTGACCGCCAGCACCTGATAGATGGATGAACCGCCGTTTTCAGCCATTCTTACGCCAATTCCCGCCAGGATCGTGCGCCCTGAACTGCGCAGGAGGGAACCCAGCGACTCACGCTCTTCCGCCACCTCGCGCTGAATGATCTCGAACGTGGGAGATTCCTTGAGCTTCAGCCGCATGTAAAGCGCAACCACCAGGATTACGGCGCTCACCAGAAACGGCAGTCGCCATACCCATGAATGGGTGATGTCCGTTACCCCGAACAGCAGGCTGCAATAGACCAGCGCCGCGATGATCGTGCCGATCTGGATACCCAGGAATGGCAGCGAGGCGTAAAAGCCGCGCTGGCCAGGCGGGGCGTATTCCGTCATCATCACGGCAGCCCCCGCCTGCTCCGCCCCTGCCCCAAGCCCCTGGAGCATCCTGGCCGTAATCAGCAGGATGGGTGCCCATATCCCTATTGTCTGATAGGTGGGAATCAGCCCGATGGCCGTGCTGGCAAGCCCCATCAGGGTTACCGTCATCAGCAGGACCCGCTTGCGGCCGATATGGTCCCCAAGCCGGCCGAAAATGATTCCGCCAACGGGGCGCACCGCAAATCCTACAAAATAGGTGGCAAAGCTGGCGATAAGGCTGGTGAGCGGCGTGGCCGAGGGAAAGAATAGTGGCCCGAAAACCAGTGCCGAGGCCAGGCTGTAGAGTGCGAAGTCATAATATTCCAGCGCACTTCCCAGCGAGCATGTCCATGCGGCGCGACGCAGTTCGCTTACCGTCAGGGCAAGGCGGACCGGGGGAGGCATTATCCGGCCATTTGCGCCGATAGCCCCGAATGCTGCTTGTGTCATGGGATTTCCACTTCGACCTGACGGCCCGTAAGGGCCGATTCACGAATGGCCAGCGCTATGGCCAGGGCAGCAAGGCCATCTTCGCCGGTTGCGGCGGGTTGCCCCGTGCCACGCACCGCATTGCTGAATGCGGCAAGTGCGTAGTGATAGAGATTGTGATGGTGAACCGGTATTTCCCTTTCACCATCGGCATTACGCATGAACAGCCGCCCCGCGGCGCGCTGGCTCATGCAGTCCCGCCCGATCAGGACGCCATGACTGCCATAGAACTCGACCCCACCTTCGGAGAAGGGAACAGTATAGGAGCCATGGATCTGCACCAGCACATCACCGGGAAAGCGCATGACAACCATGATGCCATCCTCCACGCCATCATGGGCAAGGCGACCGCTCTGCGTCATGGCCATGACATGCGTCGGATTGCTCCCGATCAGGAAACGTAGCGTGTCGATGTCATGAATCGTGCTGTCGAGTATCAGCCCGCCCCCGTTGGGGTCGTTGATACGCCACCCCTGCAGGGCCTGAGGCAGGAAATTGGCATGAAAGACCCGCACGGCATTGAGCCGCCCGATCTCCCCCGCTGCCAGAAGCTGCCGGAGTTTCTGGTGCATGGCATTGCAGCGCAGATGGTGGTTGACGCCCAACACCACGCCTGCGTCACGGCAGGCGGTGATCATTTTCCGGGCGTCATCCACACTCAGGGCAACCGGTTTTTCGCACAGGATATTTTTCCCGGCGCTGGCTGCAGCAAGTGTCTGGCTACAATGAAACTGGTTGGCGGTGCTGATATATACGGCATCCACGCTCTCGTCTGACAGGATCGTGCCGATATCCGCCGTATGGGCGGGGATGCCGTTTTCAGTTGCAAACCGGGCACCGCGCTCTTCATTCGAACTCAGCACGTTCAGGATCTGACTTTCTGGCTGCGCACGAATGGCATCGACAATCCACTGCCGGGCAACATTGCTTGCGCCAATAAGAGCCCAACCGATAGGGCTGTTCATCGGATAATCAGGGACAATTGCAGGCCCTCTCCATAATGGACACGCCTGCCCCACAGGGAGCGTGTCTTGTGTCATCAGGTATGGAAAACAACCGAATGTTGGATTTTTATTTATTTTTTATTTCAGAACGTCAGCATCAGGTGACGGTTGACTGAAAACGCTGTCCCATCGGGCCAGTTTTGTCAGGCTGAAAACAAAATCGTGAGCATGAGGCCCGGATCAGACATTTGGGGGCTGAAGGCCATCACCGGGGTCGGTAATGGTGCTGCCCTTTGCTAGCACGCTGATCACAAGCGCAGTCTGCCCTGCATTCCATGCCATATCGAGGAGACTGTAAGGAATTTCTTCGTTGCCCTGTGGCGCCAGCATTTCCATTGCGTAGCGGGTCAGGCGGCTGTACTGCCTTACCGTATATGTCACGCCATGCTCCCGGCCTGGCCTGTGCAATGGATAAAGCACAAACAGCGGGTCATCCGAAAACATGACCGCAGGGGGAAAATCAGGCTCGTACCAATCCACAACCGCATCATAGCGATGGTCGCGGCCCGGCTTCATCGGCACGTCTGCCCCGGCAGGCGCCACGACCAGAACCAGTTGCACCCGGCAACGGGAAGCTGCACCAAGCAGGGCGCTGTCCAGTCCGGCCTTTAGCGATGCACTGTCTGTTTCATGCCCTGTCACAACGACAGCAGCGCCACATTGCACCAGCCGTTCGGCCAGGCGCGGCACATCGGACACTCCAGCCAGCACGACATGCACCGCACCAATACGGATGCAGGCCAGTACTGCAACGATACTTTCCATCATCAATGGCATGTGGATCGCAACCGTGTCACCACGTTGCACGCCCTGATCCAGCAGGGCGTTGGCAAGACGGCAGACTTCCTCATGCAGTACCCGATAGGAAACCCGCCCCTCCGGTCGTGCGCCCGATCCCGGCCAGACCATCGCGGCCTTGTCCGCATGATCGCCCAGATGGCGGTCAATGCACAGGGCGGAGAGATTCAACATGGGGGAAGCATGGTGCGGCAGCGGGTCGACAGGCAGTGGGACCGCGTCCTCGACCGGTTGCATATAATGCTGCCGCGCATGGATGGCTGGCAGAACGAACACGTTGTCATAAACCCTGCTGGTCATGGACCTGTTCCCCGTCGTTTAACTGCTCCGGCACGCTTAACGCGCGATGCAGCTATAAATTAAAAGAGAGGCAACGCGTAATTTACGCGCAAAAACGCAATGACGGGCGCGTGCCCACCTGCCGGACAATCAGCCCGCGCCAGAGCCAAAACCCGAGGCGGCGCGCTGTCCGTTTTACGGCAAATCTGCTGTCTGTACGGGACATTACCCGGTCATGGCATTTCATAAGCGATGCTCTTGTTTGCTTTTGTTACCACGGACTGTGACAAATCCCGGTTGCGGGCGGAAGATGTTTTGCCGTTTAAAGGGGCGAACGCCGCGCCGCGAATTGCAAAGGTTGCGAAGATGAGAAAAGCCGCCACCAAAACCTTCACCGGGTCACGCATCCGTCATCAACGCAACCGTGTGAGCATGACACAGAGCGCGCTCGCATTGCGCCTTGGCATATCGGCCAGTTACCTGAACCAGATCGAACACGACATACGCCCCCTGCCCCTGCCTCTGCTCGGTGCCCTGTGTGACATATTTTCGGTAGGGACGGATTATTTCAGTGATACTGAAGAAACACGTGGCATACAGGCACTGCGTGAAATACTGACCGACCCCGTATTCGATACGAACGCCATCAGGCTGGACAGTATTCAGGCTGCCATGCGTGCAGCACCTGACCTTTGCGCAGAGTTTGTCCGGCTCTATCGTGCCTATCTGCTACGGCAGGAACATACTGCGGCGCCACTGGTTGGCGCGACCACACCATCCCATGATGCCCCTGATCGGGTGGAGCCTTACGAGGCCGTCAATGACTGGGTGCAGTTGCAGCGCAACTATTTTGATGAAGTCGACCGCACGGCCGAACGCCAGTTCGAGATGATGCGACTGAATGAAGGAAGCCCCCGGGAACAGCTTACCCGCTACCTTCTGGACCACCATGGCATACGCACGGAAACCGATCTCAGCCTGGGGCAACGGGGCCTGATGTGGCGGATGGACCGACGGGCCCGCACCATATTCCTTTCCCGCATCCTGCCCGCAGAGAGCAGTACCTTCTGGATGGCGCAGGCGCTGGGGCAGATCGAGCATCAGGCCGTGTTTGCACGTACCATCCGTCGTTCCCGCCTGCGCGAAAGTGAGGCGCGCGGACTGGCGCGCGTGTATCTGACCAATTATTTTGCCGGAGCGCTGCTTCTGCCTTATGAGCGCTTTCGGGTCACCGCACGTGAGGTCCGCCATGACCTGGAACGGTTGCAGCGCCATTTCGGGGTCAGTTTCGAACAGGCATGCCATCGGCTCAGCACCATGCAGCGCCCGGGGAGCGAGGGCATACCCTTTTACTTTCTCAAAACGGATATTGCCGGCAATATCCTCAAGAGTTTCAGTGCAAACCGCTTTACCCAGTCCCGCTTTGGCGGCCCGTGCCCGTTATGGAACATTTTCCGTGCATTCAGCACGCCCCAGCAGGTCCAGGTCCAGCTTTCACAGACTACCGATGGTGCCCTCTATCTCAATATAGCCCGCACTGTCGGGCGCAGCAGCATATCCTACCTTGACCGCCCCCGCCTGACCGCCGTGGTTCTGGGCTGTTCCATTACCGATGCCGAACACCTTGTCTATTCCGCGGGACTGGATCTGAATGATCCGCGGATGATCATTCCCATCGGGCCGGGATGCCGTGCATGCACCCGCGAAGACTGCCATCACCGTGCCCTGCCCATGGTTGGCCACCGGGTTGATATCAACAATGAAGGACGCGGCATCGCCCCCTATCGCACGGCCTTATAAGAACAGGTACCGCCCTTGCCATGCCGCCATGTAACCGCTCCGCCCGGCAGGGTGCAGGTGGTGCGGACGGGATGGTAACAGACATCATCCTTTTCATGTCGGCAACCAGACCCTCTGCTGCCTCGTTAGGGTGAGCACGCGCTTAATCTTTTGCCATGCACTGCCCAGAGCCGTCATGCCGGTTCAACAAAACCCTGTAAATGGCCCGCCATACCCGTGCAGCGGTGGCCCTGTTACAGGCAGGGAGCATCCTGAACGTGTACACTGAAGCAAGTCATATAAACATCGGTTCCTGCCTGACCGAAGCACTGGTTATCCATGCGCCGCATGACCTGAGGCTGGACCCCGCCCCCCTGCCTCAACCCGGCCCCGATGAAGTGCGGGTGAATATGGCCTGGGGCGGCATATGCGGTTCGGACCTGCATTATTTTGCCCATGGGGGTGTCGGGGCATCCGTGCTGCATGCCCCCATGGTTCTTGGGCATGAAGTCTCGGGCACCATTGATGCGCTGGGCTGCGATGTAAAAGGTTTTTCCGCAGGCGAGGCCGTGGCCATTCATCCGGCTCAGCCCTGTGGTCACTGCCCCGAATGCGCGCGCGAACAGCGCAACCTGTGTCGCAATATGCGTTTTCTGGGAAGTGCCGCACGTAATCCCCATACCGATGGCGGCTTCCGTCGGGCGATGACGCTCAAGGCGACACAGCTCCATTCCCTTCCTCCCGGCCTGACGCTCCGCCGGGCCTGCCTTGCCGAACCGTTATCCGTGGCCCTGCATGCCATTGCGCGCGCGGGCGATGTGCGCGGTCGTAGCGTGATGGTGCAGGGGGCCGGACCAATCGGGCTGTTAATCGTGGCGGGACTGGTACATCACGGAGCAAAACGGATTGTGGTAACCGACCTGGAGGATTTTCCACTCCAGTGCGCAACCCGGCTGGGTGCAAGCCGGTGCTACAACACCCGCCATACCGTGGTGGAGGAAGAATTCGATATCCTGTTTGAAGCCACAGGCGTGCCAGCCGCCCTGCCTGCCGCCATAACCCGCACACGCCGCGGCGGCATACTGGTGCAGGTTGGCATGTTCCCGCCGGGAGACATAGATGTGCCGATTGCCCAGATCATCAGCCGTGAACTTGATTTCAGGGGCACGTTCCGGTTCGATACGGAATTCGATGCAGCCCTTGCCTTACTGGCTGAACGGCCTGAAATTGCCGATATTCTGGTCACCCAACAGTTTCCCCTGAGCGACTTTGCCGCAGCCTTTGCGCTGGCGCCAGACCGCAGGCAGGCAGCCAAGATCCTGCTATCCCTGAACAGTTGAAAGGACGATACCCATTTCCGCCTGACCTTACTGGCGGAAATGGGCAAAACGCCCCGCTTCCGTTTACACGGAAGCGGTTATGCCTCCGTCAACCATGAGCACGTGCCCGTTGACAAAGCTTGAGGCATCGGAAGACAGGAAAACAGCCGCGCCGACCAGTTCCTCCACATTCCCCCACCGACCGGCAGGCGTGCGCTGGCACAGCCACTGGGTAAATGCCTGGTCCGCCACAAGCTTTTCATTCATTTCCGTTTTAAAATAGCCTGGCGCAAGCCCGTTGACCTGCAGGCCATGACGCGCCCAGTCGGTTGCCATGCCCTTGGTCAGGTTTTTGACCGCCCCTTTGGTTGCGGTATAAGGCGCGATGCCCGGCCGTGCCAGTTCGCTCTGTACCGAACAGATATTAACGATCTTTCCCCGCCCACGCGGCAGCATATGTCTTGCTACGGCCTGCCCGACGAAGAAAACCGCGTTCAGGTTCGTGGCGATCAGGGCATCCCAGTCCGCCCGGCTGAACTGATCCAGCGGCGCACGGCGCTGGATACCCGCATTGTTGATGAGGATATCAATCGGCCCGCATTCGGCCTCTATCTTTTCAACCCCCGCAATGACGGCATCCTGATCAGTCACATCAAAGGGTGCGATCGCGGCATCCACGCCTTCGCGTTCCAGCATGACGCGGGCAGCCTCCAGCGGTTCGGGATGGCGGCCATTCAGCACAATTTTTGCCCCATGTCGGCCAAGGCCACGCGCCAGGGTCAGGCCAATGCCACGGGAGGCTCCGGTCACAAGCGCCCGCCTTCCGGCAAGTGAAAAAAGGGTATCGTCCTGCATGACAATGTCCGTCTGTATTATCAGAGCTTTGATTATAGCAGGACCACGCGTCAATGCCCTCACACGTCTGCGCGTGCGGCAGGACAATCCTATCGCGGGCCCGTTGCCCTCTTGGAAAGCTACGCGATCATAATGAATAACCTGTCACCCCAATGGATTTGTTCCATACGATCTATCGAGATCACGCAGGGCACCATCAGGATCAGAAGTGCGGCTGCTTTATAGCCTGAAGGAGAGAAATATTCATCCTGCTTAAAAAGTAGATTGGGGAACGCCAGGCAGCACCATCGATTAACGCTCCAGGAAGCCATAAAACCAAGCCACCACGACACCATTCAGCAGTTTTTCAACCTTCTGCCTGCGTCAGGCATTGTGCCTTGCCCGTTTTATAAAAAACTTTCTGTAAAAGACATGTATATCTTCAGTTTTAATGTCTATATTTTCGTCTGTTGTCCTGATGCTGGTCGGGTCGCTGGCCAACCGGATCACGACGGCACAGGGTACGGCCAATACCGTGCTGCATTTCGTGGGTAATACGGACATAACACTTGAACTGGTAACGCTTCTGTTCTTTTACGTGCTGGGGGTGGCGCACTTTCCCCTTGCGCTGCCTCTGGCACAGAGCCTGCTCCAGGGCATCCATTACGAATGTCGGTATGGGCAGTTGACGAGACGCGCCATCCCACAATCACGCGGGCGAATACATCAATGATGAAAGCGACATATACAAAGCCCTGCCATGTGGAAACGTAAGTGAAATCCGAAACCCGCAGCCTGTTGGGAGCTGGCGCATGGAACTGGCGCTGCACCAGATCCTGTGGGCAGGGGCGTTGCGGATCTGGCCGTGTGGTTCTGCCCCCCTTGCCACGAATGACACCTTTCAGTCCCATCTGGCGCATCAGCCGCCCTACCGTGCAGCGGGCGACATCGATGCCTTCGCGTCTGAGTTGGTGCCAGACCTTACGCACTCCATAAACACAAAAATTATCGTTCCATACCCTACGGATTTGATCGCAGAGCCATCTGTCTTTTGCGCTCCGTGCAGAGGGATGTTTCTGTCTGGCCTGATGAGCGTAATAGACAGATGGCGCAATCGGCAGAACCCTGCAGATTGACCCGACACCATATGCCTGCCCGTGCTCATCGATGAAGCGCGTCATGGCCTGAAGCGGCGATCGAGTTCCCCTTCCGCAAAATATGCTGACGCCTTACGCAGGATTTCATTGGCCTGCCGCAGTTCGCGGTTCTCGCGCTCCAGTTGTCTGATCTTCTCCCGATCAGGCAGATCATTTACCGCAGGTGCATTGGCCCGTTCATGCAGACGTGTCCATTTTGACAGCGTGTCAGGATGAATATCCAGCTTTGGTGCTATCATCATCACTGCGGACCAGCGTGACGGATGGTTCTTCTCTTCCTCCAGAACCTTGCGGGCTGCACGGTCACGAAATCAGGCGGAAAACGCTTCGATTTGTTACTCATGAATATTTCTTACCTCACGGGTCTTGCTGTCTCCACACAACCCGGGGCAATTCATCTGGCCGAAGCCGACGCGTTCCGCCCTTCGCTCGGGCTGGCACGGCGCGAGGCGCTGTGGGCCATCAAGGCTCTGCGCGATGAACCGCTGCCGCTGCAGCCCATGCGCGACGGGGCTGAGGTTGTGCGGGACTACAACCGTCTTGGCCTGAGCCTGCGGGATCATCCGCTGACCTTCCTACGCGAGGATCTTCAGGCAAGGGGTATCATGTCCTGTCGGAAAGCATTGTCGGCAAAAGACGGAAAGCGCCTAGCTGTCGCCGGGCTGGTGCTGGTCCGGCAGCGACCAGGCTCCGCCGAAGGCGTGGTGTTCATGACGCTGGAGGACGAGACGGCCAACATGAACGTCATCATCTGGCCGGATCTATTCGACGCCAACCGGCGCGTGGTGCTTGGCGGCCAGATGCTGGCCGTGAAAGGCATGCTGCAGAAAGAAGGCGACGTCGTGCATCTGGTGGCGAAAGAGATCACCGATCTGTCAATATTGCTGGCGGACGTAGGTAATCGCTCCTCTACTGACAACACCCATAACAACGATTCTGACGGTGAGCGCCTCGTCGTCAGATCGCGAAATTTCCACTGATCAATAAGGCTAGAGACAGGCATCACGCTATCGTGACATGGCCTGCTTTAAGCCCAAACTACGCTGCGTTTTCACTCCCATTTGCATCCTATGTGCATCCTGCGGGGAATTTCAGACAACAAAAAACCCGCCGGTGAGGGCAGGTTTTAATGTGTGATATCAATCACTTGAACCATGGTTGCGGGGGCAGGATTTGAACCTGCGGCCTTCAGGTTATGAGCCTGACGAGCTACCGGGCTGCTCCACCCCGCGTTTGTGAGGGAGGACTGGAAGACCTGGCGGCGACCGACTTTCCCGTGCCTTA
>NZ_NIRT01000085.1 GCF_003207795.1 Komagataeibacter nataicola | reverse complement strand
CGACATCCATGGCTACGGCGAAGCCCACCCGCTGGTGCCCACCGGTCCCGACACCCGTGAGCCCCAGAACCGTCGCGTCGAGATCATCCTGCACTGATCCCGACCCTATCGGTCAAAGGAAAGGGAGCCCTTCGGGGCTCCCTTTTTTTGTTATTGAAACTTTGTTTAATATTGCCAGAAGAGCCAGCCTGACTGTGCTCTTCATGCCACAAAATCTGCAAAATCTTCTGCCACAAGATTGTCTGCAACGATGAGAATATTAAACAAGTCATTGTTTTATAATAAAAAAATATCAACCATCCATTGGCTGGCGCGGCGTGGTACCTTTGTGCACGACTGGAACAACAGGCAGCGCGGAACCACATGTCTGGCATCGTGTTTAAGTGACTAGATCGATTAATCATCGCATCATGGCAATGATGTCGTTTACAAAGAAGTAATAACATGAGGAAGGACCACCAGATGCGTCTTCGCACTGCCCTGCTGGCAACCAGCCTGCTGGCAGCGACACCGTTCGCAGCCAAGGCCACGACCATCACCGGCCCGTATGTCGATATCGGCGGCGGCTACAACCTGACCCAGACCCAGCACATGCGCCCCGGCGGCACGGATGATGGCCATGGTGAAGGGCGCGTTGGCCACCGTCATGGCTGGACCGGCTTCGGCTCGGTTGGCTGGGGCTTTGGCAACGGCCTGCGCGCTGAAGTTGAAGGCGCGTATAACTGGTCGGAAATCTATCGCAAGAGCGGTAGCGACAAGGGCAGCGACCGCTCCTATGGCGGCTTCATCAACGTCCTGTATGACATCGACCTGAAGCGTCTGTTCAACATTGATGTGCCCGTCACGCCGTTCGTCGGTGTCGGTGCCGGTTACCTGTGGCAGAACGTGAACAGCAACACCATGGTCGCCATGGGTGGCGCGAGCAGCCCGAACGCCCGCCTGCACGGCACCAATGGCAGCTTCGCCTATCAGGGTATCGTCGGTGCAGCCTATGACATTCCGGGCGTGCCCGGCCTGCAGATGACCACCGAATACCGTATGGTGGGTCAGGTCGAGTCCTTCGGCATGGGCTACATCAAGGCTGAATCAGCTGAGGGCAGCGGCGGCGTACGCTTCGATCACCGCTTCAACCACCAGTTCATCGTAGGCGTCCGCTACGCGTTCAACAACGCGCCGCCGCCGCCGCCGCCGGCTCCCGCCGTCG
>NZ_NIRT01000022.1 GCF_003207795.1 Komagataeibacter nataicola | reverse complement strand
GAAGATACGGCTGGGATCGGTCAAACGGGATGAAGCGGCTCATCGCGACACTCTACAGCCTTACCCCTTCACAGGGTACCCCAACCCGACAGGCTGCTAAAAAATTTTATCATTCATGGCAATATTGGGCCGCACCTTGGCAGGGATTACTGTAATTTCTCGCTATCTTCATCCATGTCATGCAAAAGCGCCTGCGTCAGCGCCCGGTGGGACTGGATCAGCCGCACGTTATCCCGGTTCAGTTTCGGGGCCTTTTTCTTGTCTGCCGGGGGCGCATCGCTCATGGTGGCCGTCATTTCAAAAGTGGTGAGGCTCATGACAAAATCCCGCGCCGACATATCATGCGCCTGCAGGATTGCCTGAAGGTCCGGCATGGCCTCGGTGCGGCGGATCGTGACGGCGAGCGGCATGTTTTTTGTCTGCATCGGCGGCGTGAGATGCGCCTGCCGGATTGCCCTGATGAGGGGCAGCATGCGGGCGAAAAAATCCTTGGGTAGCCTGTAATCGGCCGCGCTTTGAATATCATGCTGCATGGCCTCGTGCACGGCCTGTTCAATCTCGGCCCGCTGGGCGGCAGAGGGGCCGTGCGAATCAGCATCCTGCGCCTGTACATCCCGCAACCCGAGGGAAAAAACTGCAAGAGCGCCGGCGCAGAAGAAAAGAATTCTGCACGGAATAAACGAATTCATGCGCGTGCCTCTCTGATGCCGAGCTGTTCATTCATGACTGTTCTGCCGATTGTGCGGCAGATCGTGCATCAGTCAATATGGATTGGCAACTAACGCATGCGGCCTGTTGTAGACATGACCCATAATCGGTTCAGGAAAACGGGGTTTCAACATTAAATGGCAATGCATTTACGACATTAAAAATGATAATCAGTTATTGCGATTAATAAAGCGTTTTAAGAAAAGCCAGTTGCCAGATCGCTCCCTGAGCCTTTGTCAGGGCGATGGCCACGCTGAACGCGTAATCCATGCATGCCCGGCATGGATTTGTATAATGTAACAAAAATGGATACGATTATCGCTGGAACACAGCATGAGATCATTTTTTTATGGAAATTATACAGTAATGAATAAGTGCATATTTATAATTTTAGGTCTGTTTCTGGCAGCGTGCCATCCCTATCCTGATTCTATACGGGCACCAGCCAGTGCGCAGGATATGTCATGGTCTACCAAAGAGGGGACGGCCACCATCACCGGCTCGGCATCCAAGCGTGTTTTTGACCATCAGAGTGTTCCCAATCTTCATGGCGGACTTATCCAGTATGCTGTTGGCAAAGGGCATGAACTGACCTGTGCCGGGTACGACGTGCAACTGCTGCCTCAAAGTCCGGCTTCTGATCCTGTCGTGGATAATATGTTCCGTTACAATACGATGACCGGACCCAAGGTTGATTCTGCTGCTCTCGCGCCGTTCGTCCGGCATGCCACATGTGGTGCGGACGGAGAGTTTGCCTTCTCCCGCCTGCCTGCTGGCGTCTGGTATGCGGTTACGGAAATCGGCGCCATGAATATTGCCGTCAAGGAAATCCGGACCCAGCCTGACCAGACCACGTCAGTCATTCTGCAGCATCGCTGGAATTATCCCCCTTCATGGCGACATGGACCGTCGTTGTGGTAGGCCGCATGCGGATCATGCCCGTTACCCGGCACGAGAGGCGGTCCCCATTTTTCGGGCAGGTGGTTAAGCTATACCCCGACCTGAGCGAGGACGGGTTTTATGGGCAAGGTTACGCGGAAACGGTATTCGGGTGAGTTCAGGTCTCGTGTTGCGCTGGAGGCGATCCGGGGCGAGCAGACGCTGGCGAAACTGGCGTCGAAGCATGGCGCGCATCTTTTCTGGCAAGACCGCAGCGGAGGCGACAGCCCGCCCGGCCGACGTGGAGAAGCGGCATGCGAAGATTGGCCAATTGCTGGTGGAACGTGATTTTTTGCGCGATGCCTCTGTTCGGTTGGGTGTGATCAGGGGCGGTAAATGATCGACCTGAAGCGGCCCCGGGTTTCGGTCGTGCGGCAATGCACGTTGCTGCAACTCAACCGATCGGGCGTTTCCTGCCAGCCTGTGCCGCAGGGCGAGGCGAATCTGGAACTGATGCGGCTGATCGACGCGCAGTTCCTGGAGACATCGTATTACGGGTCCCGTCAGATGGGCCGACATCTTCGTCGTCTCGGCCACGATGTCGGCCGCAAGCGGACTCGCCGCTCATGGCGGGAAGGGGCCTGCGGGCGATCTACCAGAAGCCGCGCATGACCGGCGCCACATCCGGAGCATCGGAAATATCCGTATCTGCTGCGGGATCTGGTCATCGACCGACCCAGCCAGGTGTGGTGTTCCGACATCACTTATATCCTGATGCACAAGGGCTTTCTCTATCTTGGTGGCGGTCATGGACTGGCGCACGCGCAAGGTGCTGTCCTGGCGTCTGTCGAACACGATGGATGCGGAGTTCTGCGTCGAGGCCCGGAATGCGCTGGTGCGCTACGGCACACCCCGGAGATTTTCAACACGGACCAGGGTTCACAATTCCCGACGCTCCCGTTCACCGAGGTCCTGGAACGACGCCAGGTTCGCATCAGCATGGATGGGCGCGGTCGCTGGCTGGACAACGCGCTCATCGAACGTCTGTGGTGGCCGTTGAAATATGAATGCGTCTATTTGCACGCGTTCGAGACCGGATCGGAGCTACGGGCCAGGCTTGCCGGATGGATCGCCCATTATAACGGGTAACGTCCGCACCCGGCACTGGCTCGACGCACGCCCGATGAGGCGTATCATGATGTGCCTGGGCCATCTGGCCCGGTGTTAACCCCGGGCCAGATGGCCAATAGCAGCGCCGTCAGGATGGCGGCATAACGACAACCGGGTATAGCTTATCAAGCCCACAAAACTGTCCGAACGGACGGGCCACCTCTGTAGGCTGGTGACTGTGGAGGGAACTGAAATGATGGGGGTTTGGAACAGAGCCAGACAGCATAAGAAACCGGTCTGAACGTGTCAGCACGTCCCCGGAAAGCGCATCGCCCATCGCGGGTTCAGATTTGACGAAATCCGTAACCTACTGATCTAACACTAATTTTTAAAGAAAGGTGGCTCCCGAAGTAGGACTCGAACCTACGACCCAGCGATTAACAGTCGCTTGCTCTACCAACTGAGCTATTCGGGATCAGCGTTGGTGAGCAGCTTATAGCCACACTGATGGGGGAGCGTAAACCCCTCTTTTGAACTTTTTTTAAAAAAGGGGAAAAAAGGGAACCCCGGCAGGCTAAAAGAAGGGTAATGCCTTCGCATCTCAGGAGAAACCGCAGCCAATGGTCGAACAGAACAGGGAAGGAAAGCCGCGTCAGCTGCTCCGTCGCGCCGTAGTGCCCATGCTGGTGGCGGGTGGATGCGCCGTGTTGGGCTCGCAATGGGTGCAGAGCCGCCAGCAGGCGCGCCTCGTCCGCCGCGATGATGCCCTGCTTGATGGCCAGCCCCATGACATGATGCTGTCATGGCCCTACGCCCAGTCCTCCACCCTGTACAATGTGGCCCTGCGGCAGGATTTCTTTTTGCAGTACCACCTGAACGTGCAATTGCGTGAAAACGTGGCCAACGGGCGCGACGCCATTGCCGATGTGCAGGCCGGGCGCGCCATGGCGGCGGTAGCGCCCGTGCTGTCATGGCTGCAGGCCTGGCAGGCCAGCCCTGATCTGCCGGTGCGGCTGGTCATGGGGTTGCAGGCGGGCACCTTCCGCCTGCTGGTGCGGCGGAAGCTGCGCATTGCCAAGATCGAGGATCTGGTGGGCCGCCGCATTGCCGTGCTGAATGCCGATATGGCCGACCGGCTGTTCTTCTCCATCATTCTGCGCCGCAAGGGGCTGAACCCTGACACCGCGCCCAACTGGGTCATCCTTCCGCCAGATGAAATTGATGACGCGCTTGCCGCAGGCACGGTCGATGCCGTGGCCCTGCACGATCCCCTGGCCTGGCGGCTGCTGCGCAACCCGGCGCTGGATGTGGTGGAACTGGTCAATAGCGTAAACGGGTTATATGCCGGGCGCACCAATCTCGCGCTGGGTCTTTCCACCGATGTGCTGCGTGATACGCCTGCGGCTGCCGTAGCCCTCGTGCTGGCGCTTTATAACGCTGCCCACTGGCTCCCCGCCCATATGGCCGAGGCGGCCAGCCTGCTCGATGGTCGCGTTGATGGTATGGAGCAGGACGCCATATTGCAGATGATGCGCCATGAGGTGCTCGGCATCAGCCCCGTGGGTAATGACCTGAAAACCCAGATCGCGCGTTATGTCGATGAACTCAAGCTGCTCGGCCAGTTTCCCGACAGCCTCAATTCCGCCAGCTACGCCCGCCGCATCTCCGCCGATATCCTGCACCCTGTCCAGCCCCTGCCATAAGGCGGGGCTAACGCACGTCGCGGTAATAGGGCTGGGCCAGGGCGGCTGGCGCTGCCATCACCCGGCGCATGCGGTGCCATACCACCACCGGCACGATGATGAAGGCCATGGTGCCAACATAGGGCAGCATGTTGAGGAAGGCGGGGTCAATCGGCCAGTTATGCGCCTGTCCCACAAAGGACAGCGCCGTGACCAGCCCGAACAGGAGCGCCGAGAGGGTGACGATAACAGGCCGGTAGCCCGCGAAGATCACCAGCGCCAGCGCAATCCATCCACGTCCCGCCACCATGCCCTCCGACCAGACCGGCACATAGGTCAGTGTCAGGTAGCCGCCTGCCATGCCCGCCATGGCGCCGCCAAGGGTTACGTACCAAAAGCGCATGGCCATGACCGGAATGCCCGCCGCATCCGCCGCCGCCGGGTTCTCGCCCACCGCGCGCATGTTCAGCCCGTGCCGGGTGCGGAACATGATGAAATGCACCGCCAGCGGCAGCAGCACGTAAATCGGTATGATCAGGATATTCTGCCCGAACAGCGCCGGGCCGATAACGGGAATGGAGGAAAGCAGCGGGATGGTGACATGCCCGAACGTTGTCTCCACAGGCTGGCCCGCGTAGCTGTGGCCCAGCGCGGTTGACAGCCCCAGCCCCATGAAGGTCGTGGCCAGTCCGCACAGCACCTGGTTGGCCCGCATCACCACTGCGCCAAAGGCAAACACCATGCCGCCAATAGCGCCAACCATGATGGCCACCAGCAGCCCGACCCACGGCGAATGCACCGCCGAGACGGTCATCACCGCCGTCACCGCGCCCAGCGCCATGAGGCCTTCCACCCCGAGGTTGGTCACGCCCACGCGCTCGGCCAGCACTTCCCCAAGGGCTGCCAGCGCCAGCACGCCACCAGCCAGTACGGCGGTGGCCAGCATGCCTGTCAGCAGCATGATCATGAGGCTTTCCCCTTCGCTGGCGTGGTGGCGACGGGCCGGTAATGGGCCAGTTCATCGCCAATGGCGATCATGAACAGGATCAGCCCGGTAATGGCCAGAATGACCGAGGCCGAGAGCTGCTGCGTTTGCATGACAATGCCCGAGTCAAGGATCAGCGCCATCAGCAGCGCCGCCGGGATCACGTTCAGGCACGACCCGCGCGCCAGCACCGCCACCACAATGCCCAGATAGCCAAAGTTGTTGGCCATGCCGCCCTGCAGCCGGTGCACCGTGCCCGCGACCTCGAACATGCCAGCCAGCCCCGCCAGCCCGCCAGAAAGCAGCATGACCGAGATGATGCGCAGCCGCACCGGAATGCCTGCATAGCGCGCGGCCTCCGGGTTGGCCCCGCCAATGCGGATCTCGTACCCCCACCGCGTGCGCGACAGCACCAGCGCCAGCCCGACCACGATCACGATGGCGACCGGAAAGCCCCAGTGCACGATGCCCCACATCTCGGGAATGGAAACCGAAAGCCGCCGGGTCGAGACCTGCGCCCCGCTGATCCGGTCACGCCACGGCCCCGTGGTCAGGTAATAGGTGAGCAGGGATGCGATGAAGTTGAGCAGAAGCGTGGTGATGATCTCGTTCACCCCGGCATAGGCGCGCGCCAGCGTGGGCACGGTAATCCACGCCATGCCACCCAGTATGCCCGCAATGGTCATGAGCGGCAGCATGACCAGCACCGGACCATGCAGGCCAAGGGCTACGCCTGTCGCGGCAATGGCGCCTGCATAGAACTGGCCCTCCGCCCCGATGTTCCATAGCCCGATGGTGCCGCACACCGTAACGGCCGCCCCCGTGAGCAGCAGCGGGCACATGAACAGCGCCAGATCCTCCAGCCCGAAGCGCGAGCCAAGGGTGGAGCGCAGGATCAGTTCCGCCAGCATGACGGGGCTGTGGCCCGAAAGGGCCAGCACGCCCGCGATGATGCACAGCGAGACCACGATGGCCACCAGCCGCAGGGCAAGGATGCGACCCGCGGGGGCAGTGGGCAGACGCTGGAAGGCGCGTGTCGCCATTACTGCGTCCCTCCCGGCTGGAGGTCGGTGGGCTCACGCCCGCCCATCAGCATGCCGATGGTGGCGATATCCGCGTTTTCGGCATCAATCACATCCATCATGCGCCCGTGGAACATGACCCCGATGCGGTCGGACACGTTCAGCAGGTCTTCCAGATCTTCTGAAATGAACACGACAGCCACCCCCTGGTCGCGCAGGTCGGTCAGATAGCCCAGCATGGTGGCGATGGCCCCGATATCGAGCCCGCGCGCGGGGTAGGCGGCCACGAGCACCCGGCTGGCGATGCGGATCTCGCGCCGTGCCACCAGCCGCTGCTGGTTGCCGCCCGAGAGGTTGCGGATGGGCATGGCAAAATCGGGAATGGTCACGTCCGCCAGGTCCGCAATGTCGCGCGCCAGCATGCCTGCCGCTGCTGCATCATACAGGCCGTGGCGGCCAATGGGTGGTTCGGCATATTCACGCAGCGCCATGTTGGTGGTGATGGACAGCGAGGGCGCCAGCGCGCTGCGCAGCCGGTCCTCGGGGATGTGGCCTATGCCTGCATGGGCAAACAGGGCCGGGTCGGCACGTTCCACCACGCTGCCATCAAGCATGATCTCGCCCGATGTCCGGGCCATCAGGCCGGTCAGCACATGGGTCAGTTCGCGCTGGCCGTTGCCCGCAACGCCTGCAATGCCCAGGATCTCGCCGCCATGCAGGTCAAGGCTGACATCGCGCAGCGTTTCCACGCCCCGGTCGTCGCGCACGCTTACGTGGCGGAGTTGCATGATGGGCTGCGGGGCGATCGGGGCAGCCCCTTCAGGCCGCGCGCGCATGTTGCGCCGCACGATGTCGCGCCCCACCATGGTGGCCGCCAGCATGGTAGGATTGCAGTCCGCCGTTCTGAACGTGCCCACCTTGCGCCCGCCGCGCAGGATGCTGACGCGATCGGAGATTTCCATCACCTCATCAAGCTTGTGGCTGATGATGATGACCGCATTGCCCTGTGCGCGGAAAGCGCGCAATGCGCGGAACAGCTCGCCCGTCTCCTCCGGTGTCAGCACGGCGGTGGGCTCATCCATGATCAGCAGCCGCGCCCGGCGCGCCAGAACGCGCAGGATTTCAACGCGCTGCTGCTCGCCAGCCGAAAGGTCTGCCACGCGTGCCGCCGGATCGACAGGAAAGCCGAAGCGCTCCGAAATCTCGCGCGTGCGCGCCTCCATTACGGCAGGCGAGGCGAGGCGGGGGGCCTCGTCCCACCCCAGATGGATGTTTTCGGCCACGCTGAAGGCCTGCACCAGCTTGAAGTGCTGGTGTACCATGCCGATGCCCGCGCGGATGGCCTCCTGCGGGGCGGTGAAGGTCTGGCCATAGCCATCGAGGATGATCTCGCCTTCCTCGGGCTGGTAGATGCCGGTCACCACGTTCATGAGCGTGGACTTGCCAGCCCCGTTCTCACCGAGCAGGGCATGGATCTCGCCCGGCCACACGTCAAGGTCCACATCCTTGTTGGCGATCACACCGGGGAAGAACTTTCCAATACCGCGCAACTGCAGCACCGGCGGCGTGCCCGGCGCCATGCCGGAGGGAGCAGCGGGATTATTCAAGGCCCGATACTCCCGCCACCGCCCAGTCGGAGTGATAGATCTCGAGATCGCTCAGCGCCGTGCCCGCAGGCACGCGCAGGCGGCCATGGTTATCGTGTAGTGGGCCGACAAAGGGGTTGTGGCCCGCCAGCATGCGCGTGCGCATGTCATCGGCGCGCGCGGCGACCTCGGGCGGCACGGTCGGCCCCCAGGCGTCGCGGTCCACGCCATGGCCCAGCGTGAGGAAATGCCCCTCCGGCTGCCATGTGCCCGCCAGCAGGTTGCGCACCTGACTTATGTAATACTCATTGAAGTCGAGGCACACGGAGCTGACATAGGCCTGCGGCCCGTAATCGAGCATGCCGGTGTTCCACATGGCGGCTTTCAGCCCACGCTGCACGGCCACGCGCAGATAGGCGGGCTCATCCATGATGCCGCACAGGAAATCACACCCGTTATCGGCCAGCGCGGTGGCCGCCTGCGTTGCCGCCTGCGGGTCGAACCAGGCATTGATGGTGATGCTCTGCAGCGTAATCGCCGGATTGACCGACTGCGCGCCCAGCAGCGTTGCATTGGCCGAAGCATAGACCGAGGGAATGGGAAACGCGCCCAGAAAGCCAATCTTGTTCGTTTTGGTCATGAGGGCCGCGGCAATGCCGATAATGTAGCTGGCATACCAGTGCGCCACGTAATACCAGCCGAGATTGCCGGTTACATTGGTGCCATCGCATTCCATGAACGCGACATCGGGCGCACGATCTGACACATCCTTGATGAAGTCGCCATATTCCGACGTGGCCATGACCATCTGCGCACCCTCGGCCACGAACTGGCGGAAGAGGCGCGTGGCATCGGCGGAATAGGGCACGCTTTCCACATAGATGGTGCGCAGCTTGGGGAACGTGCGGCGCACGGCCTGCACGCCCCGGTCATGCACCATCGACCAGCCGCCATCGGTAATGGGGCCGGTATGGCCAAACGCCACGATGGCGTCGGATTCAGCCAGTGGCCTGCGCCATGCGGGCTGGGCCTGCGCCCGTGCGTGGCGGGGCAGCAGCAGGCTGGAGCCTGCGCCACCCGCAAGGCCCAGCATCTCGCGGCGCGTTGTCAGCAGCCGCCCCCGCGACCCTGAAACTGTCATAAGATGTCATCCCTCTGAAAATCCATGCCGCGCCCCGTTGCGGCGGTCTGGCGTGCTGGTCGGTCTGGTGCTCCCGCGCGTGTCAGCCTGTATTCGGTTCCGGCATAAATGTTACGCGACAGGACCATGCAAGGCCACAGTTATGTTGTGCATCAGGGTGTTGCCTTTTTTCAAAAAAGGCGGTGGACCCCGATGCATCAGGAGTTCTTTCCGTAAATCTCTACAACCAGTTCCGGGTCATCAAAACTGCCCCATGTCCGGATCGGGATGACGCCGTGCCCGAGCAGGAGCGCGATCGTGGCCCGTTCGTCGAGTGTCAGGGCCATGCCACTTTCGGGCTGAGCGGCATAAAATGCCTGCATGAGGCTTTCCGCCCGTGCGGGCGGCAATATGTGGCGGGAGAGGACAATAAAACTGTATCGCGCCGATCGAACGGCGCCCGCCATGTCCGCCGTGCTGTCCGGGTCGCAATAGACATATTCAGCAGTCCGTAATTGCGGTTGATCTGCGTCAGCCTGTGGCGGGTAGGGGCGGAGAGGAAAAAGGTAACATCTGAATTCCTGCGCCCGGCACAATGTCTGCACCCGTGCCGAGGCGCATCGGGTCACGACTGGCCAGCGAGTTCCGGCGGCCCGATGGAAAGTCAGGCTCAATCATATCCTGAAATTATAAAAGTTTTTATCAATTACTTGTTTTCAAACAATTTTTTAAGCAGGCCACACATGTCCAGGCTGCGGTATGGGCCTGTCAGCCCTCGGCCTCAGGGGCAGGGGGCATGTCCGCAAGGATGCGCCAGCTTGCCTCATCCATGGTTTCAATGCCCAGTTCGGTGGCCTTGCGCGCCTTGGAGCCCGCTTTTTCACCCAGCACCACAAGGTCGGTCTTTTTCGAGACACTGTCCGACACCCGTGCGCCCAGCCGCTCGGCCACGGCACGGGCCTCGGGGCGGGTCATGGTGGTCAGCGTGCCGGTAAACACGATGGTTTTGCCCGACAGGTTGCCTTCCTCGGGTGCTTCCTCATCAAGCACGCGGGTCAGTTCGCCGGTCAGGTCATCAAGGGTCGCGCGGTTATGGGCCTCGGCAAAGAAGGCGACCAGTTCATCGGCAATGGTCGTGCCGATGCCGGTGATCGAGCCGAGCTCCAGCCGCTCGTCCGACCCTACGACGGCGGCCTTTTCCATCTGCGTGCGCCAGTTGGCCAGCGAACCATAATGCCGCGCCAGCAGGCGTGCATTACTGGTGCCAATGCGGCGGATGCCCAGCGCATAGATCAGGCGCGAGAGTTCAATGGTGCGCCGGGCGGCGATTGCGTTGACCAGATTGCGCGCCGAGACCTTGCCCCAGCCGTCACGGGCCGCGATATCTTCCTCATGTGCACCAAGGCGGAAGATATCGGCTGGCGTGCGCAGCCAGCCGAGTTCATGGAACTCGACAATGGTGCGATCGCCCAGGCCATCAATATCGAACGCATCACGCGAGACGAAATGGATCAGCCGCTCCATCACCTGCGCGGGGCAGGTCAGCCCGCCCGAGCAGCGCCAGACCACCTCGCCCTCGGGCCGCTCGGCATGTGCCCCGCAGGCTGGGCAGGTATGGGGAAAGGCGAAGGGTTGCGTTTCACGGTCACGCGGCAGCACCACGCCGGTTATCTGCGGAATCACATCGCCCGCGCGCTGCACATGCACAAGGTCGCCCACGCGGATGTCCTTGCGCGCGATTTCATCCTCATTATGCAGGCTGGCGCGGGTCACGATCACGCCGCCCACATTGACCGGCTCCAAAAAGGCCACAGGCGTCAGCGCGCCGGTGCGGCCCACCTGAATGTCGATCTTTTCCAGCCGGGTAATGGCCTGCTCGGCGGGGAACTTCCACGCCACCGCCCAGCGGGGCGCACGCCCCGCAAAGCCCAGGCGCTCCTGCAATGCGCGGTCGTCAAGCTTGTACACCACGCCGTCAATGTCGTAATCCAGCCCCGAGCGCTCGCGCGTCAGGCGCTCCATGAAGGCTTCGGCGGCCTGTGCGTCCTTGACCTGCGTGCTTAGCGGGTTGACCTGAAAACCCCAGATCCGAAGCTGTTCCAGATAGCCATGATGCGTGGCGGCAAGCGGTGCATCGCAATAGCCCGCGGCATAGGCAAACAGCGAGAGCGGACGTTTTGCCGTAATGGTGGGGTCTAGCTGGCGCAGCGAGCCTGCGGCAGCATTGCGCGGGTTGGCAAATGGCTTCTCGCCCGCTTCTTCCTGTGCTGCGTTCAGTTCAAGAAACGCCTGTTTGGACAGGAAAATCTCGCCCCGGATCTCGATCGTGTCGGGGAAGGGAGTGGCAAGCTGGTTGGGAATATCGCGCAATGTGCGCAGGTTGGCGGTTACGTCCTCGCCTTCCGTGCCGTCGCCGCGCGTGGTGCCGCGCACGAAACGCCCGTGCACGTAGGTCAGGCTGATTGACAGGCCATCGATCTTGGGTTCCGCCACGAAGGAAAGCGCGCGTGCCTGCTCATCGCCCAGGCCAAGAAAACGGGCAATACGGCTGACAAAGCCCTCGAATTCCTCCCGCGAGAACACATTGTCCAGCGACAGCATCGGCACCATGTGCCGGTGGCGGCGGAAGGGGCCGCTGGCCGGTGCCCCCACCGTGGCACTGGGGCTGTGGGCCAGGGCGTGGCGGGGAAATTCCAGCTCCAGCCGCGTGTTCAGGCGGCGCAGCGCGTCATAGGTCGCATCATCAACCACCGGCGCATCGTGCTGGTGGTAGGCGGCATCGAGTGCTGGCAGCAGGGCGGCAAGCTGCGTCAGCGTGGCTGCGGCATGGGCTTCAGTCTGCGCGTCTGCCGCGTAATCGGCCAGCAGCGCGCGGGCCTGCGCGGCCAGTTCATCGGTCGGGGCGGCGGCCATGTCAGCCTCCTTTCAGCAGGCTGTCGGCTGCGGCACGGGCGGCAGGGGTTATGGTGTCGCCTGAAAGCATGCGGGCGATTTCTTCACGCCTTGCCTGTGCGTCGAGCGGGGCTGCATGCGTTTCGGTGCGGCCTTTGTTCACGCTCTTGCTGATGCGCAGATGGGCGTCACCGCGTGCGGCCACCTGCGGGCTGTGGGTCACCACCAGCACCTGCACGCTACGGCCTACGGTATAAAGCCGCTCGCCAATGGCCGAAGCGGTAGCGCCCCCCACACCGGAATCGACTTCATCAAACACCAGTGTGGGAATGGCCGAGCGCCCCGCCAGCACCACCTTGAGCGCCAGCATGAGGCGTGAAAGCTCGCCACCCGAGGCCACCTTGGCCAGAGGCCCCGGCGGCTGGCCGGGATTGGCCGCGATCAGGAACGAGGCCTGTTCCTTGCCTCGCGCGTTCCACGCCTCGGCCTCAAGCGGCACCAGGGATACGATAAAGCGCGCGCGCTCCAGCTTGAGCGGCTTGAGTTCGGCCATGACCGCCTGCTCCAGCCTGCGCGCCGCCTTCTCGCGTGCGGCGGTCAGTTCAAGGGCGATGTCCTCAAACCGGTCGCGGGCTTCGGCCACGGTTTTTTCCAGCCCTTCAATGCGGGCATTGCCCGAATCGAGGGCGGCCAGCCGTTCGGTAAAGGCGGCGAGCAGGCCCGGCAGTTCAGGCACGGATACACCATGCTTGCGGGCCTCGGCACGGAGCGCGAACAGGCGCTCCTCGGTCTGTTCCAGCAGGCGCGGGTCGGCCTGTGCGTCCGACGCCAGGCGCGAGAGCATGTTCTCGGCCTCGGCCAGGGCCTCTTCCGCGCGTTCCAGCGCATTGAGCGCTTCCTGTGCCGCGACCTGCTCGGCCGCGCCTACGGCCTCGGGGTTGAGGTCGGTGGGGGCGGGCAGCAGGCGTTGCAGGGCGCGGCTGGCATTGCGCAGCGCCGAGGCCGGGCCGGGGGAGCGTCGGTCACGCGGGGCAAGGTCGGCCAGGGCCGCGGCAATGGCCTCGGCGCGGCGTTCGCCCTGCTGCAGCGCCTGGCGCAGGCCGGCAAGCTGGGCTTCCTCGTCATCCTGCGGGGCGAGGGTGCCCAGATCATCCACTGCCTGGCGCAGCCAGTCTTCCTCGCGCGCGGCATTTTCCATTTCGGCGCGTGCGGCGGCGAGTTCCGCTGTGGCCTCGATCCATGTGCGATAGGCGCCCGCCGTGCGGCCGCGCAGCGGGCCGGGCACGCCAAAGGCATCGAGCAGGTCGAGATGGGTGGCCTGATCGGCCAGGCCCATCTGCTCGTGCTGGCCCTGTATTTCCACCAGCAGGGTGGCGGCCCGGCGCAGCAGGCTTACGGCCACGGGCTGGTCGTTGATATAGGCGCGCGAGCGGCCATCGGTCGTGACCACGCGGCGCAGCAGGATTGGCTCACGCTCGTCATCGAGCATGATGCCCTGCTCGCGCAACAGTTCATGCAGCGGGTGGTCGGGTATGATCTCGAAACTGGCGCTGACACTGGCCTGCCCGCAGCCCGCGCGCACGAGCGAGGCGCTGGCCCGCTCGCCCAGGGCCAGGCCAAGGCTATCAAGCAGGATGGACTTACCCGCCCCGGTCTCGCCCGTCAGCACGGTCAGGCCGGGCGGGAAGGCGAGGTCCAGTTTTTCGATCAGGACCACATCCCGTATCGAGAGCTGTGTCAGCATGCTCGGTTCCTGTTCAGCACGAAGGATCGTTTGCGGAAATCAGAAAATCGAGTGCCAGGCACGCTGCAGCGCGTTGCGTCCCTGCTTGTTGTCCTTGCTGTCCACGCCCTTGATGAGGTGGTGGGCGCGCAGATGATCGTACGCATCCTCATACCACTTGCTGCTGGGGTAGTTATAGGCCAGCACGGAGCCGGTCTTGCGCGCCTGTTCCAGCAGGCCCATGTCCAGATACACTTCAACCAGCCGCTCGAGCGCCTCAGGCACGTGGTTGGTGGTCTGGAAATCCTGCACCACGCGCTGGTAGCGCCCGGCGGCGGCGGGGAAGTCGTTCTGCTGCTGGTAGTAGCGGCCCACCAGCATTTCCTTGCCCGCCAGATGGTCGCGGCACAGGTCGATCTTGAGCTGCGCATCACGTGCATAGGGGCTCTGGGGGAAGCGGGTAATCACCTCTTCCAGCGCGTCCATGGCCTCGATGGTGCCCTGCTGGTCGCGTTGCACGTCGGCAACCTGCTCGTAATAGCATAGCGCGCGCAGGTAGAAGGCATAGGCGGCATCGGTGCTGGTGGGGTGCAGTTCCAGAAAGCGGTCAAGCTGCTGCACGGCCTCGGGGTATTTGTTGAGCAGGTAGTTGGCATACCCCTCCATCAACTGCGCATTGGCCGTGTACTGCGAGTAGGGGTAGTTGCGCTGAAGCGTGTCGAACTGGTTGACCGACAGCAGGTAGCGGTCCGAACGCAGGGCATCGACACCGTTATTATACAATGTTTCGGCCGAGCCGACGCGCGGCGCGCGCTCGTTGATGGTGCTTGCGCTGTTGCCGCATGCCGCCAGCAGGCCCGCCAGGGGCAGGAACGCCAGCCAGCGTGCCGACTGGCAGGGGCGGCGCGAAGGCTGCGGGGTTTGTTGTGATATGCGTGCGAACATGCCAGCTCTTCCAGTTACGGGAGCTTTATATCATGTGCCGGGTGTGGGTGAAGTCTCCGCGTGCGGATTTCACACTCCTTCATCACGCGGCCTGCGTGCAGGGCTGGTCCGCGGGCGCGCCAGCGGGGGTGACATGCCAGTTCGCCTTATCGGCAAACAGCTTGCGCAACAGGCGGTTATTGAGGGTATGCCCCGATTTGTGCCCCCTGAAGCACCCTTCGATCAGGCCGCCCGCCAGATACAGGTCGCCAATGGCGTCAAGCACCTTGTGGCGCACGAATTCATCCGGGTGGCGCAGGCCCGCAGGGTTGAGCACGCAGTCGCCATTGACCACCACGGCATTGTCGAGCGAGCCGCCTTGCGCGAGCCCGATGGCGTGCAGGTGCTCGATCTCGGGCTGGAGCACGAAAGTGCGCGCCCGGCTCAGGTGCTGGCGGAACAGGTGGCTGTTAACCTGCGTTGCATAGCGCTGCTGGCCTATGGCGGCAGCAGGAAAGTCGATGGAAATATCAATGGCAAGCCCCGGCTGCGTGGCGGGGGAGAGTTCGGCGAAGGCATCGCCTTCCTCCACCCGTACGGGCCGGGTGACATGGATATGCTTGCGGCGCGCCTCCTGCCGCCTGACCCCGGCGCATTCAAGCAGAAACACGAACTCGGCGGCTGACCCGTCAAACACCGGGATTTCCGGCCCATCCACTTCGACAAGCACGTTATCGATGCCGCAGCCCGCGAGTGCCGCCATCAGGTGTTCCACCGTGGCAATGCGCGCGCCCTGCGGCCCGTGCCCAAGCACCGTGCTCAGCTGGGTGTCCACCACCGTATCGTAACGGGCGGTGACGGGCGGCATGGCGCAGTCGGTGCGGTGAAAAACGATGCCGGTATTCTCTGCCGCGGGCGAGAGGCGCAGGCTGATTCGTGCGCCGGTATGCAGGCCGGTACCCACGCTGCTGATCGGCTGGCTCAGGGTATGCTGCATCTGCCCATCATGGCTGGATGGCGGCATGAAGGAAAAATGTGCGTGCGGCACCATGCCGTTCATTGCCTGTATCCTTGACGGGAAAGTGGGAGAACTCGCGGTAACTGGCATGGTCTCATGCTAGCGCCTTGTTCCCCGTCGGAATAGTCAAGGATTATTGCCTATTGTTACCTGCCTGCAAGGAACAGGCGTGGCCCGAGGGGGCCACGCCTGAAGCGTATCAGTTCGAGCGCCGCCGCAGGAAGGCGGGGATATCGAGCCCGCCATCTTCAGGCGGCGTGGCGTTGCCCGGCGCAGGCGGGGCGGAAGGCTGCGCCATGGGTTGCTGCTGCACCGAAGGCTCGGTGCGCTGGGGTTGTGGCGCCTCGGGCTGCGGCGGGGTGGAATGGCGCCGCAGCGCACCGGTCACGATGCCAAACAGGCTGCGGGGCGCTGCCTGCGGCTCGGGCGCCTGAGCGCGGGCGTTTTCCGTAAACAGGGGCGAACGGGGCGAGCTGCGCTGCACCTGCGGCGGCACGGCATGGGGCGAGGGCGCGCGTGGCGCGGCGGGCGGCCGCTGTGCCGCACCGTGCGCCGGGGCATGGCCCGGCCGTGCGGGAGCGGCAGGTTGCTGCGCGGCGGGCTGCTGCGGTGCGGCCTGTGCCGTAGCAGGGGCCACGGGCGCTGCGGCCGCTTCCGGCGCGGGCTGCGCCGGGGTGGCGGGGGCTGCCGCCTCGGCAGGCTGGGTGGTGGCCCGGCCCGCTGGCGGGTTGTCGATGCCCGTGGCCACGACCGAGACGCGAATCTTGCCATTGAGCGAGGTGTCGATGGCAGAACCGAAGATGATGTTGGCGTCTTCCGCCACTTCCTCGCGGATGCGGTTGGCCGCCTGATCCACCTCGAACAGGGTCAGGTCCTCGCCGCCGGTAATGTTGATGAGCAGGCCCTGCGCCCCCTTCATCGAGGTGTCTTCAAGCAGCGGGTTGGAGATCGCGGCCTCGGCGGCGGCAATGGCGCGGTTATCGCCCTCGGCGTCGCCCGTGCCCATCATCGCCTTGCCCATTTCCGCCATGATGGTGCGGATATCGGCAAAGTCGAGGTTGACGAGGCCCGGCGCCATCATGAGGTCGGTCACGCCGCGCACGCCCATGTACAGCACGTTGTCCGCCATCTTGAAGGCGTCACGCCAGCTCGTGCTTTCATTGGCCATGCGGAAGAGGTTCTGGTTCGGGATCACGATCAGCGTGTCAACGAACTGCTGCAGCTCGGCAATGCCTGCCTCGGCCGACTTGGTGCGGCGCATGCCTTCGAACATGAAGGGCTTGGTCACCACGCCCACGGTCAGGATGCCGCGCTCGCGCGCCATGCGGGCAATGACCGGGGCTGCCCCCGTGCCGGTGCCGCCGCCCATGCCTGCGGTAATGAACACCATGTGCGCGCCATCGAGGTGGCGGGAGAGCTCATCGCACGCTTCTTCCGCCGCGGCGCGGCCGATCTCGGGCTTTGCGCCCGCGCCAAGGCCCTGCGTCAGGTGCGGGCCAAGCTGGATGCGGCGGTCGGCCTTGCTGTGCGAAAGCTGCTGGGCATCAGTGTTGGCGACAATGAATTCCACCCCCTGCAACTGCGACTGGATCATGTTGTCCACCGCGTTGGTACCACCACCGCCAACCCCGATCACTGTAATGCGGGGGGTGAAATCGGAATGATTCTGCTGCGGGATGGTCAGGTTGAGGGTCATGCTGGGCTCCCGATGGATGGGGGGTAGGCGTGCTGGCATACTAACGGCAAAAGTACAATAAAGGGTTTCCGCGCAAGATCATACCCTATCACGTATGAAATCCACAAAACGTCTTACAAGACCGCCGGGGCGGGCATCGCGCGTGTCGGGTTCGCCCATTTCATCGGCGGCGCCCGCAGCCCAGGCCAGCAGCCCGGCCGATGTGGAGAACATGGGCCATGTGGCTGAATTTTCAGGCAGGCCCACAATGCGGCGCGGGCGGCCAAGGCGCACCTGCCGGTTGAGGATGCGCGCCGCCATGGGGCCGATTCCCTCAAGCAGCGAGCCGCCGCCCGTCAGGATCACGCGGCCGTCCGCCGCGGGGCCTACGGCTGCCATTTCCAGCCTGTCACGTATCATTTCCAGGGTTTCCTCCACGCGTGGATGTATGATCGAGACAATTTTTGAGCGTGAAATTCTGACATAATGATGGTCGTTGTCGCCAATAAGCTGCACGAGAATGGGATCGTTATCATCGCCCGCAAGCAGTTCGGCCGAGCCATACATGGTCTTGAGTCGCTCGGCGCTGTCGATCGAGGTGGAAAGCCCCTGTGCAATATCGCGTGTGATGTGCAGCCCCCCCACCGGAATTGTGGCGGTGTGCAGCAGCCTGCCTTCACCAAATACCCCGATCGAGGTCAGCCCGCCGCCCATGTCCACCACGGTTGCGCCGAGGTTGCGCTCGTCCTCGCTCATCACCGCAAGGCCCGAGGCCAGCGGTGAGGACACCATGCCCGCGATCTTGAGTTCCACGCGTGACAGCACGGCCTCGAGGTTGCGCAGCGCGGTGGTGTTGGCGTCGATCACATGCAGTCGCGCCGAGAGCAGGTCGCACAGATGGCCACGCGGATCGAGCACTTCCTGCGTGTCATCCACCGCATAGTCGAGCGGCAGGGTGTGGATGGCCGAGCGCCCTTCCGATACGGCGCGCAGCCGCCCTTCGGCGATGATGCGGTTGACATCGGCCTTGGTGATCTCGCGCCCGCCAATGGGCCAGCGCGCGTTGATGTGCCGGCTTTCAGGGTGGCCGCATGACAGGTTGACGAAAATCGAATCGCGCCGCTCCGTCGCCATGTCCTCCGCCTGGGCCACGGCGTTGCGGATGGCCGATTCCGCTTCGCGCAGATCCACGATTCCGCCCGAGCGCACCCCGTGCGAGCGCCGCCAGCCATGGCCAAGGATACGGATGGTGTTGTCTGGCTCGCCGCGCCCGATCAGGCAGACGATCTTGGTCGAGCCGATATCAAGCACGCTGAACGGCCCGGTACGCAGCTTGCGCGCGGGCATGCGCTCGGCGGCGGGCACAAGGGGTGCGGGCGCGCGCGGGCGGGGCACGCGGGCTGGCACGGCAGGGCCACGGATGGCTGGCACCGCAGGGGTTGCCGGTGTGGTCGTGCGCGTTGCGGGAAGGGTCGTGCTGACCGGTCCCGGCACTGGATAAGTCATGCCCGCCTCCGTCTCAGGCCGTTATCGGGGGAAAGCCATGGCTGCTGCCGGGGCGTCTGGTCGCTCGTGGGGGCCGCCGGTGGCGGGCTATCGCCCTGGTCTGGTCCATTGTTGTTGTCATTCGGCGTCACGGGGTTCTCACGGATGATCAGGCGGTCTGGCAGGCGCATGTCTATGGCGATAACGGGCCGGTCGAGTATTTTTATGGTTTCCTGCATTTGTGCAAGGCGCTTGAGTGCTGCCACTTCCTGCCCCTCGGGCAGCAGGATGGTCGTGCCGTTGCGCAGCGTCAGGTTCCACCGGCGCTGCCCCACGCGGGCCGCGGCCACGACATGGCTGCTCACCTCGGGCTGGGCCGTGAGTTCATCGATCATGGCGGCGGCGGCGAGATTGGCATCCGGCCCGACCACGAGCGGCAGCTGGCGGAAGGCCTCGGCATCCTTGCCGGTCATGCCCTTGTCGCGCACCTGGTTGCCCGCCCGGTCGATCAGCATGAAATGTCCGTGATTCTGCCACACGGCAAAGGGCTGGCGCTCGAACAGATGGATGAGAATGGTGCCCGGCAGGTGGCGCTCGACTACGGAATGATCGACAAAGGGCAGCGCGTCGATGCGCTCGCGCGCCGCCTTGACCGAAAAGCCGAGAATGAAATCCCCCGTGCGCACGCCCAACGCTTCCTGCAGCGCGCTTTCGCTGGTCAGCACGCAGCCGGTTACGTCAATCTCGGTAATGCGCAGCGGCAGCATGTTGATGATCCGCCCCCTGAGCGCCGCAAAGCGCGGGTCCGAGCCGACATGGCGCAGCATTGTGATGCCGCCCGCCACCAGCCCCACCAGCACCAGCACCAGCAGGGCCGGGCGGAGCAGGCGTTTCTGGCGGCGCAGGAAGATCGACAGCCTTGATGGGCGGTCGCCGCTGTCGGTCGGTCGCCTCATGTACGGCAGGTCGCCTGGTCGATCATCCACTGGCACAGCGTGGCATAGTCCATGCCACAGGCGGCGGCCTGCTCGGGCAGCAGTGATGTGGGCGTCATGCCCGGCTGGGTGTTGGTCTCGAGGATCACCAGACGGCCGGGCAGGTCCGTGCCCGCCGTGTCGTCATAACGGAAATCAGTGCGGCTCGCGCCCCGGCAGCCCAGCGCGCGGTGGGTCGCCAGGGCCAGTTCGCGCGCCTGCTCGAAGGCAGTAGGGTGGATGCGCGCGGGCAGTTCATGGCATGAGCCGCCAGCGGCGTATTTGGCCTGATAGTCATAGAAGGTGGGGCCGCTGCCGGTCGGCGTGATGTCGGTTACGGTCAGGGCGCGGTCATGTAGCACGCCCACGGTCAGCTCGCGGCCGGGAATGTATTCCTCCACCAGCATATGGGTGCCGAATGTCCAGCCCCGTGCGATCTCGGCACGGCGGTTGCTGCCCGCGTGGAGGATCTCCACGCCCACCGATGACCCTTCATTGAGCGGCTTGACCACGTAGGGCGCGGGCAGCGGGTCGGCGGGTTCGAGTTCGGCGGGGGTCAGGCACATTCCGGTGGCGATGGGCAGGCCGGCGGCGGCAAACACGGCGCGGGCGGCATCCTTGTCCATGGCGGTGGCCGAGGCCCGCACGCCGGAATGGGTGTAGGGGATGCCCATCCAGTCGAGTATGCCCTGGATCGACCCGTCCTCGCCAAAGCGGCCATGCAGGGCGTTGAACACGGCGTCGGGCCGACTGTCCTGCAGGTCGCGCACCAGGGCGAGCAGGTCCGTGCCGGGGTCGATGGTGTGCACGTCATGGTCCAGGCTGCGCAGCGCCTCAGCCACGTTGCGCCCGCTATCAAGGCTGACCGCGCGCTCGGCGGAGAGACCACCCATCAGCACGCAGATGCGGCGGCGTTTCATGTGTTTTCTCCCATGCCGTGGGGGGCGGTCCGCCCGATGCGCTTTATCTCCCACCGCAGCATGACGGCCGTATGGTCATGCACGCGCTGGCGCACGACATCACCAAGCCGCTCAAGGTCGGCGGCGGTGGCGGTGCCGGTGTTGAGCATGAAGTTGCAGTGCTTTTCGCTGATCTGCGCACCACCCACCATAAGCCCGCGGCAGCCGGCGGCGTCGATCAGTTCCCACGCCTTGCGCTCCGATTCGTCAGGGGCGGGGTTGCGGAAGGTGGAGCCGCCCGTGCGCGCGCGCACAGGCTGGGCGCTCTCGCGTGCCGTGCGGATCTCGTCAATGCGCTGGCGGATGACGGCAGGCGGCGCCTCCTGCGCGTTGAGGCGTGCGCGCACAACCACGGCCTGCGGCGGCAGGCTGGCATGGCGGTAGCCAAAATCGAGCGAGGCGGCGGGCAGGCGCAGCAGCCCGCCATCGCGGGTTACGATTTCCACCCAGTCCAGCACGGTGGCCATGTCCGAGCCGTAGGCGCCTGCGTTCATCGCCACCGCGCCGCCGATTGAGCCGGGAATGCCCGCCAGGAATTCAAGCCCCGCCAGCCCGGCTTCGGCGGCATGTTCGGCAACCGTCATGTCCAGGCAGGCAGCGCCTGCGATCAGGCCATCGCCATCGCGCCGGATGGTCGAAAAACCACGGGCGAGGCGGATGACCAGCCCGTCAATCCCGCCATCGCGCACGATCACGTTCGAGCACGCGCCCAGCGGCAGCACCGGCACCTCAAGCGGCAGGCGCCCCAGAACCTGCGCCAGATCCTCGGCGCTGGCGGGTTGGAACAGCAGCTCGGCCGCACCACCTACGCGGAACCACGTGCGCGGGCCAAGGGCGGCCTGCGGGGTCAGGCGGCCACGAGGGCGGAAGCCGTCCGTGTCCAGACACTGCGCCCATTGCGGCAGGGGCATGGTGGCGGTCATGAATGGGCATCCGCCTTCTGGGCGGGGGCATGGGCAATGCCCTGCAGGTCCGCCAGTTGCTCGGGCAGGGCCTGCGCCCAGTTGGTGATGCTGCCCGCACCAAGGCAGACCACGAAGTCACCGGGGCGGGCGATGGCGTTGATCATTTCCGCCAGATGCTCCGGCCCCGGCAGCGGCACGACCGAGCGGTGCCCGCGCTCGCGCAGCCCCTCGACGAGCGCATCGCGGTCAATGCCCTCGATCGGCTGCTCGCCAGCGGCATACACATCGGCAATGATGACGGTGCCCGCGTCGTTCATGCAGGTGCAGAACTCGTTGAACAGGCTCTTGAGGCGTGAATAACGATGCGGCTGCATGACCGCGATTACGTTGCCGGCCCCCGCCTGCCGCGCCGCCTTGAGTACGGCGGCGATCTCGACGGGGTGGTGGCCGTAATCATCAATGATGGTGATGCCACCGGTCTCGCCCGTGCGGGTGAAGCGGCGCTTGACGCCCCTGAAGGCAGCGAAGGCCGAGCGGATGGTGGCGTCGTCGATTTCCATCTCGGTGCCCACCGCAATCGCCGCCAGCGCGTTCTGCACGTTGTGGTGGCCCAGCATGGGCAGGCGGAACGGCCCCGCCCGGCGCGAGCGGTTGCGGTTGCGGTTGGTGATCACGACCTCGAAGGTGGCGCCCAGCTTGTCGGTAATCACCTTCTCGGCGCGCACATCGGCCTGCGGCGAAAAACCGTAGGTGACGATGCGGTGGTCGGACAGGCGCGGGATCATCTGCTGCACGGCGGGGTGGTCGATGCACAGCACGGCAAAACCGTAAAACGGAATGTTCGAGACAAACTGGTCATACGCCGCCTGCATCGCCTCTTCCGTGCCCCAGTGGTCGAGGTGCTCGGGGTCCATGTTAGTGACCACCGTAATGACCGAAGGCAGGCGCAGGAAGGAGCCATCGCTCTCATCGGCCTCGACCACCATCCAGTCGCCCGAGCCCATGCGGGTGTTGGTGCCATAGGCCTCGATAATGCCACCATTGATGACCGTGGGGTCCAGCCTGGCGGCCTCGAGCACGGCGGCGACAAGACTGGTGGTGGTGGTCTTGCCATGCGTGCCGCCAACGGCCACCGACCAGCGCAGGCGCATCAGCTCGGCCAGCATCTCGGCGCGGCGCACCACCGGGATCAGGCGCGCGCGCGCAGCCACGACTTCGGGGTTGTCGCGCTTGACGGCGGTGGAGGTGACCACCACCTGTGCACCGCCAAGGTTGGCCGCGTCATGGCCGATGGTGACGGGAATGCCGGAGGCACGCAGGCGTGCGACATTGGCGCTCTCGGCAATGTCGGAGCCCTGCACCGCATAGCCAAGCATGTGCAGCACTTCGGCGATGCCGGACATGCCAATTCCGCCAATGCCGACGAAATGAATGGTGCCAATCGAAAGGGGCAGGGCTCTCATCTACTCAGGTCTCCGTATTCGCGCTGCCGGGAATTAAGCGGTGCGGGGCGTGTCAGGCAAGCGTGCTTCTATCATGTCGGCCAGAAGACTGGCGGCATCGGGGCGGCCAAGGCGGCCCGCGGCCTGCGCCGTGCGGGCCAGCAGGTCGCGATCGGCCAGCAATGTGGTCAGGCGCTGCGTAAGGGCCGGGGCGGTAAACTCGGGCTGGCGGATCATCCACGCAGCTCCCGCATCAACCAGCGCCTGCGCGTTCGCACCCTGTTCATCACGCGCGGCAATGGGCAGCGGTACCAGCAGGGCGGGGCGGCCCGCCACCGTCAGTTCCGCCACCGATGAGCCACCCGCGCGGCCAATTACCAGGTGCGCGGCCCGCAGCAGGCCGGGCACGTCATCAAGGAAGGGGGCTATGGTGGCGGGAATGCCAGCGGTTTTATAGGCCGTCTGCACGCGCGCGACATCCTCCGCGCGGGCCTGCTGGGTCACCTGCAGCCGCGCGCGCAGCGCGGGCGGCAGGGCGGCAAGGGCAGGGGGCACCACATCGCTGAACACGCGCGCACCAAGCGATCCCCCCCACACCAGCAGGTTGATTACGCCATTCGAGGGTTCATAGCCTTCCCCCGCCAGGGCCGCGATATCGGGCCGCACCGGCATGCCGGTCAGTGTGGTGGGCACCTTGGCGGGCACGCCCCCCACCGTGGGGAAGGAGGTGGCGATGCCATCCATGCGCGGAGCCAGAAAGCCATTGGCCTTGCCCAGCACTGCATTGCCTTCATGGATGAACAGCAGCGGGCGGTTCGTGCCCAGCAGGCTGCCGCCCAGCAGCGGCGGCACGGAAGGATAGCCGCCAAAGCCGATGATGGCGGCGGGGCGCGTGCGGCCAATGATGCCGCGCGCCTGCAACGTGCCCCGCGCCAGTGCGAGTGCCGCCCGGCTGGCCCGCACCAGGCCGCGCCCGGCAATGCCCGCGCCGGGCAGCACGAATTGCTGGCGGCCGGCAAACACGCCACTTTCACGCCCGCCGGCGCGCCGGTCGGTCATGAGGATGATGTCATGCCCCCGGCGCACCAGTTCGCAGGCCAGCGCCTCGGCGGGGAAGAAGTGGCCGCCGGTGCCCCCGGCCGCCACGGCAATGCAGTGTTGGGTCATGACGATCCTCTCGGTGCGGGGGAAGGGGCTGGCGTAAACTGCCCGAAGCGGTTCTCGTTGGGCCGGTTGCGGGTCAGCGCCAGCACCAGCCCGATGGTCAGCGCCACCGACATGGCCGATGAGCCGCCATAGGAAATGAACGGCAGTGTCATGCCCTTGGTCGGGATGAGGTGCAGCGTCGAGCCCATGTTGACAAAGGCCTGCAGGCCGAAGCCTGTCACCAGCCCCGCCGTGGCCACCGCAATGAAGGGATCGTTCTCGCGCAACAGCTTGAGCAGCGTGCGGATGACGATGGTGGCGAACACGCCAATAATGAACAGGCACACCAGCATGCCGAATTCCTCGCCCGCCACCGCGAACACGAAGTCGGCATGCGCATCGGGCAGCAGGTCCTTCACCCGGCCTTCACCCGGCCCGCGCCCCAGCAGGCCGCCATTGCCAAAGGCGCGCAGCGCAGTGTCGATCTGGTAATGGTCACCCACTGCGGGGTGCAGGAAGCGCTCCACGCGTGAGCGCACGTGCGGAAACACCATATACGCGCCAATAAACGCCGCCACCATGCTGGCCACACCCGCCCCCACCAGGAACAGGCTCAGCCCATCGACGAACAGCTGGGCCAGGAACACGGTGGTAATCACGCTCAGCATGCCGATATCGGGCTGCGACTTGAGCAGCAGCAGCACGAGCGCGAACAGCCCCAGCGCCACCAGCAGGCCGGGAAAGTATTGCCGGGTCTTGCGCTCGGTCAGCAGCCAGGCGGTGACCACGGCAAAGAAGGGCTTGAGAAATTCAGATGGCTGGACCGACATCATGGGCAGCGCGATCCACCGCCGCGCGCCCTTGATCTCGATGCCATGCACAAGGGTGAGGAAGGTGGCGCCGAGCGCCAGCACAAAGCCGATCCACCCCACCACCCGCACCCCGCGCAGCGAAAGCAGCGAAGTGGCGCACACGATCGCTGCCGCGAGCATCAGAAAGACGACCTGCTTGAAAATGAACATGTCGCGCGAGGCGCCAATGCGCACGGCCACCGCCGGGCTTGCCGCGAGCATCAGGATATAGCCGAACCCGATCAGGATACACACGCAGATCAGCGTGACCCGGTCGATGCTCCGCCACCACCGCGCCAGATGCGAGGTGTTTATGCGCGACAGGTTGCTCATTGCGCGCGGGTCGCCTCCGGCCCTGCCGCAAGGGCCTGCACCAGTGCCGCAAACCGCGCGCCACGGGCTTCAAAACTGGCGAACTGGTCAAAACTCGCGCAGGCGGGCGAGAGCATCACCACGTCCACGCCCAGCGAGCGGGCGGCTTCAAGCGCCTCGGGCACGGCGCGCTCAAGGGTTTCGACAATGCGGTAGGGCACCTTGTGCTGCGCCAGTGTCCGGGCCAGCACCGGCGCGTCGTGCCCGATCAGCAGAGCCAGGGCCACGGGTCCGAACAGGGGGGCAAGCGGCTCGATCCCGCCCGCCTTGGCCGTGCCGCCCGCAATCCATATCATACGCTCATGGCAGGCGAGCGCGCGGGCCGTGGCATCGGCATTGGTGGCCTTGCTGTCATTGATGAAGCGGATGCCCTCAATGCTGCCCACGGTTTTCTGCCGGTGGTCCAGCGCGCTGAAGCTGCGCAGCGCTTCTTCCACCGCCGTGCGTGGCAGGCCCAGATGCAGCGCCATGGCCGTGGCGGCAGCCGCGTTCTCGCGGTTATGGGTGCCGGGCAGGTCGGGCACGTGGGTCAGCTCGGCAATTACGCCATGGCGGTCGCACAGCGCATGCGGCGTGCAGTAGAAATCGCATTGCGGTATGTCCGCGCCGCTGATGCAGGCCACGGTGGCGCGGGTTGGCGCAAGCTCGCGGTTCAGACTGGCGTAATCGGGCAGGGTCGCGCCCAGCACGGCCAGATCGCCCGGCCCCTGGTGGTCGAACACATGCATCTTGGCCCGGGTGTAGCCGGTCATGTCGCCATGGCGGTTGAGGTGGTCTGGCGTCAGGTTGAGCAGGCAGGCGGCATCGAAATGCAGCTGCTCCAGCCGCTCGAGCATGTACGATGACATTTCCAGCACGTACACACCATCATCAGGCAGAAGCGGCAGGCTGAGGGCCGCGGGACCAAGGTTGCCGCCAGCGGCTACCGGAATGCCGCCACAGGCCAGCATGTGCGCCAGCAGCACGGTGGTGGTGGACTTGCCATTGGTGCCGGTAACGCCCGCAAAGCGGGCCCGCCCGCCCGCCGCCCGCACGGCGCGGAACAGCAGTTCGGCATCGGACAGGATCGGCACGCCCGCATCCATCGCCATGGTGGCCAGCGGGTGCGGGCTGGGCAGGTGGTGCGGAATGCCGGGCGAAAGCACGAGGGCGGCAAGCCCCAGCATGTTGGTGAAGGGGGCGACCTTCAGCCGTGCATGGGCAGCGAGGGTCGCGCGCGCTTCGGGCTGGTCATCCCAGGCCTGCACGCTAGCGCCCATGGCCAGCAGGGCGGTGACAGCCGCATTGCCGTTACGGCCCAGCCCCGCCACGCCATAATGATGGCCCGCGAACAGGGTAGCGGGAAAGGCGCCGCTCACCGCAGTTTCAGCGTGGCCAGACCACACAGCCCCAGCACGATGGACACGATCCAGAACCGTATCACGATCTTGGATTCCGCCCAGCCCTTTTTCTCGAAATGGTGGTGCAGCGGCGCCATCAGGAACACACGCCGCCCGGTGCGCTTGTACCAGAACACCTGGATGATGACCGAAAACGTTTCCACCACAAACAGCCCGCCCACGATGCACAGTACCAGCTCATGCTTGACCGCAACGGCCACGGCACCGAGCGCGCCGCCAAGGGCGAGCGAGCCAGTATCCCCCATGAATACGGCCGCAGGCGGCGCGTTGAACCACAAAAAGCCCAGCCCCGCGCCTACAAGGGCGGAGCAGAACACCCCGAGCTCACCCGTTCCGGGCACGGCGTGCAGTTGCAGATAGTCGGCAAACACATGGTTGCCCACAAGGTAGGAAATCAGCGCGAACACGAGGGCCGCGATAATGACCGGCACAATGGCCAGCCCGTCCAGCCCGTCGGTAAAGTTCACGGCGTTGCCAAACCCGGTGATGGTGATCATGGCGAACAGCGGAAAGGCGTAGCCCAGCGGCAGCAGCAGGTCTTTCACGAACGGAAAGGCCAGATGGTTGGCAAGATCGGGTGGCATCATGTGCTCGAGCCAGATGCCGCCAATCAGCGAGGCCCCGAATTCGCAACCCAGACGCATGCGTTTGGAAACGCCATCGGTATTGCGGCGTGACAGCTTGAGGTAGTCATCGGCAAAGCCCACCGCGCCAAAGGCCGCCGTGGTGAGCATGACAGCCCACACGAAGCCGTTGGTCAGGTCAGCCCAGAGCAGGGTTGAGCCGAATAGCGAAAGCAGGATCAGCACGCCGCCCATCGTGGGGGTGCCGACCTTTTCAATCAGGTGGCGCTCCGGCCCGAGCTTGCGGATGGGCTGGCCGCCGCGCTGGATGCGGCGTAGCTGCGCGATCAGCGGGTTGCCCAGGCACAGGCTGATGACCAGCGCAGTCAGACACGCGGCCCCCGAGCGGAACGTGATGTAGCGGAACAGGTTGAGCACGGAGGTATGGGCCGTGGCATGGTGCTCGAACAGGTCATAGAGCATCAGGCCGGTCCCACCCGGGCATCATCGGCCTTCAGGGCGGCAACGACATGGCGCATGCGGCTGCCAAGGCTGCCCTTGATCATGACCGTGTCGCCCGCGCGCAGGGCAGTGCGCACCAGAGGAGCAAGTGTGGAGGAATCCGGCGTCCACGCTCCGCGCAGGGCAGGAGGCAGGCTGTCAAAAAGTATTTTCATATTCGGGCCGCAACAGAAGACAGCATCCGCGTTTGCACGGACGGCAGGGAGAAGGGAGGCATGCTCATGCCGCGCAAACGCGCCGAGTTCAAGCATGTCACCCAGCACGGCGATGCGCCGCCCCGTGGCGACAAGCCCGAGCAGGTCGAGTGCGGCACGGACAGAGGCCGGTGAGGCATTGTAGCTCTCATCAAGCAGGGCGACATTGTCATGCATCACCTTTGCAATCGCGCCCCGCCCGGCACCGGGGCGGAAGGTGGCCAGACCGGCCACGGCACGGCCCATGTCAGCGCCCGCCGCATGGGCTGCCGCGAGCGCCAGCAGGGCGTTATCGGCCATGTGTCGCCCCGGCGCGTTGACGCGCGCCACACCCTGCCATTCAGGTAGGTGCAGATAGAACCCGCTACCCTGCGTGTCAGATATCACATCGGTTGCCTGCACGGCGCAGTCAGGCGTATGTCCGGCCCACAACAGCCTGGCTTTCATAAGTTCGGCAATGCGTCTGAAATATTCCGCACCGGTAACGTCTGCTGGCACGATACCGGTTCCGTTTCCCTGCGGCAGACCTAGCAGAATTTCTGCCTTTTCGCGCGCAATGGCATCACGGCTACCCATTAGCCCGAGATGCGAGGAGGCAACCGTCGTCACTACTGCGACATCCGGGCGCACCATGGCGGCTAACGGGTGGATCTCGCCTGCATGGTTCATGCCGATCTCGCACACGCAATAGGCACTTGCGGCAGGCAGGCGGGCCAGCGTGAGCGGCACGCCCCAGTGGTTGTTGTACGATGCCACGGCGCAATGGGTCGGCCCGCATGCGCTGAGTGCCGCATGCAGCATGTCCTTGACCGAGGTCTTGCCCACGCTGCCGGTCACGGCCAGCATGTGGCCTGCAAAACGCGCGCGGGCGAAGCGGGCCATGCCCTGCATGGCGGCCAGCGTGTCATCCACCATAAGAATGCGTGGATCATCACCACAGGATTCATGCGCCACCACGGCGGCAGCGCCCGCGGCAAGGGCGGCGGCGGCATGGGCGTGCCCGTTGCTGTTCTCGCCAATCAGCGCAATGAACACATCGCCCGGCTGGAGCGTGCGGGTATCGATCGAAACGCCGGTGCCTGCAATGGCTACTGCGCTGGAGGGTGGAAAACGCCCCGATGTCGCGGCCTCAAGGTCCGCGCGGCTCCATAGCACTGTCATTCAGTCCCCGTCAGGCCACGGATCACCGTGGCATCATCAAATGGCAGCACCGCATCACCCACGATCTGCCCCTGTTCATGGCCTTTGCCCGCCACCACCAGCACGTCGCCTGGGCCCAGCATGTCAAGGCCCGCCGCAATGGCCTGCCTCCGTTCACCGATCTCGATGGCGCCTGGGCTGGCGGCCATGATCGCCGCGCGAATGGCGGCGGGCGGCTCGCCGCGGGGGTTGTCATCGGTCACGATCACCGCATCGGCCAGTTGCGTGGCGGTGGCGCCCATGACGGGCCGCTTGCCCCGGTCGCGGTCGCCACCGGCCCCCATCACGATCACCAGCCTGCCCGGCGTGTGGGGGCGCAGCGAGTGCAGCAGGCGGGCGATGGCATCGGGCGTATGGGCGTAATCGACATAGGCGGCGGCCCCATTCGGCAGCACGGCGGCGCGCTCGAGCCTGCCACGCACACCATGCAGCCGGGACAGAAGCGCGAGCGCGCGCGCGGGGGCATCCTCCGCGCTGCCTGACAGGGCCGCGGCCATGAGCAGGTTGTCGACCTGAAAGCGCCCGACCAGCGGCACGGTTATCTCGTATCGGCCAGAAGTGGTTGCGATGTGCAGCTCCTGCCCGGTGGGTGTGGCGCGGGCACCAAGCAGGCGCAGCGTCTCGCCCTGTGTGCCCGTGCTGCGCAGCACGAGGTTGCGGTTCCGGGCAATGGCGCGCACGGCAGCACAGGTTTCGGGGTCCATGTCCGCGTTGATGGCGGCAATGCCCCCTTCGGGCAGGACGGTGTCGAACAGGCGCAGCTTGGCGGCACGGTAGTGCCCGGTGGTGCCGTGATAGTCCAGATGGTCATGGGTGAGGTTGCTGAAGCCCGCGGCATAGGGCGTGATGCCATCCAGCCTGCGCTGTTCCAGCCCGTGCGATGAAGCCTCGATGGCCACATGCTCGACCCCGCCCGCCGCCATCGCGCCCAGCAGGCGCATCAGGCCCACGCTGTCTGGTGTGGTGAGCGCGGGGCCGCAATCAGGCAGCGGGCAGGGGGCAACCGCGCCCAGCGTGCCGATGGTGCCTGCCCGCAAATCCTGCAGCGCCCAGATCTGACGCAGGAATTCCGCCGTGCTGGTCTTGCCGTTGGTGCCGGTAATGGCCGCGATATGGGCAGGCAGGCGGGGAGCAAGCGCGCGTGCGATCAGGGCCATTGCACGGCGTGCATCGGCCACCTGCACGCAGGCAATGCCCGGTGGCGGCACGAAATCGGGATCGGCCTGCACCAGCAGGGCCGTAACACCCCTGGCCACGGCCTGCGGGATGTACGCCCGCCCATCCACCCGTGTGCCACGCAGAACGGCAAAGATCACGCCGGGGCCGGTTGCCCGGCTATCTGCCGTAATGGCGGTAACAGGACCGGTTGCAGCAGGTTCAGGCCGCACGACCTCCACGCCCGCGCGATGCAGGAGTTCGGCTAGATTCATGTCCATCATCCCCGTTCGCGCTGATGGTGGCCGGGCGCGTGCCCGGCTTCATTGCGGGCATGCTGCGCATGGCTGGTGGCCGTGGCCTCGGTCACGTCGCGCGCGGCATGGGGGCGGGCTGCGGCACGGGGGGCGGTTTCATGCTCGTGCTCGTGCAGCCTGGCCGTGCCGGGGTCGTAGCCCGGCCCGAGCGCGCGGTAGCCACGCGGCACGGCGGGCCGCATGGGAATGGCCAGCGAGGCTTCGATCGCGGCTTCATGCTGCGTATCGGGGAACAGGCCGAGCATGGGGGCGATGCGCGTGATCATCTGCGCGGCGGTGGGGGCCGCGTTCCACCCTGCCGTGGTCCAGCCATGGGTCTGGGCAGTGGGCTTGGGGCTGTCGAGCATGACGTAAATGGCATAGCGCGGCGCGTTCATGGGGAAGATGCCGGTAAAGGCCGAGACGTTGACATGCTTGAGGTAGCCGCCATGCGCGCCGATCTTTTCCGCCGTGCCGGTCTTGCCGCCCACGTAATAGCCCGGTGATTCCGCCTTCTGCCCCGTGCCCTTGGCCACGTCGAGGCGCAGGATCTTGCGCAGGATATCGGAATTGGCGGCCGAGATCAGGCGCTCCGCATCAGCGGGCATGGCGGAATCGGCATCGGCGGGCGCATCCGTCGTGGCAGGGCTTTGTGCTGCGACAAGGGTGGGCCGGAGCAGAAAGCCGCCATTGGCCGTGGCCGCCGTGCCACGCACGATGGAAAGCGGCGGCTCCGCCACGCCGTGGCCGAACGCCACCGTCATGGTGGTCGAAACCCCCCAGTTATGCACCGACGGGATGATGGGCCGTCCGGCCTCGGGCAGCTCGATCGGCACGCGCGAGAAAAAGCCCATCCGGCGCAGCCAGTCCTGCTGGCGGGGCGCACCTGCATCGAGCGCAATATGGGCGGCGGCGGGGTTGGAGGAATAGGCCATGACCTCGGGCAGGGACAGCCACGGGGCGAAATGGTCGTTCTTCATGTCCGATATGGTAAAGCGGCCGATCTTGATGGGCGTGCTCGAGAAGCTGTCCCATATATGGGCGACGCCTTCCTGCAACGCCATGGCCACGGTCTGGAGCTTGAAGGTCGAGCCGGGTTCGTACATGCCCGTCACGGCGCGGTTGAAGCGTGCATCGGCGGCAGCGCGGCCAAAGTCATTGGCGTCATAATCGGGCAGGCTGACCATGGTGATGATCTCGCCGGTATGCACGTCCATCACGATGGCGCACGCGCCGATGGCCTGGAACATGTCCATCGCGGACTGCAGTTCATCATGCACCACGTTCTGCACGCGCACGTCGAGCGACAGGCGCAGGGGCTGGCTGTCGCTGTCGAGGCGCTTGTCAAAATACCGTTCGATGCCCGCAACGCCGTGGTCATCGATATCCACCCCACCCAGAATGTGCGCGCCCACGCGGCCCATGGGGTAGCGGCGGCGCTCGCCGGGTTCGAAATAGATGCCGGGAATGCCAAGGTTGTTGATGGCAAGTTCCTGCGCGGGCGAGATGTCACGCGCCAGATAGACGAACTGCTTGTTCAACGACAGGCGGCGCTTCGTCTCGGCTTCGTCCAGGCTGGGCAGGGCGTGCTTGAGCCGGTGGGCGGCATCGGCCGCGTCGATCATTTCCTGCGGGTTGGCATAGACCTGCGCGACCGGCAGCGACATGGCCAGCACCTGACCGTTGCGGTCGGTGATCGAGGCCCGGTGCACCTGAGGCAGCACCACGTCGCCTGCGATCATTCCCTTGGGGTCGCTTTTGGGAATGGGGGGCACCTGCGGCGCGATCTGCTGCTGCTGCGGCGGCAGGGGGTTGATGATCGTGGCCAGTGTCAGCTTGAGCGCAATGGCTGAAAACAGCAGGCAGAACCCCCCGGCCACAACCACCAGCCGCGCATGCATGCGGTCCTGCGCCATAAGCGTGCGCAGGCTCCCCCCGGGGGAAGCCTGTCCACCTCTGTCTGGCTGGTTGCTCAAAGGGTTTTGCATACGGGTTCCGGGCTACAGGGCCGGTAGAAAAAGGACGATCAGTTGCTGACGGGCACCGGCGGCGGCAGGCTTGTCACATGCGGCGTGCCCAGTGAACTCCCTCCCATGCGGGGCGCCGCGGTGGGGTGCCATGCCGCCTCGGCTATGTTCTGGCTATGAGGGTGGTAGCCTGTGGCCATGTGAGCGGGGGTAATCATGCTCTCATGCGGGCTGGGCGGCAGATGCACCGGCTCGGCGGTTGCCATGCGTTCGGGCAGGCGGGCGTGCTCGGTGGCGTGCATGGGCGCGCGCGGCTCGATCTGGGCCATGGCGTGGGCCAGTCCGTCATGCGGGGGGGCAGGGTCGGCATGGCGGGGGAGGGCCGCCATGGCGCGCTCGACATGGGCGGGCGTTGCAGGCGTGGCAACTGCGGGCAGGGCCGCCACGGCCTCATGCACGGGCGAAGGGGCCGCATGATCGGCCGCAAGGGTGGCCACCATCGTGGCGCGGGGGGCGGGCACGGGGTGGTGCGACGGCACGCCAACAGGCGGCAGGTGGGCGCTGAGCGCCGACATCTGAACGAACTGCGTGGGCGAGACAGGCTGGAGCGCCTTGTCGTAACGGCTGGCCAGCGTGCCCAGCCGGTCGGGCTGGTTTAGCATGGCCCATTCGGCGCGCAGCATGGCGGTCTGGGCGCGGGTGCGCTCCGTCTGCTCTACGATCTGGGCAATCTGGTGGTCGAGAGCCGTGGTCTGCTGTTTCTTGTTATAAAGGAACAGGCCGGACACGGCCGCCACCACGGCAAAGAAAAACGTTACAAACCGACTCATGCGGCAGGTTCCGATGCTGCGATGGATGGGGGAGCAATGCATTCCATCGCGCGCAGTCTTGCGCTGCGTGCACGTGGATTACGACGGGTTTCTTCCTCTCCCGGCCGGATGGGGCGTCCGGTCAGGAGCCTGAAGTTGGTGGGGCCCGTGCGCTCGGTCATGGCGCGGGGGTCATGGCGGGAGGGGGCGGGCACGCGGCCTGCCGCATGCAGCATGGCCTGCTTGACCAGCCTGTCCTCCAGCGAATGGAACGAGACGACAACCAGCCGCCCGCCGGGCGCCAGCAGGCCGGGGGCCTGTTCCAGCACGGCGCGGATCTGGCCAAGCTCGTCATTGACATGAATGCGCAGCCCCTGAAACGTGCGCGTGGCGGGGTCGATGCCCGAACGGTCGGGGCGCACGACCGAGCGCACCACGTCGGCAAGCTCGGTGGTGCGCAGCAGCGGGGCCTCGGCGCGGGCCGTCACGATGGCGCGCGCCACGCGGCGTGACATGCGTTCTTCGCCATAATGGTAGATGATGTCGGCCAGTTCTTCCTCGGGCAGGGTATTGACCACGTCGGCCGCGGTTGGCCCCGTATCATTCATGCGCATGTCGAGCGGGCCATCCATGCGGAAGGAGAAGCCACGCTCGGCTTCATCGATCTGGTAGGACGACACGCCAAGGTCGAGCACGATGCCATCCACCTTCGTCACACCATCTTCGGCCAGCAGGGCCGCCATGTCGGCAAAGCCGCCATGAAGCAGGTGCAGCCGCGTGCCGCCCTGCCCGGCAGGGAAGGCGGGGGCAAGGGCCTCGCCGCGCGCGATGGCGGTGGGATCGCGGTCGATGCCCCATAGCTGGCAGTTGCAACTCGCCAGGATGGCGCGCGCGTAGCCACCACCGCCAAACGTGCCGTCCACGTAACGGGCGTTCTCGTGCGGGGCGAGGTAGTCCATCACCTCGGCCAGCATCACGGGCACATGGCCGGGGTCGTGCGGGGGGAAAGGGCCGTTCATGACGGCGTGCCCGTGGGCAGCGTGCCCCGGCCCGTGGTGAGGCCGCGGGCGCGCAGGCGGGCATCGGCCCGGCGGGCGCTCGCTGCCTGCGGCTCCCAGATCTGGAAGGTGCGGCCCAGCCCCATGAAGGTGGCCTGGTCGGTCAGGCCGGCATGGGCGCGCAGGGATTCGGGCAGCAGGATGCGGCCTTCGCGGTCAGCCTCGAACGGATAGGCATCGGCATAGAGGGCGGTGGCGAGGTCGTCGTGGTCTTCGGAAAAAATGTCCATTTCATCCAGCGGGCGGGTCAGTGCGGCAAAAGCATCAGCGGGCCATGCCTCGAGGCAGGGATGCAGATGGGACGGACGCAGGATGGCCAGCGGCTCGCCCGATTTGGCCCGGGCACGCAGCGCGGCGCGGAATGCGGAGGGAATGGAAACGCGCCCCTTCGCATCCAGCCGGTTCTGGTGTGTGCCCAGGAATACACTCACGCTGCGCGATGCCCTCCCTCGGCAAATTTCGAAAACCCAGTGCTCAGCCCCCGTGGCGCCTGTTACCGCGCCCCTTTCTGAATCTGGTGTGAGCATGGGATAACATGGGATTTTATGGGGGGTCAATTAAAGATGCAGGAAAGATGGCCAAAAAATACTGTTATTCCAGCACAGGTGAGTGATGCGGCATGTAAAACCACTTCAGTCGCCCGCAATATGGCAGGAATGTGCGTTGTTTATGTTTTGTTCCATGGCGTTAATACTTGTAAACGGCTCTGGGTAGAACGCCCCGCACAGGGCGGTTGAATCATGAAAAATAGGGAAAATGCCAGACGGTCTGTAAGCCGGGTTCTGTCCGCCCCCTGCGGGGCGGGACGATCATTCCTCTGCGATGCGCATTGCTACGCACCTGACGCGACCAACCCGAACGACAGGGCGGAAAAACCCCTGATGGCGCCTTGCGGCCCATCCGCCGTTCCTATTCGGTCTTGCTCCCGGTGGGGTTTGCCCTGCCATCCATGTTACCATGCATGCGGTGCGCTCTTACCGCACCGTTTCACCCTTGCCCCCAACGTCGCCCGCATTGCTGCGTGCGCCGCCGTGAGGGCGGTCTGTTTTCTGTGGCACTGTCCCTGGGGTTGCCCCCGCCGGCCGTTAGCCGGCACCGTTCTTCCGTGGAGCCCGGACTTTCCTCCATCACGTGTATGACCACGTGGCAGCGACCGTCCGACCGTCTGGCATGCGGAAACTGGCGGTGCATGCGCGCAGCGTCAAGCGATAAATGAGGGGGGCTGTATTCTTTCAATCCGTTTTGCTGCCGGAAAGGCGTTCCATGCCCGATTCAACCGCCGCCTCCCGCCCTGGCCTGCTCACCCGCGCACTGCTGGGCGGCATGCACTGGTGGCACGCGCGGCGGCGCAACGTCGAGCCCCACACGCTGGAGGACATGCGCCGCAAGCTCGACCGCCCATGTTTTCCCATGGCGCTGTCCTCGCTACAGGTGCGGCGCGTGGTCAGCTGCCGCGTGCCGGGGCGTGACGGCCTGCTGGCTGCCCGGCTGTACGTGCCTTATGGGCGGGTACACGGGGTGGTGCTGTTCATGCATGGGGGCGGTTACGTGCATTGCGGGCTGAACTCGCATCACGGCATATGCTGCAGGCTGGCGCGGCAGTCAGGGGCTGCGGTGCTGTCCATCGATTACAGTCTTGCCCCCGAGAACCGCTTTCCCCATGCGGTAGAGGACTGCTGGGCGGCCTTGCAGTGGCTGGCGGGCGAGGCGCATCGCTGGGGTGGCCCGATTGCGGTTGCGGGCGATAGCGCGGGTGGCACGCTGGCTGCCGTGCTGGCCCAGATGGCGCGTGACCGGGGTGGGCCGGACCTGGCCATGCAACTGCTCTATTACCCCTCGCTGTATGGGGATCGTGACGTGCCCTCCCGCGAGACCTACGCCACGGGTTACATGCTCTCTACCAAGCTGATGGAATGGTATGCCGAGCAGTATATCCGTACGCCAGCCGACCTGCATGATCCGCGGCTTGCGCCCATTTTCGCATCCTCACTGGCTGGTCTGCCGCCTGCCGTGATCGGGCTGGCGCAATGCGACCCGCTGCATGATGAAGGCACCGGCTACGCCCACGCCCTGCAGCAGGCAGGCGGCCAGGCCGAGACCCGCACATGGCGCGGCACGGTGCACGGGTTTCTGAATTTCTATGCGTTCCTGCCCGCCGGCCGCGCGGCCATAAAATATGGCGCCCATGCCCTGCGGCGCGTGCTGCGGGGGCAGAGCTGACAAACAGGAGAAGTTTCCGGGGAGGCAGCTTCGATCAGAACATCCGGGCTGAAGCAGGCGCGGTGTCAGGGCTTTCTTGTGGTAACCCGCACGACCTTATAGGTGCCTTCTATTTTGATTTCAGTATCGCTTTTGATATTATTCATGAAAGCATTGAAACTTTGGGCAACCTTCGATATCGCATCTGGCCCATGTAGTCGCTATCATAATAATATATACAAGCGTCGCCTTTCTTTTTCATCAGGAAGTAAGTGCCGCCGCTGCCAAGCGCAAATGGGAAGAAATATTTTGACGTCTCGTTGTCTGCCATGAGGGAGATATGATTGGCTATGTCTTCTATTTCTATAAAATATCGAACATAAGAACTTTTCTGTTCGGAAATGTCATAATATCCATTCCTGATTTCAGCGCCGTTATGCTGACGGATGAACTGTAAATATTCATTATTGAAAATGGCATCGATATCCGCCTCACCTGCCGCGTTTCCTTTTGAGACGGCATGGATTTTGCATGGCTGAGCTTTATCATTTTTATCAATATTGCCCTTTCAGGGCAGCGGGTGGAACATGCCGGGCGACTGCCAGTCAGTCAGGGCCTTCTGGTCCAGCCGGTCGATGCGCAGCGTGAACAGCAGCGGCAGGGTGTTACGGTCACCGGGGCATTTGCCGGAATGTTTTTCCATGACCTGAATGCGGGTTGCATCGGCCGGGTCGTTGCCGTTGACCACAAAGAGCAGGCAGTCCTTCGCATCCGCCGTCATGCCGTTATGGGTGACGATGGTGCGGAAGTGCTCGACAAGGGCCGTGTTGTCGAACCAGCTCGTGCGCGAGAAGGTCAGCTTGTCGGCTGCCTGGTCCAGCCACCCCATCCGGCCCACGAGGATGACGAGGGCCGCCATGGGGATGAGCATGAGCACGCGGCGGACGATGCGCTGCTTCAGCGTGACCGGCGCGCGCCTGCGGCTCAGGCGCGGGGGGGAGGGCGGTGTGTCCTTGCTCATGCGGCGGTTATTTCTTCATGTCCTCGTGCCACAGATGGCCCGACTGCGAGAGCAGGTTGCGCGCGCCTTCCGGCCCCCATGTGCCAGCGGCATAGGGTTCGAGCGGGGCCTTGTTCTCGCGCCAGCCCTGCTCGATGGGATCGATCCAGCGCCATGCGGCGGCCACCTCGTCGCGGCGGATGAACAGGATCGGGTCACCACGCACCACATCGAGCAAAAGGCGCTCATAGGCATCGGGGTAGCGGATGTTGAAGGCTTTCTCGAACTCGATGTTGATGTCAGCCTGGCGCAGGGCAAGGCTGTCGGTGGGCGTGGGGTCCTTGGTCGAGACGGACAGCATCACCCCTTCATCGGGCTGGATACGGATGATCAGGCGGTTGGGCTCGGGCTTGTTGGTAAAGATCGAGCACGGAGCCGATTTGAACTGGATCACGATCTCGCTCGACTTTTCCGCCATGCGCTTGCCCGAGCGCAGATAGAACGGCACGTTGCCCCACCGCCAGGTCAGGATCTCTGCCTTCAGCGCCACGAAGGTTTCCGTCTCGCTGGTCACGCCTTCGCCAAGGTCTTCAAGGTAGCTGCTCACCGTCCTGTCGCCCGTGGTGCCGCGCATGTACTGCCCGCGTGAGGTATAGATGGCCACGTCATCGGCCGAGATGGGCTTGAGGGCGTGCAGCACCTTGAGCTTCTCGTTGCGCACGCTGTCGGCCTCGAGCGAGACCGGCGGGTCCATGGCCACGAGGCACAGCACCTGCAGCAGGTGGTTCTGGATCATGTCGCGCAGCGCGCCCGAGCGGTCGTAATACGCGCCGCGTCCTTCCACGCCCACGGTCTCGGCGGCCGTGATCTGCACGTATTCGATGGCATCGCACGTCCAGCGCCGCTCGAACACCGGGTTGGCGAAGCGGAGCGCGATCAGGTTCTGCACCGTCTCCTTGCCCAGATAATGGTCGATGCGGAAGATATGGTTCTCGGGGAAGTGGCGGCCCACGCTGTCATTGATGGCCTCGGCGCTGGCAAGGTCGGTGCCGATGGGTTTTTCCAGCACCACGCGCGACTGCCCGGTCACCAGCCCCTCGCGGCTCAGGTTCTCGCAGATCTGGCCATACAGCGAGGGCGAGGTGGCGAGGTAGTACACCCGGATGCGCGTTGCGGGCACCGCGTCGAGCAGGGTCTTTAGGGTGGGCCAGTCGCTATCGGCTTCCGCGCCGTTCAGGCTCACGTAATAAACCATGTTCACGAAGCGCTGTACCGTGGCTTCATCAAGGGCTTCGGGTTTTACGTGCTCGTGCAGGGCGGCTGTCGCGCGCTGCTGGTAGTCCGCGCGGGAAAGGGCGGAGCGCGCAGTGCCGATGATGCGCGATGCATCGGGAATCTGCCCGTCACGGTAGCGATGATACAGCGCAGGCAGCAGCTTGCGCATGGTCAGGTCGCCCGTTCCGCCGAAAACGATGTAGTCAAAGGTGTCAACGGGGGGAAGATGTGCCATCGAACGTGGGCCTCCTGCCTGTATCTGGTGCCCCGCATGGTCGGGCGGGCATGCTTGACGTATGCGGACATGACGCGAAAGCGGCATATGGGGTGCAGCTTCGATTACGGCCCGGCTCTCTGCCCTGTCAAGTTGGCATTGACCAGCGGGCGGCGGCACGATAATCCCGCCGTTCCATCCCGTCGCCTAGTGACATTCCCTTCATGTGCGCGCGCGGGCGGGAACGGCGCAATCACGATATCTGGAGAAACCTGCCATGAATGCTGACAATTTCGAGGCGGACGACAACCCCGCCGCTGTTGGTGGTATCGCAGCCGATCGCCTGCGCAGCATCATCGAGCGTGTTGAGCGGCTGGAAGAAGAGCGCAAGGCGCTTGCAGGCGACATCAAGGATATTTTTACCGAGGCGAAATCGGCAGGCTTTGATGTCAAGGTGATCCGCCAGATCATCCGCCTGCGCAAGCAGGAACCGGCGGAAGTGGAGGAGCAGGAAACCCTGCTTGATATCTACCGCCGCGCGCTTGGCATGTAACGGGCGCAGGTTGTAGGATCGTCCCTCCAACGCCCCCGCTGGCCGGTGCATGGCGGCAGGCCATGGCCGCGCCGGGGCAATGTCCGTTCAGGTTGCACGTTGCATGATGTCATCGCTTTTTCCGCAATGGATGCCCGCCTGGGCGCAGGCCGTGCTGCTGGTGGGCGGCATGCTGTTCACCCTGTTGTGGATGCTGGTGCCGTTTGCCGTGTTTGGCGTAAAGGGGCGGCTCGATAACCTGGCCATCCAGCTTGATGACCTGCAGGCCGAGCTGCGTGTGCTGGCGCTTGGGCTGAACGGACAGGCGGCGCAACCCCCGAGCGTGGCGGATGCGCTGGCCGACCGGGTGCCCGCGCCCACGCAAGCTGAAGCGCCCGTGTGGGAGCCTGCCCCGCCTGCTCCGCCCGCGGATATGGGCGCGCAAGCGGATGCGCATGACACGCCCGCCTATGAACGGCGCGCCCCGCGTGTGCAGTCGGCACCGCCGCCACCTTCCCGCCCTGTTGAGCCAGCTCCCATGCCGCCGCCGCGCAGGGCAGGGGAAGAGGATGGCTGGAACCCGCTGCCACCGCGTGGGCCATCGCCCGCCCAGCCTTATGCGCCCCGTCGTCCCGGGCCGTCCCATGACGTTGAGGCGGAACCTGGCCTGGCGGAGTGGAGCCGTGAACCGGTGCGCCCCGCCGCCCCGCGCGTAACACCTGCGCGCCCGGTCCGGGCTTCGGTCTGGCCCCCTGAGCGCCGTGCGCGCGCCGAGCCAACCCTGCGCTGGCCGCCACGCCCGGAATAGGTCCGCAGGGGGGGTGTTTTCATCAGCCCCCTGCTTGTAGGGTCAGCCCAGCATGCTTTCCATTTTCGCCAGGAGCACAAGGTCATCGCGGTGGATCAGTTCATCCGCGCCCTGCCAGCCCAGCAGGGTCTCGATCTCGTCTGACTGATGGCCCGCGATGCGCCGTGCCTCGTCTGCCGCATAGGCGGCCAGCCCACAGGCAATTTTCTGCCCGTTCTGGTCCACCACCGCAATCATGTCGCCGCGATCAAACTCGCCGGTCACGTCCATCACCCCTGCGGGCAGCAGCGAGGAGCCGCCCGCGAGCGCGCGGACCGCACCCTCATCAATCACAGCCTGCCCTGAAGGGGTCAGGCTGCCCGCAATCCAGTTCTTGCGTGCCGAGCGGGCATCGGGTGCGGGCAGGAACCACGTGCAGCGCCCGCCATCACGCAGGTGGGCAATCGGGTGCAGGCCCTCGCCTTTTGCAATGGCCATGGCGCAGCCCGCCTGGGTGGCGATGCGTGCTGCCATGAGCTTGGTGCGCATGCCACCCGATGAATAGCCCGGCGGGGGGGCGCCCCCCATGGCCTCGATGCTGGCGGTCAGTTCCGCGATTACGGGCAGGTGCCGGGCATCGGGGTTGGTGCGGGGGTCGGCGGTGTACAGGCCATCAATATCCGACAGCAGCACGAGCTGGTCGGCGTTTATCATCTCGGCTACGCGCGCGCCAAGACGGTCGTTATCGCCAAAGCGGATCTCGGTGGTGGCGATGGCGTCGTTCTCGTTGATGATCGGCACGCAGCCCAGGCTGAGCAGTGTGTTGAGCGAGGCGCGCGCATTGAGGTAGCGGTTGCGGTTCTCGGTATCATCGGGGGTGAGCAGGAGCTGGGCTGCTGTTATGTCGAAGCGCGAGAGCGCATCGGTCCAGGCCTGCGCCAGGCGGATCTGGCCAACGGAGGCGGCGGCCTGCTTTTCCTCCAGCCGCAGCACGGGGCGCGTCAGCCCGAGCTGGTGGCGGGCCAGGGCAATCGCGCCCGATGAGACGACCACAACTTCCGTGCCCTGCGCGCGCAGGGCCGCGATGTCCTGCGCCACGCTGTCCAGCCAGGGCTGGCGGGGCGCCGCCTGCTGCGGGTCCACGATCAGGGCGCTGCCAATTTTTATGACAACGCGCCGCGCATGGCTGAGCTGGGGCAGGGCGGTCTCGGTCATGCCTCGGGGGTCTCCGCTTTGTGCTGTTCGGCCTTCTCGGCGCGGTCGCGCGTCACGTAATCCTGCAGGCGGCGCAGCACGGTATCGACATGCATGTGCGCGACCGATGACATGGTCATGATCTTCTGCCCGCAGGCCTGCTCAAGGGCGGTGACCCGTTCCTCGATTTCCTCGGGCAGGAGGGCGTCGATCTTGTTCAGCACGATGATCTCGGGCTTGTCAGCCAGGCCGCCGCCATATTCGCGCAGTTCGTGGCGGATTGTGCGCCATGCGGCCAGCACCTCCTCCGTCTCCGCCGTGCCGTCGATCAGGTGCAGCAGCACCGCGCAGCGCTCGACATGGCCTAAAAACCGGTCGCCAAGTCCGCTACCTTCATGCGCGCCCTCAATCAGGCCGGGGATGTCGGCAATCACGAATTCTTCCGTTACCGACAGGCGCACCACGCCAAGCTGCGGGTGCAGCGTGGTGAAGGGATAATCCGCAATCTTGGGCCTTGCCGCCGATACGGTGGACAGGAAGGTGGACTTGCCCGCATTGGGCAGGCCGACGAGCCCCACATCGGCAATCAGCTTCAGCCGCAGCCACACCCAGCGTTCCTCGCCCGGCCAGCCCTTGTCGGCCCGGCGCGGAGCGCGGTTGGTGCTGGTCTTGAAATGGGCATTGCCGCGCCCGCCATCGCCGCCACGGCACAACAGCAGCTTCTTGCCCGCCTCATCAAGGTCACCGAGCATGGTCTCGCGGTCTTCGTCAAAGATCTGGGTGCCGATGGGCACCTTGATCACCACCGTCGCGGCGGCGGCACCCGTGCGGTCGGAGCCTGCGCCATTGCCGCCCTTGCGCGCGCGAAAATGCTGGGTGTAGCGAAAGTCGATCAGGGTGTTGAGGTTATCGACCGCCTCGAAGATGATATCGCCGCCACGGCCGCCATTGCCCCCGTCCGGACCGCCAAATTCGATATACTTCTCACGGCGGAAGGCCACGACACCGTCGCCCCCGTCGCCGGATTTTACATAGATTTTGGCCTGGTCAAGAAACTTCATTGCCTGCGATCCGGTTGGGGCGAGAATGCGTGCCCCGTGTGCATGCATGATACCAGAAAATGGCGTGCTGGCGTCATACGAAAAAGGGGGCGGCCAGAATGACCGCCCCCTTCAATTCGGGTAATCCCGTAGTGATAAGGCGTGTGCCTTATTCCGCTGCCAGCGGCAGGGCTTCCACGGAAACGTGCACGCGGCCTTCAGCGCGGCGCACGAACTTCACATGGCCATCCACCAGGGAAAACAGGGTGTGGTCGCGGCCAACGCCAACATTCACACCGGGCTTCATCTTCGTGCCACGCTGGCGCACGATGATGTTGCCTGCGATGACGCTTTCGCCACCAAACTTCTTGACGCCAAGACGACGCCCGGCGCTATCGCGCCCGTTACGGGACGAACCGCCTGCCTTTTTTTGTGCCATTGCCTGAACTCCTTAAAACTGAAATCTCTGATCAAACCTGCCCGGCCCGGAGGCCGGAGAGGGATCAGGCGGCGTTGATCGCGGAGATGCGCACCACGGTCACCGGCTGGCGGTGGCCATTCTTGCGGCGGCTGTTCTGCCGGCGGCGCTTCTTGAAGATGATGACCTTGGCCAGGCGGTCCTGCGCGATCACGGTTGCCGTGACGGTCGCACCCTTGACGGTGGGCGCGCCAATGGTCGTGCCGCTTTCGCCACCAACGGCGAGAACCTGGTCGAACGTGATGGTGGCGCCGGCTTCGGCTTCCAGCTTCTCGACCTTCAGGACGGCATCTTTCGCAACGCGGTACTGCTTACCGCCGGTACGGATAACTGCAAACATTCTCTATCTATCTTTCCGATCTCTTGGCGTGCGCGGCATTGCGGGAATGCAGGCGGCACGGCCCAGTCGCTTTTTTATATTGGCCACATTGCAGCAGCGCCCCGTCCGCGCGGGGTGAATGCGGGCTTTTACTGGCTGCGGGCGGGCAGGTCAATATTTTTATGGGGCTGCCGAATAGGTAAAAAAGACCCCTTGCGCGCTCCGGCGCGCCACCCTATAAGCCGCTGCATCACCGCGTGCAGTTGGAGAGGTGCCGGAGCGGTCGAACGGGGCGGTCTCGAAAACCGTTGTGCGTGCAAGCGTACCGTGGGTTCGAATCCCACCCTCTCCGCCACTGCATCGCGTGTGTTTTCCCAAAATACAAATAAAGTTTCTGGTAATGCTTTTTTTCAGAAGCGATCAGAAGAACACGGCCTTTTTTCAAAAAAAGCCGTTCTGGGAAACCTTTACTTTCAGGCTGTGGCGTCGTTCGCCCGGTCGTACACCTTCGTGCCGCCCGCGTAGGTCGCGCGGATGCTGCGGTCATCGCCCAGCATCATCAGCGTGAACAGCAGGTCGGCCGTGCTGTCGCACATCTGTGTCCGCAGCGCCTGCAGCGGCGTGGCCTTCGGGTCGAGAATGCACAGATCGGCATCCATGCCCGCAGCTACCGTGCCAATCCGCCCCTCAAGGTGCAATGCCTCGGCGCCGCCGCGTGTCGCCAGCCAGAAGGCCTGCACCGGGTGCAGGCGGTGGCCGCCCATCTGCGCGATTTTATAGGCCTCGTTCATGGATTGCAGGTGCGACAGGCTGGTGCCCGCGCCAATATCGGTGCCCAGTCCGGTGCGCACCGGGCGTTTGGCATCCATCACATCAAACAGCCGGAAGGCCCCGCTGCCCAGAAACAGGTTCGACGTAGGGCAGTGCGCCAGCGCGCAGCCGCTTGCATGGCAGCGGCACAGGTCCTGCTCGTCCACATAAATGCCGTGCCCCATCACGCTGCGCGGGCGCACCAGGCCCGCGCGGTCATATACATCGAGGTAGGAGCGGCTGTCGGGAAAGAGTTCGGCTACCCACGCCACCTCGGCCCGGTTCTCGGCCAGATGGGTCTGCATGAACAATGTCTCATCCTGCGCCAGCAGCGCGCCGGCCAGTTCAAGCTGTGCGGGCGTGCTGGTGGGGGCGAAGCGGGGGGTGACAGCATAGAACTGGCGGTTTTTGCCATGCCAGCGGTCGATCAGCGCACGCGATTCATCATAGCCGCGCTGGGCGGTATCGCGCAGGAAGTCGGGCGCATTGCGGTCCATCAGCACCTTGCCCGCCACCATCAGCGTGCCGAGGCGGGTGGATTCGGTAAAGAACGCATCGACCGATTGCGGATGCACGGTGCAGTACACCGCCGCCGTGGTGGTGCCACAGCGCAGCAGTTCGTGCAGGAACGTGCGCGCGATGGTGGCGGCATATTCCCCATCGGCAAAGCGGCGTTCGGTGGGGAAGGTGTAGCGCTCCAGCCATTCCAGCAACTGCTCGCCATAGGCCGCGATCATGGGCAGCTGCGGGTAATGGACATGCGTGTCGATGAATCCGGCCGAGATCAGGCACCCGCGGTAATCGGCCACGTCGGTGCCGGGCGGCAGGTGGGCCACGGTTTCGCTGTAGGGGCCGACATGGGTGATGCGCCCGTCGGTGATGATAACCAGCCCGTCAGGCTCCTCCACCAGCGCATCGGCAGGCGGCATGAGAAACGGGTTGCCCCGAAAGGTTACGATATGGCCGCGAAGGGCCGAGTGGACCGGAGGCGTGGGGGCAGGGGTCATGTTGGCTCCATCTCCCTGCCGGTCCGGATGTCGTGTCAGGACATCTCGCTGGTGCGGTAAGGCTGGGAGGCATCGAGGAAGGCGGCGTTGGCGCCAAGTTCATAGGAAATGACCAGCAGATACGCAATGGCGCGGGTGATCTCGATGCGCGACGTGATGTTGCCTTCCGCCGCTTCAAGCCGGCGCAGGCTGCGCGTGGCCCCGCGCGCCACGCGGGCCGTGCGGCCAAAACGCCCGTAGCGCCCGCTGAACTGCGACATGCGGTTGAGGAACAGTTCGATGGCGCGATCCGCCGCAGGTGGCAGTTGCCCGCGTTCGAGCACCGTGCGCAGGCGGATGATGTTCAGCCCGATGGTCATGGCCGAGAGCGTGCCCTGCAGGTAGGCCTCGATGGTGGGGGTTGGCGTGGGGCCTGCATGGCGGATCAGCCGCGAGAAGCGGTCGGTATTGCGCCCGATCCATGACTGCGTGCGTGGCATGGGCTGGGCGGAGGCCAGGTGGCGCAGGTCATGCAGCGTGCGGTTGCGCATGCGCCAGCGCTCTTCATCATTATCGAAGGGCAGTACCGCGCGGAAGATCAGCACCGCAAAGCCGATGCTGCACAGCAGCGCGAAGGAGGCGTTGAAGTATGCAATCTCGTTCAGGCGCGTCTGGTTGCCCGGGCCCACGAGGTTGGGCAGGAACAGGCAGTAAGAGGCAGCGGCCCCCGCCGTGGCCGGGTTGCGCGCGGCAAGTCCGCCCGCAATCATGGGCAGGGCCAGGACTGCCGCCAGCATTTCGAATTCAGCGGGTCGCGGCATGACCAGCATCACCAGGAAGCCGGACACAAGAACCGCCCAGCACGCCCCGCGCAGGAAGTTCATGGTGCCCACCACCGGGTTCTCACGCGTGGCGAACAGGCCGCATGTCACCGCGACCATGGTGATGAAGCCGATGCCGTTGGCCCAGGCCGTGACCTCCCATATCAGGGCGGATGCGCCAATGGCCACGGCGGCGCGGATGCCGTTATAGGCGGCTTCCTTGAAGTCGCGGTGCGCCTCGATGCGGAAATGGAAGTGATCGCCGCGGATCTCGTGCTGGCTGGCATCGAATTCGGCAATGGCCTGTTCAAGTTCGCCCAGCAGTTCATCAAGCGCGTTGTGCAGGATGCGGCAGTTCAGCAGGTCGTCCACCTCGGCGGTCTCGGTGGTGGCTTCCATGCTGATTTCGTGGCTCAGCGCGTCGATGATGCGCTGGCGGCACACGCCGCGCAGGTCTTGCAGGTCCTGCTGGATGTGGGGAATTTCGGAATCGTTTTCCAGCCGCGCGGGCACGCCGAGCAGGAAGGTGCGGGTGAGCAGCGAGGTCTCGGTAAACTGCTCGTTTGTGGTTTCCAGCGCCTTGATGCGCGCCATCATGCCCAGACCGCGTGAAAGCAGCACCGACACGGCGGCGAGGGCCGCGCGCGCGTGGTCGCCCTCATGCCCGTGCGGACCCATCTCGACTTCGCTGAATTCGATCTGGTCATTGATGCTCAGGATGGTGCCAAACAGGGCGCGCGAGCGCACGAAGGCGGCGTCATCGCCCGCGAGCAGGTTGGCCACGGCATCGGTTGAACTGCCCAGCGCCATCTGGATCTTCTGGCGCATGTTGCGCCGCGCGCTCGAGGCGAGGTTGTGCGCAAACAGCACCGCCACCAGCGTCTCGCACGTAATGCCCAGCACGATATAGGACGTGCGCGACATGGTGATCATGAAGATGTTGTCGGGGTCGCGCGTCGCGGCCAGGGCGATGATGGCGCAGGTATAGCCCGAAAGCACCAGCGCGTAGGAGCGGAAGTTGCGCACCAGGGTCGCGCACATGCAGCACAGCCCGATCCACATGCTGATGGCGGGAAAGAACAGCCATGGCGCCTGCGGAAACGAACAGACCAGGATCACCGCGCTGATGGCCCCGATGGCGGTGCCCACCAGTCGCCACCGCGCCTTGGAAAGGCTCTCCCCGCGTGAGCCCTGGGCTACGATCCATACGGTCATGGCGGCCCATGGGGGGTCGTCGAGTTCCATCCACATCGCAATCGTCAGCGCCATCAGGGCCGCGACCGTGGTGCGCACGGCAAAGCCCAGGGCTTCAGGCGTTGGGGCGTAGAGCCATTTCAGGCCGCTCATGCGCGCATAGCCTGGCGCGCGGATGGTGGGGAAATGCTTTCCGCTGAAAAGGCGGGTCAGAAAAGAAGGCAGAAGATTGAGGTCTGCAGGCACGATATACGGCTTCCGGCGGCAAGGGGCCCCATACCCATAACCCATCTTGGCATAACGTAATGGTGTTGCGAGTGCATATCAGGCATCGGCTTTCCTCGTGACGGATTATGTCATGGCGGGGTCAAGGCAGCCTGCGGCCAGGCGCAGGTCGTTGACAAAGCGGTCATATTCGCGTGTCCGCGTGGTTTCATCGGGCAGGCGCAGCAGGTAAGACGGGTGAACCGTTACGAGTCCGTTCGATCCATCCGCCAGTGTAATGATGCGCGAACGCTCGCGGCTTATGGTCACGCTGCGCCCCAGCAGCGCCGAGGCCGCCGTGACGCCAAGCATGACCACCACCGCAGGGCGGATGATCCGCCGCTCGGCGGCAAGCCACGGAGCGCATGCCGCAATTTCCGCCGGGCCTGCCTTTTCATGGATGCGGCGCGTGGGGGTGCGGCGGAATTTGAAGTGCTTGACCGTATTGGTCACGTAAGTGTCATCCCGCTCGATTCCGGCCTCATGCAGGGCGCGGTCGAATAACTGGCCCGCCGGGCCGACAAAGGGGCGGCCTGCGCGGTCTTCAATGTCACCGGGCTGTTCACCCACGAACATCATGCGCGCCGTTTCCCGGCCTTCGCCAAACACGGTCTGGGTGGCATGCGCGGCCATGGGGCAGATCAGGCATGTTTTCGCCGCCAGCGCCACCGCGCGCAACGATGTGATGCGGGCAATATCAAGGTCGGGCACCATGGGCAGGGCGGGTGGCGGCAGGCTGGTCGGGTCAAGCGGCTGTGGCACCTGGCCGGGGGCTTCGTGCAGCATAGCCTTTCCGGTCCAGCGCAGGGTGCGGTCCGGCATGTCAAGTTGCCAGGGGGCGAACGAGAGCTGCAGGGTCAGAAAGCGCGCATTGCTTTCGGGCACATGGCTGGTGGTGTCCACGTGGCTCTGATAGGGGGCCGTGCCATCATGGCGGGAAAGGGCATGGCGGATTTCATCGCGCAGGTGCCGGGTCCGGGTGAGGACGTCTTCCTTCGCTCCGGCCATGCGGGCTGCCTCATCTTCATCAGGGCGATCGGTCGGCGCGCCCATGACATGGTCATAAACCAGCGTATAGGCGAGGGCGAAGCGGTCGGGCAGGGCGGACTGCACCATGATGGCCGCAAGCTGCATGACCGCGCGCGGCACGGTAAAGCGCGCGGCTGCCGGGTCTGGCGCGGGCAGGGCTGCGGATTCGGTATCGGTTGCGATCCGCCATGCAATGTTGGCAGGCGGGGTGTGGCGACCGGCAAGGCTGCGCGTGGCGGATCGCCAGCCCGCGAAGTCGGCTTCATGGGCGAGGGTGACGGTTACATGGGGCATGGCAGCGGTCTCATCGCGGTGGCAGGCAGGCGCGGTAGCGCCCGCGCGGTGTCAGACAAGGCCCATGGCCCGCACGCTGCGCCACATCATGTAGACTGCCACGATAAAGATCAGGCATGCAAAGATCAGCCGCAGGCGTTGCGGCTGGCGGCCCAGCGAGCGTGCCGCCAGCGTGCCGCCCAGGCCGCCGGCCATTCCGCCCGCCACCAGTATGGCCGCCATGGGCAGGTCAACCATTCCGGCCGCAGCATAGCTGAGCGATGTGGTCAGCCCGAAGGCGCACACTGCCACCAGCGAGGTCGCGATGGCATTAAGCATGGGCATGCCCGTTGCCGCCAGCAATGCGGGCACGATCAGGAAGCCGCCGCCAATACCGAAGAAGCCCGAGCAGAAGCCTGTCGCCACCCCATAAAGCAGTACCGGCGTCATGGTGGTGCGCTCGGCTGGGGCGGGGGGCTGCGCGCCCGTGCGGCAGCCACGCGTCATCAGGCCGCCAACACCCAGCATGACCAGCGCGAACAGGAACAGCAGGTGCTGCCCGTTGATGACCTTGCCGCACGCCGCCCCGACCAGCGCGCCGCCCACGCCTGCGCCAGCGAACACGCCCGCGCAGGCCCACCGCACGTTGCCTGCCCGGGCATGACTGGCGAGGTTGAACAGGGCATTGACCGTGACGGCGACCGCACTGGTGCCGATGGCGCGGTGCGGGTCGGCCATGCCCACCACGTAAAGCAGCAGCGGCACGGCCAGGATGGAGCCGCCCCCGCCCACAAGCCCGAGCGTGAACCCGATGATACCGCCGCTGCCCAGCCCGAGGGCGATCTGCGCCAGGTCAGTCATGGGGCATGCCGGGCGGCATCGGGCGCTGGGGCGGGGCGGCTGGGGGCATGCGGTAAGTCCGGTTCGCGGGGCCTGATAAATGGTTTATCTTTTTAGTATATTATGTATGTATTTTATCAAGCACTATATGCCTCCGGGCGGCAGCTTGCTGTCACGCGGGGGTAAATATGGTACAGCACGCGTAAACACCGCCAGCTGAGAGGGAATACCCATGCCCAAAATGCCAAGAACACGCGAAGTGGCCGAAAGCCTTGTGCAGCGCCTGCGGCTTCTGGCCCAGCCCCAGCGGCTCATGGTGCTGGCCTGCCTGCTTGAAGGCGAAAAGAGCGTGGGCCAGATCGAATGCGAGACCGGTATCGGCCAGCCAACCCTGAGCCAGCAGCTTGCGGAACTTCGGCGTGCCGAAATTGTTATAACCCGCAAGGAAGCCCGGCAGGTCATTTACAGTATTAAGGATAGTATGGAGGAGATGCGCGTGCGCCTGATCTGTGCCGTATGCGATCCGGATTTCGACATGGAGCGCCTCGCAGGCCTGGTGCGCCGGGGGGCGGCGGCCCCAAGCCCGGCAAAGGATGAGGCGGCGGCCTGCTTTGCCCGTATATATATGGAATCGTGATGGCGCGGTTCAGAACAATCTATTGACAGAAACAATAAAAGTTTTTCCGGAATGTCGCCTTTGTTCAAAATGGCGGCATTTTCCGAAGCGTTCTGATGAAAGCATCTCGCAAAAAACGTCCATATGATGGCCAGAAGTCCTGCGGTCGAGTGTTTTTGATGCGTTTTGAATCAATTTTATACAAATAAATGATTTTCAGTGGCGTCGTTATTTAATACTGGATGTTCCATATAATATAAGATGTATAGGAAAACAGAATAAGAGAAGTCGGTTCAATGCCGAGTATTGTATTAAAAAGTCTGTGCGTATATGTAGACGTAATGAGGGATCGTGAATAAATCACGAAATTTTATTGTAAGTTAAAGAGGCGCAAAAACGATGGCTGATACTGAACAGGATTTCTCGTGTCTGGAACTGACCGCACAGATCGTGTCGGCGCATGTTTCCAATAACAGTGTCGGCGCGGATGTGCTGCCTGACCTGATCCGTAATGTTTACACTGCACTGTCAACCGTGGGGCGCCCGGCACAGGAGCCTGAAAAGCTCCAGCCTGCCGTGCCCATCAAGCGCTCGGTGTTCGCCGATTACATCGTCTGCCTTGAAGACGGCAAGAAACTCAAGATGCTCAAGCGCCATCTGCAGAGCGCCTATGGCATGACCCCCGACCAGTACCGTGAGCGCTGGGGTCTGCCGGCCGAATACCCCATGGTCGCCCCCAACTATGCCGAGCGGCGTTCGAGCCTCGCGCGTGAGATCGGCCTTGGCCGCAAGATCACCGCAGCCTCCGCCGCTGCGGCAGCACCTGACGCCGGTGGAGCAGAAGGTGCCCGCGGGCGTCCGGGCCGCCGACGCAAGGCGTGATGCGGGCCTGCTTTTGCGTTTGATCCTGTCTTCGGTATGAGCGGTATCCATGGTATTGCCCTGACCATGGATACCAGCCCCGATATGTCTGTGCATGCCACGTCACGCCGCCGCCAGCTTCTGCTCTGGCGGGGAAGTGCCGTGGCTTTTTTTGTTCTTGCCTGCCTGTTCGCCGTTGGCCGCTCGGGCGGCCTGGCCGGTCACGCCCCGCATCTTGCGCACCTCAAGCTTGCGGGGGTCATTGGCAGTGATGAGCATGAAAATGTCGAGGCGCTGAAAAAGGCGGCGGATGATGCCTCGGTCAAGGGGCTGGTGCTTGAAGTCAACAGCCCTGGCGGCGCGGTAACGGGTGGTGAAGTGCTGCATGATGCCGTGGCGGCATTTGCGCGCCGCAAGCCGGTTGTCGTGTCCATGGGCAGTGTTGCGGCTTCGGCAGGGTATATGGTGTCGGTACCGGCCAGCCGAATTTTCGCCAACCGTTCCACCCTGACCGGCTCGATTGGCGTGCTGCTGGAATCGCCCGATGTTTCCGGCCTGCTTGAACGGGTGGGCGTGCATGTGGACCAGCTTGTATCCGGCCCCATGAAGGGCCAGCCTTCCGCCGTGCAGCCGCTCTCGCCACAGGGGCGTGAGATGTTGCAGGGTGTCATTGCCGATCTTTACGGTTTTTTCGTTACCGTCGTGGCGCAGGACCGGCACATGCCGCCCGAGCGCGTGCGTGAACTGGCCGATGGCCGCCCCTATACCGGCCAGCAGGCGCTCGGGCTTGGGCTTGTTGACCAGATCGGCTCGCTTGATGATGCGCGACAGTGGTTGCTTAAAACCACGCTTTTGCCCGATGATGCGCCGGTTACCGATATTGGGCCGCAGGCGACCCGGGTAAACTGGCGGCACTGGATTGCGGGCGTGCTGTCAGGCGTGCCGGGGGCACAAATGCTGTTGAAAGAAAGTAGTATGCTTGACGGGGCCGTTGCGATCTGGAAACTATAATTTCTTGTTTAATTTGAGGGGAACAGGATGACCAGATCGGAATTGATTGCCGAGCTTGCCGCAGCCCGCCCCCATATCCCCCCGCGGGATGTGGAACGTATCGTTCAGGTCATCTTTGCTGAAATCAGCAATGCCCTGATGCATGGCGATCGGGTGGAACTGCGTGGTTTTGGCGCATTTACCGTCAAGAAGCGTGATGCCCGCACCGGGCGCAATCCCCGCACGGGGGAGAGTGTATCGGTGGATGAGAAGGTGGTGCCCTTCTTCAAGGCAGGCAAGGAACTGCGCGAACGCGTCAATTCGGCCCCTGCCGCCGATTGAACGAGGCGGCGGGCATTCTGTTTTTTTAACGATATATTGAAACAGGAAGAGAGACGTTTCCGGGAGTCGCCTTTCTTGAAGGGCGATGCTCCTTCAGGCTTTTGGCAAAAAGCGGTCCGGAAGCTTCCGGCGCGTTCCTTGTCTGGCGCCGCGCGGGGCTGTGGGCAGTCCTGCGTCGGCACCTGTCCTGTCCGCGCCACCCGGCCGGAATGAACCGGCGCGGGTGAAATCATGCCCGCTTAGTGGCGGGCGTTGATTTCCGCGAGCAGGAAGTCACGGAAAACGGCCACGCGCTTGGAGGTGCGCAGTTCCTCGGGGTAGACGAAGTAGGCATCTACCGTGGGCAGCGGCACTTCGGGCAGAATCTTGACAAGGTTGGGGTACTGCGATGCCGCATAAAGCGGAATCGAGCCAATGCCGATGCCAGCCGCGATTGCGCCCGCCATGGCGGCGAGGCTGTTGACCTCAAGGCGGGCCTGGCGGCGCTCATCGGATGGCACGCCGGTCTCGGCCAGCCAGTTGATGTGCGGCACGGGCGGGTGATACCCCCCGAACAGGATCAGCTTGTGGGCGTTGAGTTCTTCCAGCGTGCGCGGCGTGCCGTAATCGTTGAGATACGACTGCGAGGCATAGATCGGCAGCGGGAAGTCAGCAAGATGCCGCTGGATCAGATCCGGCTGGCGGGGCGGGTGCATGCGCACGGCCACGTCGGCTTCGCGCATGCCCAGATCGAGGTCGTTATCTTCCAGGATCAGGGTGATCGAAATATCAGGGTTGGTTTCCATGAACCGGTGCAGCCGTGGCGTGAGCCAGCAGGTGCCAAAGCCGGTTGTGGTGGTGACCCGTAGCCGACCGGCCGCCTTTTCCTTGCTTTCCGTCAGCAGGGACTGGGTCATGGCGAGCTTGGAGAAGACTTCCCGAACCGTCTGGTTCAGCGTCTCGCCCTGCTCGGTCAGGATCAGCCCCCGGGCATGCCGGTGGAAAAGGGGAACCTGCAGCGCTTCTTCCAGGGCTGAAATCTGCCGCGATACCGCAGACTGGCTCAGGTTAAGCACGTCGCCGGCATGGGTGAAGGACCCTGCCTCGGCTACAGCATGAAATATCCGGAGTTTATCCCAGTCCACGCGTTGACTCCGCTTTCTATCTTATAAAGGGCGCGCCAAATGTTATGACACTAGCAGCCTGTCGGGTTGGGCATTTTGCGGCTGATAACGCCGAGGCTGACCCGGCTTATGCTGCCTGAAGCCGTGCCATTCTTTTGCAGTTGTATGCGAGAGCGACGAGGGTCCATTCAGTCGTGACTTTTGCAAGGCCACGCAGACTG
>NZ_NIRT01000021.1 GCF_003207795.1 Komagataeibacter nataicola | reverse complement strand
ATCCTTCATCTGCCGTCCTTTCGCGCAGTCGTTTCTTCCAACGACCATTCTGGCACATTGCGATGCCGTGCGGGGAGGACGGCAACCACCCCATCTCACGGGGTCAATCGAAAGTACGCGTCAACCGCGGGAGCAGGATGATTTCAATGGGCACCACGCCAGGTCAGTCAGCCAAAATGCACGCCGGTGAGAGTCTGCCCCCGGGCGCCTCCGCTGCCAAGCGGCAGCAGATCCTGGCTGGCGCGGCGCGTGTCTTTGCCCAAAATGGCTACGAGGGGGCCAGCATGTCGGGCATCGCGCGGGATGCCGGGGTGTCAAAAGGCACGCTGTACAATTACTTCGATAGCAAGGCCACGCTGTTCTCCGCCTTTGTGGAGCAGTGCGCGTGCGAGAAGATGCCGCTCCTGTTCAGCCGCATTGATGAAGGAGCGAACCTTACGGAATCGCTCGAGCATCTGGCCGTGGCCATGATCAGGCTGCTCACCTCGCCGCTATCGCTCATGCTCAATCGCATCATCATTTCCGAGGCCGGCAATTTTCCCGAACTGGCCGAGACGTTCTGGAAACATGGCCCGCAGAAGGCCATCAACATCCTTTCAGTCTGGCTGATGCAGCATAATGATTCCGGTGTGCTGAACATTCCCGACCCGGTTTTTGCCGCCGAGCAGTTCTACGCCCTGTGCCAGACCCGCATTACCGCGCGCTCGCGCCTGCAACTGCCGGTCAGCACTGACCAGGCGCATATTGATTTCATTGCGCGTTCGGCAGTGCGTACCTTTCTCAACGCCTATCTGCGCGAAGGGCCGCGCCTGCCGCCGGTGGTGATGCAGGGGTAAGGTAAGGGCGTGCTCTGACAGGGCTTTTTGAAAAAAGCTGCGCCAGAAACATTCCCTGCCCGTGCCTTGCTACGGACCCGGACGATGAGCCTTTTGCGATGGCGTAAAGAGGGGCAGGTAGAAGGGCATTCTGGTTGGTAGTTTCTTTGACCGTAAAATAAGGCTGTGGAATCAGTCTGTTCCACGAAGAGTGTTCCCCGCACACGCGGGGATAAGCCAAAACGCCTTATCCTGCGCCTGAACCGTCAATCGATATTTTCTGCCCCGGCAGGGATCTAGCCGCACTGATAGACGACACGTGCCCGGTCGAACCGGCGGGCCGCGATATCAGCCTCACGCATCATCACGTAATAGGCCCCCACATCCGCAAACCGGGCATGTGAGTCAGCCCCGATCTGTACGACAAGCCGCCATTCCCCTGCGGCTTGCAGCAGCACCTTCGCCTCTGGCGTGTTCCACACAGCTCCGCCCCCGCAGTTCAGGCCGTTGGCGGCAAGCTGGCTGCGGGCCTGAAGGCCGTTCTGTAACGGTTGCGGAAAACCGCCAAACTGGTGGTTATCACGTCCTTTTTCATCGGGCGTGCCGAAGGCGCAGAACCACTCGTCATAGGCCGAGAGTTTCGCATTATCATCAAGGCAGAAGGCATCCCATCCCTTGTCATTGAGCGGCATGGGCGTGAGGACAGAGCGTGGCGTGGTCACGGGGGCGGGGGGAAAGACGCAGCGCCACCTGTCATTCGAAATTGCCAGAAGGGCCTCGGGCACCGGCGCGCGCACCAGTTCAGCCACGGGTGACGGATCCCATATCACGCGCCACCCCACGGCGGCTTCGGGGGTGAATCCTTCCGGCTCTATCCAGTAATCATAGAATACCAGTAGGCGGCCACCAGTCGGGAAAACGGGGTCGAAACCCGGTGCCTGCGCCAGTTCGGCCAGATTGAACTGACCAAAGAAGGCCAGCGGGAAATCTGTCGCCACCGCCTGCGCTTTGGCGCGGTAGTTGCGGCTGAACCATTCGGCTCCCCGGGCGCGTGCCCATGAGGGCGGGTTTTCCAGCAGGTCATCTGCTTTGCGGTTGTAGTATTGCGCCCGCTTGGCAGCATCGGGGTAGGGCGGGCGCAGGGGCCAGGCCATGCCCTGCGGCAGGTCGGGGCGGCCGCCGAGTTTCGAGGCGCCGGGGGCAATGGTGTCCTCATCCCCTGCCGTGGTGGGCATGAGTAAGGCAGGTCGGGCCTGCGCGGCAAGATGGGCCACGATGGCAGCAGGCAGGCCAGTAGCCTGTAGCGATTGCGCCAGAGTCTCGCGGTCAGGAGGGAGCGGGATATCGGCCATGTCAGGTTCCTTTGTTAATATAGTATTTTAAAATAATGCATTGATGAGAATTAATAAAAGTTTTGGGACATCTTTTTTCAAAATACGGCGTTTACTGAAGTGTCGTGAATAATGCTTTACCAGAAAATATCTTTAATTTCAGAATAAATAAAATATGTATATTTAATAATATCGTTTTAAAATAGGATCAAAAACCATAATGAACCACCAGAAGATGGCGCAATAGGGCGGCTTCCCGTTTTGGGGAGAAGCGGTTATGTGCTGTGCCCTTTTGGCCGAACGGTTCTGTTGCATAAATACAACATTTGGCAGGCCCGGCGAAGGCGACGGTTTTTCCATATTGTTATGTTATATTGTACCAAATAAAGCTGCGCCTCCCGAAACCACCTCACCGGATGCGAGCCTTTCCGCCATGACGCGCCTATGGTTTTTTCCCCGTTCCCTTTCCCGTGCCATGCTCGCGGCCATAACCGCGCTGACTCCTGTTACGACCGCCCTTGCACAGGGCGTGCCTGCCACAGTCACAACGCCTGATGACCCGCAGGCCACCACCGAGCAGGCACAGGCGCTCAGCCGCCCCTCATCAGCGCCCGAAGCCATGACCGTCACCGCGCGTCTCGACCGCGCGCGCGTGCAGTTGCAGCCCTCCACGGGGGCAACGGTGCATGCCTTCAGCCGCAAGGCGATCGAGACCATTCCCGGCGGCGACAATGCCGCGCTGAACAGCGTGCTGTTGCAGGCCCCCGGTGTGGCGCAGGACAGTTACGGCCAGATCCACGTGCGTGGCGACCATAACGAGGTGCAGTTCCGCCTTGATGGCGTGCAGTTGCCCGAAGGCATGAACGTGTTCGGCCAGACACTCATGACCCGCTTTGCCGATAACATGTCGCTTTCCACCGGTGCATTGCCGGTGCAGTACGGCTTCCTGCAGGCTGCGGTGGTGGACATCACCACAAAGAATGGCGCCACCAACAAGGGTGGCAACGTGTCCATCTACGGTGGCGCGCGTGACTATTTCTTCCCCTCCGCGCAGTATGGGGGGCAGCATGGCAGGTGGGATTACTTCCTCACCGCCGATTACGTGCATGACCGGGTGGGCATCGAGAACACCACGCCCTCGTTCAATGCGCCGCATGACCTGAGCAACCAGTACCATTTCCTCGGCCACCTGCGTTATACAGTGGATGAAAACACGCGGCTGAGCCTGATTGCTGGCGTGTCGAACGCCGAGTACCAGTTGCCCAATATTGGTGGCCAGACCTTCCCCTGCGCGGGTGATGATTCGGCGTGCGTATCGGTGCCCGGTGCACCGCGCGCCTCCAGCCTCAATGAACGCCAGAAGCAGATCACCGATTTCGGCATCCTGTCGCTGCAGAAGGAGATCGGGGCCTTCTCGCTCCAGACATCGGTGTTCTCGCGCTACAGCAGCCTCGGCTACAGCCCCGACCCCAACCTGGGCGACCTGGCCTATATGGGCATAAGCCAGCATGCCGAGCGCTCGGTCATGTCAACCGGCACCCAGAGCGACGTGACCTGGCGCGTGCGGCCAGATCACACCGTGCGCTTCGGCTTTCAGGTCTTTGCCGAGCGCAACATCACCAAGGCCGATTCACTGGTGCAGAACACCGACACGGGGGCACTCCAGTCCATCCATACCGGCAATGGCCGCACGGGCGATGTTTATGGCCTGTACGTGCAGGACGAATGGCGGCCGCTGCGTAATGTCACGGTCAATTACGGCCTGCGTTTTGATGGCGTGGGTGAATACACCAACGAGCACCAGCTCAGCCCGCGCATCAACGTGGTGTGGCGCGCGTGGAAGGGGGCAACGCTGCATGCAGGCTACTCCCGCTACTTCACGCCCCCGCCCTTCGAGGTGGTGGGGGGGGCCGACTTGCAGCAGTTCGCAGGTACATCGGGCGCTGCGCCCGGCACCGGCAGCAGCACGGTCAAGGCCGAGCGTGACCATTACTTCGATGCCGGGATCGAGCAGGTCATCCTGCCCGGCTGGCGCGTGTCGTTCGATGCCTATTACAAGCTGGCCCATAACCTGATTGACGAGGGGCAGTTCGGCGCACCCATCATCCTCTCGGGCTTCAATTACCGGCGCGGGCAGGTGAATGGCTATGAGGTCTCGACCTCCTACGATCGCGGGCCGCTGTCGCTTTACGGCAATTTTGCGTGGTCGCGCGCCATCGGCAAGGACATTACCAGCGCGCAGTTCAACTTTGCCCCCGATGACCTCAACTATATCAGCCAGCACTGGGTGCATCTTGACCATGACCAGCGCTGGACCGCGTCCGCCGGTGGGTCCTACACCTTCTTCCACCGCACCGGGCATCCCACGCTGCTTTCGGCCACCATGGTCTATGGCAGCGGCCTGCGGCAGGATACCGACACCGTGCCCAATGGCGGCGTGATCCCACAATACGCCACGTTCAACCTGGCCCTTGTGCAGTCCTTCCGTGACCTGTTCCATTCGCGCTTCCTGCGCACCACGCAGCTGCGGCTGGATGTGACCAACCTGTTCGACCATCCCTACATGCTGCGCAGCGGCACGGGCATTGGCGTGGGCGCCCCGCAATACGGGTTGCGGCGCACGATCCTGACCGGTATTTCGCAGAACTTCTGATAAACTGAAGCCTTGCTGAAAGCGTAAAAGTTTCCGGGTGCCGCCTTTTTTAAAAAGGCGGTATTCTTTCGACGCTTTTTGAAAAAGCTTCACCAGAAATTTTTCTTTTTTATCAGTGATCTGTTTTTATTATTGAATAATTGCTTTGGTCAGTCCGGGTGGCTGTAAAACCTGCGAAAATTCTCACACCATGCCGGATCCAGCCTGTCCAATGGACTGACCAGAATTTCTTTTCTGTTCAGGTCATCAGGAAGAATGGCATGGACTAAATATTTATGTTCTGCAAAACATTTTATAGTCTCCATGCCCTTCAGGGCAATAATCGCTATCTCGTTATCTCTTTCACTATATATGAACCATTTCCCAGATGTAGATGACAGGGCATATGCATCGACATTGTGCAGCCACGCAAGCCCATCCTTTCTTTTCTGATTCCAGACCGATCTGTAATCTTTATATTTATCTTTTGTTTCGTTTATATTTATATATGAAACGCTATCTGTTTCATCTTCAGGCAGTGTAATCATATCGACAATACAAAACAGGCTCTCGCCGTTTAAGTCCATAAGTGACCAGATGATCTCGGCGGTCTCGTCCTCTGTCAAATAATCAGATGGATAGAAATAGTAAGCATCCCATTCATCCGCAAACACCATATCGGGCATGTGCTTTCCTGCAACCAGACTCTTTTCCATGCGGTTTATGAGCATGAAACGACATTCATCATTCATGGGTCATCCTACTCCACACCCGATCCTATGGTCATGATATGGATACTATAAGCAGATTTTGCAGCCTTGCAGCACAAAACGTGCCACAGGGTCGGGTGCGCAGCACCGGCCGGGCGGAGGGCACATAAAAAAAGGGCGACCCGCAGGCCGCCCTTTCTACAATGTTGCATGCAGGAAATAAGGTCAGGAATTGATCCGCTCGCCATGCAGGCTCATGTCGAGGCCTTCCATTTCCTCATCACGCGTCACACGCAGGCCGATGGTCAGGTCAATGGCCTTGAGCAGGATGAAGGTCAGCACCGCGCACCACACCACGGTAATGCCCACCGATTCCGCCTGGGCGATGAACTGGTGGAACGACCCGCTCACGCCCTCGGGGCTGCCGTCGGTGGCCGAAAGCGGGCCATAGGCGAACACGCCGGTCAGCAGCGCGCCTACAATGCCGCCAATGCCATGCACGCCAAAGGCGTCGAGGCTGTCGTCATAGCCCATCATGTGCTTGAGGCCCGTGGCGCCCCAGAAGCAGATCACGCCAGCGATCAGCCCGATCATCAGCGCGCCACCGGGCAGCACGAAGCCCGCCGCAGGCGTAATGGCCACCAGGCCACCCACCGCACCCGAGATGATGCCCAGCACCGTCGGCTTGCCGGTCTTGATCCATTCGGCGCACATCCACGACACGCCAGCGGCGGCCGCGGCAATCTGGGTGGTGGCCATGGCCATGCCCGCGCGCCCGTTGGCGCCACCGGCCGAGCCTGCGTTGAAGCCGAACCAGCCCACCCACAGCAGGGATGCGCCAATGATGGCATAGGTCAGGTTGTAGGGTGAGAGGTCGTCCTCCCCATAACCCTTGCGCCGGCCCATCACCAGGGCGGCCACAAGGCCCGCGATGCCCGCGTTGATATGCACCACCGTGCCGCCAGCAAAGTCGATCGCGCCGATCCTGGCAGCCACCCAGCCATCCGGCCCCCACACCCAGTGGGCCACGGGCACATACACGATCAGCGACCAGATGATGGTGAACACGCACAGGGCGCTAAACTTCATGCGTTCGGCAAACGCGCCGGTAATCAGCGCGGGCGTGATGATGGCGAAGGTCATCTGGAAGGTCATCCAGACACTTTCGGGAATGGTCATGGTAGTGGCGGCAGGCGTGCCCGCGGCCATGGTGAAGGCCACGTCACTGCCCTTGCTGATGCCAGCGCCCAGCCCGTTGAGCATCACGCGCGACAGCCCGCCAATGAAGGCGTTGCCCGAGGTAAAGGTCAGGCTGTAGCCCAGCACCATCCACACCACGGTCATGATGCAGCAGATGGAGAAGGACTGCATGAGTGTCGCCAGCACGTTTTTCTTGCGCACCATGCCCGCATAGAACAGCGCAAGGCCGGGGATGGTCATCATCAGCACGAGCGCCGTGCTGATCAGCATCCAGGCGGTATCACCCGTGTCGATGGCGGGGGGGGCATCGGCCGCCATGGCCGGCAGGCTGGCCATCGACGCGCCAAAAGCCGCCGCCGCCAGCCCGGCATGGCGGGCGCTTTTGCCAATCTTCTTGATCACAGCGCGTTTTCTCCGGTTTCCTGTGTCCTGATCCGTATTGCCTGCTGCAGGTCGAGAACGAAAATCTTGCCATCACCGATCTTGCCCGTGCACGAGGCGGACTGGATCACTTCCACCACCTTGTCGCACTGCGCGTCGGGCACCGCGATCTCGAGCTTGATCTTGGGCAGGAACTGGATGTTGTATTCAGCACCGCGATAGATTTCGGTCTGGCCTTTCTGGCGGCCATATCCCTTCACCTCGGTTGCGGTCAGGGCATCCACCCCGATGGAATGCAACCCTTCGCGTACCTCATCGAGCTTGAACGGCTTGATGATGGCAATAACGAATTTCATCTCGTCCCCTTCCTGCCTTGCCCCTGAAACGTCACCTGATGGCTACTGTTCCGTACAGGCAACCATATCGCGAAGCAATATGAAGTTGCTAGCGCCTTTCAGCGCTATTGTGCAGGGGCGGGGTGTTGCCATTATGGGTATGGCGTGTTCGCCATTTCTGACCTGTGGCGCGGCAGCGGGGGCGCAGGGCTGTCAATACGCGGGCCACCGTTCCCGAATCGAAGGGGGGGCGTGGCTGCGCGCGTGATCGCGCCCCGGGCCATGGCGCGCGGGCCGTGGCATCCGCGCCCGTTAAACCGGCTTGGCGCGCCCTGCCTTATCCGGCATATCCCATGCCATCATGACCCAACCCGCTCCCGCATCCGCGCCTCATGGCGCGCCCACCGCATGGCCGGTCATGGCCGTGGCGGTCATTGCAACCGGTTTCCTGTCGGGTGTGGGGGGCACGGTGCTGTCGCTGCTGCTGCACATGATCCAGCATGCCGCCTATGGCTATGGCCAGCCCGGCGGGCCGCATACATTCGTGCAGGGCGTGAGTGCGGCCGCGCCCTGGCGCAGGATTGCCGCCCTGTGCGCCGCGGGCGTGGTGGCGGGCGTGGGCTGGTGGGCGCTGGGGCGTTTTGGCAGGCCGCTGGTCAGCATCGCGGCTGCCGTGGGCAGGACGGGGCTGGGCAAGCCCATGCCCGCGCTCTCCACCACCGTGCACGTGCTGCTCCAGATCGTGACGGTGGCCCTTGGCTCGCCGCTCGGCCGCGAGGTCGCGCCGCGTGAACTCGGCGCGGTGCTGGCCACCGGCACCGGCCGCGTGCTGGGGCTTGCGCCCGATGACCGGCGCATCATCATCGCCTGCGGGGCGGGGGCCGGACTTTCCGCCGTCTATAACGTGCCGCTGGGCGGCGCGCTGTTCATTCTCGAGGTGCTGCTCGGCACGGTGGGGCAGCGCGCGGTGCTGTGCGCGGTGGGCGCTTCGGCCATCGGGGCATTCGTGCCGTGGGCGGTGCTGGGCAACCTGCACCAGTATGACATCGGGCCAATGGTGGTCACGGCCCCCGTGGTGCTGTGGGCGCTGTGCGCGGGGCCGGTCATTGGCATGGGCGCGCAGATGGCCAGGCGGCTGATGGCCGTGGTGCAGAACCGGGCCGCGCGGGGAGGGGCGCGCATTGCGTGGTGCCTTGTGGTGTTTCCGCTGCTGGGCGTTCTGTCGTGCTTCTACCCGCAGCTGCCCGGCAACGGGCGCGGGCCGATGCAGCTTGCGCTGTCGGCACAGCTGGGCACGCAGCTTGCAGCGACCGTGCTGGTGCTCAAGGTTGTCGTCATCATGGGCGCGCTGCGGGCGGGTGCGGCAGGTGGCCTGCTTACGCCCAGCCTGACCATGGGCGCCCTGCTGGCCACCGTGCTGGCGGGGGGGTGGAATGCCTGCCTGCCCATGGTGGATGTGGGCACGGTGGCGCTGCTGGGCGGCATTGCCTTTCTGGGCACGTTCATGTCCATGCCGCTGACGGCCCTGGCGTTGGGTCTCGAGTTCACCCATGTGGGGCATGACATGTGGATTCCGGCTTTCCTTACGCTGTCAGGGGCGCTGCTTGCCTTCCGGGTCTGCGCCACAATGGGCCAGCCGCCTGCGGCCCAGACCCGGCCCGGTGCGCCGGGCAGCATGTCGGCACGGTCCTGAAATAGGGGGCGCTCAAGGGAGCATCCCGCCCGTTGTGCAGGGATGAACGTCTGGCCGAGGCAGGCCAGTGTATCGCCGCAGATGCCGCCTTGCCTGGCGCCGGAAGGTCTCTTCGGGCGGCGATGACCGGCCGATGACCCGTCAGGCCCATGCCAACCCTGTTTTTACAGGCCGCAGGCCTGCAACAGCACGCACATTGCAAGCCCCACCATGCCAATCAGTGTTTCCAGAACGGACCATGTGCGCAGGGTCTGTGGCACGGTCAGCCCCAGCGCATCGCGCACCTGCCAGAAGCCGGAATCATTCATCGGGCCGAACATCACCGCTCCCGCTCCGGTGGCCAGCACCACAAGCTCGGGCGAGATCGCGGAGCCATGCGCCATGATGGGGGCCACGATGCCCGCCGTGGTGCTCATGGCCACCGTGGCCGACCCCACGGCCACACGCATGCCCGCGGCCAGCCCCCAGGCCAGCACCAGCAGCGGCACATGCATGTCGACCGCAGCACGGGCAATGGCGTCGGATATGCCGCTCTCCATCAGTTCCGCGCCAAAGCCGCCACCCGCCCCGATCATGAGCAGCAGCCCCGCCAGCGGGCCAAGACATTCATTGGAGCACGCCAGCACCTTCTCGCGCGTCATGCCGCGCCGCAGCCCCAGCGTCCAGAACGACAGCAGCGCCGCCAGCGCCAGCCCCACATTGGGGTCGCCCGCAAAGCGCAGCGCCTCAGCCCACGCGCCGGGCTGCGGCCCCATAAACCGCGTGGCCGAGCCTGCCAGCATCAGCACCATGGGGGCAAGAATGGTGAACAGGGTCATGCCAAAACCCGGCAGGTCAGAGGGGTTGCGCGGCGTACTGGCATCATGCGCGCGCGCGGCCTGCGCCCCGGCATCGGCTGGCAGGCGGGGCACGATGAAGCGCGTATAGAGCGGGCCTGCAATGATGGCGGCAGGCACGCTGACCAGCGCCCCCATCCAGATCAGGCGGCCGATATCGGCATGGTAGGCCGCCAGCGCGAACATGGTGCCGGGGTGGGGCGGCATGTAGCCCTGCACCACCGACAGCGCCGCCGTAACCGGCAGGGCCACATGCAGGATGGGCATTTTTGTCTGCCGCGCGATGGAAAATGCCAGCGGCACCAGCACCACGAAGCCCACCGTAAAGAACACCGACAGCCCGACCAGCAGCCCGATCACCATCATGGCCCAGTCCAGCCGCCGCGGCCCGGCCAGCGCCACCACGGTCATGGCGATGCGGTCCGCCCCGCCTGACACCTCAAGCATCTTGCCCAGCATGGTGCCCAGCGCGATGACCGAGGCGATCTGGCCGAGCACCTGCCCGGCCCCTTTCTCGAACGTGCTCACCACATGGGGTGCGGGCATGCCAGCGGCAAAGCCTAGCAGCATGGAGGCAATGAACAGTGCCAGGAATGGATTGAGCTTGCACCGCTCAATCAGGAAAACAACAACGCATATGGCCACAACAGCCAGCAGCAGGGCCATTCCGACCGACATCCGACGCCTCTCCTTTTCTGCCCGCGCCTAGTGCGAAACCGGCGTTGCCTCCTGCCAGCCCCCGCCCAGCACGCGGGCCAGCTGAATGGTGGCCTGCGTGCGCGTGTCCTGGTTGGACAGCACCGCTCCCTGCGCATCAAGCGCCTGCATGCGGGCCTGAAGCACATCGCCAAGCGTGCGCTGCCCACCGGCATACAGACCGGCCATATCATGCGCAACCTGCCCGGCCTGCGCCTGCGCGCGCGTCAGCTCTACGTCGCGGGCGTCAAGGCCAAGGCGGTTTTCATAGCTGTCCTCCACCTCGGCAAGCGCGTGCAGCAGGCTCTTGTCATAGCCCGCCACCGCCGCATCGAGCCGGGCGCTCGCGGCATGAATGCGCGCCTGAATGCGGTTGGCGGTGAAGATGGGCAGGTAGGTGGTCAGCGCAATCAGGCCACCCGTGCCCGACAGGCCGGGAATGCCATCAAAATGCAGCCGCCCGTCGCCACCAAAAAATTCCAGCCCGAAGCGGGGCAGCAGATCCGTCTTGGCACTTTTGAGCCGGTTGAGCGCCGCATCCACCTGATCGCGCCGGGCGCGCACATCGGGCCTGCGCTCGAGCACCGTGTCAGGCATCTGCCCCACGGGGGCGGGCGGCACGAAATAGGCCGGGGGGGTGGGCGGTGCCGCCAGTCCCTCCGGTGTCTGGCCGGACAGCACGGCAAGCCTGCGGCGCATGAGGTCGAGCCGGGCTACGAGAAGGGGCCTGCGCGCCTTCATTTCCGAAAGCTTCTGTTCAACCATCCGCACATCCGCCGCCGTGGCCTGCCCCGATGCAAAACGCGCCTGCCCGTAGGCCCGCAACTGCCCCAGCGTGGCGATGCCCTGGTCGGTCAGGGCAATCTGGCGCTGCACGCCCTGCGCGCGCAGGTAACTGTCGGCGGCATCGGCGGCGATGACCATCTGCACGCCGTGGAAATATTCTTCCTCAGCCTTCACGCCATCCTTCGCCGCCTTCGCATCGGCATGGCGGCCGCCAAACAGGTCCGGTTCCCACGAGGCGGTGATGCCCGCAAGGTGGCCATCCGTGCTGCGGTTGGAGTCGGGCAGGCCATCGGCATCGCGCCAGTCAATGTCGCCACCCATCATGTTGCCGGTGGCTCCCACGGTGGGGTAGAGCGCCGAGCGCACCACCGTATGCATGGCCCGCGCCTCAAGCACGCGGTCGCGCGCGATGCGGATGTCGGGGCTTGCGGCCAGCGCGGTCTCGACCGCGTGCGTCAGCCCCGGGTCATGCCATGCCTCCCACCAGCGCGTCATGTCGGTGGGGGGCTGCGCGGCCGTCATGCCCGCCTGCGTGAACTGCCGGGGCACCGTTACGTGCGACGCGGGCGCATGCGTGCGGAAGGGCGAGCACCCCGCCACAAGCCCCACGGCCGCCGCCATGCTTCCCATGCGGGCGGCCCGCGCCAATCTGTTCCTCATCATTCCTGCCTTGCCAACATGGATCTGAAGCGCATGAGCGCGAATACAAGAAATACAATGCCTGTCACGGTCACGGTCAGCAGCGGCAGCGCGATCGCCCCCAGCCCCGCATCGCGGTACAGAATGGCCTGCGACAGGTTGACGAACTGCGTGGTGGGCAGGAAGCGCACCACCACCTGCATCATCTGCGGCATGCTTTCCACCGGCGTTGCCGCCCCCGAGAGCAGGTAGGCCACCGCATAGACCGGCACCACCAGCAGCCCGAACTGCGGCATGGTGGGCGCCACCGTGGCCAGCATGATGCCCAGCGCCGTGGCCGAGAACAGATACAGCAGCGAGCACGCGGCAAACAGCGTAACCGACCCCGCAATCGGCACGCCGAGCCACACATGCACCACCAGCCACAGCGAGATGATGGCGCCGACAAAGATGACAAGCCCGTTGGTCACGATCTTGGCCACCGCGATCTCGCTGGCACTGACGGGCATGACCAGCAGGTGCTCGAGCGTGCCGTGTTCGCGTTCGCGGATCACCGCCGCGCCAACCAGCACGATGGACAGGATGGTGATGTTGGTCACGATCTGCATGACCGAGGTGAACCATTTCGATTCACTGTTGGGGTTGAAGCGGATGCGGCTTTGCACGGCAAACGGCACCTGATCGATGGGCGATGGCACATGCAGCATGTCATCCACCTCGCCCATCAGGATCTCGTTGAGGTATTCCGTGCCCAGCCCGGCCTGGGTCATGGCGGTGGCATCCACGCGCAGCTGCACGGCGGGCACGCGCCCTGCCAGCACGTCGGCCTGGAAATGGGGAGGAATGTCGACCACGAAGATGTAGTCTCCCCTGTCCATGCCCGCCAGCGCCTGCGCGCGGTCCACCATCACGGGCGGCTTGAAATAGGGCGGCTGCACCGCATCGCGCATGCGGCGCGAGAGGGGAGAATTATCCTCGTCGATAAAGGCGATGGTGGCGTTTGACACCTCCACCTTCACCCCGTTGGCCACCAGCAGCACGCCCGCGCTGAAGGCGAACACGATCAGCCCCAGCAACACCCGGTCATGCACCAGGCTGCGCAGTTCCTTGCCGCACAGCAGACCGACATTGAGCAGCCAGCGCATCATATGCTCAGGCTTCCTGTTTTTTCAGCAGAAGACGGGCGGCCAGCATGTAGCCCGCGCCAAAGCAGCCCAGCGCCAGGTACATCGGCCCGAAGCTTGTCACTCCCAGCCCCTTGGTGAAGCAGCCCAGGCTGATGAGCTGGTACCACGCGGCGGGAAAGCCCAGCCCCACGAGGCGGCTGATGCCCGTCAGCGTGGAGGCCGGATAGAGCAGCCCGGAGAAATTGACCGCCGGGATCAGGCAGATGATGGACGTGCCGAAGATGGCCGCCACCTGCGAGCTGACAAAAGTGGAAATGAGCAACCCCAGCCCGGTGGCCGACAGCACGAACAGCACCCCCCCCAGCGTGAGCGCCAGCAGCGACCCCTTGAGCGGCACCCCCATCACCACCACGGCCACCAGCACCAGCATGAAATAGCTGATGGTGGCCAGCGCCACGTAAGGCGCCTGCTTGCCCATGAGGTACTGCCCCACCGAGGCGGGCGAGGCGTAGAGATTGACAATGGAGCCCACCTCCTTCTCGCGCACCACGCCAAGGGCGGTGAGCATGGTGGGGATGAGGATGAGAGCGAGCATGATTACGCCCGGCGTCATGGCGTAGATGCTGCGGAATTCCTGATTATAGGAAAAACGCGGCTCCACGGTGATGGGAATAACCGCCCCCTGTGGCATGGCGCGGCCGAGCGTGCTGGCGTAACCGGCCAGCACGCCGGTCACGTAGGCGCGCACATTGGCCGCAAGGAATGGCACCGCGCCATCGATGATGACCCCGATCTCGGGCCTGCGCCCGGCCTCGAGGTCACGCGCGAAACCTGCGGGTATGTCGAGCGCAAGCTGCGCCCTGCCATTGCGGATCTCGCGGTCCAGCCCGTCGGCATCGGCCACGGGGGCAAGTTCATGGAAATAGGTGGAGCCGCGAAAACTGTCGATCAGGTCGCGGCTGATGGTGGTGCGGTCATGGTCATCAACCGTAAAGCGCACGCCTTCCACATCGAACGAGATGCTCGAGGCCGCCACCACCAGCAGGATCAGCGGGCCAATCAGGGCAAAGGTCAGCCGCAGGCGGTCGCGCAGCAGTTCCACCCCCTCGCGCCGGGCAAAGGCCCAGGCACGTGGCAGCCACGCGCCCCCCAGCGTGCCGAACCGCGCGGCCAGCCTGCCGCCCAGCGCATGCCACCATGTGCGGGCCGCACCCTGCCGCGCGGGCGGGGCGGCCGCATGCTCCTGCGCATCGGTCGCGGCCTCGGCATCCTGTAGATAGGCGATGAAGGCGGCTTCAAGGTTGGGGGCGCTGCGTTTTTTCACCAGTTCGGCGGGCGTGCCCACGGCCAGCACGTGGCCGCGATGCATGAGCGAGATGCGGTCGCACCGCGCCGCCTCATTCATGAAATGGGTCGAGACGAAAATCGTTACATGGTCCTGACGCGACAGGCGGATGAGGTGCCGCCAGAACATATCGCGCGCGGCGGGGTCCACGCCGGAGGTCGGCTCATCGAGGATCAGGATTTCAGGGTTGTTGATGCACGCCGCAGCCAGTTGCAGGCGCTGGCGGATGCCCAGCGGCAGGGCGGCGGGGCTGACATCGGCGCAGGCGCCGAGCTCGAACGACTCGATGGCCTGCGCCACGCGCTGCGCCGCCCGGGCTGCGGGAATGCGGTAAAGACGGGCCTGCAGCATGAGGTTCTGCCGCACGGTCAGTTCCTCATACAGCGAGAACGCCTGCGACATGTAGCCAATGCGCATGCGGGTTTTCATGTCGCCCGCCGTGATCTGCTCGCCAAACAGCTTTGCCGTGCCGCTTGTGGCATCGAGCAGGCCGGTCAGCATCTTCATGGTGGTGGACTTGCCGCAGCCATTGGAGCCAAGAAAGCCGAAAATCTCGCCCCGGCTGATGGTGAAGCTCACATCGCTCACCGCCGTAAAGCTGCCAAAACGACGGGTCAGGTGCTCGGCCTCGATGGCGGGCGGCCCGCCGGGATTGGCATAGGGTGGAATGACGAAGCCGCTGGCCTCCTGCCGCTTGCCCTCGGGCAGGAGCGAGATATACGCGTCCTCCAGCGATGTGGTGTGCGTGCGCTCGAGCACCTTTTGCGTCTGGTCGCTGATCAGCACCTTGCCGTCATCCATCGCCACCAGCCATGCAAACCGCTCGGCTTCCTCCATATACGCCGTGGAGACGATCACGGTCATGGTGGGGCGCTCGCGGCGCAACTGGTCCACCAGCGTCCAGAACTGCTGGCGCGAGAGCGGATCAACACCCGTGGTGGGTTCATCAAGGATCAGCAGGTCGGGGTCATGCACCAGCGCGCAGCACAGGCTGACCTTCTGCTTCATGCCGCCCGAGAGGTGGCCCGCCGCGCGGTCGGGGAAGGGGGCGAGACCTGTTGCATCGAGCAGGCGCTCGATGCGGGCATCACGCTCGCGGGCATCCATGCCGAACAGGCGGGCAAAGAAGTCGATATTCTCCCACACCGACAGGGTGGGATACAGGTTGCGCCCCAGCCCCTGCGGCATGAAGGCGACACGCGGCAGGAACGCCTCGCGCGCGCGGCGCTCACCTATATCGGCACCCAGCACATCCAGCCGGCCCGACTGGAGCCTGCGCACGCCCGCGATCAGTCCGAGCAGGGTCGACTTGCCCACGCCATCAGGCCCCACAAGGCCGATGGTGGTGCCCGCGGGCAGGTCCAGCGTCACATCCGCCAGCGCCGTGACCGCGCCATAACGGTGCGTGACCCCGGCAATGCGGATGCCTGGCGGGCTATTATGGGGCGCGGCCTCGCTCATTGCGGGGCATCGGCCACGTCAAGCGCTGCGGGCCAGCGGGTGGCGGGGTCGGTGCGCACGTAGCCATCGCCCGTCATGCCCGCCTTGAGCACGCTGCCATACCGGGCCGCGATTTCGGGGCTGACCCGCAGCTTGACGCGGTAAACCAGCTTGTCGCGCTCGGTCGCGGTCTCGACATATTTGGGGGTGAACTGTGCTTCGGGCGAGACGAAGGAAATGGTGGCGGGAATGACCTGCTGGTGCAGCGCGTCAAGCGCTATGCGCGCCTGATCGCCTACATGAAGCTGCCCCGCCTGCTGCGAGGGGTAGAACACGGTCAGGTACATATCCGCCGGGTTGAGCAGCGAGGCCACGCGGCCACCGCCGGGCAGGACGGCGCCCTTTTCCACGATGCGGTATTCAATCCGGCCGGCCACGGGGGCGCGGATGGTCATGTCATCCTCGGCGGACCGGGCCTGCGTCACCTGCGCCTGGGCGGCATCCGCCACGGCCTGTGCGGCATCAACCGCGTGTGCAGCCGCCTCGGCCCCCGCAGTGGCGGTGTCGAGACTGGTCTGGTGCTGGGTCAGTTCCATGTCAGAGACGAGGTGCTGGCGGAACATGGCCTGCGCGTGGTCCATGTCGTGGCGTGCCAGGCCCAGCGTTGCCTGCCGTGCATCGTGCTCGGCCTGCGCACGGACCACGTCGGCCTGGGCTGCGCGCAGGTGGGCGCGCGCGGCGTCAAGGCTGGCGCGCGCGCTGATGTCATCCTCGCGCGCCAGCACCTGATCTGCGGCGACCGTATCGCCCTCGTTGAAATCCAGTTCGGTGACGCGCCCGGGATATTTGACCGCCACATCAATGCGGGCGAGTTCCAGCCGCCCATTGGCGCGCGCCAGCCCCGGCGGCAGCTCGCCCTGGTGCTGCACCACGTACCACCCCACGCCACAGCCTGCCGCTACAATGACAAGCCCCGCGCCAATCGCCGCGTCGCGCCACTTCATGCCATCGGCCCCATGCTGCCCGCAAGGCACGGGCCGGTCGCAACGGGGTGGAGCAATACGATCATGGATGAAACCTTTAAAGCCAATGCGGGGACACCAGAATCCTATCTTCTATACAACCCGGCCACACAGTGAACTGATGTACATCAGTTCAGGGCGTGTTATCGCTACAGGGTGCGGCCTCTTCCTCGCGCAGCACGCTCTCCGCGTGGCGCAGCACCACGGCCAGCACATCCATCATGGCCTGCGCCTGCCCTGCTTCCACGCCACCGAGCACACGGGCCTCCATGCCCGCGCAGATCTGGTGAAGGGCTGCGCATTTGCGCGTGCCGCGCGTGGTCAGGTGCAGGGTTTTGGCGCGGCGGTCGGCGGGGTCGGGGCGGCGCTCGACCAGCCCTTCATCTTCCAGCAGGTCGAGCACGCGCACCAGGGCTGAACTGTCGGTGTTCATGGCATGGGCGAGCGCGCGCTGGCTCACGCCAGCGGGCAGCATCATCAGGTAGGCGAGCGGGCGCATCATCGCCATGCTCATGCCATCGGGGCGCAGGGCGCGGTCGAGCACCAGCCGCCAGGTATTGGCCAGCCGCATGGTGAGGAAGGTCATTCGCATGTCCTGGAAACCCGTGCCCTCGATATCGGGCAGTGGTGAACGGTCGGTCATGAGCATTCCCTGTGCTGGTTGGTCAGGCCGTGGCCATGGCGCCTGCTGCGCGATAGCACGCGGGGCGCGCGGAATCATGACCGTTTATGGAGATGGCTGCCCGGCGGCAGAACTGATAGCATCAATATAATTGACATGACACTAATTGTCATACAATAAATTCCGGCTGCGTGCGCCTTTTCCTTTTCACCGTATGGTTTATCAGGTAGCCCCTACGCCGCCGCCGGGAGTTTTTCGCCCAATGTTGTCCAGCCTGAAGCGCATTTTCTCCGATGATGCCCAGTGGGCCGCCACGCGCACCACGGCGGCGTTCTGCGCGCGTGCGCTGCTTTCGGTGGGGATTGCACTGTTCCTGGCCTTCTCGTTCCAGCTCCAGTCACCCATGAGTTCGGTCACCACGGTCATGATCGTGGCCAACCCCACGGTGGGGGCACTGGTTTCAAAAAGCGTGTGGCGCATCATCGGCACCATCATCGGGGCCACGATCAGCGTGGGGCTGATGGCGGTGTTCGTGCAGTCGCCGGTGCTGTATTTCATGGGGCTGTCGGTGGTGGTGGGGCTGGCCTGCATGGCGGCCACCTTCCTGCGGCTGTTCCGCGCCTATGCCGCCGTGCTCACCGGCTACACCATCGTCATCATCTCCGCCCCCGCGTTTGACAACCCCGATGGCATTTTCCTCTCCGCCATGTCGCGCCTTGCCGCCGTGGTGGTGGGCATCGTCACCACGGCGGCGGTGTTCATGGTCACCTCGCCACGCCGGTCGGACACGCTGTTCACCCAGATCCACACCCTGTTCCGTGATACGGTCAGCTACATCCTGGCCTTCCACCAGGGCTACAGCAACGTGCCCGCGCAGAACCCCGATGCGCTGCCCGGCAGCACGTTCCGTGCCCTGCCTTCCACCTTTCATGACAGCCGCGCGGCCATGCTCACCCGCATTGCCCGCCTGTCGGACGCGGTGGAATACGCAGCGGCCGACAATTACGACATCAGCGTGCGCCAGCGTGAGATCAGGGCCGGACTTGCGCGGCTTTCGGGCATCGTGGCCTCGTACCACCCCCACACCATCACCCCCGCTGATACGGAGCAGGACCGCGCGGTGCATGGCGAGATCGAGGCCATGCTGCACACCCTGCTGGACCTGACAAAAGGCCAGTCGCTCGAAGCGATGTGGACGCAGGGCTGCGCGCGCATCCAGCACACGCGCACCATCATGATCGACGAGGCGCGCGCCACCCATTCGCCCCGCTCGCTGCTGTTCCTTGATGACATTCAGGACCTGCTCGGCCAGATCGACACCGCCCTGCAGGACCTCTCGCGCCGGGGCAGTGCGGGGCGCAAACTTCGCCTGCAACCCTATCTGGAATGGCCCACGGCACTGCGCAACGCCGCGCGCGGCGCGCTGACCACGCTGCTCACCACGCTGATCTGGTACGTGCTGCACTGGACGGCGGGGCCAACCATGATGCTCTACGTGGTGGCGGCGGCAAGCCTGCTGTCCACTCTGCCTTCGGCCTCACGCGCGGCGGGGATGATGGCGGCAGGTACGGCGCTGGGCATACCGGCGGGGCTGCTGTGCCATATCTACCTGCTGCCGCAGATCGATGGCTACCCGCTGCTGTGGCTCTCGCTGTGCATTATGCTGCTGCCCGGCGTGTGGTTGCAGTTCCACCCCAAATTCGGCGTGGGCGGTTTTGGTTATGGCGTGTTCGCGACCGTGATGCTGCAGGTCAACAACCCGATTCATTATTATAACGATATCAACCTGTTCAACGGCTGGATGGCGCTGTTCATGGGTTGCATCATGCTGGTGCTGTCCTTCCGTGTGATCCTGCCGCCCAACCACCGGCTTGATGCCGCCCGCCTGGTCATGTCGCTTACGCGCAGCCTGCGCAGGCTGGCGCTGTCGGGCCGCAGGCAGGGCAAGGAATGGCTGGTATGGGAGAACCTGCAACTGCAGAAGGTGATCCGCCTGGCAATGCGGCTGTCGTTCTTCGCCCGGCCTGCCAGCATGCATGAATATATCGATGCGGCGCTGGCCACGCTTTCGCTCGGGCGGCTGATCGAGCGTATCCGCACCATCGCGGGCAGTCCCGACATCATGGGCGCGCAGCAGGCGGCGATCTATGATGCGCTGGGCACCTTTAGCGAACTGGCGCACAACCCGCTGCTCACGGCGGCCAGCCTGCGGCGGGCGGCGACCATACTCTGCCCGCCCGATGCCCTGACCCTGCGCCCTGCCGCCCAGGTCGAGGCCATGGCCTGCCTTGAGCAGGCCGCGCGGATCATCGAGGATATCCCCGGTTTTCTTGACCAGCGCGGCCCGCTGCAATGGGCGGAGGACTATCCCGCCGCCCACCGGCCGCCGCTGGCCGCCGTCAGGACGGAAGTCGGCTGAGCACCGAGAACGACACCGCATCCATCACCGTGGTGTCCACCTCATCGCCGGGCTTGAGGGTCTTGAGGAAGTCCTGCATCGCCTTCTGGCGCACCAGCACCACGCGGGTGATGTCATCAGGATCGACAAACACGACCTGGTTGCGCGTGGTGTCCACGCCGGTCACCTTCACGCGCTCGCGCTTGAAGGACACCATCATGCCATGCGGGTGCGGGCCGGTACGGGTGCCGGCGGCGTTCTCGGTCGATTCCGGCAGCGGCGCGCCCGGAGGGGCGATGGACGCATCAATGGTGCGGACAATACGCAGGCCGATCTTGTCGCCGGGGTTGAGCACCGGCAGCTTGGCGCGCAGGTCGGGGTCGACGCGCACGGTATCGAGGTTGCCCGTCTTGTCGCGCAGCAGGATCATGCCCGCCTCATGGTCCACGCTCTCGACCGTGGCGGTCGCCGTCTGGTTGCCCACGATGACCGGGGCCTGCGCCATGGCGGGCATTGCGGCAGCAGACGCGCCCGCAACCACGGTGGCCAGAGCCAGCGCCACGCGGCGGGATGCAAACAGCTTCACGTTCATATGTGTCGTTCTTCCCTAAAATCTCTTGACGGATGTCAGTCCCTGGCTGGCGGAAATACGCCCGTGCCAGCGCCCTTATCCCATAACGCGCAGAGGCGGTCACGTATCCTACGATGTATGGCTGGCCGCGCACAATCGCACCCCCAACACCTGCGCCCAGCGCATTACCCCCTTCCGCCACGCGGGGCTGCGGGTCGCGCGTGCATGGTGTAAGCCTGCCGCATTGCCAGGCACACAAGTCAGGAACCCGACATGACCGACCAGACCCCGCCCGACGCCTTTGCGCAGGGCAAGGCAGCCGCCACCAAGGGCGAGCCGCTGATCGAGAACCCGTTTGATGAAACCCTGCCCGCCTATGAGGACTGGAACAAAGGCTGGTGGAGCGTGCGCGAGAACGACGGCGACTTCGACCCGTTTGCCGAGAAATAGGCCAGGGGCCACGATGGCGTGAGGTCAGCCAAACGTGAGGCTGCGCCTGTTGTGGCAGGTCAGCGCACATGGAATGAAGGATGCTGACGGTTCGTTGAAATCAAAAACGGCGACTGTCCTCAGAAAAGAGGCGGCATCGGGAACGGTGCCGCCTTTTTTGTGGCCCTTGCGGCAGCCGGGCGTTTGAGGATCGGCCCCGGCCGCAGCAGGTACAGTGACCCTGTCCTGTTGCCCCGCCACGGCGCAGTATGGCGCAGCATTGCTGGGGTAACATTAATAAAATCAACGATTTCAAGAAGGTAGGTGGTGCCGACACTCGGAATTGAACCGAGGGCCTACTGATTACGAATCAGTTGCTCTACCCCTGAGCTATGTCGGCAAACCTGTGGCGTCTGATAAACGATGGGCTGGCATGATGCAATATATCAATTGCGGCATTTCCCATTTTAATTTGGTCTATATGGTGGGGGCAGATGAACAAGTCATTTTCCATCCGGCCGATGCGCTGTGACGATGCGGGCATCGGCCCCGTGCCCCATGTCCGCATTGTTGGCGGCCTGTCGGAATGTCCCGGCTGCGGGCTGTACCAGCGTCTGCCCGAACTCGCGCCCGGCCAGCAGGCCCTGTGCACGCGCTGCGGGCAGAAGCTCGCGCGCAGGCGGCGCACGGCCCCGCTGGCAACGCCGCTGGCCTTCTGCATCAGCTCGGCGGCGTTCTATCTGGCAGCGCTCGCCTCATCGCTCATGACGCTGGATGTGTACGGCAGGCAGCGCACCGTGGACCTGCTGACCGGGCCTATGGAACTCATGCATGAAGGCTGGGGCGAGGCCGGGATTCTGGTGGGTGCCGTGACCGTGCTGGCGCCCGCGGTGGCGATCGGGTTCATGTTCGCCATCCTGTATGCCGCCTCCCGCCCGCAACTGCCCGACTGGGGGCCGCGCATTCTGGTGTGGTATGACAAGCTGCGGCCGTGGTCGATGGTCGAGGTCTATATTCTGGGCATCTTCGTGGCCTACACCAAGCTGACCGACATGGCGCATGTGGATGTGGGGCCCGCGGTGTACCTGATCGGTGCGCTGATGCTGACCATGGCGGCCACCGATTCGACGCTCGATACCGAAATGATCTGGCAGCACCGCCGCATCGATTCCCTCACCCGTGCTGAAAGCGGCGGCAGGGTCGTGGTGGATTACGCGCATGTGGATGACATCGGCATGCCGCCGGTCGACCATCTGGTGGCGTGCAGCTCATGCGGGCTGGTGGGGGAGCTTGCGCACCCGGTCTCGAACCTGCGCTGCGTGGGGCTGTGCCCGCGCTGCGAGCACAAGGTCTGGCGCCGCCTGCCGCAAACGCTCACCCGCACCACCGCCTTCCTCATCGCGGCGGTTGTATTCTATATTCCGGCCAATCTCTATCCGGTCATGACGTTTACGCGCATGGGCGGCGGGGGTGGGCACACCATCATCGAAGGCGCGCTCGAACTGTGGGCCGACGGCATGATCCCGCTGGCGCTGCTGGTGTTCTTTGCCTCCATCACCGTGCCCATGCTCAAGATCGCGAGCCTGGGCTGGATGATCATCCAGACATGGCGCGGCGCGCGGGGGCACCTCGTGGCGCGGACAAGGCTGTTCAGGGTGGTGGACATGGTGGGGCGGTGGTCGATGATCGACGTGTTCATGATCTCGATCCTGGTGGCGGTGGTGCGGTTCAACTTCATGGCCAGTGTCACGGCCAATGCCGGGATGGTGGCGTTTGCCGCCGTCGTGATCCTCACACTGCTGGCCGCCTGGAGCTTCGACCCGCGCATCATGTGGGATGCGGCGGGGCGCAATGGCCCGGTGACCGATGGTCTGCCGCCCGGCGTGGTGGCGGCGGTTGACCATGATGGCCCGGCATCTTCCCTTTCGCCGGCGGAAACACGCCCGGCCAGCATGGAGCCAGATCTGGCGTGAATGACGATTTTCCTCCCGGTAATTCCAATGGCGGCGTGCCGCAGGCCCAGACGCGGCGGTACCGTTTCTCGGTCGTGTGGCTGGTGCCGATCGTGGCCATCATCATCGCGGGCTATCTGGGCTGGCGCGGGCTGACCGGGCGCGGGCCGCTGATTGTCATCAGCTTCGATACCGCCGATGGCCTGACCAGCGGCCAGACCGAAGTCAAGAACAAGGCGGTCTCGCTCGGCACGGTCGATTCCATCCGGCTGAGCGATGACCTGCACCATGTCGAGGTGCGCGTGCGCATGACGGCGGCGGCCGGCCGCATGCTGACCGATCACGCCCGCTTCTGGGTCGTGCGTCCACGCATCAACGGCGCGAGCATTACGGGTCTGGAAACGGTCATGTCCGGCGCCTACATCGCCATGGATGCAGGCGAGGCGGGGGGGCGTTACACCACCCGTTTCACCGGTCTCGAATCGCCGCCAGGCGTGCGCTCCGACCAGCCGGGCCATACCTACACCCTCATCACGCAGTCGCTTGGCTCGCTTGGTCAGGGTGCGCCCATCTTCTTCCGCGACGTGGTGGTGGGCGAGGTGCTCGGCTACACCATGCCGTCCGAAGGGCGCGGGCCGATCAAGGTGCAGATTTTCGTGCAGGCCCCTTATGACAGCTACCTGCGCACCACCACGCGGTTCTGGAACGTGTCCGGCGTGCAGGTTGGTCTTGGGGCGGGCGGGCTCAAGGTCAAGCTCCAGTCGCTTCAGGCGCTGCTCTCGGGCGGGGTGGCGTTTGATCCGCCTGATGAACGCAACGAGAAAAACACCCTGCCCCCCACGGCCGGGCAGGAAACCGCTTTCCAGCTTTATGATAGCGCGGAAGACGCCAATAGCGCAGGTTACCGCGAGCGCATTCCGCTGGTTACGTACCTGACCAGTTCGGTCACGGGGCTGACCAAAGGCGGCCGCCTGACCATGTTCGGCATTCAGGTCGGCATGATTGATGACGTGAAGCTGCAGGTCGATCCCGCCACGGGCAAGGCGCATGTGCGCGTGGCCATGGAACTCCAGCCCGAGCGCGTGCTCGATAACCGGCAGGTGCCCCCCGATGCGCTGGCCGGGCTTTTGCGCATGCAGGTGGCTTCGGGTCTGCGGGCTTCGGTGCAGAGCACCAGCATGCTGACCGGCGAATCCGAAATCGGGCTGACCTTCGTAAAGAACGCAACGCCCGCGCAGGTCGAGATGGAAGGCGATGCCATGGTCCTGCCCGGCCAGGCGGGCGGCATGTCGGGCATCATGGATTCGCTCTCGGTAGTGAGCGACAAGATTGCCGCAATGCCCCTGACCCAGATGGGCGAGAACCTGAACAGCCTGCTGGCCCATGCCGATGCCCGCATCAACAGCCCAGACACCAAACAGGCCCTGACCGCGCTGCGCGGTTCGTTGCAGAACCTGCAGGTCATATCGCATGATGCCCGCACCGAAATGCCGCAGCTGCTGACCGGCATGGACAAGACGCTCAAGAGTGCCAACTCGGTGCTGTCGAGCTATGGCGGCGATACCGACTTCCAGCGCAACCTGCAGCAGATGATGCTGCAGCTTAATGACGCCGCGCGCTCGCTGCGCTTCCTGTCCGACTTCCTGACCCACCACCCCTCGGCACTGATTACGGGACGATAAAAGCATGCAACGCCCCTTCTGGCATTTCATACAGTCAACGCGGCCCATGGCCGCAGGCGTGGCGGTTGCATCGCTGCTCGCACTCAGCGGCTGCGGGTCAACCGACCCCACGCTGTACTCGCTTGCCCCCGTGCCCGCGGCGCAGGCAGGCCTGGTTGGCACAGGCATGCCCGCGGTGATCGAGGTGCGCACGCCAGGTGTTTCGCCCTCGCTCGACCGGCAGAGCATTGTGGGTGTGCAGGATGACTACAGCGTTACGCCGAGTGCCGGGGCGGCGTGGAGCGAGCCGCTCGCCCCCATGCTTGGCCATGTGCTGGCCACCGACCTGCAGCAGCGCCTGCCCGGCGTGAGCGTATTTGCCCAGAACGATGCCACGAGCGCGCCCGCGCAGGGGTTTGTCGAGGTCGAGATTACGCGTTTTGCGCGTGATGCTACGGGCATCGTGCATCTGGCAGGCAGCCTGTCGGTGCACCGGGCGGGTGACCCCGAGCATGCCCTGTCGGTGCCGCTTGCCCTGACCGCCACGCCAGCGGGCAGCGGCATGCGGGCCATGGTGGCCTCGCTCAGCCAGTTGACCGGACAGGTGGCGGATATGGCGGCTGCGCGACTGGCGGCCCTGCCGCCCGCGCCACAGCCCGCCCTGCATAAATAATAAAAGCGTTGAAAGAACGCCGCCTTTGCGGAAAAAAGGCGGTCCCCGGAAATTTATCATGGCTGGTGAAGAGGCGCAGCCATCCGGGCATAAAAAAAGCGCCCGGAGGCGCTTTTCAGTTCAGCGGAGGAAGAAGGCTCAGACCTTCTCCACCTGGCTGTATTCCAGATCGACCGGGGTGGAGCGGCCGAAGATGGAGACGCTGACCTTCAGGCGGCCGCGTTCCTCGTCCACTTCCTCGATCGTGCCGTTGAACGAGGTGAAGGGACCATCGGCCACGCGGATCTGCTCGCCGATCTCGAAGGTAACGGAGGGGCGGACCCGCTCGACACCTTCCTGCGCCTGCTTCATGGCCCGTTCGGCTTCAGCCTTGGGGATGGGCGTAGGGCGGGTCTTGCTGCCGAGGAAGCCGGTAACCTTGGGCGTGTCCTTGACCAGGTGCCACGCCTCATCGGTCAGTTCCATGTTGACCAGCACGTAACCGGGGAAGAACTTGCGCTCGGCATTGACCTTCTGGCCACGACGCACTTCCGTCACTTCTTCCGAAGGGACGAGGATCTCACCGAAATGGTCGGCCAGCCCTTTCTGGGCGGCCTGTTCCGTGATGTGCTGGGCAATCTTCTTCTCGAAGCCCGAATAGACGTGGATCACATACCACCGCTTGGCCATGGCTGAACTCAGCCTCCCAGTCCGAAGAGTTTCCGTACGGCAAGGCCGATCACCTCGTCGACGAGGAAAAAGAAAACCGATGCAAGACCGGCCATGGCCAGCACCGCACCCGTTGTCATCAGGGTGGCGCGTCGTGTGGGCCACGTGACTTTCCTGGCCTCGGCCCGAACGTCTTCAACAAATTTCGCGGGACTGACCGACACGAAATACCCTTCCTGCAACGCCACGGCGCACCAACCGGATGAACCAGCCGGTGCGGGGCCTAAGAAACCGGTGCGGACCATTGTGGCCCGACCCATCGGGTGCCAGGCCGGAAGGGGAATGCCCGACCGGAAAGAATGGCAGGGGTGGAGGGTCTCGAACCCGCAACCTCCGGTTTTGGAGACCGGCGCTCTAGCCAATTGAGCTACACCCCTGCAAAGCCGCCTGCGAAGGCCCGAAACACATGGCGTGGCATCTGCCGCGCCGTTTCGGGTCGTCCATGCGAACCCGGCACAGGAAGCGGAAAAAAGTATGAACCGAGCCGAAAGTCAAGAGGGTGCGCCCATAAAAATACAAGTTTGGTGCGTTTGGCATCCCGCACGCCTTTATGGGCTTGCGCGACAAAGGACGGAAACGGTATGGATGGATCAACCTTATGGGCGGGCGTAGCATAGTGGTAATGCAGTAGCCTTCCAAGCTTCTGAGGAGGGTTCGATTCCCTTCGCCCGCTCCATCAGTCCCCATACAATAAAAATCCGTTTCGGCCCTGACCGGATTCGGGCGCGTGCTGCCCGGGCGGCATGATGGGGCAGGGTGTTTCCAATGGCATTGACCGGCTCTCCCATCCTCCATCCGCGCGTGGTGCTGGCCACCTGCTGCCTCAGCCTGCTGCTGGTCATGATGGATGTCACGGTGGTCAATGTCGTGCTGCCCTCCATCCGCGCGCAGATGCATGGCGGCTTTTCCACGCTGCAATGGGTGGTCGATGCCTACACCCTCATGGTGGCGAGCCTGATGCTGCTCGTGGGCACGCTGGCCGACCGGTTCGGGCGGCGGCGGATGTTCCTCATCGGCATTACGCTGTTCTGCGCGGGTTCGGCCCTGTGCGGGCTGGCGCGCAGCGTGGAGATGCTGGTGTTCGCGCGCGCGGTGCAGGGAATCGGCGGCTCCATGCTCAACCCCGTGGCGCTGTCGATCCTGACAAGCGTGTATGTCGAGCCACGGGCGCGGGCGCAGGCCATCGGCACATGGGGCGCCACGTCGGGCGTGGCGCTGGCGCTGGGGCCGGTGGTGGGCGGCGTGCTGGTGCACTGGGTGGGCTGGCAGGCGGTGTTCTGGGTAAATGTGCCGATCGGGCTGCTGGCCATAGGGCTGACGCTGCGCTTCGTGCCTGAATCCCGTGGCGGGCGTGGCCGCAGCATTGATGCGCCGGGGCAGCTGCTGGCCATCGTGGCGCTGGCCATGATTACCTCGGGGCTGATCGAGGCGCATAATTACGGCTGGTCCTCGCCCGCCATTTCCGGCTTCCTCGGGTTCGGGCTGCTGTCGATCGCGGGGTTCGTCATTGTCGAGCGCCGTGCCGCGACGCCCCTGATCGACCTGCGCTTTTTTGGCGCATGGCCGTTCTCGGGGGCGATCATCATCGCCGTGCTGGCCTTTGCCATGTTCAGCGCCTTCCTGTTCCTCAACACGCTTTACCTGCAGGATGTGCGCGGGCTTGATGCCCTGCATGCCGGGCTGTGCACGCTGCCTTTTGCGACAGGTTCCATGCTGTGTGCGCCGCTTTCGGGACGGCTGACGGGGCGGTATGGCGCGCGGCTGCCGCTGCTGCTCTCCGCCATCGGGTTCGGCGCGGGCGCGCTGCTGCTGACAGGGCTGGACGCCATGACCCCGCTTGGCCTGCTGCTCGCCTCCTACGGGCTGTGCGGGTGCGGGTTTGGCCTGTGCAACGCGCCCATTACCAATGCGGCCATTTCCGGCATGCCGCGCGCGCAGGCGGGTGTCGCCGCGGCCATTGCCTCGACAAGCCGGCAGGTGGGCGCGCTGCTTGGCATCGCCCTGGGTGGCGCGATGAGTGCCTCCAGCGTGCGCGGCGGCGTGGTGCAGTGGAGCGCCTTTCCCCACGCCACCCATGCGGTGTGGTGGAGCATGGCGGTGGGGGCGGGCTGCATCGCGGCACTGGGGCTGGTTTCGACCGGACTCCGCGCGCGGCGCAGCGCCCAGGCGGTCGCGGCACTGCTTGATTCGGAATAATGCATTAGTGATATGCATAATATGCATACCTTGACTGCCATTCCCGCCCGCGCATCGCGCCGGAAGGTGACAAAACCGGCGCTTTCCTGTTTCCGAAAAGGCGCGCGGCATGTATGATCCCGCCAACCTCTGCTAGGGGCGTGCCCATATGCGCGAAAACGGGCGGTTGTGTGGCGTTGCGCCACGCCAGTGGGCCGCCTGTCTGTTGCGTGTGTTTACGCTGCGTGCTAGAGCCGCGCCAGCAGCGCACGGGGCCTCGGTTTCCGGGCAGGTGGCTTGTGTTTGAATCAAGATTCTGGATTGGAAAAGCGGACAGTGGATTCGGGTGGAACGACCTCAATACCGATCGCCTCCATTGCCAATGGCCTTCCCGGTCGTTACGCGACGGCGCTCTATGAGCTTGCGGCTGAACGCCAGCAGCTTGATCCTGTTCTGGAGCAGGCTACGGCCCTTGCCGGTCTGATCGACGGCAGTGCCGACCTGCGTACCGCCCTTGCGGACCGCACGCTCGACATGCGCGATAGCGCGCGGGCGATCGATGCCGTGCTGAACGCCGAGGGGTTCAGCCCCCTCATGCGTGATTTTGTTGGCGTGGTGGCGAATAACCGCCGCCTTCCGCGCCTGCGTGAGATTCTTGCCGCGCTGGCGGCTATCGCTGCGGCCCGGCGCGGGGAAGTGGTGGCGGATGTCGTGTCCGCTCACCCCCTGACCGACCTGCAGCGTGTCCAGCTTCGCAGCCGCCTTGCCGAGGCCGGCTATTCCAAAGTCAATATCCAGGAGCGTGTTGACGCGGCCCTGCTGGGCGGTCTGGTCGTGCGCGTTGGCGCCCGCCTGTATGACACCAGTCTCAGATCCCGCCTTACCCGCCTGCACCATGCCATGAAGGGAGCCGCGTGATGGAAATCCGCCCCTCCGAGATTTCGGATATCCTCAAGCAGCAGATCGCTACGTTCGACAAGGCCGCTGACGTTGCCGAGACAGGAACCATCCTGTCGGTTGGTGACGGCATCGCCCGTGTCTACGGCCTGCAGAATGTCGAAGCCGGCGAAATGCTGGACTTCCCCGCCAGCGGCCAGAAGGGCATGGCGCTCAACCTCGAGAATGACAACGTCGGTGTTGTCATCTTCGGCGATGACAGCGCAATGCGTGAAGGTGACACCGTCGCCCGTACCGGCAAGGTGGTTGAAGTGCCTACCGGCAAGGCGCTGCTCGGCCGCGTGGTCGATGGCCTCGGCAACCCGATCGACGGCAAGGGGCCGCTGGTGGGTGAAGTCATCAGCAAGCGCGCGGAAATCAAGGCGCCCGGCATCATGCCGCGCCAGTCCGTCAGCGAGCCGATGCAGACCGGCATCAAGGCGATCGACGCGCTCGTGCCCATCGGGCGTGGCCAGCGTGAACTCATCATCGGTGACCGCCAGACCGGCAAGACCGCCATCCTGATCGACACCATCGTCAACCAGAAGAGCGTCAACGCCCTGGGTGACGAGAGCAAGTCGCTTTACTGCATCTATGTCGCCATCGGGCAGAAGCGCTCGACGGTGGCGCAGCTGGTCCGCACGCTGGAGGAAACCGGCGCGATGGAATACTCCATCGTTGTCGCCGCCACCGCCTCCGACCCGGCGCCGATGCAGTACCTGGCACCGTATGCCGCCTGCTCCATGGGCGAATACTTCCGTGATAACGGCATGCATGCCCTGATCGTGTATGATGACCTGTCCAAGCAGGCCGTCGCCTACCGTCAGATGTCGCTGCTGCTGCGTCGTCCGCCGGGCCGTGAAGCCTACCCCGGTGACGTGTTCTATCTGCATTCGCGCCTGCTCGAGCGTGCGGCGAAGATGTCCGACAAGTTCGGCGCGGGTTCGCTGACCGCCCTGCCGGTGATCGAGACGCAGGCCGGTGACGTGTCCGCCTATATCCCGACCAACGTGATCTCCATCACCGATGGTCAGGTCTTCCTTGAAACCGACCTGTTCTACCGTGGCATCCGCCCCGCCGTGAACGTGGGTGGTTCCGTGTCCCGCGTGGGTTCGGCCGCCCAGATCAAGGCGATGAAGCAGGTTGCGGGCAAGATCAAGCTCGAGCTGGCGCAGTATCGTGAAATGGCGGCGTTCTCGCAGTTCGCCTCCGATCTCGATCCAGCGACCCAGAAGCAGCTCGCCCGTGGCGCGCGCCTTGTCGAGCTGCTCAAGCAGCCCGAAACCTCGCCGCTGTCGGTCGAGGAGCAGGTTGTGGTGCTTTACGCTGGCACGCGTGGCTATATCGACGCCGTGCCGGTTGCCGAAGTGACCAGCTACGAGAAGCGCCTGCTTGATGATGTTCGCACATCGGGCAAGGATATCCTGGAATCGATCCGGACCCAGCGCCAGCTGACGAAGGACATCGAAAGCCGCCTGAACGATTTCCTGACGACATTCGGCCGTCAGTTCGCCAACTGAGGAAGATCGGGCAACCATGGCTTCCCTGAAGGACCTGCGCGCACGGATCGGTAGCGTCAAATCGACGCGAAAGATCACCAGCGCAATGAAGATGGTGGCGGCGGCCAAGCTGCGTCGGGCTGAAACCCGCGCGGCGGCCGCCCGGCCCTATGCCGATGCAATGCGCCGCATGCTGGCCGAAGTGGCCCGCAGCGTGGCGGGCGAAGGCGGCCAGCCCGCGCTGCTGACCGGAACGGGGCAGGACAAGGTGCACCTGGTGGTGCCCATGTCCAGTGACCGTGGTCTGGCCGGTGCATTCAACTCCAACATCAACCGCACGACCCGCAACCTGGTGCTCAAGCTCCAGGCCGAGGGCAAGACCGTCAAGATCCTGCCGGTGGGCCGCAAGACATACGACTTCCTGTCGCGTGATTTTTCGGACCTGATCATTGATCACCGCCATCTGGCGGCGGGCAAGGAGATTCCGTTCTCCGCCGCGGCTGAACTCGGTGAGCAGATTTCGTCCCTGCTTGAAAAGGGTGAGTTTGACGTCTGCACGCTGGTGTACAACCAGTTCCGCAACGTCATGACCCAGACGCCGACGGAAATGCAGCTGATTCCGCTCGCCCTGCCGGAAAATGACAACGCGGACAGCGCACAGGTCGCGGCCTATGAATTCGAGCCCGATGAGGGCACGCTGCTGTCAAGCCTCCTGCCGCGCAATCTGCAGGTGCAGCTCTATGCCACCATGCTGGAAACGGCTGCGGGCGAGAACGGCGCGCGGATGACGGCAATGGATAACGCGACGCGTAACGCTGGCAAGGCCATCGATCGTCTGACGCTCAAGTACAACCGTACGCGCCAGACCAACATCACCAATGAACTCATCGAGATCATCTCGGGCGCCCAGGCTGTCTGAGGATCGATCGTCACGCTCACAGGAGCTGTCCCATGTCGGAAACCACAACTCAAGAGGCTCCTGTCTCCACGCAGGCGCCCAAAAGCAATGTCGTTGGTCGTGTGACCCAGGTCCGCGGCGCCGTTGTTGACGTACAGTTCGAGGGTACGCTGCCGCATATCCTCGATGCGCTGCACGTTCAGCTCAATGGCCAGACCTTGGTGCTCGAAGTGGCGCAGGAAATCGGCGAACACGAAGTCCGCTGCATTGCCATGGATACCACCGATGGCCTGACCCGCGGTGCGGAAGTGGCCGCTACCGGCAGCCAGATCACCGTGCCGGTTGGCCCGGGCACGCTTGGTCGCATCCTCAACGTCATCGGCGAGCCGATCGATGATCGTGGCCCCGTGAAGTGCGAAGGACGCGCGCCGATTCACCGCGCCGCCCCGGCTTTTGACGAGCAGGCCGCCGCGACCGAAATCCTGCCCACGGGCATCAAGGTTGTCGATCTGCTCTGCCCCTACCTCAAGGGCGGCAAGGTCGGCCTGTTCGGTGGTGCGGGCGTGGGCAAGACCGTCATCATCCAGGAACTGATCAACAACATCGCCAAGGCGCATGGCGGCGTGTCGGTCTTTGCCGGTGTGGGTGAACGTACCCGTGAAGGTAACGACCTGTATTACGAAATGCAGGACGCGAACGTCATCAAGCTTGATGGCGACTCGACCGAAGGCTCCAAGGTTGCGCTGGTCTATGGCCAGATGAACGAGCCGCCGGGGGCCCGTGCCCGCGTGGCGCTGTCCGGCGTGACGGTTGCGGAATACTTCCGCGACGTTGAAGGCCAGGATGTGCTGTTCTTCGTGGACAACATCTTCCGCTTCACGCAGGCCGGTGCCGAAGTGTCCGCGTTGCTGGGCCGCATTCCCTCCGCCGTGGGCTACCAGCCCACGCTGGCAACGGAAATGGGCGCCCTGCAGGAGCGCATCACCTCCACCAAGAAGGGTTCGATCACCTCGGTGCAGGCCGTCTACGTCCCTGCCGATGACCTGACCGATCCGGCGCCTGCCGCGACCTTCGCCCATCTTGACGCGACCACGGTGCTGAACCGTTCCATCGCGGAAATGGGCATCTACCCGGCCGTTGACCCGCTGGACTCCACCTCACGTTCGCTCGATCCCAAGATCGTGGGTGACGAGCACTACCAGGTGGCGCGTGACGTGCAGCGTATCCTGCAGACCTACAAGTCCCTGCAGGACATCATCGCCATTCTCGGCATGGATGAACTGTCGGAAGATGACAAGCTGATCGTGGCCCGCGCCCGTCGCATCCAGCGCTTCCTGTCCCAGCCGTTCCACGTGGCTGAAGTGTTCACGGGTGCTCCGGGCAAGCTGGTCTCGCTGGAAGACACGGTGCGTTCGTTCAAGGCGATCGTGGCGGGTGAATATGATCACCTTCCCGAAGGGGCTTTCTACATGGTCGGCGCGATCGAGGAAGCGGTGGCCAAGGCCGAGAAAATGAAGGAATCGGCCTGAACCCCGGCCCCTGACGCAAGGAAAATAGACCATGTCCATTAAGGTCAAGATTGTCAGCCCGGAGAAAGTCCTGTTCGCGCATGACGCTGATATGGCTGTCATGCCGGGGACGGAAGGCGACATCGCGGCCATGCCCGATCATGCCCCGCTCATGCTGACGCTGCGCGGTGGCGTGGTTGACATCTATGAAGGCGATGTGGTGACGCATCGCTTCTTCGTGGCGGGCGGCTTTGCCGATATCGCGCCAAGCCACTGCACCATCCTTGCCGACCGGGCCACCAAGCTCGAAGACCTGTCGGTTGACGATGCGGAAGCCCGTCTGGCGGGTCTGGAAAAATCCTATGAGGACGCGGACAAGATGAACGTGTCTGCGCTTGATATCCTCATGGGCAAGATGCAGTCGGCCCGGGCCGAGATCGAGGCGGCGCAGTCCGCCATACCGGGCATGTCGCTCTGACACGATCGCCAGCCTGCATCCACTTCCTGCATGGAAGCGGGTGTATTGCCGGACATGAAAAGCGCCCTTACGGGGCGCTTTTCTGTTATGGGGCGACCAGACCGTCAGACCCCGAAAGTATTGCTGAAAACATATAAAAGTTTTTGGTGAAGCTTTTTTCAAAAAGCTTCAGAAGAACGCTACCTTTTTGAAAAAAAGGCGGAATACAGAAACTTTTGTCATTTTCAAACAGGTGTCTAGCCGCGCCCGCGATAGCCCGGCACATCCTGCGCGGGAATCCACACGCCTTCAGGCGGAGTGCTCGTCTGCCAGAACACATCAATGGGCATGCCACCGCGCGGGTACCAGTAGGCTCCGATGCGCAGCCACACGGGTTGCAGCAGATCGACAAGCGTGGTGGCGATCTGCATCGAGCACCGCTCATGGAAGGCGCCATGGTTGCGGAAACTGGTCAGGAACAGCTTGAGCGACTTGCTCTCCACAATCCATTCATCGGGAATGTAGTCGATCACGATATGGGCGAAATCGGGCTGCCCCGTGACCGGGCACAGCGAGGTGAATTCGGGCGCGGTGAAACGCACCACGTAACGCCGCCCGCGGTCGGGGGCGGGCACGCGTTCAAGCCGGGCTTCCTCGGGGCTTGCGGGCTGGGCGCTGTTCTGGCCGAGCTGCGTCAGGAACTGGCTGCCATCATCTTGGGTGGGGCTGGAGGTCATGGGCGGGTCCGTCCGCAGTGAAAAAAAAGGATAAGGGGCTGATGCCGCAAGGCGTTGGGGGGCGTCAATGGAAATGCGGAGAGGGGACATGCGGTTTTCCCTGCTTCCGCAACCCGGTGCAGCCATGATAACTGCACGGAATGGCACGTGTATCCCGACCCGAATTTCCCGCTCCTGTGCTGGTTACCACCACGGCGGCGCTTGAGGCTGTAACCGCGCGACTGCGCCAGGAGCCGTTTGTAACAATTGACACGGAATTCGTGCGCGAGCGCACGTACTGGCCGGAGCTGTGCCTTGTGCAGCTGGCAGGCGAAAACGAGGTGGTGGTGATCGACACGGTCGCCCCCGGCATGGACCTGACCAGCCTTGGCGCGCTGCTCGATGATGCGGCGGTGGTGAAGGTCTTTCACGCCGCACGGCAGGACCTTGAAATCTTCCTGCATCTGTTCGACCGCCTGCCCGCCGCCCTGTTCGACACTCAGGTCGCGGCCATGGTGGCAGGCTATGGCGACCAGGTGGGGTATGACAATCTCGTCTCGTCGTTGCTTGGCGTGCAGATCGACAAGTCACATCGCTTTTCCGACTGGTCGGCGCGTCCGCTCTCGCCCGCCCAGATCGGCTACGCGGCGGCTGACGTCACCTATCTGCGGCTGGTCTATGCAAAACTGCTGGCGCAGCTCGAGCGCGAGGGGCGGCTGGACTGGGTCGCGGCCGAGCTGGCTACCCTGAACAACCCCGTCACCTTCCGCCCCGATCCGCTGACCCTGTGGGAGAAGATGCGCCCACGCACCAATAACCGGCGCATGCTGGGCATCCTGCGTGCGGTCGCGGCATGGCGGGAAGGCGAAGCCCAGCGCGTCAACGTGCCGCGTCAGCGCCTGCTCAAGGATGAGAGCCTGATGGAAATCGCCGCCACGGCGCCCGACACGGTCGATGCGCTGGCACGCGTGCGTGGCGTCTCACGTGGGTTTGCCGAGGGGCGCAGCGGGCAGTCCCTGCTTGAGGCGGTAACACAGGCCCAGGCCGTGCCGGAAGCCGATCTGCCGCGCCTGCCCAAGGGGCGGGGCAAGGATGCGCCACGCCCGTCAGCAGCCCTGATCGCCCTGCTCAAGGTTCTGCTCGCCACCTGCTGCGAGGCCCATCGCGTGGCCCCGAAACTTGTGGCGTCATCAGAGGATCTCGACCGTTTTGCGCTGGATGACGCGGCGGATATCCCCGCTTTTCATGGTTGGCGCAATACCGTGTTTGGCAAGCTTGCGCGTGAACTCAAGGCGGGGAGGCTGACCATGGGTGTCGAGAATGGCAAGGTCAAGCTGATCCACGACTGAGCCCCGCAGGGGGCTCAAGCGGTTTTACATGGGTTGCAAACAGGTTATGGGCAGAACTGTCCACAAGATTCTGTCATTCTGCGGTTGAGATAGATGGCAGATACGCCTAGTTTCGCTCCATTCCGCGTAAGGAGTGCAGAACGATGGCGATGGAATGGACAGAGGAGACGATCGCGCGACTGCGTGATCTGTGGCAGCAGGGATTATCGACCGCTGAAATCGGCCGCCAGTTATCTGTTACCAAAAATGCCGTTGTGGGCAAGGCGCACCGCCTTGGCCTCAAGCCCCGCCCATCGCCTATCCGCCGTGCCGCCAAGGCCACGCCGCCAGCCGATGCCGCCACACAGGCCGCCCCGGTTGCGCCAGCCGCCGCCGTGGCTCCGAAAAAGGAAGCGGCCCCCGCGCCTGTGGTGGCGCCATCACCCGCGCCTGAAAAGGCTCCTGCGCCGGTGAAGGCGACTGCCGCGCCCCTCGAGCCGAAGGTCACCCCCCCGGCACCCGCAGCTGAACCGGCCCCCGAGGCCCCTGCCGCCCGTCCGGCGCGTGCGCCTGCCCGTGCTGCCCGTGCCGCGCTGCGGCCCGTAAGCGAGCCGCGCCGCCGCAGCAGCCAGTCCTGCTGCTGGCCGCTGGGCGATCCGGGCACGCCGGGCTTTCACTTCTGTGGGGCAACGCCGCTGCCGGGCAAGCCGTACTGCGCCGAACATGCGCAGCTTGCCTATGTAAAGCTGCGCAGCGACCGGCGCGATAACGTGGCCTGATTTCCCCACGGGAGCAGGTTCCAGCGCATAAAGAATCTTCTGGTGAAGCTGCTTTGAAAACGCTCGGGAAAGCAGCTCCCGGAAATCTTTCATCAGTCAGTTATGTGCAGGTTACTGCAAAAAAAACGCCAGGGCATTGCTGCCTCTGGCGTTTTTTGTATCCGCCCGGGCAGGCCGGGCGGAAAAGCGTGCCTCAGCCAGCGCTGGCCGGGCGCGGGGGCGCGGGCTGGGCTGCCGGAGCGGGGGCGGCCTGCGGGGCGGCGGGGGTCGTGATCATTTCGAGCTGGCCGGTTACCTGGCCACCATCTTCCACCTTCAGGCGGCGGCACTTGGCCTTGCCGAGCAGGCGGCCGGTGGAGCGGATGGTCAGGCTGCCGCGCACGGTCAGCGTGCCATCGATGGTGCCCGCGAGTTCCGCATCCTCAACCTCGACTTCGCCCTTGAACACGCCGCCCTGCGCGATCTGCAGCTCGGATGCATTGATCAGCGAGGACTCGACGGTGCCTTCCACAACCAGGCGTTCGGCGTCCTGGATGGTGCCCTGCACGCTGATGCCACGACCGACCACGAGGGTGCGGCGCTCATTTTCCTTTTTGACGGGTGCCGCAGCACCCGGCGCACCGGGGCGTGCGCCAGGCGCGGGCGAGGGAGAAGGCGTGGGCGGGAAGGGCGGACGGGCCATGGATGTATTTTCCTTGCTGGCAGAGGAAGAAGATGGAGAGGTACCACCGCCCATGACCGGGCGGCCCGGCTGCTGCGCGGGGGACGGAGTGGGGGCGGGTGGCTTGGTGTCTGCTGGCTTGCGTCGTTTAAACAATATTACCCCGCTTGGTTAGATGCTGCATCAGGGCGCGTGAACGCCCCCGAACGAAAAAGAACGCGTCTCGGGCTGGTTGCAGGCCGCAGCCCCCTATACCCGGTTATACGCCCCCCAAACCTGTCGACAAGGGCGTTAAGGGGCCGGGAGAGGCATAAAAAACTTCATGCATTGCGCCATTTACCCGCCAATGATAGCGAAGGGCGACTTTGGCCCGAAAAAATGGGTTATTTCGTGGCGCACCTGCGCCTTGCCTGCATATTGGGCCTGATCTGCGATGGGAGTGACACAGGATATGGAAAATTCGGGACAGGCGGCAGAATGCCGGTTTGACCTGCTGGGCATCGGCAATGCGATCGTCGATGTACTGGCACCGGTGGAAGCTGCCTTCCCGGAGCGCAACGGCATGACGCCGGGCGGGATGATGCTGATCGACGCGGCCCGCGCCGAGGCGCTGTACTGCCAGATCAGGCGCGAAAAGGAAATGGGCGGTGGCTCGGCGGCCAATACCTGCGTCGTCGCCTCCAACATGGGCGCGCGCGTGGCGTATCTGGGCAAGGTGGCCGATGATGCGCCGGGCAAGGCGTTCGCCACCGACATGCAGGGGGCAGGCGTGTATTTCCCCTCATCGCCACTGCAGGGCGATGCGGGTACCGCGCACCCCACCGCGCGCTGCATCATCGTGGTCACGCCCGATGGCCAGCGCACCATGAACACCTATCTGGGTGCGTGCGTGAATTTCGGCCCCGAAGACGTGCTCGCCGATGTGGTCCAGTCCGCCAAGGTCACCTACATGGAAGGCTACCTGTTCGACCCGCCGGCGGCACAGGAAGCCTTTCGCACTGCGGCCCGCATTGCCCATGAGGCCGGTCGCAAGGTGGCGCTTTCGCTGTCCGACAAATTCTGCGTCGACCGCCATCGCGCGGCGTTCCTCGACCTCGTGCGCGGGCATATCGACATCCTGTTCGCCAATGAAGACGAGATCTGCGCGCTGTACCAGACCGCCGATTTCGATCATGCCGCCCGCCTTGTCGCCGCCGATACGCATTTCGCCGTGCTGACACGTTCGGAGAAAGGCAGCGTCATCATCCAGGACCAGCAGCGCATCGTCATCGACAGCGTGCGCACGCAGGTGATCGACACCACCGGCGCGGGCGATGCCTATGCGGCAGGCTTCCTCGCTGGCTGGACATCGGACCGCACACTTGCCGAATGCGGGCGGCTGGGCAGTGTCGCGGCCTCGGAAGTGATTTCGCATTACGGCGCGCGCCCGCTCATGAACATGCGCCAGGACATGGATTTCTGATCCGCAGGGCATGAAGGCGGGCGTTTGACGGGGTTGTGCGCGAAGTTTCGCGTGCAATCCGCGCCAGTCCGCTTTATCTACGCAGCCAGCAGCCAATTATTCCGCCGCCGCACGCACGGGTGTCGCCCGCATGTGCCGCCGCGCACCCGTATGGCGTAACGCCAAGGAAAGTCAGGTCAAGAGCACTTATGGATATCCGCAATATCGCCATTATCGCGCACGTCGATCATGGCAAGACCACACTGGTCGACCAGCTTCTTAAACAGTCCGGTTCCTTCCGTGACAACCAGCACGTCGCTGAACGCGCCATGGACAGCAACGACCTCGAGCGCGAGCGTGGCATCACCATTCTTGCCAAGTGCACGTCGGTGGTGTGGAAAGATACCCGCATCAACATCATCGACACCCCGGGCCATGCCGATTTCGGCGGCGAGGTGGAGCGTATCCTGAGCATGGTTGACGGTGCCGTCGTGCTCGTCGATTCCGCCGAAGGCGCACTGCCCCAGACCAAGTTCGTGGTGGGCAAGGCGCTCGCGCGCGGCCTGAAGCCGATCGTGGTCGTGAACAAGATCGACCGTGGCGATGCCCGCCCCGATGAAGTGCATAACGAGATTTTCGATCTGTTCGCAGCCCTTGGCGCCAATGACGAGCAGCTCGACTTCCCCATGCTCTACGCCTCGGGCCGCCAGGGCTGGGCCGATACCGAGATCGATGGTCCGCGCAAGGACCTCTCGCCCATGTTCGACCTGATCCTGAGCCACGTGCCGCCGCCGAAGGTCAACAAGGACGCGCCGTTCGCGATGGTCGCCACCATCCTCGAGAACGACAACTTCCTTGGCCGCGTGCTGACCGGCCGCGTCGAGCAGGGCGTTGCGAAGATGAACATGCCGGTGCATGTGCTGCGCCCCGATGGCTCGGTGGTTGAAACCGGCCGCCTGACCAAGCTGCTCTCCTTCCGTGGCCTTGACCGCGTGCCGGTGGAAGAAGTCGAAGCTGGTGACATCGTGGCCGTGGCCGGCCTGTCCGAAGCGACGATTCCCGAGACGATCGCAGCCCTTGAAGTCAAGGAGCCGCTGCCCTCAACCCCGGTTGATCCGCCGACGCTGTCCATGACCTTCCGCCTCAACGATGGCCCGCTTGGCGGCCGCGAGGGCAAGAAGGTCACCTCGCGCCAGATCCGTGACCGCCTGTTCAAGGAAACGGAAGGCAACATCGCCATCCGCGTGTCCGAAAGCCCCGAGAGTGAGGCCTTCGAGGTCGCAGGCCGTGGCGAACTCCAGCTTGGCGTGCTGATCGAGCAGATGCGCCGCGAAGGCTTCGAGCTGACCATCGGCCGCCCCCGCGTGCTGTTCCGCACCAATGAGGAAACCGGCGAGCGCGAAGAGCCGTTCGAGGAAGTCCTGATCGACGTGGACGAGCCGTATTCGGGCGTCGTGGTTGAAAAGATGGCCCTGCGCAAGGGCATCATGCAGGACATGCAGCCTTCGGGCGGTGGCAAGGTGCGCCTGAGCTTCCTCATCCCCTCACGCGGGCTGATCGGCTATCATGGCGAATTCCTGACCGACACGCGCGGATCGGGCATCATGAACCGCCTGTTCCATGGCTACCAGCCTTATGTCGGGCCGATTGCCGGGCGCCGCAACGGCTCGCTGATCTCGTCGGAAGACGGGGCGACCACACAGTATTCGCTGTTCTCGCTGCAGGACCGTGGCACGCTGTTCGTCGATGCGGGCGAGAAGGTTTACGTGGGCATGATCATCGGCGAGCATTCGCGCGAGAATGATCTTGAAGTGAACCCGGTCCGTGAAAAGAAGCTGACCAACATCCGCGCCGCCGGCAAGGACGAGGCCCTGCTGCTGATCCCGCCGCGCAAGATGAACCTCGAGCAGGCGATTGCCTATATCGAGGATGATGAACTCGTTGAGGTCACGCCGTCTGCCGTGCGTATCCGCAAGCGCTATCTCGACCCGCACGAGCGCAAGAAGCGCGAGCGTTCGGGTTCGGTTGACTGATTTCTGCCCGGCGCAGGGGTGGCTGCAATCTTTAGTAACGTTTCAGTTCTTGAGATTGCGGTCGCCTTGCGGCAGAAGTGAGAACATATCCATAAATTTAAGAATTTTAATTCAGGACGACTTTCCTGCTTCATGGTAGAGCAGGGAAGCCAGACCGGCTGGCACGATTCGTCAGCCGATTGGCGTATTGGGACATAGAGTCCTGAGTTCTGGAGTATTTTTATATGATCGTTTCCACCCGTCGTTTCCTGGCTGCCCTGTCCGCTGTTGCCGTCATGGGCGTTGCAGCACCTGTCATGGCGCAGACCGAGCCGACCACCCCGGCCGTTTCCGCGCCGCAGCATGTGCCTGACGCAGCCGAGGGCACGGCTCCGGCTGAAGCTGGCGCGAAAAAGAAGCATCACGGCGGCAGCCATCATAATGGCACGCGTCACCATGGCGCCAAGAAGGACGCGGCGGCTCCGGCTGCTGCTGCTCCGGCCGCCCAGTAATTCCCGCATTCCCGTAACCGGCTCCTTCCTCGGGGCTGGTTACGGCTGCACGAAAAAAGCCCGGTTTACGCCGGGCTTTTTTTTGGGCGCCGCCTTTTTTCAGCGAAGGCGGCGTTTGTGGTGATGAAAGGCCTGCCTGACTTCAGGCCGTGGCGTAGCGGTCTATGGACAGGTCGAGGCAGGGAATCTCGGTGGGCTTGTTGCTCATGCGGTCGGCCAGCACGCGGCCCGAGCCGCAGGCCATGGTCCAGCCCAGCGTGCCGTGCCCGGTATTGAGCCACAGGTTGGCAAAGCGCCCCGCAGGCCCGATGACCGGCGTGCCATCGGGCGTGCTCGGGCGCAGCCCGGTCCAGTAAGCGCCCTGCGACAGATCGCCGCTCGCGCCAAACAGTTCGCTGAACGAAAGCTCGAGCAGTTCGCGCCGGTCGCGGCTCAGGCGCAGGTTGTAGCCGGTCAGTTCCGCCGTGCCGCCAATGCGGATCCGCTCGCCCAGCCGCGTGACCGAGACCTTGTGGGTCGCGTCATTGACGGTGGAGACCGGCGCGCGGGCCGGATCGGTGACCGGCAGCGTCAGCGAATAGCCCTTGGTGGGGTAAACCGGCAGCTTTATGCCCAGAGGGCGTAGCAGCAGCGGGGAATAGCTGCCCATCGACACCACATAGGCATCTGCCGTCATGCGGCCCATGGAGGTGCGCACGCCCAGAATATCGGTGGCCGAGGCATCAAGCGCCTCGATATTGGTCTCGTAATGGAAGGTGACGCCGAGTTCCTCTTCCGCCTTCTGGGCCAGACGGGCGGTGAACATGTGGCAGTCGCCCGATTCATCGCCGGGCAGGCGCAGGCCGCCCTGGAACAGGTGGCGGTTTTCCATCAGGCCCGGCTCGTGGCGGGCGATGTCATCGGGGCTGAGGAACTCGTGGGCAACGCCCGCAAGGTCGAGCAGCTTCATGTCGCGGGCCGCGGCATCCACCTGCTTTTGCGTGCGGAAAAGCTGGATCAGGCCGCGCTGTTCATCATCATAGGTGATGCCGGTATCGCGGCGCAGGGTATCGAGGCAGTCACGGCTGTAGGTTGCAATGCGCAGCATGCGGGACTTGTTGATATCGTAGTCATGCGCGTTGCAGTTGGCCAGAAGCTGCTCGAGCCAGCGCATCATGGCCAGATCGAAGCGCGGGCGCACGACGATGGGCGCGTGGGGGCCGACCATCCAGCGCAGTACCTTGAGCGGCAGCGCGGGCTCGGCCCAGGGAGAGGAAAAACCCGGCGAGATCTGGCCCGCATTGGCAAACGAGGTTTCCATCGCGGCGGCGGGCTGGCGGTCGATGACCGTGACCTCGTGGCCTTCCCTGGCGAGATACCATGCCGCCGTCACGCCAACCACGCCCGCGCCCAGAACGATAACTTTCACGGTCTGTCCCTTATTCTTCCGTCATCAACACATCGGGGATGCGCCAGACGGAAGCAATGGTCAACCGTTTCTGTTATGACAGGACCGGATGGCTGAAATCCGCCACCGCCTAGCCTGCGGGCACGCCCTTGCTGGTCGAATATTCAAAATGCAGCGCCCTGTCAGGGTGCACGATGGGGTGGATGGCATGCGCCGCCATGGCCCCTTCGGCAAAGCCCTGGAGGATCAGCTTGAGCTTGCCGGGATAGGTCGCGACATCGCCTACCGCGAAAATGCCGGCCAGGCTGCTCTCGCAGGTGGAAGGGGTAACGGGAATGGTGCCGCGCAGGGTGTCGAGTCCCCACTGGGCAATTGGCCCAAGGTCGGTCGCCAGCCCGAAAAAGGGCAGCAGGTGGTCACACGCCACATGCCTTACCGTGCCATCGAGCGTGGCAAGGTCCACGCCCGCGAGTTGGCCATCCGTGCCGTGCAGGCCATGCAGCTGGTAGCCGATGATCTTTTCCACTTCGCCACGGCCTACGGCCTCGTCAAGCTGGCGCAGGCTTTCGGGGGCGGCGCGAAAGCGGTCGCGGCGGTGCACCAGCTTCACGCTGCGCGCGACCTCGCGCAGGGACAGCGCCCAGTCCACCGCTGAATCGCCACCGCCCGCAATCAGTACGTCCCTGCCCGCAAAATCGGCGCGGCGGCGCACAAAATACTGCACGCTACCCGTAGCCTCGAAAGCGGCCAGCCCCTCAAGCGGGGGGCGGTTGGGGCCAAACGCGCCAGCACCGGCCGCGATGATGACGGCATGGGCTGCAATCACGTCGCCTTTGTCAGTGCCGAGGCGAAAGGCGCCGCGTGTGCCCTCGAGCCGCTCCACCCGGCGGCCAAGCAGGCGCGGCACGTCAAAGGGCGCGATCTGGCGGTCGAGCGCCTCGATCAGCGCGCCGCCCTCGATTGCGGGGTGGGCGGGAATGTCATAGATCGGTTTTTCAGGGTAGAGCGCTGCGCACTGGCCGCCAATTTCATCAAGCGCATCAATCAGCACGCAGCCAAGTTTGAGCATGCTGCATTCAAAGGCGGCGAACAGCCCGGCAGGGCCCGCTCCAATAATGGCGACATCGGTGGTGTGGGTGGGGGAGGGCGTGATCATGTCCGGCTCAGCTGTCCTGCAGTCCGTGGTCTGGTTAAAGGCATATGTCAGGTGCGGTTTTGCTTGGTTGTGCCCGCAGGCGCAAGCCTCGGGCGCGGTCTGGCGTGTGACGATGGCGTGCGTTGTTGTGCTAAACTATTGAAAAGAAAACCCTCCTTGCGCAACCAGGGCGCAGGATATGAAAACGGTTTTCCATGCGCGCCCCTGCCATCCCCCTTGTGCGCGGAGGCAGGGCGGGGGCACACTGGCCGCATGGATGCAAACCCGTTCGTGCGTGAAATTTCCCTGCCCGACCCTCAGGCCACGCAGGCGCTGGGCCGGGCGCTGGCCGCCGTGCTGCGCCCCGGCGATGTCGTGCTGCTGGAAGGTGATCTGGGGGCTGGCAAGACCACGCTGGCCCGCGCCCTGCTGCGCGCCCTGTGCGGGGATGCGGAAATGGAAGTGCCCAGCCCGTCCTATACGCTGGTGCAGGTCTATGAAGCGCCGCTGGCTCCGATCTCGCATTTTGACCTGTGGCGGCTTGATGGCCCCGATGCCCTGCATGAGCTGGGGTGGGATGAGGCGTGCGAGGGCATCGTGCTGGTTGAATGGCCAGAGCGGCTGGGCAACCTGACACCCCCTGATGCGCTGCGCGTGAGCCTTGTGCCCGATGCGGCGGGCGGGCGCGTGGCCCGGCTGGCAGGTGGTGGCGGGCGGCTGGCGCAGTTGACGAACCTCGATACAGGAGATGCCCCATGAGCGTGAACATGCCCCGTACCGCCATGGTTTTTGCCGCAGGGCTGGGGCGGCGCATGCGGCCGCTGAGCGAAGCGGTGCCCAAGCCGTTGCTGCGCGTGGCGGGTCAGCCGATTCTCGATCATGTGCTTGACCGGCTCGAGGCGGCGGGTGTTGCGCAGGTGGTGGTCAATGCCCACTGGCAGCCCGATGCCATCCATGCGGCGCTGGCCGCGCGGGCGGCTGCCCATCGTGGCCCCCGCACGGTTGAACAGGTGGAGGAAACCCTGCTTGAAACCGGCGGCAGTGCCGCAAGTGCCCTGCGCGCGGGCCGGATCGGGCCGGACCCGTTCTTTCTGCTCAATGGCGATGCCATGTGGCTCAACGGCCCGGTGCCTGCCCTGCGGCGGCTGGCGGCGGCGTTCGACCCTGCCAGCATGGACGCCATGCTGCTGCTTGGCGGCATGACGCGTGCGGTGGGCGAGGTGGGCCATGGCGATTTTGCCGTCGATGCCCACGGCAGGCCGCGCCGCCCGCGCGCGGGCGAGATTACGCCCTATATCTTTACCGGCGTGCAGATCTGCTCGCCCCGGCTGTTCGATGCAGCGCCCGAAGGCGGCTTCAGCATGAACCGGCTGTGGGATAAGGCAATGGAGGCAGGCCGCCTGGGTGTGATCGTGCATGATTCGCTGTGGTTCCACCTCTCACGCCCGGCCGATATCGCGGCCGCCGAGCGCGTGCTGCATTCAACCCTGAACCCCGATTCGGATTCCGGCCTGTGAGCCAGCCCGAAGCCCCTGCCCTGCGCGGTCGGGCGGCCGTCATTCCGCCGCATGTGCCATTTGTGGACCAGATTGCCGCGCGCTGGCTGGCGCAGGCGGGGCATGACGCGCAGGCCTGCGGCACCGGCCTGATCCTGCTGCCCAGCCGCCGCGCCGCCCGCGCCCTGACCGAGGCCTTCGTGCGGCAGGTCGATGGTCGCCCCATCCTGCTGCCGCGCATCGCCCCCATTGCCGGGCTTGATGAGGCGGCCCTTGCGCTCTCGGGTCGCAATGCGCTTGACCTGCCGCCCGCGGTCGACCCCATCCGCCGCCTTGCCACGCTTACGCTGCTGGTCATGCAGGCAGGCCGCGCCTTTGGTGATGTGCAGGGCGTAGACCAGGCCTGGCCGCTGGCCCGCGCGCTGGCTGACCTGATGGATGAGGCGGAATGGGCCGAATGCGACCTGTGCGAGCGCCTGCCCCATGCCGCCGAGGGCGATTTTGCCCAGCACTGGCACCTGACCGTGCAGTTCCTGTCCATCATCACCCAGGTCTGGCCCGCATGGCTGGCCGAGCAGGGGGTGATGAACCCCGTCGCCCGCCAGACTGCCCTGCTGCATGCGCAGGCCGCGCGCTGGCTGGAGGTGCCACCACCGGCAGGCTACCCCATCTGGGCGGCAGGTTTTTCCGATGCCGTGCCCTCCACCATCGCCATGCTGCGCGCCGTGCTGTCGCTGCCCGATGGGCTGCTGGTGCTGCCGGGCGTGGATATGGACTGCGCCGATAACGTCTGGTGCAACTTGCCGCCCGACCACCCGCAGGCGGGCACCGCGCACATGCTGGCCGAACTCGGCCTTGAGCGGGCCTGCATGGAAAAGTGGGAGGATGTGCCACCGGGATGCGTTGCCAGCAGCCCCATCCCGCGCGCCAGCCTGCTGGCCCGCGCCCTGCTGCCCGCCCATGCGCTGGCGGGCTGGCGCGACCCCGAGGCTCCGGTCATGGCCGATGGCCTGTCGGTACTGCGCAGCACCGACCAGCAGGAGGAAGCGGCGGCCATTGCGATGGTGCTGCGCCAGGTGCTCGAGCAGCCCGGCAGGCGCGCCGCCCTCGTCACCCCCGACCGTGCGCTGGCCGGGCGCGTTGCGACCGAACTGGTGCGCTGGGGCGTCATTGCCGATGACAGCGCGGGCGAAAGCCTGCTCACCATACCGCAGACCGCTTTCCTGCGGCTGATCATACAGGCGGTGGATGGCGGGCTTTCGCCCGTGGCGCTGCTTTCGGTCATCAAGCACCCGCTGGCGGCGTGTGGCCTTGCGCCGGGCAACTGCCGCGCCAGCGCCCGCCAGCTCGAGCGGCTGGTGCTGCGCGGCCCCGCCCCGCCACCGGGCATTGCCGGGCTGAGGGGCGCGCTGGCGCGGGCGGCGCAAGACCCGCACGGCGCGCTGGCCGATGCGCCCGACGCGCCGGAGGAAATCACCGGCTTCATCAACCGGCTCGAAACAGCTTTCGGTCCGCTGCTCGCCCTGCCGCGCGCGAGTCTGGTGCCGGTTTCCACCCTGCTTGCCGCCCTGATCGAGACCGCGCAGGCGCTTGCCGCGACCGACACCACCGATGGCGCCGAGCGCCTGTGGGCCGGTGAGGAAGGCAACGCGCTGGGTCAGCACATGAGTGGCATGCTGGCATGGTGCGACGTGCTGCCCGAGGCCCGGCTGGGCGCGCTGGACGGGCTGCTGGCCTCCTCGCTGGCGGGCATGACGGTGCAGGGGCGGCGCGCGGTGCGTGGGCGCGAGGGCACGGCGGTGCATCCGCGCGTGTTCATCTGGGGCCTGCTTGAAGCGCGATTGCAGACGGCCGACACCATCGTGCTTGGCGGCCTGGTCGAGACCGTCTGGCCCCCCGCCACCGATCCAGGGCCATGGATGAGCCGCCCCATGCGCACCCGCGTGGGTCTGCCCTCGCCGGAATGGGCCATAGGCCAGGCCGCGCATGACTTCGTCTCGTGCGCCTGTGCTGCGCCAAGGGTCGTGCTGTCCATGGCGGCACGGCGGCAGGGCGCGCCGACCGTGCCCGCGCGGTGGCTGGTCAGGCTCAATGCCTATCTGGCGGGGCACGGCTACGGCCTGCCGCCGCACCCCGCCCTGCGCTGGCTTGACAGCCTCGACCGCCCGCCCGGCGGGCTGGTGCAGCCTGCCAGCCCGCCGCGTCCGTGCCCGGCAGTCGCCCTGCGCCCTCGCAGCCTGTCAGTGACCGAGATCGAGACATGGATGCGCGACCCCTACGCCATCTATGCCCGCCGCATCCTGCGCCTCAACCGCCTGCCCGACCTTGAGGAACTGGCGGATGCTGCGGATTACGGGCAGATCGTGCACGCGGCCCTTGATGAGTGGTTCAGCGCCCACCCCACCGACTGGCCGGCAGAGGGCGCGACCGAAATGCAGGCCGTCTTTACCGATGTGCTGCGCAGGGCTGAACTGCGCCCGGCCCTTGCCGCCTGGTGGGCGCCAAGGCTGGAACGCATCGCCACATGGTGCGCCCGGACCGAACAGGCGCGGCGGGCCACGGGTGGCGCGCGTGAGGTGCTGACCGAACTGAGCGGACGCATGCAACTCGAAGGCCTGCCCGGCGGCCCCTTCACCCTGCGCGGCCGGGCCGACCGGATTGATCGCAACGGTGATGGCACGCTGAGCCTGTTCGATTACAAGACCGGCACCCTGCCCACGCGGCGCAGCGTGCTGGAGGGCTGGCAGTCGCAACTGGTGCTTGAGGCCGCGATGATTGAAAATGGCGGCTTTCCGCCCCCTATCGCGGGCACGGTGGCGGAACTGGTCTACTGGCGGCTGACCGGCGGCCATGTGCCAGCCCTGGTGCTCGACGTGGCGCGCGGGGAGGAGCTGACCGATCTGATCGCGTCATGCCGCGCGGGGCTGCGTGATCTGGTGGCCGGTTACGACAATCCCGACCAGCCCTATCTGTCGCACCCCTATCCCGGCGAGGAACCCCGCTTTGCCGATTACGCCCATCTGGCCCGCGTTGCGGAATGGAGTGCGGCGCGTGAGGAGAATGGCGGATGAACGTGTTCCCCCCAAAGGCCGACACCACGATGGACGCCATCGGCCTTGCCAATCGCAGCCAGGCGCAGGCATCGGACCCGCAGGCATCGGTGTTTGTCTCGGCCTCGGCGGGTAGTGGCAAGACCAAGCTGCTGATCGACCGGCTGCTGCGCCTCATGCTGCCGCGTGACGTGCCCGACCGTGACGGCGTGCCCACCCGTGTCGCGGGCAGCGACCCCGGTCGCATCCTGTGCCTGACCTTTACCAAGGCGGCGGCAGCCGAAATGTCGATCCGCCTGCAGGACCGGCTGGGCCAGTGGGTCATGCTGCCTGATGCGGCGCTGGATGGGGAACTTGCCCGCCTGTCGGTGCCGGTGGATGAGCGCACGCGCGAGGTGGCGCGTGAACTGTTTGCCCGCGTGCTTGATCTGCCCGGCGGCATGCGCATTGGCACCATCCATGCCTTCTGCCAGTCGCTGCTGCGGCGCTTCCCCATTGAAGCCGCGATCAGCCCGCATTTCACCCTGATCGAGGAAACCGATGCCCGCCTGGCCCAGCGCGCGGCGGTGGAGGACGTGGTGGGCGCGGGCGGCCCCGCCGTGGGGCTGCTGGCGGGTCAGATCGGCATGGGTGACTTTACGTCCCTGATCGCGCGGTTGCAGGCGCATGCCCGCCGCCTGCTGCCGGTGGCGCGGCAGTGGGTGCGCGACCGGGCCAGTGTCGAGGCTGCCCTGATGCGCCTGCTGGGCATAAGCGGGCGCAGCGTGGAGGAGGTGCTGCGCCAGGCCTGCGCCACCATCCCCGATGAGGACGCCCTGCGCGACGGCCTGCGTTACGCGGCGCAGGAAGGATCGCCCACCGTCAGGACGCAGGCCGAAATCATGCTGGCCTGGCTGGGGCAGGATGCGGCGGCCCGCGCGGCACAATGGCCCGTGTGGCGCAAGGCGCTGCTGAAAAACGATGGCGCGCCCCGTCAGCGCGGCGGGCTGAACGCCAAACTTGCCGCCGCGCGCCCGGTGCTGGTCGAACAGCTGCTGGCGGAGGCGGCGCGCATCATCGCCATTGAGCAGCAGATGCGTGCGATCACGGTGTTTGAACTGACCTGCGCGCTGCTCTCGGTCGCGCAGCCGGTGCTGGAGCGTTACGCCACGCGCAAGAGCGCGCAGGGCATGGTTGATTATGATGACCTGATCGACCGCACGCTCGAACTGCTGCGTGACCCCGGTGCGGCGTGGGTACTCTACAAGCTCGACGGCGGCATCGACCACCTTCTGCTTGATGAGGTGCAGGATACATCATTCGACCAGTGGGCCATCGCGGGGGGGCTGACGGCGGAGTTCTTCGCAGGCGAAGGCACGCATGATGACGAGGGCACGCCGCGCACCATCTTCGCGGTGGGGGACTACAAGCAGTCGATCTATTCGTTTCAGGGGGCCGACCCCGAGGCCTTCCGCGCGTGGCGGCAGCGCTTTCGCCACAGTGCGGCGGCAGCCGGGGCCCTGTGGCGCGAACCGGCCCTGACCGTTTCCTTCCGCTCCACCGCCCCGGTGCTCAAACTGGTGGACAGCGTGTTCGCCAACGCCGCCGCCGCCCGGGGCGTGGCCGAGCCCGATGGCACCATTCCCCCCCATGTCACCGCCCGCCCCGGCCAGGGCGGCCGCGTCGAGATCTGGCCCCCCGTGCCGGTGGAGGAGGATGGCGAGGCAGTCAGCCCCTGGCAGGCCCCCAGCCAGAACGCGGGCCAGTCCACTGCCCAGCAGCGCCTGGCCGATACGCTGGCCGCCTGGATTGCAGCCGAACTGCGCAGGCCCCCGGCACCGGGCGAGGCCCCGCTTGCGCCGGGTGACGTGCTGATTCTCGTGCCGCGTCGCTCGGCCTTCGCCCGCGCCCTGATCCGCGCGCTGAAAACGAACGACGTGCCGGTGGCCACCCTCGTGCGCACCGTGCTGACCGACCAGCTTGCCGTGCAGGATCTCATGGCGCTGTGCGCGTGTCTGCTCCTGCCGCAGGATGACCTGACGCTGGCCTGCGTGCTGACCTCGCCCATTGGCGGGCTGGATGATGAGTCGCTCATGCATCTTGCAACGGGCCGCGATGGCAAACCGCTCTGGGCCGTGCTGCGCGCGCGCCATACCGAGCGCCCGGACTGGGCGGCGGCATGGCATATCCTCAACACGCTGTTCCGGCAGGTGGACTACGCAACCCCCTACCAGCTTCTGGCCGAGGCCCTTGGGCCGCTGGGGGCGCGCACGCGGCTGCTGGCCCGCCTTGGGCCGGAGGCGGTGGAGCCGGTGGATGAACTGCTCTCCGCCGCGCTGCGCTTTGAGGAGGCGCATGCCATCTCGCTGCAGGGCTTCCTGCACTGGCTCAATGCCTCGGATGAGACCGTGCGCCATGAGCCTGACGCCTCGGCCAACATGGTGCGCGTCATGACCGCGCACGGGGCCAAGGGGCTGCAGGCGCGGCTGGTGGTGCTGCCCGATACCATCGCCAGCCCCCGCTCTGACACCAACATCCTGTGGAAAAAGGACCAGCAGACCGGTCTCGACATCCCCATCTGGGTGCCCCGCCGCGAGCTGACCACCGACCTGACCGCAGCCTTGCAGGACAAGATCAAACAGGAGGCGGCGGAGGAATATAACCGTCTGCTTTACGTGGCGTTGACCCGTGCGAGCGACCGGCTGGTCATATGCGGCTGGAAGCCCAGCCGGGGCGTGCCCGATGGCTGCTGGTATGACCTGTGCCACCGTGGTTTCGAGCAGGCAGGCGCCGAGGCCCGGCCTTTTGATCTGGGCTGGGAGGGTGAAAGCCTGGTGCTGGAGGAAAAGCGCAGCGTGTCCGCGCCCATGCCCCGGTCGCAGGCCCCGGCGCTGGAGGTGGAACCCGTCGCCTTGCCGGAGTGGATGGGCCACGCGCCGCTGTGGCGGCCCGTGCTGCCCGTGGCGGAAGGCCCGCTGGCCCGCCCGCTTGCGCCCAGCCGGCCCGATGATGTGGCCCTTGGCCCGCAGCCTGCCGTGCGCTCGCCGCTGGTCTCGGCCAGCACGGTGCGCGACCGGGCGGATGCCACGGCCCGGCGCGCCCGCGCCCTGCAACGCGGGCAACTGGTGCATGCCCTGTTGCAGTACCTGCCCGACTGCGCGCCCGATGCGCGTGCGGATCTGGCCCATGCCTGGCTGTCGCGCCCGGCGGCGGGGCTTGCGCCCGAACTGCGTGATGAACTGGTGGCGGAGGTGCTCGCGGTCATGGAGCGGCCAGAGCTTGCGGCCCTGTTTGCGCCTGGCAGCCGCGTGGAGCAGCCCCTGGCCGGAATCGTGGGCGAGCAGGTGATCGTGGGGCAGGTGGACCGCATGGCGGTCAATGCCGATACGGTCATGGTGTGCGACTTCAAGACCAACCGCCATCCACCAGCCGATATTGGGCAGACCCCCGTGCTCTACCTGCGCCAGATGGCGGCCTACCGCGCCCTGTTGCGCGGGGTCTATCCCGGCAGGCAGGTTGTGTGCGTGCTGGTCTGGACCGAGGGCGTGCGCGTTGACATCCTGCCCGCGGCACTGCTGGACCATTATGCGCCGGACCGGGTTGCCTTAAAGGGGTCGGTACGGGCTTGACCGCGTGCCGGGCGATTGCCATGTCAGCAGGACGCAAGGACACAGGCAGCCATGGCTGCCGTAAATGGAGCATTGAGTGATGGGTGAAAACACGATTGCGGTCAGCGATGACCAGTTCAAGACGCTGGTGCTCGACTCGAAGGAGCCGGTTCTGGTTGATTTCTGGGCTGAATGGTGCGGCCCGTGCAAAATGATCGCGCCCGCGCTGGAAGAGCTCGGCGGCGAGTTCAAGGGCCGCATGACCGTGGCCAAGGTCGATATCGACAATAATCTCCGCACCCCCAACGAATATGGCGTACGCAGCATTCCCACTCTGGTCCTGTTCAAGGATGGCAAGCCCGTAGCCCAGCAGACCGGTGCGATGCCCAAGAGCCAGCTCAAGGCATGGGTTGAATCCAAGCTCGGCTGATTATCAGTAAAAAGTTTTTGGGTGCCGCCTTTTTTTAAAAAGGCGGCGTTCTTTTAAAGCTTTTTTGTGAAAAAAAGCTTTACCAAAACCTTTTATTCCGTCCGTTTAACGCCCGCTAGCAACATCGGTCCATGTCGTGGGTACAGCTCCCGCATGAGCCAGCCCCGAGCGAAAGCCCGGCGCGCAGAGCGTGCGGAACTCGGCCTCATGTTCGTAAGTCGGCATGAGCCGCTGTAACAGTCTGTTCTTGGCCGTGGCCGGGTGGAAATAGATTTCCGACAGACCATCAGGCAGGTGGGCGGCCAGCGCCGAGACGCGCTCGGTCGTCATGTGCCCGCTCCATGCCAGGCCAAAGCACCAGTCATTCGTCACCAGCCCGGCCTTATGCGCCTGATGGCGTAAAAGCCCGGTCCACCGCCGCAGGGCGGCATCGCCCAGCGTGTCGGCATAGGTGCCGGCCGCGCGGAGTGGCTCGGGTGGCTCGAGCGGCACGCGCACCGCGCGCAGGCCATGGCGCAGGCCGCTTTCAATCAGGTAGCGCCCCACGGTGGGGTGCAGATGCATGTGCTTGTGCGCGTTGGCGTGGTCCAGCATAAGCCCGGTTGCGGCAAAGGCGCGGAACTGCGCCTCGATCTCGGCAGCCAGTTCACGCCGCACGGCAGGCCGAAAGAAATATTCCACCCCCCGCTTGAGCTGGTCGGAGGGGAACAGACCATCCTGCGGAACCAGCAGCGGAATATCGGCAGGCGGCAGGGTGGCCGGGCCTTCAATGGCTACAAGGTGCAGCCCCACCCGCAGGTCAGGCAGCTTTTTGGCGCGGCGTACGGCATCGGCGGCGGCGGGGCCGGAAACCATCAGGCTCGCGGTTGACAGCAATCCATCCCGATGGGCGATCTCGATGGCCTCGTTGACTTCTTCCGACAGGCCGAAATCGTCGGCGGATATGATGACGCGCTTCATGCTGGAAAACCGGGTGGCTTGAAAAAAGAAATGCCGGAACCCGAAGGTTCCGGCATGGGGCGTGGCGGGATCAGGCCGCGCGGCGTTCGCGCAGGAACTGGAAGAACTCCACCCCTTCGCGCAGGCGGCGCTTCATCATCTGCGGGCTGCGCACCATCTCGTTCAGGATCGAGGCGATCTTGGGCGCACGGAAGTAGAACTTCCGGTAGAATTCTTCCACGCTCTGGAAGATCTCGGTGTGTGACAGGTGCGGGTAGTGCAGCGGTGCGATCTGCACGCCGTTGTCATCGATCAGCTCGGCGTTCTTTTCATCCAGCCAGCCATTCTCGGTCGCCTGCTGGTGCAGGAACGTGCCGGGATAGGGCGCTGCCAGCGAAACCTGCAGCGTGTGCGGGTTGATCTCGGTGGCGAAGCGGATGGTTTCCTGAATGGTTTCCTTCGTCTCGCCCGGCAGGCCGAGGATGAAGGTGCCATGGATCTTGATGCCGAGTTCATGGCAGTTCTTGGTGAACTCGCGGGCCGTCTCGACGCGCATGCCCTTTTTGATGTTGTGCAGGATCTGCTGGTTGCCGCTCTCGTAACCCACGAGCAGCAGGCGCAGGCCGTTGGCCTTGAGCACTTCCAGCGTCTTGCGGGGCACGTTCGCCTTGGCGTTGCACGACCAGGTTACGCCCAGCTTGCCGAGTTCCCTGGCAATCGCTTCGGCGCGCGGCAGGTCATCGGTGAAGGTATCGTCATCGAAGAAGAATTCCTTCACCTGCGGGAAGTACTGCTTCGCCAGGCGGATCTCGGCGGCCACGTGCTCGGGGCTGCGGGTGCGGTAGTGATGGCCGCCCACGGTCTGCGGCCACAGGCAGAAGGTGCAGCGCGACTTGCAGCCACGGCCGGTATAGATCGAGATGTAGGGGTGCATCAGGTAACCGATGAAGTAGTCTTCAATCTTCAGGTCACGCTTGTACACTTCGGTCACGAACGGCAGGCTGTCCATGTCCTCGATCATGGCGCGGTCGCGGTTGTGCACGATCTTGCCATCGGCATCGCGCCAGGAGATGCCATCGACATCCTTCCACTCGCGGCCTTCCGCCATTTCCTTGATGGTGAAGTCGAATTCGTTGCGCGCCACGAAGTCGACTGGCGGGGCATTGAGCAGGCTCTCTTCGGGCTGCACCGCCACCTTGGCGCCAACCATGCCGATCTTGACCTTGGGGTTGGCCTCCTTGAGCATCTGGGCCACGCGCACGTCCGATGCGAAGGAAGGCGTGGAGGTGTGCATGATGACGAGGTCGCGGTTGCGCACGTCTTCGAGGATCGGCTCCATGCCCATGCGGGCAGGCGGCGCATCGATCAGGCGGCTGCCCTCAACCATGGCGGCGGGCTGGGCCAGCCAGGTCGGGTACCAGAACGACTTGATTTCCCGCTTGGCCTGATAGCGGGAACCGGCCCCACCGTCGAATCCGTCAAACGAAGGCGGCTGGAGAAACAGGGTTTTCATCATGCTACGCGTATCCTCGGGTTCTGGCGGGGAACGGGGTTCCCTTAATACCCGTTCTTATTGACTACAGGGTGGGTTTTTAAAACGGTCCGGCGGGCTGGCGGGGGAGTCAGTCACCGGGGGAGGCGGGTTGCGATCGTGGTGTCATGACCGAATGGGGCGTGACATGCATCGTCTGCCCGCGCCAGGCAACCCTTGTGCCCGTCACGCTGCCTACCATGATCGCAGCTGAGATCCAGTCGCGCAGTGGCAGTAGCACTAACGGCAGCAGGCTGCGTTGCGCCAGTGTCCGGTCAAGGATGAAGGAACATACGCCCCGCCATCCCCACGCGCCAAGAAAGAAGAACCAGGTCCACGCCGCATGGGGTGCGAGCAGCACCGCGACCGTGGCCCAGAACAGGGGCAACTGGATGGCTGAGGCCGCATAGCCTGCCGGTTCCAGTGTCTTGACGGTGCGGCCCCAGCGCAGTTCATGCGCCAGCACCTCACGCATCGAGGTTTCGCCCACGGTGGTCCATGTCATGCACGCGGCAATGGCGATGTCCTTGCCATGCTCGCGCACGTAGCGGCCAAGAATCGCATCATCGGCCACATGGGGCACAAGGGCTTCGAGCCCGCCAATGGAGTCGAGCATGGAGCGCCGCAGCGCCATGGTGGCGCCAAGGCAGTCCTGCCGCCCGAGGTAGCGCGACAGCATGACGCCAGGCAGGAAGTTGTGGTTGATCTGGCAGGCCGCGAGCAGGCGCGGAACTGTGTTTGAGGCAGGCAGCCCGGCATAGAGCGTGGTCACGAGTCCCACATTGTCGGGCACCATCGCGCCCACCACGTGGCGCAGGTAATCGGGCGCCACGTGAATGTCCGAGTCGGAAATGACCAGCACATCATGCTTCACGCGGGTCATGATGTTGATCAGATTGCCGATCTTGCGGTTCACCCCATGGAAGGTGGAGTCGATCACCAGCTCCATCGGCACGTCCGGATGACGTTCCATCAGGCGGCGCACGATGGGGATGGCGGCATCATCCTCGGCCTGCACACCAAAGACGATCTGCATATGGGGATAATCCTGCGTGCAGAAGCTTTCGAGTGCTTCCTCAAGCAGGGGTTCATCCCCATGCAGCGGCTTGAGCACGGAGACCGGTGGCAGGGGCACTTCCCGGTCAACGCGTTTTTCCTGCCAGCGGAAACGCGAGACCAGGAAAGTGCCTACCGCTGCCTGCATGCACCCAGCGGCCGCGACAGTCGCAGCCAGTCCGGCGGGTGAAACAAGAGCGTTGAAAACAGACATTATTTTTCCGGCAAGGTCCCGCGCGCAAGGCAAAAATGAAAAAGACGTCAGGGAAGGGTCAGATTACTCTTCCGAGAAGGTCTTGATTTTCTTCTGTAACAGATTTGTCAGTTTTTGGACATTCCCGCCAGACAGGGCTGAGCTGAAATCCGCACGCTGTGCCGCAACCTGGCTGATATGGGCATTGAGCAGCACGTCAACGATCTGCCAGCCCTTGGCATCCGAGCGCATCACGTAATTGATTTCGGTCCCGCTCGGATCATCGGATGAGCCGATGTGCGTTATAACAATGCGGTCGTTACCCACCGGAGAGGGCGTGACAGCAGGATCGATGGTGAAGCGCGCGTCGCTGCCCGGCTTGAAGCTCGAGACATAGCGGGCGATCGTAAACTGGCGGAACGTGGCCAGAAGTTGCTGCTTCTGGTCAGCGGGCAGGGCAGCGTAGCGCGGGCCGATGGAGGAGGCGAGCACGGTCTCCATGTCATAGGCACGGTCGATCGAGGGAGCGAGCATCTGCGAGCGCTGCTCGAACGTGCCGCTGCCTTTGGCCTGCACGCGGTCAAGGGCCGCGTAAAGGGCCTTGATCGGCTCCTGCACCTGCGCGTCGGACGCGCTGGCGGCATGGGCTGCATGAATGGGGAAGACGGCAGGGATGACCGGTGCCGCCATCAGGCCGGCGCAAAGCGCCAGTGCGGTGGTTTTCAGGGCATGTTTCATAATGTTCATGATTTCGGTCCGTTTGCCGTCTTTAGCAAGGGCTTCGTCATGCTGATTCCGACACCCAGCGCATCAAGGGCGGTATTGGTAATGGCCACCGCATCCAGCCCGGCCTCATGGTACTGGGCCTCCTGGCTGTTATGGTCGATGAAGCGGTCGGGCAGGGTCATGGGGCGGAAGCGCACGCGGTCGAGCAG